>DATJMC010000060.1:0-27525 GCA_035508975.1 Occallatibacter sp.
CCTTCGAATCAAGGTAAACGTCCCTTGAGCTCTTGAAACGAACGGCCCTGCCAAGACAGATTGATTCGCATTGCGGACAAGAATTTGGCGAAGAATTTGCGCTGCGCAGGCGTGCGGGTTGAGGTCAAGTTCCTTTTTGGGACTGAACAAATGGCAAATGCGATGAAATTTAAGTTTTAATTTGCGAGAAATCAGATGAGGAAAGTATCGAAAATCCGCTGATAATGAACCAGATCAGGCGATTTTGTAGGTGACAATGCCCCAGACGTTCGATGAGGGGCGTGACCAGAGTTTCGATCAGTAATACGAAAGAGGAATTCCCCTCGACGGCGGATGAGCCGCATAGTGGGTGAGGTCTAGATATATACGAGGTGTAAATTCGCCTCCCAACTATTTGTGATCCGCACCATCCGCATTTCTTGCGGAAGAGGAGAACCATGCATTCCAAGCACCCGGCTTTTGTGACAGGGGCGAAGCTTGCCCAGTCTGCCTTCATCACGCTTCTGATGGTTTCCTGGTTGTCTCTCTCCGGATGCGGATCATCCGGCAACAAAAGCACGAATCAAGGGGGCGGGACGACAGCGCCGACTGTCAGCGGTGTGTCTCCGAGCAGTATCGCGGCGTCGAACAGCGCGCAGACCCTGACGATCAATGGCAGCGGGTTTGTCTCCGGAGCCACAGTGACCTATCACGACCCCACCGGCGCTGCACATACCGGCGACGCCATCACGTTTGTGAGCGCCAGCCAGATCACGGATCCCGCGTTCAATGACGGCAATCTCGCGGGCTCGTGGACGGTGACGGTTATCAATCCCGGCAATCTCAGCTCGAGTGCTTTCAGCTTCACCGTGACGGCTGCGCCTGCCCCGGTGATCAGCAGCGTTTCACCGAGCAGCCCGACAGCCATGAGCGGTGCGCAGACGCTGACCATCAACGGCAGCAACTTCCAGAGCGGGGCGACGACGACCTATACAGATCCATCGGGCGCCACCCACGCAGGCGATGCCACGACATTTGTCAGCGCCAGCCAGATCACGAACCCTTCGTTCAATGACCTCAACCTCGCGGGCAAGTGGACGGTGACAGTCATTAATCCCGGCAGCGTGAACTCGAACACCTTCAGCTTCACGGTTGTCGCCAGTGTGCCTCCCCCCGCTCCATCGATCACGAGCGTCTCTCCGACCACGCCTCTCGCGTTGAGCAGCGCGCAGACGCTGACCATCAACGGCAGCAACTTCCAGAGCGGGGCGACAGCGACGTATAAGGATCCCTCGGGAACTACGCACACGGGCGATGCCATCACATTCGTGAGCAGCAGCCAGATCGTCGATAGCGCCTTTAATGACGGCAGCCTTGCGGGCACCTGGACGGTGACGGTCATTAACCCCGGCAGCGTGAGTTCGAACAGCTTCAGCTTCACGGTTGTGGTTCCCGCTCCGGCAATCTCGGGCGTGTCCCCGAGCAGTCCGACGGCCGAGAACAATCCGCAGACACTGACGATTAATGGGAGCAACTTCCAGACGGGGGCGACGGCGACTTACAAAGATCCGTCGGGCAATGCCTACACCGGCCATGCCACGACGTTCGTGAGCGCTAGCCAGCTTATCGATTACGGGTTTGACGACTTCAACACCGCCGGCACGTGGACGGTGACGGTCACCAATCCTGGCAGCGTGAACTCGAACACCTTCAGCTTCACGGTGACGACGAGCGTTCCAGCACCGGCGATCACGAGCATCTCTCCCACGAATCCCGCCGCGTCAAGCAGCGCGCAGACGTTGACCATCAACGGCAGCAACTTCCAGAGCGGGGCGACAGCGACGTACAAAGATCCGTCGGGCAATACCCACGCGGGCAATGCCACGAACTTCGTCAGCGCCAACCAGATCACGGATACTGGATTCAACGATCAGAATATGCCGGGAACGTGGACGGTGACGGTCATCAATCCTGGGACCGGCAACACCACCTCGAACTCTTACAGCTTCTCGGTTCCGGCAAGCGCTCCGACGACGACATTCACGATGGTGCAACACACAACGAGCAGCTGCACATCGAGCCCGTGCGCGGATGCAATCACTTCGACCACGGCGGGGAATCTGCTGGTGCTGTGGTCTGCAGCGCAGTACTCGGGAACGGGAAGCGCGCTTGCGGAGAACTTTGTCGCAGCGAGCGGCGACAGCGCCTGGACGCACTGTCCCAACCAAGTTGTGAACTATATCGACGGTCTTGGCACGGTGAATTCGCTGGACTGCTGGTACATCCTGAGCGCGGCGGGAGGCGCGACGTCGGTGACCGCGACCTGGAACTTCGCAGGGTTGAGTTCGCCGGCTTACGCAATTGCCGACGAACTGGTTGAATTGCACCCGTCGTCCACTCCGA
Organism: Occallatibacter sp.; assembly: GCA_035508975.1. Taxonomy (GTDB): domain Bacteria; phylum Acidobacteriota; class Terriglobia; order Terriglobales; family Acidobacteriaceae; genus Telmatobacter. Next base: position 2,383 of record DATJMC010000060.1, read on the forward strand.
TTTACTACGACACCGGGAACGCGACCGACACGGTGGCCAGCTGCTCGACCTGCACCGGTCCTGCCGGATTGCTCAGCGGCTCCGATGCGGTGCTGCAAGCGACGATCCTGTCGAGCCTGCCTACGGGAATCTCCAGTCCCTACAGCACGCCCGATATTCTCTCCGGCACGAACAGTGCGTTTTCCGTGGGTCTGAACCAGACGTCCTACGCGCAACCGACGTGGACAGGAACGACATCCGACTACCCAAGCTTCTACTCGATGGCTGCCTTTGGCGGGAATCCGAACCCTGTCAAGACGCTGGATTACCTGATCGACTTCAGCGCCTGCACGGCGGGTTCTGCGCCCACGGTAAGCTGCCTGACGAACTCAACATTCTCCGGCACATTCAGCGATACGCCGACTCTTGCGCAGGCAGGCCCGAATCTGACGATTACGAATTCAGGACCGACGAGCCAGCTGCCGGTGACACCAACCATCTTCAACGGTGCGCAAATCACGGGGACAAGCCCTGTGAATCTCTCGTGCACGACAAGTGGAACCGGCACCAGTTGCGGATCGGTTCAAACCGGCGTGGAGATGACGCCTCAATCGATCACGATCGGATATACCGTTGAGTCAGACTGTCCGGCAACCGGGGTCGACTGCGGTGCAGTTGGCGGAATCTTCTCGAAGGACGCAGAATTGGACTTTGCAGCGGTTCACTTCAGTCCTCTGGGGAACGGAAAAATCTGCTTTGAAACCAAAGCTGGGCCGGGTTGCGCCAGCCAGACCACGCTTGCCTACACGCCGAATACCGCCTATCGAGTCAACATGCAGGTCAACAACTATGCCGGTGCGACCACAGACTACATTACGGTTTGCGCGGACGGGCCGGGCGGCGCGGTGCTTGGGACCTGGACGGCTCAAGCAACCACGGCAAATGCCGTGGACGACCAGCTGGTTCTCGGCATTTCGGGTGAAGAGCCTGCAGTCGCCGGCTACACCTATACCTGGCGCAACGTCGATCTGAGCCTCTCGGGCCAGTTCTCGACCACAAGCTGTTTCTAATTGGGCCGTCCGGCAGTGCGGGAGTTGATGGCTCTGCCGGACGATTTCTTAAGGCTGATCGCGGTCAAAGCATCCATTCTTCGAAGAAGCGCCCGGGGACGTGAAGAAGAGCGCATCGAGAGCTCATCTGCCGCTGTCTCCACCGATCGGAACTTCGAGCGTCCCGGCACGGCCTGAGTTCCAGTCATAGACCGCCGTGACGAGGCGCCCGGAGACATTCGCCGGCACGTCGATTGTCATCGCCGCGCGGATTCCGTCTTTCATCAGAGCTGCGTAGTCAGCGTCTTTTACCTGGAGCGACTCCGCGCCGCCCAGCCAATTCAATACCCTGCCGTCATGGTCGTAGACTTTTATGCCAATCAGCAGTTGTCCGTTGCGCATGCCCTGCGCATTGTCCTGCAACTCGACATCGCCGGTTCGAATCGTGAAGGCGACGCGATAGTGCGTCAACTTGCCTCGTAGCGCGGTGTTCTGTCCAGCGATGTTCGACGCGGTGGCTTCTTCGGTGGGGCCGGGGATGGCTGAGACGCCGTAGAGCACGCCGGTGGCTCCAGGCAGACCGTAATCCAGCAGCGAAACCAGAGGGTTCACGCCCGCGCGCGGATCCATTGCCGGAGTCTCCTCCGCATTGTACCCGCGGCGATAGGCCAGCTTGTACTTCGCGTTGTTCACCTTCACGTCGATCCGCCGGAACTTGCCGTCCATGGTCTTGTCGCTGGGTGCGTAGGCGATTGTGTAGTAGTGCGCGCCGTCGGTCATGGCACTTTCCATTGCGCCGTTCAAGTCGTTGGTGTTGTAGAAGGCCTTGCCGCCTGTCGACGCAGCCAACTGCTCCATCGCAGCGACTTCCCGCGCTCGTGTTCCGGCTTCCTGGTTAAAGGCTTGCATCGGAGTGTTGCCCGCGGTTCGCATGCGCCCCCCTCCCGTGGAGGATCCTGGCCCCGCGTTGTCGGCTTCCATCACGTGTTCCATCATCATGCCCTGTGCGCCGATCGGGTAGATCGAGATCTGCGCGCGGGTGAACAAGTCTGCGGTCTCCTTGATCCGCTCCATCGACCCGCGCAATGATGGACTCTTTTCGATGCTCCTGCTTTCTTCGGGCGAGGGAAAAATGACCACCGGGAATTCGCTGGAAAACCATAGCAGGTTCTTGCGCCCTGGCACGCCGGAGAGATAGTGCGCCAGGTAGGAAAGCGCTTCAAAGGTCATGGCGGCATGGGCGCCGAGTTCGGCATTGCGTGCCTCGGCCTGCGCGCTTTCCAGGGCTGCAATTCCGGATCCCCCCGCCTGCATCATCCGCAATGCCGAGACCTGGGCTGCGTCATCGGCCGCATCACTGCGGGTCTGGCCGTTTCGTTCGGGTCCCAGGCCGCTCTGGTCCAGCGCGCGCAGCAGCACCGAGCTGTCGGTCGTGAATCCCTGCACATAATGCAGCTTTGTTCCCAGCGTGAAAATCGCGACGCGCGTGCCCGGCCTCATTTTGCGGAGAAACGCGAGGATCTGCTTGTGAACGTAGGGCTGGTCCTGCGGTTGTGTATTCAGGCTATCCAGCAGCAGAACATTCACGGCATCCTCGACGCGGGCGGGAGGAACATTTGTCACCGCGCCGGCGGGCATCGGCGGCATCTGCGGAGTTGCTTCGTTGGCGGGAGCGCCGGGCGCATGCTCCTCAAAAAAATCGATCGTCTGGGTTGTGCCGTCCTCTTCGACTGAGAAGTCCTGCTTGCCCAAGCCAGCCACCGGGTCGCCGTTGCTCCTGGTCACGACCACATCCAGCACGATTTCCCGTGTGGTTGTTTTGAAGTTGGGAGCGGCAGGTGTTGCCGGGGCGGTCTGTGCGGCAGGGTTGGCCTGCGGTATCGCAACGGGGACGATTTGCGCCGAAGCCAGGGCGAGCAGAGCGCTCGCGAGGGATCGGACCGGTCGTTCAAGGATTGTTGTCATCGGGCGCATCCGGAATTTCCGCGCAGTTCAGAACGTACGAATGCGCTGATCGAGTCAATTCCTAGGATTCTATCGCGAAGAGCGGAATCCGGGCTCCTCGGCGGTAGAGCGCCAAAGCCGACTTCCCTTTCCTGTCGAGATGAGCCCGGAAAGCCGGGAATCATTTTGACACGCAGGCTAGGCGCTTTTCGCTTCGGCCCGGGCGTGCTCAAAGATGTCGACGAACTCGCGGTAGTGCTTTGCAATGGCGGAGACGGCGGCTTCTCGCGACTCTTTCCCGTCGCGCCAGGCAACCAGGGGATCCCAGAAATCGGTGCGTCCGACGGCGAAGCCGATGAAGCCGTTAACTGCGGCGGCGATGCCGAGCCACTCGCGCACCTTCTGCTCGTTTTCGCCGCGGCCAAGAATGATGCAGCCGACATTGTGTCTGCCATCTCGCCGTGCAATCTGGACGATGTTCTCGCAGTCCTGGTGCCGGTCGAGGCCTTCAATCTTCCACACGTCTGCCTCGACGCCCGCGTCCTGGAGTTCGCGGATAGCTTCGACCATGAGGCGCGGCCTGAACTGGTCGTCGTAAGCCTTTTTGTCGCCTTTGAGTTTTTCGAGCTGGGCTTTCTCGGCGGGGACGAGGAGCTCAAACATGAAGAGGCTTCGATTCGCAGATTGAAGGTAATCTGAAAGCTGGCGGAGGCGACCCGCCTGGATGCGGTTCAGTTCCCTGTCGCCCTCAGGGTTGTAACGAACCAGAACCTTGCAGAACGTCGGGTGAAACGCCTCGATGTGGCTGGCGAAGTCCGGCCCATATTCGAAGTCGAATTCTTCCTGGCCGCTTTTTTCAGCCGGACAGGCAATGTGGTATCCCTCGGCAGCGGCGTCGCGCAGGATGGCAGCGCCGAACTGTTCGTCGACAAGGATTCCCGCTTTTTGTTTTGCGACTCCGGCGGCAACTGCTTCTTTGAAGCCGTCGTAAATGACTCGCTTGGCGGCGGCGATCTTGGCGGTCTGCTCCGCGCTCAGGGGCTCATGCCACCCGAACATCTTGGTTTCAAACGAGCCGCGGTGATCGAATGGAAGAACATACAGGGGTTGGCTGTATCCGCGTGGGATCACGCGACCTCCTTGGATTTGCGATAGCGCTCGATGAGGCTGTTGGTCGAGCTATCGTGATGGAGCGCGGGCTCGGTCTTGCTTTCGAGCTCAGGAATGATGCGTTGGGCAAGGGCTTTGCCGAGTTCGACGCCCCACTGATCGAACGAATTGATGTTCCAGATAGTGCCCTGCGTGAAAACGCTGTGCTCGTAGAGAGCCACCAGCTTGCCCAGAACCTCGGGCGTGAGCTTGTCGGCGAAGATTGTGTTCGAGGGGCGATTTCCTTCGAAGACACGGTGGGGCACGAGCCATTCGGGAGTGCCTTCGCTCTTCACCTGCTCGGGGGTTTTCCCAAAGGCCAGGGCTTCAGCCTGGGCAAAAACGTTGGCGATCAGCATGTCGTGGTGGCGGCCCAGTTGATTGAGGGTTTTTGAAAACGCGATAAAGTCACAAGGGATAAGATGCGTTCCCTGATGAATGAGCTGGTAGAAGGAATGCTGGCCGTTGGTTCCCGGCTCGCCCCAGTAGATTGGACCGGTTGAAACCGCGACCTGGTCGCCCTCCAGCGTGACGTGCTTTCCATTGCTTTCCATCGTGAGCTGCTGCAGGTACGCCGAAAAGCGCTTGAGGTATTGCTCGTAGGGCAAGACGGCCACGGTCTGGGCGTCGAAAAAGTCCGTGTACCAGATCCCCAGCAGACCCAGAAGAACGGGCAGATTTTTGCCGAACGGCGTTGTACGGAAGTGTTCATCCATTGCGTGGAAACCGCGAAGCATGGCCTGGAAATTGTCAGGGCCGATGGCAAGCATGGTGGAGAGACCGATGGCCGAATCCATCGAGTATCGTCCGCCGACCCAATCCCAGAAGCCGAACATGTTCGCGGTGTCGATTCCGAATTTCGACACTTCGGCGGCATTCGTCGACACCGCAACAAAGTGCCTGGCAACCGACGATTCGTCCCCTCCCAAGCCTTTGACTGACCAGTCGCGCGCGGTGTGCGCGTTAGTCATGGTCTCGAGGGTGGTGAAGGTTTTGGAGGAAACGATGAAGAGAGTTTCGGCGGGATCAAGATCGTGAACCGCTTCGGCAAAGTCGGTTCCATCGATATTCGATACGAACCGGAAGGTCATGGACCGATCGCTGTAGTAGCGCAAGGCTTCATAGGCCATGACCGGGCCGAGGTCCGACCCTCCGATGCCGATGTTGACCACGTTGCGAATGCGCTTGCCGGTATGCCCTTTCCATTCGCCGCTGCGAACGCGATTGGAGAATGCGGTCATCTTGTCGAGGACTTCGTGGACACCGGGAACGACGTCTTCGCCGTCGACGAGAATCTTCTGGCCTTTGGGCGCGCGCAGGGCGATGTGCAGCACCGCGCGCTTCTCCGTCACGTTGATTTTGTCGCCGCGGAACATGGCTTCGGTGCGCTCGCGCAGGCCTGACTCTTCAGCCAGTTTGATGAGCAACTGAAGGGTTTCGTCCGTCACACGATTCTTCGAATAATCAAGAAAGAGCCCCACCCCCTCGGCGGTCATGCGCGTTCCCCGCCCCGGGTCCTGGGCAAAAAGGTCGCGCAGGTGCTGCGATGCGATCTGCTTGGAATGGGTCTGCAGCGCCTTCCAGGCTGAGGATTTGGTCAGGGACGCGGCGCCGGGGTTTTTTCCGTTCTTTCGTACAGCTGTCGGCATTTAGGCTCCTCTCAAGAATGCTCTTATCTGCATTGATTCAGGGACGGTGGGGAGGGTTTCATGGGAATTCTGGTTTCTCGATTCTGATCTGCGCTCAGGAGGAATAAGCATATCGCAACGGTGTGAAATGCGGTTGAAATGAGCCGACCGGTTGAGTTCCTGAAGGGCCCGAGCCCGATGACAAAATCAAAAGAACCTAATGGCGAAAGCGCGAGAAAAGATAGAGGATCAAGGTCAACAGCACGCTGATGAGGATCGAAGTGCCGAGGGGGAAAAAGACGGAGACGTTTTTTCCGCGATAGCTGAGATCGCCGGGCAATCGGCCGAGAGGCAGACCGAACCTGGCCGCGAGCAGAAGCAATGCGCCCGCGACGGTGAAGAGAAGGCCGATGCCGAGCAGCGCTTTACCAAGGTCATTCACAGGTGCCGCCCCTGCTTCGGCTAGGATACAAGGAATGGGCGAGGCCAGGAAGGTCCGGCCCGGCCGCGCAAATCTCTATGCGAATTTTGATCCTCATCCTTGGAATTGTCAGCCTGATCGCGGTGCTGATCGACGCGTTCAAGACAATTATCCTGCCGCGCCGCGCTACGGGGCGCTTTCGCATTACGCGGATGTTTTACATCCTCACGTGGCAACCGTGGATTTTCGTCGCCGACCGCCTTCACGATCCGCGGAAACGCGAGTCATTTTTCAGTTACTATGGGCCGCTGTCGCTCATTTTGCTGCTGATGGTGTGGGCAGCGGGGTTAGTGCTGGGCTATGCGCTCATCTTCTACTCGCTGGGCAGCCCGTTCAATGACTCGCTGGTGCATCCGGGAGTCCGCTCAGACCTTTACGTGAGCGGAACGACGCTATTCACCCTGGGGCTTGGGGACGTGACGCCCAAGAACAACTGGGCGCGAGGGCTGACGATCCTCGAAGCCGGCACGGGCCTGGGGTTGCTCGCGCTGGTGATGGGATATTTTCCGGTTCTCTACGGGGCATTCTCGCGCCGCGAGGTGAGCATCTCGCTGCTCGACGCGCGTGCCGGCTCGCCTCCGACGGCGGCCGAGCTTCTGAGGAGGCATTCCTTCACCGGCGCGGAGCAGGCTCTGTCGTTGCTCCTGGTGGAGTGGGAACGCTGGTCCGCGGAACTGCTGGAGAGCCATATCTCCTATCCGCTGCTTTGCTACTTCCGGTCGCAGCACACCAATCAAAGTTGGATCAGCGCGCTGACCTCGATCCTCGATGCTTCTGCCCTGCTAATTGCCGGCGTGCGCGGGCATGAGGCGCGCCAGGCGCAACTAACCTTCGCCATGGCTCGGCACGCGGTGGTGGATCTGGCGCAGATATTTTCGCTGAAACCGAAGGCCACGGCCTCCGACCGGCTCCCGCCGCATCGTTATGAGGAGCTGTCAGATATGCTCTGCCAGAGCGGGGTGAGTGTCTGCCGCGACGCGCAATCGTTTCAAAGGCTCCAGGATTTGCGGCAGCTCTATGAGGGATACGCCGAGGCGCTGGGAGGCTATCTGTGCATGCCGCTTCCGCCGTGGATCGCCGACCGGCCGCACAAAGATAATTGGCAGGTGGTGGCCAAGGTGCGCGCGAAGACGGAGGCAGCGGACGGGGCAGCTTCCCAGGTCACGCCGCAGGTCGAGACCGCTGCCATGACATTCCTGGACCATCCGCACGACTTTTGAGGGTGCCCGCGTCAGTTTCGAATTTCTGCGAGGAGTGTCTCGATCTCGCGCTTCTGCTCCGCTGAGAGCTGTACCTGCGGCAAACGAGGTTTGCCCCCGTAGAAGCCGTTGAAGTCGCACGCATGCTTTATGCCGCTGATTCCGAGTTCACCGGTGATGCGCTGAGCGGGCCGGGCGATACGCTGCTGCTTTTCGGCGGCAAGATTCCGATCGCGTTCCTTCCACGCAAAGTAAATCTCGTAGCAGGCTTGCGGCGCACAGGCCCCGAAGCCGAGGATCGCACCCGAAGCGCCCGCTTCCAGGACATCCAACACGGTGCCGCTCGCGCCGGTGAGGACCTGGAATCCGACTTCCCTGCTGCGCGTCTTGATGGCCTGTGGCGGCGGTGCAACCGCAACGGCTGTGCCGGCGGCGAGATTGTCAACGGAGACAAAGGATCCGGACTCCGCTTCAGAAACTGCCGGCTTCAGCATGCGTGCCGTGACGGCTTCAAAGATCGGCGTTACAGTGACAGATCTCTTCGGGGCCTTGCGCGTTGCCTCGATCAAAGCGCGAAGGCGCTCCATGCTGCCTGTCGAGTCCTTGATACCGATGATGTTGGGATGCTGGGCAAGTTCAGCCACCAGATCCACCGGGATCTGGTAAGGAACGAACTTGGGTATGTTGTAGAGCAGAACCGGCAGCGGCGATCGATCGGCGATTGTGCAGAAGTAATTGCGAGCTGCCTCACGCGACATCTGCGGAAGGTAGTACGTGGGCGTGCGCACGAGGACCGCATCGTAGTTGCACTGCGCTGCCAGCTCAGCAAGCTCGAGGGTGGTCTTGGCGCTTTCGCGTCCCACGCCTGCGATGAGAACCTTCTCAGGCGCAGCCGCGCCGATCGCCGTGCGCAGCACTTGCCGCGTTTCTTCGTCGTTGAGCGTGGCAGCCTCGCCGGTCGATCCAAGCACGACCATTCCCGCCAGCAGGCTGCGCGAATAATGCGCGACATTGGCTTCAAGCTTGCGGAGATAGAGCCGCTCGTCGGAGTAGAAGGGCGTAGTTATTGCGGCGAAGACGCCTTCGATCAGCATGACTCCATTGTAGAGCCCGCAGGTGATGGAGGCGTGCGGCTACGCCGGTCACGCTGTTGTCACGCCGCTCGCCGCATGAAGAGCCTGCAACGCGTAGACGGAGATCTGACGGCGCTGAATCGCGGCGATTCCCTCCACGGCGGCTTGGGCGGCGGCCATGGTGGTGATGGTGGGAACACGGGCAAGCACGGCGGCGCGGCGGATCGCCTTCTCGTCGAAGAGCGTCTCCTGCCCGCGCGGCGTGTTGATGATGAGCTGAATGCGCTCGCCCTTGATGAGGTCGACGACGTTCGGCCTTCCCTCTTTCACCTTGAAGACACGCTCTACCGTAAGCCCGGCATGCTCCAGGACATTTGCAGTTCCCTCGGTCGCCACCAGGCGGAAGCCGAGATGCACATACCGCCGCGCGAGGTCGATGACCGCCGGCTTGTCGTGGTCGTTGACGCTGAAGAAGACGGTGCCGGTCGTGGGCAGCACCTGCCCCGCCGAGAGCTGGGCCTTGGCGAAGGCTTCGCCAAAGCCGGCAGCCACGCCCATGACCTCGCCCGTCGACTTCATCTCCGGGCCGAGGACGGTGTCTACCCCCGCGAACTTGGACCAGGGGAAGACTGGAGATTTCACGTAGAAGTGGTCGCCGGTTTCGAGATCGGCACCGCCGGCGAGTTGCTCGGGCAAGAGGTCGCGCAGCTTGCGGCCGGTCATGAGGCGCGAGGCAATCTTTGCCAGGGGAATGCCGGTGGCCTTTGAGACGTAAGGCACGGTTCGCGAGGCACGGGGGTTGACTTCGATGACGTAGACGCGGTCGTTGCCTTCGGCGTCGCGTTGAATCGCGAACTGCAGATTGACCAACCCGATGACCTTCAACGCCAGAGCGAGCTTGCGCGTGTAGCTGCGCAGGGTGTTCAGCGTGTCATTGCGAATGCTTACCGCGGGAAGCACGCACGAGCTGTCGCCAGAGTGAATACCGGCCTCTTCGATGTGCTGCATGATGCCGGCGATGATGACGTCTTCGGAGTCGCAGAGGGCGTCGATGTCGACTTCGACGGCGGCCTCAAGAAAGTGATCGACGAGCACGGGGCGTTCCTGCGAGTACTCCACGGCTTCGCGCATGTATTGCGCGACCGAGGCGGCATCGTAAGCGATCACCATGGCACGGCCGCCGAGCACATAGCTGGGGCGCACCAGCACCGGATAGCCGACGCGCTCGGCGACAGCGAGAGCTTCGTCGACGCTGGTCGCTGTTCCGCCCGCAGGCTGCGGGATTTCCAGTTCCTCGAGCAGCCTGCCGAAGCGCTTGCGGTCCTCGGCGAGATCGATGGATTCGGGTGATGTGCCGATGATGGGGACGCCGGCAGAACGCAGACGCTGGGCGAGGTTCAGGGGTGTCTGCCCGCCGAACTGCACGATCATGCCGATCCTGGCGCCGGCCTGCGCTTCGTGGTTATAGACGGCGAGCACATCTTCGAGGACAAGCGGCTCGAAGTAGAGGCGGTCGCTGGTGTCGTAGTCGGTAGAGACGGTTTCTGGATTGCAGTTGACCATGATGGTCTCGTAGCCGTCTTCCTTCAGGGCGAAGGATGCGTGGCAGCAGCAGTAGTCGAATTCAATTCCCTGCCCGATGCGATTCGGTCCCGACCCGAGAATGATGATTTTCTGCTTGCCGGTCGGCGGGGCCTCGTCTTCTTCGTCATATGTCGAATAAAGGTAGGGTGTCGTTGATTCAAATTCTGCCGCGCAGGTATCGACTAGTTTGAAGACCGGGCGGATGCCATTCTTCTCGCGCAGTTCCCTCACCTGCTTCACGCCGTCATGACCTTCGAGCTTCCACTCGGTGGCGATGCGCTCATCGCTGAGTCCGAGGCGCTTGAGGCGGCGCAGCGCTTCTGCGCTCATCTCCCCAGGGGAAGTCTGGGCCAGCGACATCTGCGCCAGCGTGATCTCGCGGATCTGATACAGGAACCATGGATCCATACCGGTGTAGCGGGCGACTTCGCGCACGCTCATGCCGCGTTCGAAGGCGAAGCGAATGTAGCCCAGGCGCTCGGGCCGCGGCGTGACCAGCATCTGCGTCAGGCGGCGCGGATCCAGAATCTCGGTTCCCGTCTTCTTGCCGGTTTCAAGCGCGCGCCATGCTTTCATGAGGGCTTCTTTGAAGGTGCGGCCGATGGCCATCACTTCGCCCACGGACTTCATTTGGGGGCCGAGGGTGTCGTCGGCTCCGGGGAATTTTTCAAACTGCCACTTGGGAATCTTGACGACCACGTAGTCGATGGTGGGCTCGAAGCAGGCGGGTGTTTTGCGGGTGATGTCGTTGGGTATCTCGTCGAGGGTGTAGCCGACGGCGAGCTTTGCAGCGATCTTGGCGATCGGGAAGCCGGTGGCCTTCGATGCCAGGGCCGACGATCGCGAGACGCGCGGATTCATCTCGATGACGGTCATGCGCCCGTCGAGGGGATTGACGGCAAACTGCACATTGGATCCGCCAGTCTCCACGCCGATCTCACGCATGACGGCGATGGCTGCATCGCGCATCCGCTGGTATTCGCGATCGGTGAGGGTCTGGGCCGGCGCGACGGTGATGGAGTCGCCGGTGTGCACGCCCATGGGGTCGAAGTTCTCAATCGAGCAAATGATGATGACGTTGTCAGCGAGATCGCGCATCACCTCGAGCTCGTATTCTTTCCAGCCGAGCACACTCTCCTCGATAAGGCACTCGTGCACGGGCGAAAGGTCGAGGCCGCGGGCGAGGATTTCCATCAGCTCTTCGCGGTTATAGGCGATGCCGCCGCCGGAGCCGCCGAGCGTGAAGCTGGGGCGGATGAGCACCGGGAAACCGATCTTGCCGGCGAAATCAAGGCCGTCGCGAAGATTGTTGACCAGCGCGGATTTCGAAACCTCGAGGCCGATGCGGATCATTGCGTCTTTGAAGAGCAGGCGGTCTTCGGCCTTTTTGATGGCCTCGAGCTTGGCGCCGATGAGTTCGACGTTGTAGCGGTCAAGGATTCCGGCATCGGCGAGGTCGACGGCGAGGTTGAGGGCGGTTTGTCCGCCGACGGTGGGAAGGAGTGCGAATTTTCCCGCGCCCTGCGGGGAAGCAGTCTCCTGGAGTAGCGCCGACTCGATGCGAAGAATCTCTTCGACGTACTCGCGCGTGAGCGGCTCAATGTAGGTGCGATCGGCAAGTTCGGGATCGGTCATAATGGTGGCCGGATTCGAGTTGACGAGCACGACCTCGTAGCCTTCCTGCTTGAGGGCTTTGCAGGCCTGGGTGCCGGAGTAGTCGAACTCGGCCGACTGGCCGATGACGATCGGTCCTGAGCCGATCACGAGGATCTTTTGGATGTCATTTCTGCGTGGCATTGTTCTTTTCTACTCGCTCAAGGAAATGTGTCAGGGGAATTGTTCTGCAGAGGTGGCTGATGGTCCGAAAGGATGATTCATCACCTGGCATTGCTTTCGCGCACGCTCCGCATGGGCGGGTCTCATGACTTTGTGCCAGTACGGGGCGCGGCGCGGCTTTGAAAGGGCGCGGCTTCCGTCGTGCCGGGAAGTGACTTTGTTCCAAAAAACAGCGGAGCCAAAAAGCTCCGCTGCCATGATCTGCAAATTCGCGCACCGGCAGCGTCATCCCTTCCACTCCTCCATGAGATTGCGGAAGTCGCGGAAGAGGTAGTGGGAATCGTGTGGTCCGGGCGCGGCCTCGGGGTGATACTGCACGCTGAAGAGGGGCATCGTCTTGTGACGCAGGCCCTCGAGCGTCTGATCGTTCAGGTCGACATGGGTCAGCTCGACATCGTTGGCGTTGATCGAATCGGGGTCGACAGCGAAGTTGTGATTGTGTGCGGTGATTTCGACCTTGCCGGTGAGATTGTTGCGCACCGGATGATTGCCGCCGTGATGGCCGAATTTCAGTTTGTAGGTGCGGCCGCCAAGGGCGAGGCCGCAGAGCTGGTGGCCGAGACAGATGCCAAACACCGGCACTCGGCCCATCATGTCGCGAATCGCCTTCACCGCGTAGTCCACCGGCTCGGGATCGCCCGGGCCGTTGGACAGAAAGACGCCGTCCGGTTTGAGTGCAAGGACGTCGCTCGCTGTTGTCTCTGCCGGAACGACCGTGACCTTGCAGCCTTCGCGGGTAAGCATGCGCAGAATGTTCTGCTTGATGCCGAAGTCGAAGGCCACCACGTGCAGCTCCCGCTGTTTCTCGTTTTGGACGCGAGCACTGGGCAGGAGGGGATCAGCACTCTGATTGCGGCTGTCCTCGGAGTCGAAATGGTAGATCGACTTGGTAGAGACCACGCGGGCGAGATCCGTCCCGTCCATTTTGCGGATGTTTCTGGCTCTTTCAACAAGAGCATCGGGATCGGAAACGTTGGTCGAAATCACCCCGCGCATCACTCCATGCGTACGGAGGTGGCGAACCAGCGCGCGCGTATCGATCTCTGCCAATACCGGAACGGCATAGCGCTCCATGTATTCGTCGGTGACTTGCTCGGAGCGCCAGTTGGAACTGATCGCGGAGAACTCGCGCACGATGAGCCCTTCGATAAACGGGCGGGCGGCTTCGTTGTCGGCGTGGTTGGTTCCGTAATTGCCAATCTGGGGATTGGTGAGAACGACGATCTGGCCGGCGTAGGAAGGATCGGTGGCGATTTCCTGGTAACCGGTTAGGGAAGTATTGAAAACTACCTCGCCCTGGCATTCGCTTGAGGCCCCATGGCCAAGGCCGGAGAAGATGCGCCCGTCTTCGAGCGCAAGGAGTGCCTGCATTGCCGCTCCGAGGAGTGGATTCAATCGGTTTGCGTCAAAGTGCGCTATCCTCTTTATTATCAGCGCCCGCTTCTGAGCGATCCAGAAATTGCCGAGACATTGCTGAAGAGGTGAGCCACGATGTTCGACTCCGATCTGGCCACAGCGATTGATGACCGGGTGACCTCATTTACTGTATCAGTTTTTCCGGGGCATTCCGAGAGCTGGAAACAGACACGAAATCCACAGTGGAAGTGCGGCCGTTGCCGCAAGGCGCTCTTCCTTGATGGGACGGCAGGGTGGCCAACAAATCCGCAGAGAAGAATCCGCAATGAATCATTCTCGTCGCATGCCGCCAAACAAAGATAGCGGATTGAGCTCCCGCTCGGAGAACACGCCACCCTTTGTAGCCGTGCTGATTGCATGCGTGTTTCTGGGCCCTTTGGCGTGCTGGAGTCGAGGCCAGCGCGTCTGCCCGCGAGCCGGCGCCGCAGCGGGTCGCGGCTGGCCGAGGAGGTCTGTACAACCGTGCGCGTCGTCAAAACAACAAATCAGCGTTTATCTTCTGCGCCGGACCTCTTCGAGAAAGACGCATTCTGAGCTCAACGGGCGCTGCAAGTGCAGTTTCAGGCCGTTGCGCATCAAGTCGGCGCCTGAAAGCTGAGAGTCTGGAGCGGTCTTGTCTTCGAATGAGACTCTGTAGAATTGCGTCGGAGTCAAGCCTTGGAGCGGGAAGGAATGGTACGGCTCGCCGGGATCTGAGCCGCGAAAGGCGTAGATTACGCCCTTTCCCCGATGGGGATCCCAGAACTCCATGCCGTCCCAATGGATACCGTCAGGGCGCGGGGAAATGTGAAAGAGCTGGGCATCGCGAATCAGCGGCCGGAGCTTCTCTTTGTACAGAGCAATGGCCTTACGCGCGGTCTGGTGCTGATCGGTTGACCAGGCGTTTGTATCGGTCATGATGGTTACCCATCCCATCATCCCGCTGCGCAACATGTACAGAAAGTTTTCAGGTTCGGGGGTTGGCCATTTCTCAACGTAACTCTCCAGCATCGCCGCGGGGAGCATATAGCTGGCGTCGTAGAAGGCACGCCGATTGGAAAGAGGATCGTAAGTATCGGTGATGGAGAAGTAATCGCCGTGAGCGGCCGATCCGAAATCGACCATTCGCCCGCCATCATTGCAGATCTCAAAAAGAAGGCCCGGGTGTTCGCGTCGGGTTTGCTCGTAGATGCCGTAGTAGGCATTGACGGCGTGATAGCTGACATCGGTGGAATTGGAAGCGACCACGAAGTCCGATGGCCCATCGTGCATGATCTTCATCGTGCTTCGATCGGGGGGCGCATGGGGGTGATCGTCACGGACGCAGCCCTGCGCGACAAGATAGCCGTCATGTTCGAGCATATCGAGGTGATTCTCCCCGATGATTCGCTGAAGCTCGCGTGTGAGTGCGTCCCTGACAGCGGGCACGCCGAGATCCATCGTCTGTCCCTTGAATTCCTCGGGCTTCCAACCGGGTGGCAGATCGGTGATCAGCCAGTCCTTGACCCTCGGATCGTGAACATTGAATGCGCCCGGCCTCGCGCTCAAACCCGCCTGCGTCCAGTCAACCCAGAGTCCAAAACGGAGGCCAACCTTGTGGGCTGCATCGGCGATGGGCGCAAGCCCGCGCGGGAACTTCTTCGGATCCGCGGACCAGTCTCCGACTTCCCGGAACCAGCCCGCATCGAGATGGAACATCTCCAAACCGAGCTCGCGCGAATCGGCGACCATCCGCAAGGCGAGAGCCTCGTTCACCTCCATCCCGCTTCCCCAGCTGTTGTTGACTGTGAGTGGGTACTGTGGATCTTTCCACGTCATCGGATTGCCAAGCGCCGCTCTTACCCAGGGGCGTAATTGATTCGCTGCGCCGTCGGGGCCGCCGGAAAACACGCCGAGAAAAGCGGTGGGAGTTTTAAACGTTTCGCCCGGTCCAACGCGCGTGCGGAAGGGGCCTGGTTCGGGATCGAGACCCAGCACGGTGCTTACCTCACCGTCACGCCGTCTGAGGAAGATGCGAGTCCTCCCGCTGAATTCGATACCGGCATACCATCCTGCCTGAGATCCATCGTGATCGAATACAAACTCAGCCGGAATGATTTCGCGCGCCTCTCCCGGCCTTGGAAAGGCATAGGTTGAGGATTTACCGGTCCATTCGTATCCATCTACGACTGAACGAAGATGTGTACCCTCCGAGGAGGGTGTGTCGGCTCCCTTCTCGACGTAAAAGTGGTCGACTTTTCGGTCGGCCGAGTAGTCGAGTTGAAGCTGAAGCGAATCGACGAGCGGCAGCCACAGTTCCTGGCCGGTGAGATTCTCGATCGTAATGAAGTGCTCCGCCGCTCCGAAGTTTACGCGCGTTTCCCATACCCAGCGGAGCTTCAAATGCGGGTGTGGCGATTCATACGTCACTACTAACCGATGCCCGTCGGCCTCGCGCCGGCAGGACTTGAGTTGCCACAGAACCGGTACTGAATGAGTGCCGATCTCGATGGTTGCAGGCAAGTGGTCTTCCGAACGGTTTCGCAACTCGGCCGAGGAGGGAAACTTTATGAGGTCGAGCCGGGGGGCAGACTGCCCGGCATGAAAAGAGATCTGGACATCGTTGTTGGCGATAGCCCCGCGCGCTTCTGCAGCGGCCCGCGTCAAGTTGAACGACAACAAGAGACACGCAAGAATGGCGGACCGCGATGTCCTCATGGAACCATTGTCCCGCATCGCGACCGGACTTTCTTTCGTCCGACCCGACCATTCTTTCTTGGAAGCTGAGGTGCCCAGCCCTGATTCGCTATGGGTGTGGTTGAGCGGGCTGTGGGGTGGTGATTGGGTAGGCTGGCTGTTCGAACTTGAGTTTCATCGCGGTCTTTAGCGCACGACGCCGGCATCCTTGGCAGGCCAATACACGAAGACCGCCTTGCCATAGATCAGGTCGCGTTCCACCGGGCCAAACTCGCGGCTGTCGGAGGAGATGGAGCGATGATCGCCCATCATGAAGTAGCTGTCGTCGGGAATCACCATTTCGGCCATCGAGCGGGTGTCGCGGTAGCGCTGGGGAACATAGTTCTCGTGGAGCGGCACGCCGTTGACCCATACGACGCCGCGGTCGATCCAGATGCGGTCGCCGGGAAGGCCGATGACACGCTTGATGTAGCTCTTCTCGGGATCACGGGGATAGTGGAAGACAACCACATCGCCGCGCTGAATCGATTCGATGTGGTAGACAAACTTGTTGATGAAGAGTCGATCGTGATCTTCGAGGCGGGGAAGCATACTGGTGCCTTCCACGCGAACCGGCTGATAGAGGAAGGTAATGATCAAAACGGAGATACCGGCGGAGATGAGGAGATCGCGCAGCCAAAGGCCAACGTTGCTGTGTTTTGCTGAGGATGCTCGCGCAGCCTCTAAGGTATTCATGGTCTCGGCATAGGTCGGGGCTGGCAGATCCAAGGGGTGGGAATCTTGTACAGGTGGCTCCATCTGTTTTCAGTCTCTTCTCAACTTTTTGATCTCATTCACAACCAAGCCCTCCCGGGGGGCAAAGGACGTGCACACGGTTAGGTTTGTCGATGGGCCGAGGCTGGTTGGCAGCGGGAACGAGGTTGGGAGCGCTGCCGGGCGCGCCGACTCCAGCCAGGTTCTCTTCTTCAAGAAACAGCGGCCGCTGCAAAACCATCTCGACCTGCGTTCCACTTTCAATATTGACATCGGCGCCGCGAGTAAACAAGGAGACCAGTCCCATTGCGGCCAGACCCGCACCGACGCCGGCCACGCCGCCGGCGATGGGGTGGCCTGAACCGAGGCCGCCGATCGAGCCGATCGTTCCGCCGGTGGGGATTGCGATTTCCCCGGTTTTGCCGGCGTTTCGGCCCTTATCGCCGTCCTGCTGGATGGTGCCCTCGCCGTCATCTTTCACTTGCTGGTTCTTGGCGCCGGGCAGACTGTTCACCATGCCGGGAATCTCGACGACCGTGCCGTTGGGAAAGATGATTGACGTGAAGTGCATATCGAGCTGCGCCCTGCCCTTGACGCGCCCGGCGCGCTCAACCCGGTCGACCACACCCTGGACGTAGACTCCGGCAGGAATCATGACCCGGTTGCCGACAACGACGGGAAAGGCGGAGGCGAGATAGACGCCATCGCCCGGGCGGGCGCTCTTGGTATTCACCGAACTTCGCAGCTGGAGCAGAACCTTGGTTCCCGCGGGCACGGTGTAGGTCTTCTTTGCCGGCGGTGCGGGCGCGGCAGATGGTGGCACCGCAGGAGCGGCCTGGGGCAAAGCGCTCGCAGCCGGGGCGGGCGGGTTTGGATCGGTTTGGGGTTGCGCCTGCGTCTGCGCATTAAGCTGCCCGGCAGCGACTCCCGATAAGACACCCAACACCAATCCAACACAAGGCAAACGCATCCTGTCGGTCCTCAGGGAATAGACGCACGGTTCGCCTTCAAGGGTAGCCCATTCCTCTTCTCCTCGCCAAAATCGCGCATCACTCCCCTGCCGGCGGATTTCGCGGTAGGATGCAAGACAATGATGAAGACCGAAGCCATCGCGGCAAGTGACTCCCACGACTTAATGGATGAGCGTTTCGCGCCGGCATGCAAGGTGCTGGAGGACGCGATTGCCACGCGTGCTTTTCCGGGCTGCGCCTTCGGGGTTTTCGCCGAGGGCAAGGTTTTGCTGGAAGACGCGCGGGGCCATTTCACCGACGAAGCGGATGCGCCGCCTGTGGAGCCGCACACGGTTTTCGACGTTGCCAGCCTGACCAAGGTGGCGGCCACTACGGCAGTCGCGATGCTGCTTTACCAGCGCGGAGTTCTCGATCTGGAGACTCCGCTTGGCGAACTGCTGCCGGGCTTTGTGGTGGGTCGCGAATCGAGCCAGCGCGCGCGGCGCGTGCAAATCCGGCATCTGCTGGCGCACTCGTCCGGCTTGCCCGGCTACGCGGAGCTATTCCGCGACGCCACTACACCCGATGCCCTGCTGCGGGCCTGCCTGCAGCTTCCCCTTGAGGCCGAACCTGGAGCGCGCGCCGAGTACTCCGATCCGGGATTCATCCTGCTGGGCAAGGCACTCGAAGTTCTGCTCCGCGAGTCTCTGGCAACGTGGACGCACCGCGAGATCTTCACGCCCCTCGAACTTGCAGCGACGGGATTCAATCCGCCACCGGCGGCACGGCCCTTCATTCCGCCCACCGAGGAGGATCTTGCGCTCCGCGGACGACGCATCCAGGGCGAGGTGCAGGATGAAAACGCCTGGCGATTAAAGGGAGTGGCCGGTCATGCCGGAGTCTTCTCGAATGTGCCAGACCTGCTTCGTTTCGCGGCGTCAATTCTCGCCTCGCTGCACAGGGACTCTGCCGGGCTTTTCTCACCGGAGACGATCGAGACGTTTGCCGAGCGACAAGGGCCGAGCGGAAGCACCCGCGCGTTGGGCTGGGACACGCCGTCAGCAAAGGGTTCGTCGGCCGGGCAGTTTTTTGCAGCGCACTCGGTCGGGCATCTCGGGTACAGTGGCTGCTCTTTATGGATCGATCTCGATGCTTCGATCGCCGTTGTGCTGCTGACCAACCGCACCTGGCCCGACCGCAAGAGCCAGTTGATTCGAGAGGTGAGGCCGGCATTTCATGACGCGATTCGTGCGGCTCTCACTTAGAGTCCTTCGATGTGGTCATAACGGTCTTCAGTCCAGCTGTAACCTGGATTCATAGATCTTGTGCGAAGGTCTTCCCCGGGGGCGCCCCGAGGCGACAGACTGGCGGCTGCCGGACAAGCGGAAGCCTCTTCCAGACCCGCGGATCATTCGAAATTCAATGGATAAAAAATGGCAGCTCGTTGGGATTGCGGCCCGCCCCATTTTTGTCTCCCGTCAATCACCCATCGGTTGATTTCCTGAAGTTAGAGCATTACTAATTTCCCTATGGCCTTGCGCCCTTCGGGGATACAATAAAAAGCTGGGGACCGACTCGATGCTTACCAGCACCGCGACGCAGGAAGTTACTGAAGCACATAAAAAAGAAGAGGCGAAGTTAGATCCAGCCTCGTTGCTCGAGCACCTGATCACCGAGAGTCAAAACGAAGCCTCTCAAGGCTTTGACACCAAGTCTGCCCTTGAAATCGCCCGCATTATCAACCACGAAGATGCGAAGGTAGCCGGAGCGGTCAAGAAGGCGATTCCCGAGATCGCGCAGGTCATTGACCAGGTGGCTCGGAGCCTCCGGGACGGCGGCCGGCTGATTTATATCGGGGCGGGCTCCAGCGGCAGAATTGCCGCGCTGGACGCCTCGGAGTGTCCTCCAACGTATTCCACAGCCCCCGGACAAGTGCAGTACATCATGGCCGGGGGACCCAAAGCTCTCGCCTCAGCCGTCGAGGTCAACGAAGACTCGGAAGAACTTGGACAACGCGATATCGCCCGCCGCCGCCCGACCCGGAAAGACGTAGTGGTCGGGCTTTCTGCATCTGGGCGCACGCCCTATGTGGTCGCGGCAGTTGCCTATGCGCGAGCCCGCGGGGCGCGTACCGCCGCCGTTACCTGTAATCACGGAACGCCTCTCGAAGCGGCAGCGGACATCGCCATCATTGCGGAGGTCGGCGCTGAGGTGATTTCGGGCTCGACGCGCATGAAGGCCGGCTCGGCCCAGAAGATGATCCTCAACATGATCACCACCGGCGCCATGACGCGGCTCGGCTATGTGTACGAAAACCTGATGGTCAACGTGCACATGCAGAACTCGAAGCTGGTGGAGCGGGGCATTCGCATCCTCATGTGCGCCTGCAAAATCGATCGCGCCACCGCTGTGGACACGATCAAGAGCGCGGGCCGGAGCGTGCCGGTGGCACTGGTCATGCTGAAGGCGAAGGTGGACAAGCCCGAGGCTGTGCGCCGACTGGCCAAGTCGGATGGCAATGTACGCCTCGCCATCGAAGACAACGTCCTCGAACTCTAAGCACTTCAGATTCCATTGCACGAGGGCCCGGCTAAAGCACGCCGGGCCTTTACTCTTATGCGCTTCCCTCTTCAGGCGCTCAGCGCGGGCGTCCGCGCGCCGAAATGGGTGCTTTCCGCGAATATTCTCACGATTCTCAAAAAAATCGCAGCCCCGTACCCTTCGATCGTGCGGTTTCTCAGGAGACTCAAGTTCAAGATGCGAATCCCGGGATTGAAATGGCGAAACCTTTCGCGAAGGGGCGACAGATCCGTGCCCTGAGACGAACCGCAAAGAATTGCCATGTCCGCGTCTCGCAGCAGCGAAACGTCGGGGTTCTCGAACGACGAGAAGGAGTCGACTTCAAACCCCTCCTGTTGCAGAATCATCTCTCGCGATGCACAGAGTGCCTCGTTGTCGCAGATCAAGATGATTCGAAGTTGGGCTGGGGAAGCCGCCACGTTGGGATGAACCTTAGAAGCTCGCATATATCTGGGTTAGATGCGGAATAGAGACGCCGCCGGCGGGGAGATCCCGAGATATCAACCGCACCGTCCTCAATAAGCTCGGGAGTTCAAATCTTCAGGAGTTTCGCCCAGCCTGGCCAGAGGGTCAGAAGGGAAAACCAGGACCAGGCTGGGCCGCATGGCTTTAAACCTGCCGGGATAAGAGTTTTTCGAGAGAATCGGGAAGGGGTACTGATCGAACAGGTACTTCCTCACCAATCCGGAGAGTCTCCGATTTAGAGTGAAACTTGAAGGTCGATCATGGATAAATTCGTGATTCGCGGGGGCAACCCGCTGGTTGGAACGGTTCGCGTTTCGGGAGCCAAAAACTCGGCGCTGCCCTGCATGGCTGCAGCGATCCTCACCGATGAACCCATCACGCTCGAAAACATTCCCCAGGTGCGCGACATTGCAACGGAGCGGCGTCTGCTGACCTCGATGGGCGCCGAGGTGAATTCGCCTAGTGACGGCAGCATCACGATCTGCTGCCGCTCGCTCTCCGATCCTGTGGCAAAGTACGAGATCGTGAAGACCATGCGGGCGAGTTCTTTGGTGCTGGGGCCGCTGGTGGCAAGAGCGGGCCGCGCGCGTGTGGCCATGCCTGGCGGATGCGCGATTGGAGGCAGGCCCATCGATCTGCACATCAATGGACTCGAAAAGATGGGAGCGCAGATCGTGCAGGAGCACGGTTACCTCGAAGCGCGCACCGATCGGCTGAAGGGCGCGCACCTGGTTTTCGACAAGATTACGGTGACGGGCACAGAAGATCTGCTGATGGCCGCCGTGCTCGCGGAGGGCGAAACGGTAATGGAAAACTGCGCGCGCGAACCGGAAGTGACGGATCTGGCCGCCTTGCTAAGCGCAATGGGCGCACAGATCGAAGGAGCGGGCACCTCCATCATCCGCGTGCAAGGCGTGACGGGGCTGCATGCGACCAACTACCGCATCAATCCCGACCGCATCGAAGCAGGCACGTTTCTGGTCGCGGGAGCGATGACGGCGGGCGATCTCACCGTGGCCGATTGCAATCCGGAACATCTGAGCGCAGTGATTGCAAAGCTTGAGGAGACTGGAGCTACGGTTGAACTGCCTGCGCCCGGTTCCGTGCGGGTACGAGGCGGGGATCAGCTGCGAGCCGCGGACATTTCGACAGAGGAGTATCCGGGATTCCCCACCGACATGCAGGCCCAGTACATGGCTCTGGCCACGCAGGCTGAGGGAGTGAGCCTGGTGAAAGAAAACATCTTTGAAAACCGATTCATGCACGTGCAGGAGCTGGTGCGGATGGGCGCAAACATCAAGGTGGAAGGGCGGATCGCGACTGTACGTGGAGCGACGAAGCTGTCGGCGGCAGCCGTCATGTGTTCGGATCTGCGCGCTTCAGCGTCGCTGGTGCTTGCAGCGCTGATGGCCGAAGGGGAAACGATTGTCGATCGTGTCTACCACATGGACCGCGGCTACGAACGATTCGAGCAGAAGCTGCAAGGAGTGGGTGCGCAGATTCAGCGCATGGGCAACGTATTCCCGGTGAAGGAAGCGGAGGCTTTTGCCGATTGACCGTTGAGGGGCACTCACCGCCAACTTGCGGCGAGGTGCCAGCGCAGGCCGTGGTTCTCGGTCCTTTCGAGAACCCGCTCGTACTCCTTGAGCTCTGCCAGCACGGAGGGCGTCTCTGAGCCCAGCGCAGCTTGGTGCGCATTCAGGAAGTGAATGAAGCCGCGAATGGTCGCCAAGCCGCTCGAAGCCGCATACCACTGGGGCTGGGGCAAATGGCGAGCCCACTCGGGATCGCCGCTTCCCTGCTCGAGCAACAGGGCCATTGAGTTCTCATCCGCGGAGAAGAAATCGAGCAGGGGCTTGATTCCGAGGGTCGCCGCCAGGCGGTCGAGGGCCTCTTCGTTGCGGGCTAACGCGCGCCCGTTGACAAAGATGTCGAAGCCCGGATCTTCGCCTTCGACGACGATATAGAGGCTTGCTGCCATCACCGCGAGTTTAGTGCATGATTTCGTTACTTTTACTGAAATTGCTGAGCAAAGCACCCAACCAATTACGTGCTCCCGGCATAACGGGGATTACGCAAGTTTTCCTCTTCAAGACAGGTGGCACGAAAGAGCTATACCAGGCTGATGGGGAGTCAAACTTAAACTATTCGCAGCGGCGAATTTGGGCCCCGAGGTACATGTGTTCGACTGGACCAAACTTCCGGATGTTGCCGCCGTCGCGCTGCTCACTTGCGCATTTGCTTCGGTCGCCCGGCGGGGGCAGACGACCATCTCGAGGCTCTGGCTGATCGGGTGGGAACTGATCGCGCTGCACTTTGCTGCGCTCATTTTTGCTCCGCTGCCGGGAATCCCGGGAACGCTGGCGGGCGATATTGCCCTGGTCGCGCTGGTGAACGCGGGCGTGCTCTTCATGTATGCCTCGGTGCCGTACCGCGATGAGCTTTCGAGCAAATGGATGCTCGCTTGCCTCGTGGCCACCAGTACGATCTATGTTTGCATTCTTGGCGTGAGTCCTGCGGCGGACGTTGCCCTTACGCCGATGGCCATCCTAGTTGGCATTCTGCCTTTGTGCATCGCCATTATGTCGCCGTCAAAGATCCGCCATGTGCTGCGCTGGGTGATTGTTTTTCTTTACTTCGGACTTTCCGCATTCCTGCTTGCCGTTCAACACAAGCCGAATATCGGCGGTGATCTTGCATTGAACGGCGTGTTGTTTACGGTGTATCTCGGATGCGCGCTGCATTTCTGGTTCACTTACCGTCGTTCGACCGCTGGAGCGTTCATCACCATCGCGGGATTTTTCGCGTGGTCGTCGGTATTCGTGGTTGGGCCCTTCACGGAGGCGTTTTTTCCCAGCGTGCATCTGGAAAGCGAGGTGTGGAATCTGCCGAAGTATGTTGTTGCCGTGGGCATGATTCTGCTTCTGCTCGAAGACCAGCTGGAGCATAACAAGTATCTCGCCCTGCATGATGAGCTGACCGGTCTTCCCAACCGCCGGCTTTTTCAAGATCGGCTGTCGGGCGCGCTTGAGCGGGCGCGACGGGCGAGCACGAAAGTGGCGCTGCTGGTGGTTGATCTCGACCGATTCAAGCAGGTGAACGACACTCTTGGACACCATGTGGGAGACCTGTTGCTGCAGCAAGTGGGAGGCATCTTTCTGGCCCGCGTACGAACGTCCGACACGGTGGCGCGCACGGGCGGCGACGAATTCTCAGTGATCCTCGAGAACACGGCAACCACAGAGACCGCGAACGAGGTTGCGCGGACATTGCTTCAGCAGCTGAACGAGCCACTCACTTTGGAAGGCAACACGATCTGGGTGGGTGCGAGCATTGGTGTCGCGGTTTTTCCTGATGACGCGACGGCGATGGAAGCGCTGTGCATCGCCGCAGACCTACGCATGTACGACGAGAAGAACTTTGCCAAAGGCGGAGGGCGGAAGCCAGTGGCGCGCGCCATCGTTTCAACGCAGGCAAACGAGCCCATTTGTGCGGACTTTCGCGTTCCTTCGGGATTCAGTGCCTGAAGGGGATGGGAGATCAACAAAAAGTTAAAAGGCCCAAGCCTTCCGGCAGGGCCTTTTAACTTTGCGGCTGAGTTGCGCGGTCTTAGTTTTGACCGCCGCTTCCACGGCCACCGCGACGACGACGGCGACGGCGGTTGTTGTTTCCGCCCGGGCCTCCGGAGGGCCGGGGACCGCTGTTTGACGGCCCACCCCCCACGGCAACGGGAGCTCCTTCGGCGCGGTTGAAGTTGGGCTCGTTTTCCTCGTCAAACTCTTCGCCCTCCTCTTCGTCAAAGTCGTCTCCGCCTTCGATCAGGATGGTGCTCTGGTTGGATTGCGGCTGGCGCTCGTCGAATTCATGCCGGGGCTTTGAGGGCGCGGCCACGGGTGCGGCTGAAGCCGCAACGCCGGCTTCCGGTTCGCCCGAAGGCGTAGATTGCGCGAGCTTGGCGCGTTGTTCTTTGATGAGGGCTTTGCGGCTCAGCTTGATCCGGTTGCCTTCAATGGCGAGCACCTTGACCATCACCTGATCGCCTTCGCGCAGTTCGTCCTTCACTTCCTTGACGCGATGCTCGGCAATTTCAGAGATGTGGAGGAGGCCATCGGTTCCCGGGAAGAGCTCAACAAATGCGCCGAACTCGGCGAGCCGGACGACCTTTCCGAGGTAGGTTTTGCCAATTTCAGGAACGGCGGTGATGTCGTTAATAATGGCGAGAGCCTTCTTGAGACCTTCAGCGTCACTGGAGGCAACGCTAACTCTGCCGGAATCATCCACGTCAATCTTCGCGCCGGTTTGCTCGACGATACCGCGAATGGTGGCGCCACCCTTCCCGATGAGGTCGCGGATCTTGTCGGTGGGAATCTGGACGGTCTCGATGCGAGGCGCATATTGCGAG
>DATJMC010000061.1:0-12136 GCA_035508975.1 Occallatibacter sp.
GCATGGATTGCTCGCGAGCTCCCATTTCTACAAGATTATGAACTTGGGGGTCGCGACAATGAGTCTCATGACCTTGAATCTCAAAAATCCGAATAAGATCATTCCCCCTACACCTCCAAAAGATAGCGATACGCAGGAAAGTATCACAACCTTCTGGAGCACTGTCGCACCTTTCTATAATTCGGATCCGAGCAACGTGCCCAAGCTGGAGAGTCCCGAATATGAGGCATGGATTCGAGCGATCGGAAGACTTCTACCGAGACCACCGGTTGACGTGCTCGATATTGGAACAGGTACGGGTTTCGTAGCTCTGATCGCAAGCCAACTAGGGCACCGCGCCATTGGTCTCGATCTTTCGCCGGCCATGCTTGTCGAGGCCCGCACGCAGGCTGATAAACGTGGCCTGAAGGCAAACTTTCAGAACGGCGATGCCGTAGCGCCGCCGTTCGCAGAAGAAAGTCTGGACGTGATTGTCTGCCGGCACCTTCTATGGACACTGCGCCAGCCAGAGGTTGCACTCGCCAGCTGGCTTCAGCTCTTACGGCCAAAGGGTCGTGTTGTGGTCATCGATGGATTCTGGTTCGCGCAGTCCAGGCCCGAGGAGGGTTTTGAACTCTTCGAGAAACACTACACTGACCGGACGCGGGAATCGCTTCCCGCCATGCGTTGGAAAAACGTCGCGCCAGTCGCGGAACTGCTGCGTGCAGCGGGGTTCCTAGAAGTGACGACGGGCGATCTGGCTGACGTCCATGTCTTGGCAGATCATCCGCCGTCGGCGGCACCATGGTATGTGGTCACTGGCCAACGAGCAGCTTGAAAGGTCAGAACGAACAAAGCTGCCCCATTGGAGTTCGTATCCGGGTCTTCGCAGGATGGCCCCCGCGGGCTTTGTTCACCATCTCTCAGCTTCCCAGGGCGGCCATTTTTGAGCCGAGCAGCAAAGAATCGAGTCTTTTGACACTCCTCGTCGCCGCCGCTGCCGGCCGCTCTCTTTGTTCTTCTCACTTCAGCAGCAGGATTTTTGTCTCTGCCTGCAAACTTCAGAAGTCCATAAGCTTCATAGAATCAGCGAAAAGCCGCTAACGCACACAGTATGGAAAGAGCTGCGCCGGTGGCAAAGTAGACGAGGTAGCAGGCGAGGGGTGGGCGTTCCGGTTCGTGGTTGGTATCCATATCTATACGGCTTAAGCCGCGCAGATTCTATTTAGCCCCCCAGGGCCTAAATGTGGTGTTCGGAATGTCTAAGCGAGAAATAAGGGGCCTTTGGCCAGGCCGCGCGGTTAGTGGAGGGCGGCCAAGGCAGCGTTGGTTCGCATGAACCAGCCGGCCTCGCCGGGGTCCAATTGGACGCGCTTTGCGTGAAGGGTCGCGATGTATTTGTTGATGCTGGGGGTGTCTCCGGCGAGGTAGGCGGCGTAAGAGATGGCGCACCAGGGGTAGGGGCTGGATTCAGTGGCGAACGACAGGCCAGTCCAGCCGGGCCAGGCGTTGAGGAAGTTTGCGTAGCTGATTTTGGCCTGGGCCGGGGTCACGACGCCCTCGAGTCCGGGCCAGAGCTGCGCGACGGCATCGGGGTAGAAGGTAGCCATGTCTGGAGCAGTCGATCCGGCGTAGGGGTAGTAGAGCCTGGTCGCTGGGATATACAGAACGCTCTGGATGGCGCTCTGAATGCCGGAGGCGTGGGCTTGATACCAGTTTTGCGCGGTGGTGTCGTTCCACACGCGCGAAGCGAGATGGGCAAAGGCTTGGAGCCCGGCCCAATCTTCGGCGTTGTCCATCAGGTACTCAACCTTATAGTTGGGGGCGGCGTTGACCAGGCCATTCGGCTGTTGCAGGCCGGTGATGACATTGCCGGTGAGGTTGAGGTTGTACTCGCCGATGGTGGTTTTGATGAGGGCTTGCGCGGAGGGATCGTTGGTGTTCCAGAGGGCGTCGGCGAGCTGCAAGAAGGTGGCGGCATTGGCGTCGGCTGAATCGTAGGCTCCGGTCGAGGTTTCGACGTGAGTGGCGGGATCGTAGGAGTAGTTGTAAACGGTTCCGCGGAGGCCCTCGGAGTCGGGCCAGTTGAGGTGAGCGATGTACCACTTGATCCACGCTTCGACGGCTGGGATGCGGTTTACCCTGGTGTCGTTGAGCCAGCCGATGGCAGCGTAATTGGCGAAGTAGGGATCGATGGACGTGCTGTCGGTGAGGATGGCGCCGTCGGGAAGCTGTTGGCTGGCGATGCGGTTGGAGGCAGCAGCCAGATTGGCCTGGTAAGTTGGCTGGCAGTGGGCGGGACTCGGCGCACAAAGAGAAAGCAGAGCGAGGGTCAGCAGCCCACGAGGCACAATGCGCCGGAGCCGGTGATTTCTTCGCGGGCCCTCCGGTTTCTTCTTGATCGAGCATGCGGGATGCTCGCCGATGTTGATGGTGCCCGGTTTGGATTGTCGTCTCAAAGGATGCCCGGGATTCCGCTGCCAGTTTTTACTTTATTCCAAGGATGGGCGTGGGCGCCGGACAGGCAACTGCAGATCCGGTTCGACTTTGTTCAGGGCAGGCTTCGACTGGCCGAGCTTGACGCGCAGCTTCGTCGGGATGCCAGGGGCGAGTGACAAAGATCCGGGATCGGATTCCACGCTTGCGCCGCGCAAGGATCGCGCTTACGGGGCGATTTCAACCCAGGCCTCAAAAGCGAGACCTGGGAGACCCAGAGTGAACGGGATGGAGCGGCCCTGAGGAGCTATGGCAGTTCGCGGACCCAGATGTTGCGGAAGCTGAGGGGCTCGCTCTTGTCGCCGTGGGCCTGGAGCTTGATGGGAGCCGAATCGTATTTCTTGTAGAAGGGCTTGCCGACGTAGAGGGTCTGGCCTTTCAGCTCAAAGTGATTGTCGACGAGGACGCCGTTGAGGAAGACGGTCGCGTAGGCGGGTGTTTTGACGGAGCCGTCGTCGTTGAATGTGGGTGCAGTCCAGACAACGTCGTAGACGTTCCAGTCACCGGGTTTACGCATGGGGTTGGCGAGGGGAATGGACTGCTTGTATAAACTGCCGGCCATGCCGTTGACGTAGGTCTTGTTGTTGTACGAGTCGAGGACCTGCAACTCGTAGCCGTCGTCGTTGGGGCCGGTGGAGGCGAGGAAGACGCCGCTATTGCCGCGGGCCTGGCCGCTGCCGGAGATGTTTTCAGGGATGCGCCATTCGACGTGGAGCTGGTAGTCGCGGAAAGAGCGCTTGGTTTCGATGTTTCCGACGCCCTTTGCTTTGCTGACCGTGAGGATGCCGTCGTGGACATCCCAGCGCGCGGGGGTGTGGTCCTGCGCGGAGACCCATTCGTCCTGGTTTTTGCCGTCGAAGAGGAGGATGGCGTCGGAGGGGGGTTGGCCGCATGTGGCGCCGGGGGTGACGACTTTGGGCTCTGGCTGCCAGACCTCGGTGTCTTCGGGCTTGGGCTTGGTCTCCTGTGCGGTGAGGAAGGCTGCGGAGAGAACCAGAACGACCAAGGCGCAGAGGGGTGAAAGGCGACGGGTTTTCATGACGGGATGAGGATACACCGGGAGACCGGCAAAGCCCGCCGAAAACCCGCAACCCGAGCTGCACTCACCGCAAGGGGCTTGTAGACCATGTCTCCGGTCTAAAACGTAAAAAATGTCGCGTGCTCTCAGACGAGGGGAACAGGGCGCCGGCATGTCATTTGGAGGGGTCGACGAGAGCGCCGTAGACGACGGCGTGGGTGCGATAGCCGAGCGCGTGGTTGTCTGATCCGCCGCGGCGCTGGATCATGCCGACGAAAACGATGTCGTTGGTGGGATCGACCCAGAACCAGGTGCCGGCGGCGCCATCCCAGAAGAAGGTGCCTTTGCCGTCGGGCAGGTTGGCCTCGGGGGGATCGAAGATCACGGCGCAATTGAATCCGTAGCCGAAGCCCGGGCGCATGATGTGCTGGCCGATGCCGAATTGGCCGGTGAGGATCTCTTTGGGCAGATGGTTCGAGGTCATGAGCTTGACGGAGGAGGGCGCGAGAATGCGCGTGCCGTCGAGCTCGCCGCCGTTGGCGAGCATCTGCGCGAAGCGGAAGTAGTCCTGCGCGGTGGAGACGAGGCCTCCGCCGCCGGAGGGAACGGGCGGGATGGTGGCGTAGTCGGTGGGCGGGCCTGGTGTTGTCGCGTCGGGAATCAGCTCGCCTTGCGGACCGGCGTGATAGCCGGTGGCGAAACGCGCGCGCTTGGCTGCGGGCACGTAGAAGTCCGCATCGGCCATGGCGAGGGGCGTGAAGATGTGGTCGCGCATGAAGTCGGGCAGCGACTGGCCGGAGAGTTTCTCGACGATGTAGCCCTCGATGTCCATGGAGAGCGAATAAGTCCAGCCTTTGCCCGGCTGATAGTTGAGCGGAATTTTGGCGAGCTTGTCGATCATCTCCTGGAGATTCGCCGATTGCACGGGCTTGAGGTCTTTGTACATCGCGTCGACGGGCGTGGCGCCGCTGCCGTAGGAGAAGCCGGCGGAGTGGGACATGAGCTCGCGCATGGTGGGCGCGTGGTCGGGATCGACGAGAATCATGTTGCCGCCGGCGTCGACGCCATTGAAGACCTTGAGGTGCGCGAACTCGGGGATGTATTTGGCGATGGGGTCGGTGGGCAGCCACTTGCCCTCTTCGTAGAGGATCATCATGGCGACGCCGGTGACCGGCTTGGTCATGGAGTAGTCGCGAAAGATGGTGTCGTTGGTCATGGGCGCGGAGGTGGCGAGGTCGCGGACGCCGTAGGTGCGGTAGTCGACGATTTTGCCGTGCCGGGCGAGGAGGGTGATGGCGCCGGCGAGCTGCTTGTGATCGATCTCGCCCTGGATGAGCGCGTGCAGATTGTCGAGGCGCTGAGAAGAAAAGCCGACGGACTCGGGGCTAACAGGCGTCATGGTTGTGCGCTGGGAGTTTTGTGCAAGGCAAGTGGTTGCCACGGCGACGAGGACAAGGAAGTGGGCTAGGCGCATAGGGCAGAGGCGATCCTTTTCGTGGAGCAAATCTACCATGCGGGAGAGCGGAGGATGGCGAAGTATGATGAAGACACATGCGCAGAGACGGATTCAGCGGCGCGTTGCTGTGTTGCGCGACAGGAGCTGCATTGGCGATGGCGGGTTGCAAACCGTTGCCGCCGTCGAAGCCGTCGTCGCAGTGGACGCCGGAAGAAGCGCAGGGCGCGCAGGTGTACCAGGCGCATTGCGCGCGTTGTCACTACCCCACGACGACGTCGGGATTGCATGGGCCGGGTCTGCAGGCGCTGACTAAGCTCAAGGCGATGCCCTCGGGTGCTCCGCCTACCGATGAGCGGCTGACGGCGGTGATTTTGCGGGGACGCGGGGAGATGCCGCCGACATCGCTCGACGATCAGCAGCTCCAGAACCTGCTGGCCTATCTGCACACGTTATGAGCGATCAGGAAGTGAAGAGCAAAACCGGTGGAGATGGCGGGCTGGGAGATCCGCCGCGGCGCGCCATCATGGCGCTGCCGGGCCTGCTGGCAATCAGTCTTTACCTGCTGGTGCTGGCGGGGGTGATCATTCTTGGAGTTGCGGGCGGGCATTATCCCGTGCTGTTTTTATTTCTTGCGGCAGCGTTTTTCACGGCGAGCGCGGGTTTGATTCTGCTGCTGCGCTGGGCGTGGGCGATGGCGCTGGCCGCGGTGTTTCTGCTGGTCTGCTACAACTTCTGGGCTTTAGGTGAGCAGAAGATGGCGGCGGCGCTGATTCAGGGTCTGCTGAACCTGGTGTTCTTTCTGTATCTGGTGCGGACCGAGGTGCGCTCGAAGCTGCGGTGACTCCAGCTGTTTTCCAGCGTGTCTGCAGGCAATCTCCCAGAGGGACATGCACGAGTGGGCAAGAGCCTCGCCGGAGCTTTCTACCTTGCGGATGCGGGCGCGGGCCTTGAGCGAGACTTCTCCGGTGCCAGTTCGAGCCACAGCGCGCAGTGCGCGTGGAGGAGAATCACTTTCTGCGCTTCGTTCGCGGCTCCTCACTGGCCATGCGTTCCCATTGGTCATCAGAGAATTCGGATGAGACGAACTATGGTCATGTATGTGTTCTAGCGATTTTATGGCAAGCCAATCCGCAAAAATCCTTCGACCTCTAGAGCCGGGATGATACCCTCGGCGCATGCTGCCCAAGCTCCTGCGAACACTTCCCTGCCTTGCTGCACTTTTTGCCAACCTGGCCGCGACACATGCCGCGGATGCGCCGAAGAAACGCGACATCACGCTCGATGACCTGGCGAAGATCGAGCGCGTGAGCGCGCCGGTTGTGTCGCCGGATGGGGAGTGGGTCATCTACTCCGTGAGCCAGGTGGACGCGAAGGACGACAAGACGCAAAGCCATCTGTGGATGGTGAAATGGGATGGCTCGGTGCACCTGCAGCTGACCTATGGCAAAGAAGGCGCGTCGTCGCCGAAGTTCAGCCCGGATGGGCGGTACATCAGCTTTCTGTCGTCGCGGCCGGGGCCGGTGAAGGGCGACCAGGTGTGGGTGATGGACCGGCGGGGCGGCGAAGCCGAGCAGCTGACGGGGATTACGGATCGGGAGATCAGCGGATACTCGTGGTCGCCTGATGCGAAGAAGCTGCTGCTGACGATGCGGCCGAAGAACGAGCCGGACGCGGAGGAAGGCAAGCCACCGGCGCCGCCCAAGCCGATCGTGATCGACCGGTACCACTTCAAGCAGGACATCCAGGGATACATTCGCGACGACGCGTGGAATTCGCTCTACCTCTATGACATTGCGACGAAGAAGGCGGAGAAGCTGACGACCAGCAAGAATGTGAATGAGAACGACGCGGAGTGGTCGCCGGACGGAAAGTGGATCGGGTTCGTCAGCAACCAGGGACCGGATCCGGATCGCACCAACAATACCGATGTGTTTGTGGTGGAGGCGAAGGCGGGTGCGACGCCGCGCAAGCTGACGACGTGGGAGGGGCCGGATGGAGGGCAGCTGGCGTGGTCGCCGGATTCGAAGTCGATTGCGTACACCGAAGGCGCGAAGCTCGAGTTATTGGAGTATTCGCAGGCGAAGCCGGCGGTGGTGACACTGGACGGGAAGGTGAGTTATCCGGCAGCTAAGTTAGACAGGAGCGTGCGATCGCCTATCTATGCGCCGGACGGCAAGTTGAGTTATCTCGTCAACGATGACCGCAACCAGTATCCGGCGGAAGTGGAAATGCCGGGCGACGGAGATCATCCGCTGCTGACGAAGCCGGGAACGATTACGGCGTGGGATGCCGCGGCGGGCCATACGGCCGTGCTGTTCAGCGACGATACGGACATCGCGGAGATCTATGCGCTCGAAAACGGCGCGCTGCGCAAACTGACGACGCACAATGACGCTCTGATGGCGGAGCTGAACCTGGTGCCGACGGAGGGAATCGAGTTCAAGAGCAAAGACGGCACGGAGGTGCATGGGCTGCTGACGCGGCCGGAGGGATTCAAGGATGGAACAGCTGTCCCGATGATTCTCTATATTCATGGCGGGCCGAATGGGCAGGATGAGCATAGCTTTGATTTCATGCGGCAGTGGCTGGCGACGAAGGGGTACGCCGAGCTGAATGTGAACTATCGGGGAAGCTCGGGCCGCGGGCAGGACTACGCGAAGGCAATCGCGGCGGATTGGGGCCACTACGAGGTGCAGGACCTGCTTGCGGGCGTAGACAAGGCAGTCGCGATGGGAGTGGCCGATCCGAACCGGCTGTGCGTGACGGGATGGAGCTATGGGGGGATTCTCACGGACTACACCGTGGCGAGCACCGATCGCTTCAAGTGCGGCATCAGCGGAGCGGGTGTAGCGGCGCCGATGTCGTTTTACGGAACGGACCAGTACATTTTGCAGTACGACAACGAGCTTGGTCCGCCGTGGAAGAACCTGCAGCTCTATATCAAGATGAGTTATCCGTTCTTAGAGGTGGATAAGCGGGTACATACACCGATGTTATTCATGGGCGGCACGTCGGATATGAATGTGCCGCTGCAGGGCGGAGAACAGATGTACCAGGCGTTGAAGTCGCTGGGTAGGCCGACGGAGTTAGTTGTGTATCCGGGGCAGTTTCACGGATTCACGCGGCCGAGTTATATTCGCGACCGCTATGAACGGTGGCTTGCCTGGTGGGATAAATACCTGAAGCCGGCGCCTGCGGCGGCGACGGAAACGAAAAAGGGCGAGTGAGGGCAGGGAGCGGGAACGCGGGGACAGGACAGGCGGCGGGAGCGTTTGTCGCCGATCACGCGGGGCGCGGCTATTCCTGAAAGGGTTCTTCGCGGCGGCGCAAGGGTGGTTCGTCGTCGTTGAGCTTCGGTGCAGCGCGCTTGAAGAGCGCCATGATCCAGGCAATGACAAGAAGCAGAGCGCCGAGGAGGGTGAGCGGGAGGCCAGCGAGCATCGGCCAGCCGGTGGTGGTGATGTCGATGTGCAGGGAGGCGCCGGGGAGTGAATCGCTGAAGGTCACGCCGGTGCTGCCATGGCAGTAGGCGAAGAGGAGTCCGAGGCCGGCGGCGAGAAGAACGACGGATATGAGGAGAAGAGGCTTCACGGCGTTGCCCATATTACCGGATCAGGGAAGTTTTTGCGCGCGAGTTGATGTGCGGACGGGAAGTGGCTTACTGAATGGAGCCGGTCCATACCTGTTCGACGATCAGCCAGGCGCCGGAGGGGTCGCGGCGGTACACGGTGAGGTAACTTCCCGAGGAGAGCTGCGGCTTGCCGGAGTCGCGGACGATGAGGGATTCGCGATAGGTTCCTGAGTCATAGGCGAGGTTCGCGGAGGTTTCGGTGTGCTGCGAGCTGAAGGTGATGCTGCTGTCGAAGGTGGCGGTGATGGTCTGGTACAGATCGCGGATGGCCCTCAGTCCGCGGGCGCGATCGCCATTGGGCTGGATGAATTCGGCATCGGGTGCGTACTCGGCGACGGCGGCATCGATTTTCTTCTCGTGGAGATTGCGTGCCCAATCGGCGCGGAGGCGCGCAAAGGGAGGAACTGGTTGAGGAATACGGGCAGGTTGAGCCGCCGCGACGGCCGCGCAGGCGAACGTCAAGGAAACGAACCAGAGCCGCATGACCGATGGATCCTCCGCGAGGCGATTTGGAGAAGTGTATCAAGGCGCCTGGGGCGCAGGGGACGGGGAGCCGTAGAATGGGGATGCGATGGAACTGGTGCAGATTGAGGCGGCGCGGCGAACGCCGGCGCCGAAACCGGAGTGGCTGCGGGCGCGAGCGCCGGTGGGGGAAAACTATCACGAGCTGAAGCGGCTGGCGCGGTCGCTGGGGCTGCACACGGTGTGCGAGAGCGCGCAATGCCCGAACATCGGCGAGTGCTGGCACCACAAGACGGCCACCTTTATGATGCTGGGCAACCTGTGCACGCGGCGATGCGGATTTTGCGCGGTGCCGAAGGGGCGGCCGGAGGCGATTGATTTTGACGAGCCGCGCCGGGTCGCGGACGCTGTGGCGCAGTTGGGGCTGTTGCACGCAGTGGTCACGAGCGTAAATCGCGACGATGACCTGGTGGGCGGGGCGCGGGCGTTTGCGATGGTGATCGAGGAGATTCGCAGGCAGGCGCCGGGGTGCCGGGTGGAAGTGCTGATCCCGGATTTCCAGGGGAATGAAGAAGCGATTCGCGTGGTGGTGGAGGCGCGGCCCGAAGTGCTGAACCACAACACGGAGACGGTGCCGCGGCTGTACCGGGTCGTGCGGCCGGGAGCGCGCTACGAGAGGAGTTTGGAGTTGCTGCGGCTGGCGAAGGAGATCAACCCGGCGGGAGCGACGAAGTCGGGCGTGATGGTGGGGCTGGGCGAAGAGACGCACGAATTGCTTGCAGTGTTTCGGGATCTGGCGGCTGTGGGCTGCGACATTCTGACCATCGGGCAGTATCTGCGTCCGTCGCGGGATCATTTGCCGATGACGCGTCTGTATACGCCACGGGAGTTCGCGGAGCTGAAGCGCGAGGCGCTGGCGATGGGATTCCGTCACGTGGAATCGGGCCCGCTGGTGCGGTCGAGCTATCACGCGCATGAGCAGGCGGAGTCGGTGAAGGATGTGTTGTAAGAAACATCGCTAATTTGGACTCGCAGAATTCAATGCGACTGGCGCAACGCTATTCGCGACTGAGATGAAGGTTCTGCACCAAGCAAAACTGAAAATTGGATCCGGTGCGGCCAACTGCCTCGGCTGGGAGTGTTCTGGAACCGCAGCCAGGAGTAGCCCCGTCAGCGGCTTCAACTATTGACGGTTTCGTTACTGACGAGTGGGGGGTTAACCGGGAGTGATCGCCATCCTCCCAGTGTTCATGGGGTAGCTGCGGCCTTTGGCATACACGGCTGAGGCCCCTCTAGCGGCTTATGTCCATCAGTGTAGAGTCGATCACAACCAATCAAATCTCCGAGGAATCTGACATCAGTAAACGTCGAAGTATGTCGGAATACTGCGAGGTCTTTCTCTCGGCGTATTGTTCCAGCGGTTGAGTCGCTAAACGACTCGACTTCTGGTTGGCTTGGAATAGGTTTGCCTTCGACGACCACCGTCATATACACGGTTCGGGACGTGACCAACAATCTTGTGTCTTTGCGTTCCCACGTGCCTGTCTTCACGACAAATCCATCCCCACGAGAGATTGACAAATGCCCATTTTTTCCCCGGATCAGATAACACGCAACGTAGCCGTACTCACCCGATGGATAAAGGACCATAATCTCGCCAACTCCGGTCTTCTCGTTTAGGTGGAGTTCGCGTGGTGGGCTGATCCACTCCTTCGGTTGGCTGATCCTTATCCAGTTCGGGTCGATTGGACGGAGCTGCGAATTCGCGTTACGGCACACCAGCAACAGCATGACGAAGCACAACATCCGTAGGGACATGATCGTTGCAATTCTAGATCAAATTGGCTCCATGAGCCTTAGTTGGACGGGTTCTGACCGTATCGTGGGCTAACCGGAGATTACTCTTGCGATACTAGGACGATCTAGGCGTTAACCTGCGAGAAATTTCGGATCGGGGGTGACACGTTCGGAAGTTGCAAAAATCACTTTCCCTAGGTTGGCATGGCATTTGGGGAAGCATCCTTGGCGTATCGTGTTGGGAAGATCAATCCAACGGGGTAGAGGTAGAGGATGCGGCTTTTACGATGGTGGCTTCCTTTAGCCTTTTGGCTCGTCGTGGTTCCCCTGATGCACGGAGTGCTTCCGTGGGCGATCTCCACCTTGATGCCGCGTCATGGATGGGCAGCGGGATTATCACCGGGTGGATGGAATCGGATCGGCCTG
The DNA here is from genome assembly GCA_035508975.1 of Occallatibacter sp. Classification (GTDB taxonomy): domain Bacteria; phylum Acidobacteriota; class Terriglobia; order Terriglobales; family Acidobacteriaceae; genus Telmatobacter. Next base: position 11,266 of record DATJMC010000061.1, read on the forward strand.
ATCCCAATTACCGTCGCAACCGCACTCTTGATTTGGATCTTCGCGTGGAATTGGTGGCCCGCCGAACGAGTCATACAGACTCCCTCATTTCTTATCGTGCGGGGCCCCTACAGATTCACCCGTAATCCCATCTATATCGCTTACCTGGCAATTTGGCTCGGATGGGCCATCTTTTTCGGCAGCATCAGTGTTCTCATCGTATGGTTGCTCTGGTGTCTGGTCGCAATCTTGAATCTTGTGCCGCGAGAGGAACGCGATTTGGAAGCGGCATTCGGCGATTCCTATCTTCAATATAAGAACCGGGTCCCACGTTGGTTCGGAAGAGCCAAGACTTAGGCGACACAACAATCGAGCGATTGCTGGGCCCGGGCCGATTCTTCTGGTCAGGTTGTGGACCATCCGGAGATTACTCTTGCGATACCAGGACGATCTAGGCGTCAACCTGCGAGTAATTTACGGATCGGGGGTGACAGGTCCGGGAGTCCACACTATGTACATCGGCGATCCATGTTCGAAGGTGAGATGGCGGAGACTCGCGCCAATGAGAAGCGGAGCCTAGCTCCCGGAGTCGGGAGAAAGGCCAAGAAATGCGTGCCGCAATCAAGCCGCCGCTTGGTGTAAGGACGGAAACTCCTTTACGGGCAATGCCTGGCTAACCACCATATTTGCGGCCACGCATACAACGTTTATTGAAATCATGCGTTTAACCTCAAGTCTCGGTGAGGGGGGCCTTCTCATTACGCGCGGCAACATTTTGCCAAAGTGCACTATACAGCGAATGACGGTGTGCCGATGTAGATGCGAGTGCGCCGGAAGGCGTTGGGCTGCAAGCTTTGAAAATACATCAGGTTGTTGAATTGACAGCCACTTG
>DATJMC010000062.1:0-3208 GCA_035508975.1 Occallatibacter sp.
TCATAGCGTTCTTCGATCGCAGCTCGATCCAGCAAGGGACGCAACAGGCAAGCGCGAAGCATCCGCTTGCCCATTGGGGTCGTCATGCAATCGAGCGTTCGGAATAGCGTCGCATCCGCGCCCATCTCATGAAAAACAGGCTCCAGCAGCTCCAGATTGCGCACCGTCACCTGGTCCAGGTGCATGTGGCGGCTACGCTCGTAATAGCGAATGGTATCCACATGGCCGGCATCGTTTTGCTGCGTCTGCCGCACGTAGTGGACAATCACGCCCGCCGCTGTCGCCGCCGCGGCGTGATGCGCAAAGCCGAAGCCGTCCAACGATGCAGTCCCCAGCTGCCGTTCGAGCAGCGGCACGGCATAGTCCCGCGCGAAAACCCAATCCTCGACCGGTGTCCGCGTCTTCACGCGATCAAATGCGGCCGCTAGTTCCCGATCCTCGTTGATCAGCGTGTTCCCGGCCGCCGACAGCACTTCGCTCGGCGCCAGCTTGGCGAGCTCGTCTGCGCATTGAAGTACAGCATTCGCGCCCGCGAACTCCGTCGCTCGGAAATCCCCCGTAGACAAATCCAGATACGCCAGCCCGATGGCATGTTCCGTGATGTGAAGAGCGGCGAGATAGTTGTTTTCGCTCGACCCGAGCGTCGGGTCGATTGCCGTCCCCGGAGTCAGCACGCGCGTCACCTCGCGGCGCACGATCTTCTTCGTCAGCTTGGGATCTTCCATCTGATCGCACATCGCGATCCGGTATCCCTTGCGCAGCAGGCGCGAAACGTATCCCTCGGCAGCGTGGTAAGGCACCCCGCACATGGGAATCGCGCGTTCTTTGTCGCGAGCCGTCAGTTGGATCTGCAATTCGCGTGCGGCGACCTTTGCGTCCTCGAAAAATAATTCGTAGAAATCGCCCATCCGGAAGAAGAGGAGGGCATCGGGATGTTGCCGCTTTGCCGCCCAGAATTGGCGCATGAGCGGAGTCTGTTCCAGATCGGCCTGGAGTGTGGAAGTGTCAGACACGGGAATACGCCAGCATACCGTGAAGCGCATGCCGGCGTGTAGTCCCTGTCCTCTGAAGCAGATGTATCAATCCGCTGCGCTGTGGATAACGTTCGACGCAGCGCGCTGCCCTTGGTCGCTGCCGTGTTGTTTCACCATCTTGTTGTAAGTTCCGATAATCAGAAAAGGCGCGGCCCACTGGCCCACAAACAGGGCAAGGTGTTCTTTGCCTGCGGCCTTGAAAGCCAGCGAGGCCGCCATCGATGCCAGTGCTGCTCCCAGGTAGAAACTTGAGGGCAATTTTGCAGATTGGCTCTCAAGGTACGAGCTCACCTGATCTTCCTGAATTTCACCCGGTTTCACGCGATAATCCATAATTTCTCCAGTGTTCGGGGTCAGTTACCCCGCTTTGGTTTGAGATGCAGTGCACATAACTCGCGGGCACCCCTTGCCATCCAGTTGCCACTGGGTCAAATTTGCGGCGATGTCTTGTTCGTACAATGATTGCCGCTTTTCGGTAGCCGACCGCCATCAGTCGCGCCTGATCGGGTCTGTTGACGGGGCCGAGATCACCGGGCCGCACGAGCGAGAGCTTATACTAGATGATTAACTGCTGACACACGTATGTACCTGCTATGGCTAAGAATAGCGGCGATCCTCTATGGAATCGCCTCACTTTCGGCGTTTGGGGCCGTCCTTGGCCACCGGGCGTTCTGGCGGCGCATTTGTCTGCCTGTTGCGGTGGCGGCGTGGCTTTTCCATGTCGTGTCCGCGGTGGAAATGCTGGTGCTCGCCCATCGCTGGATGCCGGTCGGTATGCACGAAGTCCAATCGATCCTGGCCCTGCTCATAGTAACCGTCTTCCTGGTCATCGCCCTCCGCTATCGAACCCTTTCCTTCGGCATTTTCGCTCTGCCTCTGGCCTTCCTGCTCGTCGTCGTACCCACACTGGGGCCTGATCGCCACACCTTTAGTTCGCCCGTCATTCGCAGCGGATGGCTGCTCCTGCACATCACGGCTCTCCTTGCCGCCTACGCGGCGCTGATTTTCAGTCTTTTGGCGAGCCTGCTCTATCTAATTCAGGAACGGCGCCTCAAGAACAAGCGCTCGCCCGGCTTTCTAGACTGGCTGCCGCCGCTCGACACCATGGATCAGATCGCGCAGAAGACACTGGTGCTCGGATTCCACTGCATGACCATCGGTCTGTTTGCCGGTTCGATCATCGCCCAGGAAAGCGTTGGCCCCGCCTACTTTGCCGACCCGAAAATCTGGCTGTCCTTCGTCATGTGGGGACTCTACGTCGCCATGTTGTTCGTCCGCCGCAGCACCGGACTTCGGGGTCGCCGCGCCGTCTATCTCTCCTCGGCGGTCTTCGTGGTCATGCTCTGCGTCTGGGCTGCGAACCTTCTCAGTTCCGTGCATAGGTTCAGCGCCCCATGAAGATTCTGCTCACAGGCCTCAACCACAAGACCGCTCCGGTTGAACTCCGCGAGCGCCTTGCCATTGCGTCGGAAGATCTCGCGGACGAGACTCGCGCCCTGCTCTCTCATCCCGGCATTGTTGAGGGCCTGATTCTCTCTACGTGCAACCGCGTGGAGTTGCTCGTCTGCTATGACGGCAGAGAGCCGGAGCTTGCCAGCTATCTGAACGAGCGCTTTGCGGTGGATAGCCAGTCACTCCAGCCACATCTCTATCAGCACCGTGAGTCAGAAGCGGTTCTGCATCTCTTCCGCGTCGCCGCCAGTCTGGATTCCATGGTGGTTGGCGAACCCCAGATCCTCGGCCAGGTGAAGGAATCCTACGCTGCGGCGCGTTCGGTTGGAGCCGTCGGAGGGAATCTTGAGCGCCTCCTTCAGGGCGCCTTTTCGGCCGCCAAGAAAGTTCGTACCGAGACTCAGATCGGTGCATCATCCGTGTCCATCGCCTCGGTTGCCGTTGACCTCGCCCGCAAGATCTTCGGATCCCTCGAAGGCAAGCGCGTGCTGCTGGTTGGGGCCGGCAAGATGAGCGAACTCGCCGCGCGTCACTTGATGCAGCAGGGCGCTGGCTCTCTCCTCATCTCCAATCGCACCCACGACCGCGCTCTAAGCCTCGCGCAAAAATTCAAAGGCCACGTGATTCGCTTCGACGACCTCCACGCCCGGGCTGACGAAGCCGACATTCTCATCACCTCCACCGGTTCACCGGAGTTCATCTTCCGCACTCCGCACGCGCAG
>DATJMC010000063.1:0-16717 GCA_035508975.1 Occallatibacter sp.
AAAATCGTGGCAATCGTTGCGGCCAGAACGAATCGTCGCGCCTGTTCGGGATGGCCGAGCGGCGGCAGAAAGAGAATCGTGGCCAGCACAAGCGGCCAAATCACCGGATACGACAGCAGAAAGATGAGGTGCAGCACGGGCGCGTGCGCGGCCAGGTGAACAAAGTAAACGGTAGAGAAGTGCAGGGCGCTGTCGATTGCAAAGAGCTTTCGATCCAGCAGGGGCACCGGGCTTCGGCCGGCAATCTGAATCAGAAGGGACAGGGCGTTGTTGAGCAATGCCGCCCAGAACATCAACTCACACGATACGACGATTCGGGGCAGGGGCCGGTACACAGCGTAGGCCGTGCACAAGATCAGCAGCAGGATTTCGGGCCAGATGTCGAGATAGACCCTGGCGCCCGTCAGGTGCGCCGCGTTCACGAGCCAAAGATCGACGACCATCAGCAGGCCCAGAATCGCAGCCATTTTGCGGTTGTAGGGCAGCGAGAGCGCATCCCTCAGTCGATGAGGGGCACTGGATCTTTCAAGAACCGGCATCATCGTCTCTGCCCGGGCACTTATCCCTTCTTACCCTAGCGTGGCGCCTGAAGAAAGATGGTTGGCGATGCCAGTCGTTACGAAAGATTCGCCAGGCAAGAGCGGACGACGCAGCTGGATAATTTTCTGCGGCCGCTTACCGCCCCGTCCCGCCCACGGTCATCCGGTCCAGCTTGATGGTGGGCATGCCCACGCCTACCGGCACGCTCTGCCCATCTTTGCCGCATGTGCCGATGCCCTCATCGAGCTTCAGGTCGTTGCCCACCATCGACACATACTTCAGCGCCTCGGGCCCATTGCCGATCAGGGTCGCATCCTTCACCGGCGCCGTGATCTTGCCATCTTCGATCAGGTAAGCTTCGGAGGCCGAAAACACAAACTTGCCATTGGTGATGTCCACCTGGCCCCCGCCGAAGTTCACAGCATAAAGGCCCTTCTTCACGGAGCGCAGGATATCTTCGGGCGCATCGTCGCCCGCCAGCATGTAGGTGTTGGTCATGCGCGGCATGGGGATGCACTGGTAACTCTCGCGCCGGCCCGATCCCGTGTTGCCCGCGCCCGTCAGGCGCGCCGAAAGCTTGTCGGTCAAATATCCCTTGAGCACGCCGTTCTCGATCAGCACTGTCTCCTGGGTGGCCGAGCCTTCGTCGTCCACATTGAGAGAGCCGCGCCGTCCTGCCATCGTGCCGTTATCCACCACCGTGACCTTGGGGCTTGCGACCGGCCGGCCAATGAGTCCGGTGAAGGCCGACGTCCCTTTGCGATTGAAGTCGGCTTCCAGCCCGTGGCCGACGGCCTCGTGCAGCAGGATCCCCGGCCAACCGGGCCCCAGCACCACCTGCATGTCGCCCGCCGGAGCGGGAACCGCGCCAAGCTGCAGAATCGCTCCCCGCGCAGCCTCTTGCGCCAGGTGTTCCGGACTTTTCGTTCCGGTGAATTGTTCAATTCCGCGCCTGCCGCCGGCGCCTGCCGATCCCCGCGTTGCCGTCGCTCCGTCCTTTGCAATCACAAACACGTTCAACCGGCTCAAAGGCTGGGTATCGCTCGCGAAAGCCCCGTCGGAGGCGGCAATCAGGATTCGCCGCAGCTCTTCGCTGTAACCCGCTCTCACCTGCACGACGCGCGAGTCATAGGCACGCGCGGCGCGATCGGCACGCAAGATCAGCTCGAGGCGCGCAGCCAGGTCCAGGTCGAATCCGCCCAACGGCAGCGGATAGAGATCGCCGGCCTTCGTCTCGGTGAATCCCTGCACGGGCTGCTTGGCCGGGCCCGATGCGATCAGAGCGGCGGTGCGCGCCGCATGCAGCAGCCGCTCGGGGCTAAGGTTGTCGGTGTAGGCATAACCCGTGCGCTCGCCCGAAAGCACGCGCACGCCGCATCCCGCGCTCGCGCCCTGGCTGGCCGACTTCACGATCTGCTCATCGACGCCCAGAGAGGTCGAAGTGACCGATTCGAAGTAGAGGTCGGCATAGTCGCCGCCGGCCGACAAAGCCTCGCCAAGGCAGCGCTCCAGGAGCCGTTCGGTGATCCCAAATTTCTCAAAAAAGTAACGCCTGTGGCCGCTGGCCGGGGAAGGAAGCGGATTTGTCATCGTAGCTATAGTTTACGCCTGAAGTGGTTGAAGCGGGCTCCGTCGCCTCACGTTGTCGTCATGGTTCGAGCCTGCAATCGACTCGATCTGCTTCGCGAACTTCGTGCTACATTTTTCGTATCATGAAGAAGCTTTTTGCCGGGGTTTTGCTGCTGTTGCTGTTTGCCAGTCCCGTGTTTGCAGCTACCACGCACCACCATCATCATCACCATCACCATCACCGTCGCACCTAGGCGCTGGCCGGCGGCGGTTCTCTGCACGAACGGGATCGGCCGGGCTGACTCCGCACAGAGATTCTGTTCTTGAAAGAGTGCTGTCGAGGCTTCGCCTCGCTACGTTACTCTTTGCCGGCCAAAGGGATGGAATTGCGATTGAAAATGCATACATCGTGCTACATTCGGGCCATGAAGAAGTTCGTCGCCATTGCTTTTCTTTTGCTCGCGGTTGCCGCCGTGCCGGCTTTTGCCAAGAAACACAAAATGCCCCACCATCCCAGGGCCGCCCATGCGATAAACCCTGAGGTCAAGCACAACGGCCTGAAGCACAAGCACAAGTTCCTCTGAGTTGACGCTTGTGACGGCCGTCCTGCCCGACGGTTCTGGCCGGCAGTTAGACTTGCGGCATGACTGATCTTGACGCGCTTCGCTATCCCATCGGGAAATTCTCACCGCCAGCATCCAGCACGCCATCGGCCCGCACCGCGCAGATTCAAACCCTGCAGGAACTGCCCCAGCGGGTTCGCGCCGCAGTCTCCAGACTCGATGATGCACAACTTAACACGCGCTATCGCGAAGGCGGCTGGACGGTGCGCCAGCTTGTGCACCACATCGCCGACAGTCATGCCAACTCGTATGTTCGCTTCAAGCTTGCGCTGACGGAAGATTGGCCGACGATCAAGGCCTACGACGAAGCCGCCTGGGCGGAGCTTGCCGACAGCCGCGAGCCCGTCGAAGCGTCGCTGGTCTTTCTGACCGGGCTGCACGAGCGATGGGTCGCGCTGCTTCAATCCATGAAGGAAGCCGACTTTCAAAAGGGCTTCAACCATCCCGAGCGCGGAAAGATGACGCTGGCAACCAATCTGGCGATTTACGATTGGCACTCGCGCCATCACACCGCGCATATCACCGCCCTCCGCGCCCGCAACGGCTGGTGAAACTCTCCATGGGCGCAAGCACTCCCGCACTCCCGGAGCAGGTTGCCAGGAAGATCGAGGACTATCTCGTCTCCCATCCGGCCGCAGCGGTGCTTGAGGACGGCCGAATTCTTTTCGATTTGCGCCACGCTCACTACTCCGTCAGCGAATCGCACGGCCGATGCCTGCTGCAACTCTGGAGCGACGAGCGCAACCTGGTACGCACGGTTCTTGAAGTGCAGCAGCGCGCGCATTCGGTTCGTCTCGTGACGCGCCGCATGGGCGCGGCCAAGCCGCAATCGCTGGAACTGGTTCCTTCGAGCGATCGCCGCACGCCTACCACCCGCGACACCGCGCGACGCACCTATCAGCGCCTGCTGGAGCGAGTGCTCGCGCGCACTTTTGCAGGCGCGAAGGTCGACGGCTTTCGTTCGGCCATGGACCTGGAGCACAGCTTCGGTCCCGCCTACGTGCGCGGACGCCTGCTGCGCGGGACGGCGGCCGACGCGGTGATCGGCGTCAGCGCAGCCGAGGCGGCGGCCACCGTCGACGGCGTTCTCACCCTCGGCATCCTCTGGCTCGACTACTGCCGCAACCATTGCGAAAGCCGCCGCCATTTCGCCGGTCTCAAGGTCGTGGTGCCGGCCGGTGCGTGGCGCGCTACGGCCGAACGCATGGCCTGGCTAAACCATGCCGCCGCTGATTTCCAGCTCTACACCCTCGACGAGCGCAGCGAAGAACTGGCGCCGGTCGACTTCCGCGACATCGGCAATCTCGACGCGCACCTGGTGCACGCCTTCAATCGGGACGCGGCGCTCGCGCGCTGCCGGAGCGGCATCGAGAAGCTGCTCAGCCTTTTGCCTGGCGGCGAGAGCAACCGCGTCGAGGTCCGCGCGCAATCGGCCGGTGAAGTCAGCCTCCTTCTGCACGGCCTGGAGTTCGCCCGCGTGCGCCAGGGCCACGCGGCCCATTCCTTCGATCGTGTCTTCGAGATTACCTTCGGCGCCGGCGCCGGCGAGACTCCGTTGACCGAGGCCAACGAGCCTCTTTGCCGGCGTCTGCTCGCGCAGTTGTTCGCCAGCCGTCACCCCGACGGCGTCCAGAACGACGCCCTCTATCGCCTGCAACCCGAACGCTGGCTCGAATCGCGCCTGCGGGCGAGTCTGGGCGAGCTTCTGCCCGGTCTTCGCGGAGATCTTGTTCACTCCCAGGTGCCCGCGCTTTCCACCGGCGATCGCAGCATGCTCGATCTGCTGGCGCTCGATCGCCAGGGCCGCTTGTCTGTTCTCGAGCTGAAGGCCGACGAGGATCTGCACCTGCCGCTGCAGGCTCTCGACTATTGGGTTCGGGTACAGGCCCTGAATGCCGACCGCCAGCCCGCCGCCAGCCGCACCAGCCCGCTCTCGGCCTTCGAGCGCCAGGGATACTTCGCGGGCGTCGAGGTTTCGCCGCTTGCGCCGCGCCTGCTGCTGATCGCGCCGGCTCTGCGCATTCACCCGGCCAACGAGACCGTCCTTCGTTACCTCGCTCCCCAGATCGAGTGGGAGCTGGTTGCGCTTGCCGAGCATTGGCGCCAGGAGCTGAAGGTCGTCTTCCGCAAGCGCCGCGCCGACTTGCCTGCTTGACGCCGTCGTGTCTAGCACGCACGCCTTCGTCCGTGGATGCAGCGCAGGTTTCGCAACGATAGACGCGGGGAGAGTCCGCAGCTTTTCCGGGAATGGAAATCACATCCGAGTGGGGAAAAGCGGAAAACATTTTCAGTTCGGCGTGATATAAATCACTTCATTCTCGGCCGGTTGGACCCAAAATCAGCTAGTCCGGGTCACTCGGACGGCTCCATGACTGGAAATGTACAGGGCCGATGCCGATAGGTCACGGAAGAGGGGAGTCCATCCCGTGAGCAGCAGAGTCATTCTCCACCCTGGAACCGGCGTCCTTCAGGCCGTACGAGCCGTCGAATCCTTTGTTCCCGCCCGCGAGGCGGTCGTCGTCGAGTTTCCCCACGCCCAAAGCCACGATCAAGCGCCGCATGCTGAGGGCTGCATCCGAGGTGTCCAGTATGCGCTGGCGATCGAAGCCGGTGCCGCGTTATTCCTCTACTGCCTCTGGCAGGTTTTGCACCTGTTCCGCTAAAGCCGGAGCCGGGCCAGTGCGATCGCGCAAGAGCGACCTGCCGCCCGCATCGAAACTGAAGGCTTTCCGCGTTACCGTTCTTTGCTCCCAGCGATCTGCCGTTCCAAGTTAGATATTTTCTTTCCCCTTGAATTCGGCTAGTGTCTGGATGCAGCAGCAGGAGTGCGCATGGCGCAGCAGGGACCGGTGTCCCCTCGACATTCCCTGGAAGAGTCAGTCGCGCCGGTCCAGCCGGGACCCCCGCACGCCGTTCCTTCCCTCAGGAGCGATGAGATCACCCCTGCCGACGACCGGCATGGTTTCGCGCGGGGCTTCCGGTATGCGGTCCTGATCGAGGTTCTCGCCGCGCTTCTCATTGCCGCGATCTGGATACTGGTCGAAGGGCTCAAATAGCGAACGACGCTCACTTTTTCAGAGGCCTGCGCGCAAAGTAGTAGAGCGAGTAGGCCAGCATCGCAAAGGCCAGCACCGAGACCCACTGGTGATCGAGAAAGGTATGCGGGAAGTTGAGGATGTCGCCCTTGTCGGCCGTGGTCTCGTAGCCCTTCAGCGCCACGCCAAACAACCCCACGATGCCGCCCGCGGCAATCAGTCCCGACGCATAGAGTGAGCCTGGTGAAATCTCGCTCTCCGACTCGCCCGCGTCGCCGCCCGCGCGCTTGACGGCCTGGTCCACCAACCAGCGCACCGCTCCGCCGCAAAAGATCGCAAGGGTTGTCCCGATTGACAGGTACGCTCCCACAGCAAACGACAGCGAGCGAATGCCCAGCAGCTCAACCCCGATCACCAGGAAGACGCCCAGCATCACCAGCCCCCACGGCAGCTTGCGGCTCAGGATGCCGTTGATCACCGTGGCCATCAGCCGGGCTTGCGGTGCGGCGGCCTTCTCGCTGCCGATCCCCTGGATCCACTGCACCTCGATGCGGCCCGTCGCCGGCGAGTAGAGATACTTGCCGTCGGCCAGCTCCGGCGACCCGAGAGCGTTCAGCACCTCGTACTCGCTCTTGTGGTGAACCGTCGAAGTGTTGTTTGGCCCCAGCACCGGAAACTGTTCGGGCAGATGTTTCACATCGCTCTGAACCGCGACCCCCGGATGCGGTATGGAAAGATTCCACGCCCGCGGGGCTGCGCGGAACTGCTGCAATCCCGTGTTCATCAGGTTCAGCGTGAAGCCGATGGCCACGGTCGAAATCACCACGCCGATCATCAGCGCCACCTGCTGCTTCCACGGCGTCGATCCGACAATGTAGCCGGTCTTCAAATCCTGCGAAGTGTCGCCCGCATTGGCCGCGGCAATTGCCACCACTCCGCCGATCGTGATCGCGAGCGCTCCGAATGCCGGCGCCGTCCAGCCTTGCGCCAGAAAAACCGCGCAGGTGGCCATGAGCGTGGCAATCGCCATTCCCGACATGGGATTGGCCGAGCTGCCGATCAGTCCCACGATCCGCGAGCTTACGGTGACAAAGAGAAATCCGAAGATCACCACCAGCACAGATGCGGCAAGATTGGGCAGGACGCCGGTGTAGGCTCCGGGCACAGGCTTGAATTGCAGGAACAGGAAGGTCATCACGACGATCAGCAGCGATCCCAGCACCACGGTCTTCATCGAGAGGTCATTTTCGGTGCGAACCGTCCTTGACGCCGCGCCGTCGTCCTGGCGCAGGTTGCTGAACCCCGCCGCAAGGGCGCTGGTGATGGTCGGGATCGTCTTGAGGAGCGTGATGAGTCCGGAGGCAGCCACGGCGCCGGCGCCCATGGGACGGATGTAGGTGGACCAAAGCTGGCTCGGTCCCATCTGCTCGATGGGCACAACCCCGGGATACACGGGCGAGCCCAGCGCCTTGCCGAAGAAATAGATCATCGGCATGAGCACCAGCCACGAGATCACGCCGCCCGCGAAGATCGTACCCGCCACGCGGGGCCCGATGATGTAGCCCACCCCCAGATACTCCGGCGTTGCGTCGGCCTTGATCGACGCGCCCTTGAGGATGTGCTGCGGGCCGAAGTCGGGCTGATACTCCGGCGTGCCCGGCCACGCCTTGAAGATGTTGTCGTTCTGGAAGAGGGTGTAGACGCCGCCCAACCCCAGCCCCAGAAAGACGCGGCTCGCCAGCGAACCGCCCTTTTCGCCGGCAATCAGCACATCGGCGCAGGCGGTGCCCTCGGGATATTTCAGGTTTTCGTGCTCCTTCACGATCAGCTGCCGGCGCAACGGAATCATGAACAGCACGCCCAGCCATCCGCCGATCAGGGCCAGCATGAAGATGCGCACGTATTCCAGATCGAATCCCAGGAAGATGAGCGCGGGCAGCGTGAAGATGACGCCGGAAGCGATCGACTGGCCGGCATTGCCCGTCGTCTGCACGATGTTGTTTTCGAGAATCGAGGCCCGGCCGAAGGCGCGCAGGATGCTGATGGAGAGCACCGAGATCGGGATCGACGCCGCCACGGTGAGGCCGGCGCGCAACCCGACATAGACGGTCACTCCGCCAAAGATGATGCCGAAGATCGAGCCAAGCAGGAGTGCGCGGAAAGTGAACTCGGGCCGGCTTTCCGCGGGCGAAACAAAAGGCTGAAACTCGGGCACGAAAAGCCTCCAGTGCTTGCGCAAATTGACTGCGTTTCCTCTGAAAGGGGGAGTGTAGCAGTCGCAGGCCGGAAATCGCAGTGTTTTGCGCGTCGGCTCCGCGCAACTTTGCGGCCCCGCTTTGCAGTTGGGACTTGGCGGAAGAGCCCCGGAGCGCGTAGCGTAAGGGCAACCCGCGCTCGTGCGAGGTGGAGGTCCCTTTCTGTCATGGCCAATCCGGTCGCTGTCCCGGCTCCTGCCCAAGTCACCACCGCGGCGCCTGCGGCTTCTCCGATCAAGAGATTGCTCTCTCTCGACGTGGCGCGCGGCATCACCCTCGCCTTCATGATCATGGTGAACAATAACGGCGGTCCAGGTTCATGGCGTTTTATGAATCACGCCGTGTGGAACGGCCTCACGCCCACCGATCTCGTCTTCCCCACATTTGTCTTCGTCGTCGGCGTCTCCATTGTCTTCGCCTTTGAGTCGCGCCTGGCCCGCGGCGCATCGCGCGCCCAACTTGCCTGGCACACGGTGCAGCGAACCGTTGTCCTGATTCTCTTCGGAATCATCGTCAACAGCTTCCCGTTTTTTCATCTCGCCCACATGCGCTTCTATGGCGTTTTGCAGCGCATCGCCGTCTGTTATCTCGTGGTTGGGCTCTTCTATCTCTGGGATAACCGGGCTTCCACCAAAGTTGTCGCGCTGGTGGGCGCGCTGGTGGGCTATTGGGTCCTGGTGCGCTGGGTCCCGATTCCCGGCGTCGGCATGCCCGGCCGCGATGTGCCCTTCATGGACATGACTCAGAACCTGGTCTCGTGGATCGACCGCCATCTCTTCCCCTACCATCTCTATCTGTATCCACCCGATCACAATGTCCGCGACCCCGAAGGGTTGCTCAGCGATTTGCCCGCGGTCGGAACCGCGCTCATGGGGGTTCTTGCCGGCCTCTGGCTTCGCACGCAGCGAAGCATCCCGGCCAAAGCGCTCGGCCTGGGGGCGGCGTCCCTCGTGAGCCTGCTGCTCGGCTACCTCTGGTCGCTCGAGTTTCCACTGAACAAGAACATGTGGACCAGCTCCTTCGTGCTGGTGGCAGGCGGCTACTCGCTGGCTCTGCTTACCTTCTGCTTCTGGGCGGTCGAGCAGCAGGGGTGGCGCAAAGGCTGGACATGGCCGTGGCTCGTCTTCGGCTCGAACGCCATCGCCGCTTACATGTTCAGCGAATTGTTCCCCAGCATCCTCGACCAGATCAACGTGGCCGGCGGGCCGCGCGGGCACATCAATTTGAATGAGTGGATCTTCCTTTCAGTCTTCGCGCACGTCCCGGATCCCGGGTGGGCAGCCTTCTCCTACTCGGTTTCCTTTTGCGCCTTCTGCTTGATTCCAGTCTGGTTACTTTATCGAAAAAAGATTTTCATCAAGGTGTAACAATCACGGCTTTCCGGGGTCTATTGGTAAACATCGGCTTCGCCGCCTGAGAACTTTTCCGCGGATTTTGCATTGTTACAAGAGAGAGAACAGGCGGCGAGAGCAAGTTCTCCTGTCCCTGGAGGTCGAAGTGAGCGCGGTCGAAGGTCCCGCCGCAAACATTGCAGGCACCGCCGGCGCCAGGCCGTCGCGACGCACCATCTGGGCCCTGTCCGAGCTGGCCATCAGCTACCTCCTGATCATGGCGGTGATCTGGACCTCGCGGCCCGTGCAGCGCTGGCTTTACTGGGCAGCCATCGGCTGGTTCGTCTTCTCGATTGTCTGGTCGTTTCCCGGCTGGAAAGCGATGGGTTGCACCGTTTCCGGATTCTGGAGGTCGGCCTGGGTCGTCGCCTTGGCGCTGGGCCTGGCGGCAACCGCGGCGTTTTTTGCCAGCGACCTGCACACGCTCCATCACCCCAGCGGGCTAACCCAATGGGTTCTTACCTTCGGGGGCTACGCCGTCTGGTCGCTTGCCCAGCAGTTTCTGCTTCAGGGATATTTTCTCACTCGGCTCACGCGCCTCGTTCCCAGCGCCACCCTCGCAGCCGTGATCGCTGCCGGCATCTTCGCGATGGCGCACCTTCCCAACCCGATTCTCACCGTTCTCACATTGATCTGGGGCACGGCTGCCTGCCTCGTCTTCCTCAAGGTTCGCAACATCTGGACGCTGGGATTGGCGCATGCCATCTTCGGGATCTGCGTTGCTGTCACCATTCCCGCGAGCACCATTCACAACATGCGCGTCGGCCGCGGCTATCTCACTTATCACGCTCCACGGCCTTCGGTTCAGCGCAGCCAGAGCGACCACAAGGTGTCGACCGTGGCGTGGGTCAGGGAAGAAGCGCCGACCCGCCGCTGAGCTCGCCACGCGCGTCCATAGGAGATTCCCGCCAGGGCCGCCAGCACCACATAACGCCAGTTGAAGCTCGTGGTGCGCTTGTTCCAGTGCGCGAGCCCGAAGATCGCCGCGGTTAGGAGCAATGCGGCGGTGCGTCCTATGCGCCGCTCAAGCAGATTCTGCAGCCAGCCGCGGAAGAAAAGCTCTTCGGGAATTGCAATGAGCAGAAAGGTGAAGACGAATGCGCCCACGGCGCGCAGCGGCTGCGGCCACGTCGCATGGAGATGCAGGAATCCGAGCCCCAGGCCGAGAGGAATTGCGATCACCGCATAGAACGCGAACTCCCGCAGGCCAACGCCAATATCGCGCGCCTTGAGGCGCAGGTCGAAGCCCACGCCATCCAGTTGGCGCACGGCGAGAAATCCGAAGATGCCCGCGTCCAGGAGCAGGAGCTTGCCGAAGGCAGTCGATCCGTGCGGCCACGCCGGCTCAAACCAGCGCAGGTCAACCGCCGACCCCAGCACGACGAGCACCAGATAATCGCGCCAGTTGCCCCTTGCGCCCGCATCGGCATGGCGTGCGCGGTCCAGCAGAAACGCGACCGCGACCGGCAGCAGGGCATAGAGCGCCAGCCACTCCCAACGGATGGCTCCGAGCGCATGCGCCGCCAGAACATAGGGCAGGCAGAGCAGCGCCGGAATTCCGATGCGCGCGCCCATGGGCAAAGTGTGTCCCAGCGCGGCGAACCGCTGCGGAGCAAAGCCCGCGTACAGCATCGGCACAAGAAGCAGCAGCGCGGCAGCGAGAACTTCAGGCCGCAGAAGAGAATCGAGATTCATTGCGACGGCGCGGGAGCCAGCTTCACCGGCCTAAAAAGCCACAACAGCAGCAGCATGAAGAGTAGCCCGCCCACGGTGAACTTGAGCCACACCGGTGCATGCGAGGGAGAAAAAAAGCCTTCCAGCGTCCCGGCGACGATCAGCATGGGAATGACGCCGGAAACCAGCCTTGTCGCCTCAATCCCGCCGCGCGCCACCGACTCGCGCCAGCGCAGCGATCCCGGAAACAGCATCGCGTGTCCGAGGCGGAATCCCGCGCCTCCGGCAATCAGGATAGCCGGCAGCTCCAGCGAGCCGTGCGGCGCCACGAAACTCCACAACGCCAGCGACATTCCGTACTGATGACAGGCTGCGCCGATCACGCCCAGCATCATGCCGTTCACATAGAGATAGAAAAATGTCCCGATCCCGAAAAAAATTCCGCCGGCAAAGGTGACGAAGCTGACGGTGAGATTGTTGGTCATGATGGCGCTCGAGGCCATCGGCGCCGCGGTCACAATCGACTTCGTCCACATCTCGTGCCGTTCCATGGTCGCGATCATCTGCGGTCCGACATAGTGGCGCATGAACTCCGGACGCGCGTTGGTCAGCGCCGCGCCCAGAAGGCCCCACGCAACCGAAACCAGGAGCGACACCACGACGTAGTTCAGGTTTCTCTGCAGGATTCCCGGATACTCGTCGCGCAGAAAACGAAACAGGGTTCCAGCGCTCGTCTTGCGCCCGGAATAGATGATGTGGTGCGAGCGCGCCAGCAAATGGTTCACGTGCTCGGCGTAGGTGCGCGCGGTGGCATCCTGCCGCAGCACCGATAAATCCGCCGCCACCTGCCTGTAGAGCAGCGCCAGCTCCTGCAGCTCTGCACGCGTCATCTGCCGAAGGCCGCGTTGGTCCGACTGGGCCAGCAGCGTGGCAAGCCGGTCCCAATGGGCCCTTCGCTTGGCAATCCACTGATTTGAGAGAATGCTGGCCATGGACCCGAATGCAGATCAGCTTAACATCGATACGCCTGAGCTGGTCTCGATCCAGATGCCGCTGGCGGGCATCGGAAGCCGCTTCATCGCGCTCCTCATCGACACCCTCATCTGGGGCGCGGGACTGGTGCTCCTCGGCCTGCTGGTGTGGGCATTTCAGCCCGCTCTGCAGGCCTTTTCCAACCTCTCCTACCAGTGGACCGTCGCGCTCCTCACCATCGCCATTTTTCTTCTCAACTGGGGTTACTTCACCCTGTTTGAGGCCTTCGCCAACGGCCGCACGCCGGGCAAGCGCGTGGCGCGCATTCGCGTCATCCAGCAGTCGGGCCGCCCCATCGGAATCTTCGAGTCCATGGCGCGCAATTTCATTCGCTACGTCGACCAGATCCCCTTCTTCTATGCGGTGGGCGTCATCGTCGTCTTCGCCACGCGGCAGCATCAGCGGCTAGGGGATCTCGCCGCAGGAACACTCGTGGTGCGCGACCGCGAGCAGGAGACGCCGCTGTGGGCAGATACCGGGATGATCCCCGCGAGCCGGCCTGCGTCCGCAAGCTGGCAAACCCTCACGCGCACGTCGCCCGGCGCCGTTCCGCAGTCGGCGATTCCCGAGCCACACTCCGCCGTCGTTCTGTCTCCCGTTGGCATCGGGCGCCTCACGCCCAGCGACCTCGAAGTGCTCGAGGGGTTCTTTGCGCGCAGGCTCGATCTGCCGCTGGACACTCGCCAGGCGCTCGCGCAGCGGATTGCCGGCGCCATTTTGGCAAAGTCCGGGCTGGAGATGCCGGCGGGCATCAGCGTGGAAACCTTCCTCGAAGCGGCGGCACGCGACCTCCGCGACCAGGCCCGTCTGCGCTGAGTCAAGGCACAAACGCGCCTCACGGCGCTCACGATCGTCTCCCGCGCAGGTGCCCGTCGAAATCGCTTTACGAGCCTGGCGCGCGCGTCAAACCCTTACGCATTTTGGAGTTACGCGGTGGTGTGCGCGCGGGGCAGCTTCCCTCCCGAAATGGGGCAGGTTACCTCTCGCCCTCCCCGGCTACAAAATGACAATTCCCCGCTTGACAATCGTTGTTCGAGCGGCTTTTAATCTCCCCCGGCTCAGAGAATGTGGAACAGCACAGATCCTGCTTAAACGTTTGAGCGGATGAATTCCAAAAAGTGAATTTCTTGGAATTCTGCACTTCCAAAGAACGGAGAAAGCAGCTCGCTCGAAGCCTGCCCATTCTCCTTCGGGAGTCTGGAATAGGTCAAAAAGAACACGAGTATGCCGGAGGGTGCGAGGAGCACTTCGGCAGCGTAGAAACCCAACTCAACCCCGCAGCACAGAAACAAAAGTGCCGGTGAAATTGCTCGATCAAATACCAGTCGAGCACTCATTGCAAAGACGGGGCGAATTGGCAGATGCGAGGAATAGGGTCAAGTAAAGGGATTTTCTTCTTGACTGCCGTTGCGCTTCACGCGTTAAATGGCGTGGCCGAACTTCAAATGGTCAACTTTATTCCCAGCTTCATGCCAATCCGACATATGAAGCGGCAGATGTACAGCAGCAACTTTTGAAAAGGGAGGACACATGAAATTTGCACGGCTCAGATGGATCATTGTGCCCGTGCTCCTGTTGTTCGCTGGGGTGGTAGCAATCGCCCAGCAGAACTCGGAGATCGTCGGTACGGTTACAGACCAGACTGGCGCATCGGTGCCGGGGGCGACCCTGACGCTGAAGCAAAGGGAAACTGGTTTTGTATACAACGTCACCAGCAACGCGACTGGCGGATATGTCTTCGCCGGTCTGAACGTAGGCACCTACGACCTGAAAGTCTCAGCCAAGGGGTTCGAGGCCTACCAGGCAACCGGCCTGGTCCTCAACGTATCGCAGACCCTGGCAACCGATGTGAAGTTGACGGTCGGCGCTGAAACGGTGGAAGTCTCCGTTACGGCGGATGCGCTGCAGGTTCAAACAGAATCGAACGAAGTCAGCACCCTGATCAGCGGCGAACAGGTTACGTCGATCGCCACTGAAAACCGCAACTTTACCGCATTGGCGGCTCTCGGCCTGGGCGTCAGTTCGCAGTTGCCTTCCAACAACGCGCCTTCGGCCTCGGCTTCGAGCTCAAACATCGAAGTCAACGGCCTCCGCGAAAGCCACAACATCTGGCTGCTCGACGGAGCAGAAGCCGATGACCGCGGCGGCGCGGGCGGCATGAGCGTCATGCCCTCGATGGACGCCATCGCGCAGTTCCAGGTGCTGGCCAGCAACTATCCGCCGGACTACGGTATCGCTTCCGGAGCCACCTTCAGCCTCGCGCTCAAGAGCGGCACCCAGCAATTCCACGGCGAAGCCTGGGAATTTCTGCGCAACAACGACCTGGATGCGAACGACTACTTCAACAAGTATCAGAAAGCGAGTGCAGCCGACTTTCTTCCGGTTCCCAAGTTGAGGCAGAACATCTTTGGCTTTAACGTCGGCGGACCGTTGTTCATTCCTCACGTCTACAACCAGTCGCACCAGAAGACCTTCTTCTTCTACAACCAGGAATGGCGGCGCGTCATTCAGTCGAGCAGTCCGGCCACCAACAACACGATTCCGGATGCGGACCGCCCCGTGGCGGGTTCCGATCTTCACTATGTGGCTCCTGCTTACGCACCCAACCAGGTCATCTACATTCCCACCATTGCACAGGTGCCTGATCCGGCGTTCGACGCCAAAATCCAGGCCGCCGGGCTTGAGGCATATCGGGGTCAGCCGTTCCCGAACCAGATCGTTCCGGCATCCCTGATTGATCCCAACGCGGTCCTCTACCTGAACTCCACCATCATTCCCAAGGTGAATACCGCGGGAGACAAGGCGACCACCGAAGAAGCGACTCCGACCACGGTGACTGAAGAAGTGGTTCGTGTCGACCACAAGGTCAACGACAAGTGGCAGATCATGGGTCACTTCCTCCACGACAGCCAGGCCACCGGCACTGCCGACGCCGACCTGGGTTGGAACTGGGAAACCTACAACACCATCACCAGCGTCGAGAGCAACCCCTCGAACAGCGCCGCGGTCAAGCTGACTGGCGAGCTGTCGCCGAGCCTGCTGATCGAAGCCACGATGAACTACGACGGCAACATCATCAACATCACCAACTCGCCTAACGTCCTGACGCCCAGTGGGTGGACTTCGAATACCTTCTTCACCAATTCGGGTTCCAACCAGTTCTCCGGCACGCAATACGGCGGCAATTCTTTTAGCGCCGCCATGCAAACCGGTTACGGCATCTGGCATAACGCTGCGCAGGACTACCAGCCCCGGTTCGATCTTTCCTACACCAGGGGCAATCACGCCATGAAGTATGGCTTCAGCTACATGCGCTACACCAAGAACCAGCAGCAGCAAGCCAATGCAGCGGGCGTCTACCAGTTCGGGCAGAACCAGTCGGGCAACGGCACCGGCGGCATCTATGGCGATCCATTCGTCAGCCAGATGCTCGGTCTGTCCACGAACTTCTCTCAGCCGCAGTCGATGGCCATCCGCCACTACGTCAACAACACGGTGTCGGCCTACATCAACGACGACTGGAAAGTCTCGCCTCGGTTGAGCTTGCAGATCGGCTTCCGTTACGATGCTCTGCCGCACGCCTGGGAACGCAACAACGCAATCACCAACTTCGAACCCGGGCAATACATCAACAATCCTGTCGACTGGTCCACGACAACTGCCGGCTCGATTGTTGCCGGTAGCGCCGGAGTCCAAACACCGGCCGGGTTTAATGGGACGTCGTACTACCTCAATGGCATGGTCTTCCCAGGAAACGAGGGTACGCCGCGCGGCCTGGTTAACAACGACTACGACACCTGGCAGCCTCGCGTCGGCTTCTCCTACGACCTGAGCGGAACCGGGAGAACCGTTCTTCGCGGCGGCTTCGGGACCTTCTACGAACGCCTGCAGGGCAATGACATTTATGGCCTTGCCAATGCCAACCTGCCTTACGAATACACGCCCAGCGCCAACAACGTGTATTTCAGCAACCCAACCTGCTCGTGGGAGTCGACTGGTTCAACAGCCAATCCCGCGAACTGCGGCAGCCCGTCGTCGCTTCCCATCTACCCGGCCAGCCTGACGACAATCGACACAACCTACAAGGCTCCTGCTGCGGCCATGTATAGCCTCGGCATCCAGCACCAGTTACAGCCTTCGGTGATCGCAGTGGTTCAGTACGTGGGCAATCTTGGGTGGCATCAGAACATCGATCTCCCGCTCAACAATTTCCCGCTGACCACGGCCAACACCCTCCGCTCGGAGTTTGCTTCCGGTACGTTGCCGGCTGCAACCTATCCCGCCGGATCGAACGAGCTGCTGACCTACGCTGGATATGGCGCCATCACCGAGGAGCAGAACACCACCAACAACAACTACAACGGCTTGCAGGCAAGCGTCCGTGTGCAGAACCGGTATGGAGTGAGCGGCGAACTGGATTACACCTACTCGCACGCCATCGACATCACCGACACGGACCTGCAGACCATCTGGAACCCGTGGAACCTGAAGTACGAGAAGGGAAGCACCGGTTACGACCGGCGCCAGATCTTCCAAGGGAACTACGTGTACTCCTTGCCGATCTTCAACAAGTCCCAGGGCCTGATTCACTCGCTCCT
>DATJMC010000064.1:0-36752 GCA_035508975.1 Occallatibacter sp.
CAGGTAGAAGATGTCCGCTGCAAGCGTCACCGGCCAGCAGATCAGCGTCCGCCGCGTCGTGAGCCATATGCCTAATACCGTCGTCACGAAGCCGGCTATCTCCAGCCAGTTCTCGAGAAAATATCGGGTCACTGAGCTCAAGAATGTCACGGATGGACTTCCTCTCGCGCGCCGGAATTCCTCTGTGCGGCCCATCGGCGCAGGGCATCGATGAGACGGCGTCCCGAGGCGCTTCGAAACCACTTCGCGTGCAGCACCAGGTAGCCGCTCGTCGCCATCCGCGCCTTCTCCTCCGAATGCAGCACGCCAAGAAAATAGTCCGCTTCGGTCAATGCGAACTCCGCATGGCAAAGCGCCGTCATGGGCACCAACGCCGCGGCTTCTTGATCTGTAAGTGGCCGCACCCGCTCGTAGCCGTCGAGCAACGCTTCCAGATGTTCGAAGTGAATCTTCACGTTGTCAGGTTGAGATGGATCGTTCACCAGCGTCAGCCACTCGACAATGTTCCGCTCAATCGCATGGGCGAGGTCGTGCACCGCATTCGTCCTGTCCGCCAGCCCGAAATCGATCACCGCAGTCGCTCGGGCGCCGTCGCCTCGATTGCTCCAGAAAAGATTCGATGCGTGCAAATCATTGTGCGTCCACAGCTGCCTCAGCGCCGGAAGCAGCGGCACGAGCTCTGCGTGAAATGGCGCCAGCAGTTCGAGGGCCGCGTGGCCGGCGCGACGCGTGTCGGCATGGCAGGCCAACGCCGGTCGAGCCTCGAGATAGCGCCTCAGTCTTGTCTCTGCATCCTGCGTTGCGAAAATCGAAAAGCTCGCAACCAGCGGACGCGGCTTGCGCGCCTGAGCCGAATAGCCATCCGCGGCAAGATGAAGCCTTGCCAGCGCTCTCCCTGCAGCGTTTGCATGCCCCGGCGACCGAAAGGGCGTCCACGAAATCGCCTCCTCGTACAAATCCACCCCGTCCGGCGTTTCATGCACTTCGTAGGTCCACCCGTTCTGTTCCACCGCGGTTTCGCCCGATGCCGTGGTGAGCACCTGCGGCACCGCCGCCCCCCGCGTCCAAAGGTGATGAAGAAAGCGGTGCTCCTCGCGAAGACCCTCGCGGTCGCGTACCGCCCGGGCGTGCCGCTTCACGAAGACACGTCCGGCTCGCGTTTCAACCACGCTCGCCGCCGAAAACGGCCGCGGACTCGTCGAGACAATCGCTCGCGCCTCGCCGCATCCCGGAAAATGATCGAGCACGCGGCGCGCTTCATCCACAGTAAGCGGCTCCCAGTCCGGCGCCACCAACCTGCCATCCATCCCGTGCGCCTTTGCATCCGCACTCATCTTCGGTCCGATCCCGCTTTCATCCTCAAAACGTGTAGTGCGCTGACAGCTTCACCGTCGTTGGCGCTCCCAGCCAGAGAAACGTGTCACCGTAGCTCGCCCCTGTGTCAGACCAGTAGTGCTTGTTCGCGACGTTGTTCGCATACACCCGAAACGTTAGTCGCCCCTGCTCGCCTCCGGGCGTATAACGCGCGCCCAGATCGAACACCTGATATCCCGGCACGCTCACCGCGTCATCGAGCGTCGCTTCTTTGCGCCCCGTGTAGCTCCACCCCGGCATGACATGCAAACCCTGCGCGTGCGGCAGAGAAACATCGGCAAAAACCGCGGAATGAAAGTGCGGCACATTGATGACCTGTCGATTGTCGAACGCCGGTGTTCCGGTGTCGCTCGAAATCGCCCGGATTGCCATTGCCGATGCGCTCAACCGCAGCCAGTTCGCCGCTTTGCCTTCCGCATTCAATTCCACGCCATCGTGTGTCTCGCGCCCCTCCGACTCAAAACAAAGATCGCCCGCGTTCCCGCTCGGGCAAAACGCGTCCGCTCCGGAAAGCACCTTGGGATAGAAAAACGGCGCCCGCATACGGAAGAGAGCTGTGCTCAACAGGATCCTCCGTCCGGGCTCGTATTTGGCTCCTGCCTCAACTTGGCGCGTGTTGTAAGGGCCCAGGATTTGATTGGCATCGTCGACCCACCACGGCCCTTGCGGCCCCAGCGACAGCAGAACTCCATAGTTCGCGTAGAGTGTCAAATTCTTCGCTGGATTCACAATCACCGCGTACTGCGGCAGCCATACGGGCTTATCCGTGAACTCCGGTCCGCAATCGTTGGGCTGCGAGAAATCGGTGCACGACGCATAGAGCGAGTAATTGTGATCGCGAAGCGAGTCGTACCGCCCGCCCGCAGCCAGCTGCACCCGGCCCGGCAGATGAATCCGGTCCTGCACAATCAGCGATGACTGATGGCTGTCTTCCCACAGCCGCCGTGGGCCCGGCGACTCCACCGGGCTCTCCATCGAGACCGTCGCGATCGGTTGATAAATATTCTCCGCGCCGACATACGCGTACACCGCGCCATCCTGCACAATCCCATCCGGCGATACCGGATTGTCTTCCGTGTAAAATCCCGGCTGCTGCACGCTGCGCAAAAATAACTCCGCGCCCGCTGTCAGATCCTGCGCAATCGACCCCGTCTTTACGTGTCCCGTGACCATCGCCTCACCCTCGGCATCCATCCGCAATTCGCCAGGATCGCGATAGTCGTAGATCCCGTAGGTCCCGTCGGGACAGAAGAAATAGGCAGGCGCGCTTGGCGCAGTGGGGCAGTTTACCGCCCCTGTCGTCGGATCGAACGAAGACCCATACGCATAAATCACGTTGTCGTCGATCAGCGAATGACTGAAGCTCCCGGCCGCAAATGCCACCCAGCCCGGAGACAGGGCATAATCGAGCCGCGCCCCGGTATTGAACACGTCGTACGTGTCGGGCAACCCCCACGGCTGCTCGCCCAGCATCGTCGAGCGATAGATGCGGCGGATGTCAGGAACTGCAGTTCCACCCAGCAGTTGATAGCCGCTGCCATCGCGTTCCGTTTTATGCTGGTATTCAAAGTCCGTTTTCAGAATCGCTCGCGACCCCAGCTTCCAGTCCAGTGCGCCGGCGCCCACCGCGCGCCACCCCTGCGTGTCGTCCATGTAGGGTTCGATTCGCTCCACCGCAAGATTTACGCGCGCGCCTACCTGCTTCCGGCTCCCAAAGAACCGCCCGATATCAGCGGCCCCGTAGGCCGTTCCCCGCTGGTCCGTGGCCATGTCGATTGCTGTGATCGCCGCCGGCCGCTTCGTCACATAGTTGATCAGTCCGCCGCCCGAAGCCACGCCGCTCTCCACGCCGGCCAACCCGTTCAGAAGCTCCACGCGCTCTTTGTTTTCGAGCGGGACGTCCTGTTCGCCGGCGATCGTCATGCCATTCACTTCAAGGCCCGTCGCCAGGTCAATCGGAAACCCGCGGATCTCAAAATCTCCGTAGTAACCCACCGGCACATAATCGTCGCCGATCGATGCATCATTCTTCACCACATCCGACAGCAGCCGCGCAACTTGGTTATTCATCAGGTCGCGCGTCACCACCGTTGCCGACAGCGGCGCCTCTTTGAGCGAAACTCCATTCAGCGTCCCCACACCGACATCTTCCGGCAGATAGTCGCTGTTCACGTCGCCTTGCACCACGACTGTGGTTGTCACGGGAGGCAGGTTCGGCACGGGAGGCGCCTGCGTCGATACCGGAGCTTGCTGCCCTTGCCCGCCCGCACACAGCGCCAGCGCGCCCGCGAATCCGACCTCCGCCGCCCGTTTCGCGGCAAAGCGCAAGAACATGCCCAGCGCGCTTCGGCGCGATCGAACAATGTGATTGGAAGTTGTGTCGGCCCGCATAGACTCCTGTTCAACTTTCAGAAACAGGAGAGTGTGCACCACGCTTCGAGGAGAGGCCGCTTCGGAAACTTCCCACGCCGGTATGATCCGGATCGGGTTCGAGGGTATCTTCTCAGCCCCACCTGGCGGGGCACCCCTGTTTCAATGTGAAAATTGAAACACTTCTTTGCGGATTTGTAAAACCACGCGTCCCACGCTTAGCGCCAGAGCGCCTCAACAAGAGGCCGGTACGTCTCCAGGGCGGGCACCGCGAGACCGCGCACTTTCGCCGCATCGTCCGCGTGGCGTAGCGTGACCGCCTCGCGCGCATGCGGCAATCTGAGGAAAGCTTCCGCTTCCGCTGCCGTCATCGGGCCGCCCTGCAGCCCAAGGCTCTCCACCGAGGCCGGAGACAGCGCCGCCAGGTAGCGCGGCTCGGCGAAACAGAGGTAGCGTTTCGCCGCCACGTGCAGCCGGATCGGATCGAGAACCGAGTCAGCCAAATGTCCCGCCAGCGCCTCCACGCCAAGCTCTTCGTGCCGCGTATCCACACCGCGCGCCGCAGCGTCCTCTCCGACGTCATGCAGCAGGTGCCCCAGATCATGCAGCAGCGCCGCCGCGATCAGCGTCTCCTCCCCGCTTTTCTTCTGCACAAACCACGCCGCCTGCAGGCTGTGCTCCAGCACCGTCACCGGCTCGCCAAAGTAAGCTTCGGCTCCGCCCGCAGCCAGCACGTCAAACACTGCGTCGATAGAATTCAGGATCTCGGTGCTCATCCCGCCTCTGCGCTCCGCGCGCCCTGCATGCGCTGATGCGCCACCAGCACCAGCGCCACCAGCGCGGTGACAAACGCCGTTCCCGCCAATGCAGCAAAGGCGTTCCTCCATCCATAGGCTACCGTGATACGCGCCATCGTATCGCCGGATAACCAGCCCGCCAGATAGCCGACGCCGTCGATAATCCCGGCAGCCGTCGCCGCTCCACGCTTGCCCCCAAAATCCAGGCTCATCGCTCCGGCGAGATACGAGTAAGGCCCCAGCAGCAGAAAGCCAACCAGCGCCACCAGCACGACCGCGGGCCAGGGATCGCCGTGCCCTCCTGTGCGCGCCAGCAGCAGCAGGCAAACAGTGCACGACCCCAGGCCGCCCACCATCACCACGTTGCGCCCATTCAATCCCAGTTTGTCGCTCAATACCCCGGCGGCCAGCACGCTGATCCCTCCAAAGAGAGGAAACAATGCGCTCCGCGCCGCTGCTGTGCTGCTGCTCATCCCCACGTATTCCACGAAATAGGTTGGCGTCCAGAAATTAAACGTCTCCCGCAGCAGCGTTGTCCCCAGCGAAAGCAGGCACACCAGCCAGAACGGAAAGCTCTTCACCAGTGGCATCACGATCGCCGCCAGACCCGGATGCGCATCGGCTTGCTGTCCATCCTCCGCATACACATTCAGAGGGTTCGCTTCCGGCGACGGCAAGCCCCGCTCTTCCGGCTTCTCACGCAGCAGCGCCAGGTTTGCCACCAGCAGCAAGGTCAGCGAAGCCGCTGCCGCCACAAACACGCCTCTCCAACCCACACCGTGCGCCATCAGCTGGCTCATCACCCAGCGGCAGCCCGCATCGCCAAACAGAAAGCTCAGGCTCAGCACCGCCATCACCGTGCCGTAGGTCGAATACGAAAACCAGCGCGACGCGACTTTTACCAGTCCCACCCAGCCCAGTGATTGAAACAGGCGATTTCCGACCCATGCAAGCGTGAACAGCGGGAATCCCCCTCCCAGCACAAAAAGCAGCGTGAACAGGATCGATCCCATCATTCCGCCGAGGAAGTTTTTCCGTCCGCCAAACAAATCCGCAAGCGACCCGGAAACAAACTTGCCGACCGCATACGCAATCGTTCCCGCCGATGCGACGAAGCCGAGCCTTACCTGTGCCTCGCTCGTGGGAATGCCGCGCCGCGCAAGATCCTGGATCAGGTCCGGCAGCACGACCGATAGATTCGACCGGCAGAAGTAGTAGCCCGAATAGCCCAGCGCCAGCAGCGCAATCGTTGCGCCATGCCACGCCGTGAAGCGCGCCTGCGCGGGCGCGTCTGGATCAGTTTCACGACGGGTCGTTGTCTCCGCTTGCACTCCGGCAGGCTATCATGCGCCTCGCGCCGCAAAGATGAACTCCGGCGAAATTACTTCCCGCCGCCTTCCCCTTCCTTGCCGTCCCCTTCTTTGATGGTTACGATCCGGTCCACCCCCGGCACCGTGAAGTGCTCCACCTTCCCGCTCGGCCAGTGCACTTCGATGTCGTCGACGCTGGTCGCCTGCCCCAAGCCGAAATGCGGGCGCGGATCGTTGGTCGACAGATAACTGCCGCCGCTCAGCACATCCTGCCGCTGCCGCATGCCGTTGGCCTTTACATACACGGTCGATCCCACGGCATCCCGCGGGCTCTTCGGGCCGCCTACCAGCTTCAGTTCCAGCCAGTGATTGTGATCGTCGTTCACATTGCGGAGTAACACCGGGTGCCCGTCCATCACGTTGATCACCGCGTCAAGCTTGCCGTCGTTGAATAGATCCCCCACCGCCATGCCGCGTCCTGCAATCACATCGGCGAGCCCCGTTCCCTCCACCGCCGGCACCGGCTCAAACTTCTTGCCGTCCACGTTGCGGAACAGCATCGGACGTTCCTTCCAGCTCGTACCCCAGTTGTACTTGTCCGCCTCCGGGTACACGTGCCCGTCCGCCATCAGCAGATCCTTCCACCCGTCGTTGTCGTAATCCATAAACGCATCGCCCCAGCTCAGGAAGGGCACAGTGATCTCGCCCAGCCCCATCTCGTAGCTCACGTCCGTCATGTTGGCGTCGCCTTCGTTGCGATACAGCGGCTTGTAATTGTCAGAGAACGTGGTGTCGAAGATGTCCAGCATGCCGTTGTTTTCGTAGTCGCCCACGGCAATGCCCATTGACGCGGTTTCCTGTCCCACGCCGTTCACCGCAAACCCCGATGCGTAACTCACGTCCTCAAACGTCCCATCGCCCTTGTTCAGGTAAAGGTAGTTCGGCGTCGAGTCGTTCCCCACCAGCAGGTCCGGTTTGCCGTCATTGTTGATATCGACAAACAACGACCCCAGCCCGTAGTATCCCGGCTTATCGGCCACACCCGCCTTCTCGCTCACATCGGTAAATGTTCCATCGCCGTTGTTGTGGAAGAGGTGGTCGGGCTCGCCCTTCAATCCACGCGGGCCGCAACTCACCTCCTCTCCACGAAATGTGCAGTAGGTGTTGGGAATGCCGTTCTGCGTTCCCACCGGCAGGTTGTTGCGGTCAAAGTGCACGTAGCCCGCTACGAACAAATCCAGCCGGCCATCCCCGTCATAGTCGCCCCACGTCGAGCCCGAAGACCAGTTGCCCAGCGTCACCCCGGCTTTTTCTCCCACGTCGGTAAAGGTCCCGTTGTGATTGTTGTGGTACAGCCGGTTCTTGCCCCAGTTCGAAACGAAAATATCCGGCCAGCCGTCGTTGTCGTAATCCGCAATGGCCACGCCGATTCCCCAGCGGTCGTTCGTGACGCCCGCCTTGGCGGCCACATCGGTAAACGTTCCGTCGTGGTTGTTGTGAAATAGCGCCGCATGCGGCGGCGTTTCCTTGCCATCAAGCGCGTCGAAGGTCGATCCGTTCACCACGTAGATGTCGAGCCAGCCATCGTTATCGTAGTCAATCAGGCCGACGCCCGAGCCCTTGGTCTCAACGATGTACGTCTTTGCCGGCGTCCCCATCTTGTGGGTCCACTTCGTCAGCCCGGCTTTCTCTGAGATGTCCTCAAACGCCACCGGACCGCTCTTCACAAATCCGCCCGCGGTAATCGGCCGATTCTGCGCGTCAAGTTGCGCTGGGTGCGGCGACTCTGCGCTCGCGTGGGCCGACTGGCCGCTCGCCGTTCCACTGCTCGTTGTTTGTGCCGCGGGTTGCGCGGAGACATAACCCAAGGTTCCAGCCGCCATCAGCCCCAAGAGGGCGGTTGCACGCGATGCCTCGAACATGGCAGCCAGTATACGGAACGCGAGAAAGGCATGACTCCTCCGAAAGATGGAGAGTCGTGCCCCATACCAGGAACGCCAAACACGCCCCGCGGGCCTCCCCGGAATCAGCAGCAGCCATTAGCTGCTGATTCCCTCACAGGACCCTTGCGGCTTGAGGCGCGGGCCTTTGGGCTCGGATTCTGGAACCCAATTCAAGTTCTTACGCAAACACTTCCGCCCTGACCAGGGCCCCTAAGACCCCGGCGTACCCTGCGCGGGTTGCACATTCTCCACTTGCCACCCGTTCTCGCTCTTCACCAGGTTCGCCGTCACCGCACGCTGTCCGTTGTTGTCTGACGCAATTTTCGGAAATGCTGTTTTGATCTCCGTCGAATTTGCCCAATCCGGTATATCCGTCAACCCCACATGGTAGGTCACGGAGTACCGCGCCTGGTTTGGCTGGGTCGGCGTGTACCCGTCGATCGAGGTTGCCTCGAGATGTCCGAAACAGAAGTTGCCATAACCCGGCTGCGTCTGGTCCGGTACCCAGGTCGTCCGGCCTTTGTCTGAAAGATCGTAGACGTTCACTTGCTTCGACCCGATCAGGAACCGGTTTTTCTCAGCCGCCTTGCGAGTCAACAGCCCGCTGTCGGTCAGCGCATCGTACCCCTTCGTCTGTTCGTCGTTCGACGTATCGACCTGCACCGGGAACTTCACCGGCGCCGACCACAGGCAATCCTGTTTCCCGCTGTAGTAGTTATCGATTGACGTTCGAAAGGCCGCCTTATCAACCGTGTTGGTGTGGCAGCCGGCCGCCATCCCCGCCAGTGCAATTACTAGAACCGGAACACCTTTCATCACTCGCATCCGTTCATCTCCTGCCAGGGTTGGATGCGAAAACCCGCCCCCCGCACACCCGGCCTTCCCGCCAGTTGCAGGCCGCGGACCTGGGCTCTCCCGCGATCGCTATAAGTTGTAGCTGGTTATGTTTCCACGAGTCCGGCAACGGCCGGGTTTTCTTCCGCCGGCGCGCTCTTGAGCTGCGCTGCCAGTTCCTCAATCGATCGCCCTTCCAGGACCTCGATCATGGCTCTCTGCGCTTCTGCCCACACCGGGTGAGCCGGACACCAGAGCGCTCTCCCGCACGAGTTGCTCGACGAGACGCAGGTGTTCAGGCTGATCGGCCCGTCCACCGCCTCCACTACCTCTTTGATCGTGGCCGCGCGTCCCTTCTCCAGCAGGACAAATCCGCCTGCCTTGCCGCGCCTCGAAGTGATCATCTTCGCGCGCGCCAGCGCCTGCAGCACCTTGGAGAGAAAGCTGAGTGGAGCATCGGTCCCCGCGGCCAGCGTCGGCAGCAACGCCCGCTCCCCCGCTCGCAGCGTCGCAAGATGAATCATCACCCGCACGCCGTAATCGGCGGCCCGCGTTAGTTGCATCGAGCAGCTGTATTTTGGACGCATCCCCAACCGGCTCCAGCAACACGACCAGCCGGTGAATCGTGCATCGTGCACCACGACTCCTGCACCGGCATCCTTCCTTCTGGCCTGTATCTCAGCAGAGTAGCGACTCTGGGGGAAAACGCTTGTGCTTTATGTCACACGGCTCATCCCCGCCTCTTCGCCCCTATTTGTCTTCCAGCTCGTACGGAATCCCGAAGCGCCCGATCTGAATGATCGCCCTCTCCGTCGGCGGCCAGATGTGCAGGCTCGCCACCCGCGTCGATCCCTGGATCAGGTGCGCATCGGTCGTCCCGATCAGCGCCCCCGTAGCCGCCTCATTGAAATGCACACTCAGCAAATCGCCCGCATGCGTGTACCCGAAGACATAATCTCCCGGCTTCAACGTGACGTTGCCCACCCGGATCGGCGCCTGCACCACCAGGTAATGCGAATACTTCCCATCCGCCGAATAGCCCGCCGTGATGAGCACGATCCCCGCGATGTAGCGCCCGCGGCTGCTGACAATCCCACTCGCCGTCCGCAGTTCCGTTTCGATGTGCTCCTTCTCCACCTGCGCGCGCGCCGGCAGCAGCGCCGCCAATTCTGCGTCCGTTGCCTGCCGCCACGTTCCCTTTTCCCCCCCTGCCGCCGGGAGAATCAATCCAAAAAGCAGAACCGCAACCCAAAGCTGTTTTGTCATTTTTGTTTCCTGAGAGATTCCAGAGGCACAATGCCGCGCTGGATCGCCGCCGTGGCCGCCTGCGTTCGATCGGTCACGCCAAGCTTGCCCAGCAGGCTGTTGATATGCGTTTTTACCGTCGCCTCCGAGATGTCCAGCTCCGTCGCAATCTCCTTGTTGCTCTTGCCGTGCACAATCTGCTCCAGCACGTCCGACTCCCGCGGGGTCAGCTCTTCAGTTCCCATTCGCTCTGCCAGTTTCTGCGCAATCGCCGGCGGTATATGCGATTTCCCCGAATGGACTGTGCGAATCGTTGCGATCAGTTCCTCGCTGGTCATCCCCTTCAACAAGTACGCCTTGGCGCCCGCCTGCAAGGCCCGATAGATGTCTTCATCCCCGTCATAGGTGGTCAGCACAATGAACCGCGCATTCGGCGTCTCCATTCGTATCCGCTGGATTACGTCAACTCCGCCCATGCGCGGCAGCCGCAGGTCCACCAGCGTAATGTCCGGTAGCTGCTTGCGAAACTGCGTGATCGCTTCCACGCCGTCCGCTGCCTCGCCCACAACGTCAATGCCCTCGACTACCTTCAGCAGGGCCACCAGTCCCTGGCGCACCACGTGATGGTCTTCCACCACCAGCACGCGAATGGATCCTTGTCCCACGCTTATTCCCCTTCCTTCAACGTCGGCGCATGCAGCCGTACCGTGGTTCCCGCACCCGCTTCACTGCGTACTTCCAGTGTCCCTCCGATTGCCGCCGCCCGTTCCCGCATCCCTGTCAATCCGTAGTGCCCCGGCGGCGACACCGAAACTTCATGGGCCGCGAATCCTCGTCCATCATCCCGCACTTCCAGCGCAATGTCCGTCTGTCCATAATCCAACTCTACAAACAAATGTTTCGCCGCGGCGTGCTTCTTTACATTATGGATGGCCTCCTGGGCCACACGCACGATCTCCCGCTCCGTGCCCGGCGGTAGCGGCCGGTACGCCCCATGCACGCTGAACGCCGATTCCAGGCCGTGACTTCCCGCTTGCTCGGTGGTCCGCCGAAGGCTCACGGGCAGAGTCTTCTCGCCTGCATCCTGCGAGCGCAGCGCCCAGATCGACTGCCGCGCCTCGGCCAGCCCCTCCCGCACATGCCCGCGCGTCGTGTCCAGTTGCCGCTCCGCTTCATCCACCTTGTGGTGCCGCAACAGTTCCGCCAGCACCTCCAGTTGCACCGAAATGCCTACATATCCCTGGGCCAGCGTGTCGTGGATCTCGCGGGCGATCCGGTTGCGCTCGCCCAGCACTGCCTTGAACTCCCGCTCCGCCACTTCCAGCCTCCGCCGCAGCACCACCGCGATCAGCCCCGCCGCCGCCAGCGATAGCAGAATGTAGAACCACAGCGTCTGGTAGAAGTGCGGCTGCAGGTCAAACTCCAGCGCCGCCCCCTGCGTGTTCCACACCCCGTCATTGTTCGCCGCCTGCACCCGGAATGTGTACTCCCCCGGTGGAATGTTGGTGTAATACGCCACCCGCCGCGCACCCGCCTCCGTCCAGTCGTGATCGAATCCCTCCAGCATGTACCGGTAGCGCACCTTCTGCGGAGCCACAAAGCTTAGCCCGGCATAGTCAAACTGGAAATGGTTATGCCCCGCCGCCACCCGAACCGGCGCGCCCGCCGCATGCAAGGCATCCACATCGTCCACCGCGAAGTGCTCCACCACCACCGGCGGCGGAAGCGTATTCACCGGAAAATGCGCCGGATCCACCTCCACCAGTCCGCGCGGCGTCGCGAACCACAGGTGACCGTCCCGTGAGCGCAACGCCGAAGGATGGCTGTTGGTCGCCGTCTCGCGGCTCCGCAGTCCGTCCGCCGGCCCGAATTCCACCCAGTGCGTGCAATCCGCGGTCATCGTGCAATCGCAGCGCGCAATCCCCGTGTTCGTGGCAAACCACAAGTGGTTCAAACCATCATCCAGAATTGCGTGCACCCGCGTGTTCTTCAACAGCGGCGATTGCACCGTCCGAAACTTCGTTCCATCCCAGAGATTCCATCCGTTGTCCTGCGTGCCCACCAGCAGCGATCCATCCTTACGCGGCAAAAGCGACGTCACCACGTTGCTCGAGAGCCCGTCTGCCGTCGTGTAGTTCGTGATCTTGCCGCCCTTCAGACGCGATAGTCCCGTCAGGGTCGCAATCCACAGGTTGCCCTGGCTGTCCCGCGCCATCGCGCCCACAAGATCGCTGCCCAGCCCGTTCGCCTCGGTGTAGATCTCCTTTTTCCCCGCGCTTTCGTTGCTTCCCGAAAACTCCCAGTGCGCAAGCCCTCTCCGCGTCCCAATCCACAGCGACCCATCCGCATCCAGCAACAGCGAGCGAATGAAATCGTCCGGGAGCCCGTCGGCCGACGTAAACGCGTCCACCGCGCTCCCGCGAATCCGGTTCAGACCGTCCGGCGTTCCCACCCACAACTCGCTGCCTCTGCCCGCCGCCAGCGACAAGATCACGTCGCTCAGCAGCGCATCGCGCACCGCATGGATGGTCATCGACCCCGGCCCTTCGCCACGACGGATCACATTCAACCCGCCGCCGTTCGTTCCCACCCAGATGCTGCCCGCGCTGTCTTCCACCACCGTCGATGTCAATTCCGACGAAAGCCCTTCGCGCGTCCCGATGTTGAGAAAGCGCGCGTCTCGTAACACCTGCAATCCATCCGTCTCCGTGCCTGCCCAAAGATTCCCCTCGCGATCCTCCAACAGCGCTAGGATCGACGCCCTTGCCAGCACATCGCTCACCGGGAAAAGCTGCACCTTCCCGGCCGTCCAGCGCGCCAGCCCGCCGTTGGTCCCGATCCACAGGCACCCTTCCCGATCCGCCAGCAACGCCTGGATCCGCGTTCCCGGCAACTCCTTCCCGGCCGCCAGCACCTCCGCATGACTCCCTTGCCCTATCGTCACGGCCCCGCGCGTCGCACGGACCGCCTCCCCGTTCGCCAGCGTTTCCCTGAAGACGATCTCGTCCTTCGCCAGGTCCGTCGCGGGCACGCCCGGCAGCCAGCCCCCAGTGCCGCCGTCGGGAGGGCCTACCACGCCCGCCGGAACTTCCGAACTCCCGTTCAACGAGGTGCGCTCTCCATGCTTTGCGCCCTCGCGCTCGCCAAAAGTCGTCAGAGTCCCGTCTTGCCAGCGCGCTGTTCCCTCCGATGTCCCGATCCAGAGTGCCCCGTCCTTCTCGACGAGCGAACGGATGTCGCCGCTGGGCAACGCAGGCTTTGAGCCCTGGTCCAATACCAGGAACGAGACGCCGTCAAATCGCGCCAGCCCCGCTTCCGTTCCCGCCCATACAAACCCGTCCCGCGTCTGCACCAGGGCGTGAACGCTGTTTTGCGGCAGCCCGTTTTCCATTACCCACGATTGCCGCCCCAGCTCGGCAAGCGGCGTCGTCGGCTCCAGGCCAAACGAGAGAACAGCTCCGCACGCCCACGCCGCCAGCCCAAGCCGCACACTCCGCCACCCTCCGCCGCAACGGTGCGGTCCAATCCAGCTCGCATTGGCGGAAACTCCGGTCAAGGGTCGCATATTCACACTAATCGGACTGCCGCAAATTTGCACCCAAGTCCTTTGCTTCGATCATGCTGACCGGGCTTTGCTCCACCCGCGGATGGAGATTGCGATCCTCCAAATGACCCAAGACACCGCCCGCTTCGCCGCGTACGCTGAATTCGTCTCCTGATTTGCCTGTGCATCATTTCATGTGACTTCGGGGTGGCAGCTTGGTAGGCTCCACCCCATTCTTCTTTTTCCCTTGTGTCAGTGATTTCAGCCACTTCCGCCTCGCCCCAATTCCTGGATTGAAACCAGCCCGTGACCTCCGGCTCATCTACCCTTTTCGTGGCATTCCCGTGGTTTTCATCCCGGATTACTCTGAGCACGTTACCCGTCAAAAGGGGTGGTTCCTATGGAACACTTCCACATGCGCTCACCGCGCGTTTGGCTCCTTGCCTTGGTTCTTCCGGTTGCGGCTCATGCTGCCACTGCCACCACAAACGATCCCCTTGCCCCCCACATCCTGCCAAGCTCCGGCGACAGCTCCGCCAGAATGGTCACCATGATGCGGGCCGACAGCTTTAACTTCCAGTCCACAAAATCCCCCAACGTCTGGCTCATCCGCTTCTCCGGCGACCACCTCAAAGACATCAAAGTCGTCCTCACCGTCAAGGACTCGACCATGGTCGTCTTTGTCACCCTCGTCCAGAATCAACGCCTGCCCGTAACCACCGATTTCATGCGCACCTTGCTCGAGCAGAACCACGAGCTCGACCGCGTTAAGGTCGGCTATGACCGTGACGGCGACCTCTCCGTCCGCATCGACAGCAACATGCGTGTCATCGACGCTACCGAGCTACGCGACATCGTCAACCAGGTCAAGAACGCATCCGACGAAATCTACGGCATGATCGAGCCCAGCCTTCTCCAGTAGAAGGCTCCTCCCTTGTCGTCAGGACGGCCGGAACGGCGACGGCCCCACGTATTCCATCTCGTAGCGCCGGAAGAAAGTCGCGATATCTTCAGGCGGGCTCTTCAGGCGTTCCGTATCCCGAAAATAAGACTCCATCTTGCCTGCCGGGCAGAACGCGATCATCATGCGAGCCGGACCCCCAACCGCGGAAAATGTGTGCGCAACGCGTCGCGGCGCCAGCACCGATTCCCCCGCGTTCAGCTTGATCCGCTGTTCGCCCACCTGGAACGCCACCGATCCTTCCATCACGTAGAACCACTCCTCCTGGCTCAGGTGAAGGTGCAACGGCGGTCCGCCCGGGGTCAGGTGCGAATGCTCCACCAGAAAGAGCAGCTCCCGCCGTCTCGCCGGGCAGCACTTTGAACGCAAGAGAGCTGAAACCAAGTGAGTGCGGATTGCCGCTGCGATCCTCTCCCGCGCCAACCACGTGCAGCATGTTTCGATCCAGCGCCGCCGGAACCTGGGCTCTGGCAAACGCTTCCACCATGTCGTGCATTCCAAGTGCTGGCACAGCCACAGCTGCGGTTTTGAGAAACGAACGACGGCGCATAGCTCTCCTCGTGATGCATTGCCTTGGGGATGGTGCGAAGAGTAATTCAGCCGTTTCGATTCGCGCAAGGAACAATCCGTGAAGCTCCCTCGCGAAGCTCAAATCAGCCTCGCGACCGCTCCCGCGCCACCTCCGTGTGTCCGACCCTTCGCAAATGCGCTTCGCCTGCTGCGAATCTTCGTTCACGGATGCCCAAGTCCCCGCGTATACTGCTCTTCCACAGGCTGAATTCCTTTACCGCTCGCGCTTGAGGCCCATTCCGAATAGCCCAGGGGAGACACTGTGCCGCTTACCATCACCGGTTTGACTAAGACCTATTCCAACGGAGTGCGGGCTCTGAAAGACCTCAATCTCACCGTCGGCAACAACATGTTCGGCCTTCTCGGGCCCAACGGGGCCGGCAAAAGCACTCTGATGCGCACCATCGCCACGCTGCAGGAACCCGACGCCGGGGAGATCTGGCTCGACGGCATCAACGTCCTCAAGCAGAAAGACACAGTCCGCCGCCTGCTCGGCTACCTTCCCCAGGAGTTCGGCGTCTACCCCAAGATCTCCGCCCTCGACATGCTCAATCACCTCGCCGTGATGAAAGGCATCACCCACAGCGGCGAGCGCAAAACCATGGTCGAGGCTCTTCTTCATCAGACCAATCTCTGGGACTCCCGCAAAAAAGCCCTCAGCACTTACTCCGGCGGCATGAAACAACGCTTCGGCATTGCCCAGGCTCTGCTCGCCAATCCCAAGCTCATCATCGTCGACGAGCCCACTGCCGGCCTCGATCCCGTCGAGCGACATCGCTTCCTCAACCTGCTCAGCGCCATCGGCCGCGACGTCATCGTCATCCTCTCTACCCACATCGTTGAAGACGTGCGCGAGCTCTGCAATCGCATGGCCATCATCAGCAACGGCGAGCTGGTCCTCGAAGGCGCGCCCGCCCAAGCCCTCGAAACGCTGTCCCACCGTATCTGGAGCAAGCTCGTCACCGATGAAGCGGAGCTCTCCGCGATCGAGAAGGAAATGCAGATCGTCTCCGTGCAGCTGCTCGGCGGCGCCCACGAGGTGCGTGTCTACGCCGACAACCACCCAGGCAACAGCTTCCAGCCCGTCGACGCAAACCTCGAAGACGTCTACTTCCTCAAAATCGAAAGCGCCACTGCCAAGGTCAACTAACTCCGCCGCACTCAGCGAGGAGATCGTCTCATGTTCCTGGATTTTCTGTTGTTCGAGATCAAGCTTCGCTTCAAAAGCATCTCGACCTACGTCTACTTCCTGCTCTGGTTCCTGGTCGCCTTTCTCTCTGTCGCAGCGGAAGACTTCGGCCCCGTCGGCTCGGGCAAGATCCTTCTCAACGGCCCCTATGCCACGCTCATGATCTTCACGCTGCTATCGCTCTTCGGCATCATCGTGATGTCGGCCATCTTTGGTACTTCAATCCTGCGCGACTTCCAGCGCGATACCTATCAGCTCGTCTTCACCAAGCCCATCACTAAGTTCTCCTATCTCGGCGGCCGATGGGCCGGTTCACTTGTCACTACCCTCCTGGTTTTCATCGGGCTGCCCGTTGGTGAGATCACCGGCTGCTTCGCGCCCTGGGCAGACCACACCCGCATCGGTCCCATCGATCTTGCCATGATGGCGAAGATTTACTTCTCCATCACCGCCATCCAGGTCTTCTTCATCGGCAGCTTGTTCTTCATGGTTGCCGCGCTTACCCGCAAGGTTGTCACGGTCTACCTGCAGGGCGTGGTCCTCTTCGTCATTTACCTCATCCTCTTCATCTCCGTTTCTCAAACCCACAGTCTCAACTTCTATTGGCCGTCGGTTTTCGATCCCCTCGGCGCCCTGCTCACTGAAAACATTACCCGCTATTGGACCGTGGCCGAACGCAATACCCTCACCCCCACTTGGACCGGGATGTTTCTTTGGAACCGCCTCCTGTGGTCGGGCGTGGGCCTGCTCGCGCTCGCCGCCACATGGCTGCTCTTTCCCATGTCGGCCGAAGCCCTCACCGCCCGCGCTTCAAAAAAGAAGAAGAAAGTCGAGCAGGAGGATGTCCGCCCAACTCGCGCACGCTTCGGCGTCAAGCTGCCCGCCGTGCACCAATCCTTCGGCGCTGCCACCGCCTTTCAGCAGTTCACCAGCCTCGTGCGCCTGCGCATTCGCAACGTTGTCCGCGAGGTCCCTTTCTGGGCCATCGCCCTCGTCATGTTCGTCTATGCTCTCGTCAATGGCCACTTCGCCGGCAGGCTCAACGACGGCAACGTCTGGCCCGTAACCTTCCTCATGCTGCAGGCGGTGGAGGGTTCGGCGATGCTGTTCTTCATCATCATCTCCGCCATGTATGCCGGCGAGCTCATCTGGCGCGAGCGCGACGTCCGCTTCGAGCAGATTCACGATGCCTTGCCCTTGCGCGAAGGCGTCGACTGGGCCAGCAAATTCTGCTCGCTTGCCATCGTCGAGCTCATCCTGCTTACGGTCGTCATGATCTGCGGCATCCTCTCCCAGGCCATCCAGGGATACTTCCACTTCGAGCTCTTCCAGTACTTCAAGGAGCTCTACCTCATCACCTTCGCCCAGGTCCTCATCTACTCGCTGATGGCCCTCTTCGTGCAAACCATCGTCGCCAACAAGTTCATCGGCCACGGCATCGTGATCGGATTCTTCATCCTGATTCCCGTCCTCTACCGCGTCGGCGTTGAAAACCGTCTCGTTCTCTTCGGCGAAATCACCCCCTATACCTACTCCGACATGAATGGCTATGGGCACTTCGTCGCCGCCCTCACCTGGATCCTCACCTATTGGCTCGCCATCGCCGGCCTTCTCGGCGTTCTCTCCGTTCTCCTCCACCGGCGCGGCAGCGACCTCTCCTGGAAATCGCGCGCCCGCAGCGCCCGCCTGCGCTTGCCCGGCGTCATCCCTGCCTCGGCCGTGCTTCTCCTCGTCGCCGCCGGCAGCGGAAGCTGGTTCTACTACAACACCCACGTGCTCAATAAATTTCGCACCGCCAAAGAAGGCCGACATCTCCAGGCCGAATACGAAAAGCTCTACAAGAAGTACGAAAAGCAGCCGCTGCCCAAGATCATCGCCGTCGATACCACCGTCTCGACATCTACCCCGAGCGCCGCTCCTTCTCCGCAACCGGCTGGTACATCCTGCAGAACCGCACCGCGCAGCCCATCAGCGATATCCACATCACCGGCTCACGCGAATCCATCGACCAGATCCGCTTCGATCGCCCGGCGCAGCAGACCCTCAACGACAAGCGCCACTGGTACTCCATCTACCATCTCGCCACCCCGCTCGCTCCCGGCGAAAAAATGCGCATGGACTTCAGGTGCTCTTACACGTCTCACGGCTTCAAAGACGGTGGCGAGCGCGCCGAATTCGCCTACAACGGCACTTTCTTCGATCAGGATTACTTCCCCTACCTCGGCTACGACCGCGGCGTCGAACTCGACAACCCCGTGCGGCGCAGGGAAGAGAAGCTCGGCCTCTATGAAGAAATGGCTCCCCGCGGCGATCCCTACTATTCCTACGCCGGCCTATTCCGCCCTGACTCCGAATGGATCACGTATCACGCCGTGGTCAGCACCTCCGGCGATCAGATCGCCATCTCCCCCGGCTACCTCCAGAAGCAGTGGTCAAAGGATGGCCGCAATTACTTCGAGTACAGCATGGGCTCGACTGGCATTGCCAACTTCTTCTCGTTCCTCTCCGGCCGCTACGCCGTCAAGCGGGACAAATGGCAGAACGTCAACCTCGAGATCTACTACACCCCGCAGCACACCTTCGACCTCGACAAGATGCTCCGATCATCCAAGTCCGGCCTCGATTACTACTCGAAGTACTACAGCCCCTACCAGTTTTCCCAATACCGCGTCCTCGAGTATCCGCGCTACCGCACCTTCGCCCAGTCCTTTCCCAATACCGTCCCTTACTCTGAAGACATCGGCTTCATCGGACGCCTGCTCAAGCCCGACGACATCGACTTCACCTACTTCGTCACCGCTCACGAGCTCGCCCACCAGTGGTGGGGCCACCAGCTCATCGGCGCCGATGTGCAGGGCTCTAACATGATGTCCGAGAGCCTCGCCGAATACTCCGCGCTGCGCGTCATGCAGCACCGGTACGGCGATGCGCAGATGCGCCGTTTCCTCCGCCACGAGCTCGACGGCTACCTGCGCGGCCGCGCCGGCGAAGTCCGCCACGAACCACCGCTCTTGCTCGTCCAGAACGAACCCTACGTCTGGTACCAGAAGGGCTCTCTCGTGCTCTATGCCCTCAGCGATTACATCGGCGAAGACACGCTCAACAATGCCTTGGGCGGCTACCTCCGCCAGAATCGCTACGCTGCCGGTCCGTTTCCTGACACCCGCGGCTTCGATGCGGCTCTGCGCTCGGCCACTCCGCCCGACTTGCAATACCTCATTACCGACATGTTCGAGACCATTACCCTCTACGACAATCGCGTGGTCGCCGCCAACTGGCAGGAGACCCCCGATCACAAGTACAGAGTAACCATGACCGTAGCTGCCCACAAGCTGAAGGCCGACGGCGAAGGCGCCGAAAAAGAGGTTCCCATTCACGACCTCATCGAGATCGGCGTGTTTTCCGGCGAAAAGGACCATGAGCAG
The DNA here is from genome assembly GCA_035508975.1 of Occallatibacter sp. Lineage (GTDB taxonomy): Bacteria > Acidobacteriota > Terriglobia > Terriglobales > Acidobacteriaceae > Telmatobacter. The sequence continues at coordinate 19,563 of DATJMC010000064.1, forward strand.
CCCATTCACGTCGAGAAGCAGTGGATCACGCAAAACAATTCGACCATCACCTTCGTCGTCGATCAGAAACCGACGCGCGCCGGCATCGATCCCTATAACAAGCTCATCGATCGCAATCCAGAAGACAACATGACCGATGTCAGCAAAATGTAGGGCTCGAGAGATCCCTCTGCTACGCTTCTCTCCCATGGAGACCGCCAACCTTCGCCTCGAAAAACGCCCTCCGCTGGCCATCGTCACGCTCGATCGTCCCAAGGTCCTCAACGCGCTCAACCGTGAAACCTTCGCCGACCTCGATCGCGTCTTTGCCGATCTCGCCCAGGATCCCACGGTTCGCGTCATCCTCTTGGCCGGCGCTGGAGGCCGCGCCTTTGCCGCCGGCGCCGACATCCGCGAGCTTGCCGAAATCAACGCGGAAGAAGGCCAGGCCTTCGCGCTTCGCGGACAGGGAATCTTCCGCCGCATCGAAACTCTCGCCAAGCCTGTCATCGCCTGCATCCAGGGCTTCGCGCTCGGCGGTGGCTGCGAACTCGCCATGGCTTGCACCCTGCGCATCGCAGCCGACGACGCCCGCCTCGGCCAGCCCGAAGTCAAGCTCGGCGTCATCTGCGGCTACGGCGGCACCCAGCGCCTGCCGCGCCTCGTGGGCCGCGGCGCTGCTCTCAAGCTCCTGCTCACCGGCGCCGTGATCGACGCTTCAGAAGCTCTGCGCATCGGCCTCGTCGATGAAGTGGTCCCCGCCGCGCAGCTGATGCAACGCGCCGAAGCCCTCGCGCTCGAGATCTCTGCCAACGCCCCCCTCGCCATTGCCGAAACTCTGCACGCCGTCGACGAAGGCCTCGATCTTGCCCTCGACCTCGCCCTGCTCCGCGAAGCCGCTCGCTTCGGCGGCCTCTGCGCCACCGCCGACAAATCCGAAGGCACGCAAGCCTTCCTCGGCAAACGCAAGCCCGCATGGACCGGCAATTAACCGCAGGGCTGGTATTCTTAATGTGTGATTCCAGTAGTTCGCGCCAAGGGTTTTCTGGCGATGGCTTTGTTGCTCCTCCTTGCCGCCGCCGGCTGTCATAAAGAAGAGCAAGCCGTCGCAGGCGTCGCCGCAAAGGCCGCCAACGTCGAGCGCCAGGCTCAGGCCAGCGCAACGCTGCGCGATCAGCAGCGCGCCGCACTCGAGCGAATCCCGCTGCCCTCCAAGAATCTTTACATCGATATCCACGAACCCGGCGCTTGGGCCAATCCCTTCCTCTCCGTCGAAGCCGACACCCTCAACCTCCGCATCAACCTCGCCGACGCCAACCCCAGCCCCATCGGCGAAGGCACCATGCTCCGGCCCGCCGCCGCCCGCCGCCAGGAAATCCAGCTCCGCCCTGCCGATCTCGCCGAAGCCGTCGTTGCTCTCCCCGCCGGGGCCTGGCGCTACGGCCGCGTCATCGCCGTCGCCGAGGCTCCCGGTGCCGCCCGCAAAGACCGCCCTAAAATCCGCCGCAACGTCGAAGCCGCCATCCGCCAGCTCAACGACCTCGGCGTCGTCGTCGAAGAATGGCCTACCCGCTAGCCTGGCTTTGAGCTTCGCTACCGGTCGGGCACTGTCACTCTGAGCTGTCCCAAACGCTTTGCGGCCCCTGAAGAGGGCCTTTGCTCTTGTGGGTGTGCCGTTTCTTGCCAATCTTCCTCACTTGAATCTTTTCCAACCCCTCTCGATCGCCTCCGCAAGCCGCATCCGCGCGCTACTATTGCCCCGTGAGCTCTTCGCACTTTTCCATCCTCAACAACTTCACTCCACTTGCCCACGAGCGCTTTGCCGCCCATCGCGAGCTCGAAACCCTCCTCAAGAAAAGCCTGCGCGGCGACGTCCTCTTCGACCTCGGCTCACGCGCTCTCTATGCCGCCGATGCCTCCAACTACCGCCAGCTCCCCATCGGCGTCGTCTATCCGAAAGATGATTCCGACGTCCAGGCCGCCCTGGAAGCCTGCCGCTCCACCGGCGCGGCTGTCCTCCCTCGCGGAGGCGGCACCAGCCTCTCCGGCCAATGCGCCAACGTCGCCGTGGTCTTCGATTTCTCCCGTTTCATGAATCGGCTCGACTCCATCGATCCCGACGAGCGGATCGCCGTTGTCCAGCCCGGCATCGTCCTCGATCGCCTCCGCGACGCCGCCGAACAGCATCACCTCACCTATGCCCCCGACCCGGCAACCCACTCCCGCTGCACCCTCGGCGGCATGATCGGCAATAACAGCTGCGGCGTCCATGGCCTGCTCGGCGGCAAAACCGTCGACAACGTCGAAGCCCTCGACATCGTCCTCTACGACGGCACACGCATGACCGTCGGCAAGACCAGCCACGACGAGCTCACCAGCCTCATTCGCTCCGGCGGTCGCATCGGACAGATCTACGCGGGCCTCGCGCGCATCCGCGATCGCTACGGCGACCTGGTGCGCGAAAAGTTTCCCCGCATCCCGCGCCGCGTCTCCGGCTACAACCTCGACGAGTTGATGCCCGAGAACGGCTTCCACGTCGCGCGCGCTCTGGTCGGCAGCGAGGGCACATGCGCCACCGTCTTATCGGCACGCCTTAACCTCACCGCCAGCCCACCCTTTCGCACCCTCGTCGTCCTTGGATTTCCCGACGGCTTTCTCGCTGCCGACGCCGTTCCCTTCGCCCTCAAGCACCGCCCCATCGGCCTCGAAGGCTTCGACCACCTCCTCGTCGAGTTCATGCGCCGCAAGGGCCTGGCTCTCAAAGAGCTCGATCAGCTGCCCCCCGGCGTCGGCTTCCTCCTCGTCGAGATGGGCGCGTGGACAGCCGAAGAAGCCCAGTTCAAAGCCGAATCCCTCGTTCACGAATGCCGCGAGTGGCCGGTGACGCCCGCCGCGCACATCTGCACTCCGGCCGAAGCCGCCAGCGTCTGGTACGTACGCGAGTCCGCGCTGGGCGCCGTCGTCTTCGTGCCCGGCGAACCCGATCGATGGGAAGGCTGGGAAGACGCGGCCGTTCCTCCCGATCAGCTCGGCCCCTATCTGCGCAGCATCGCCGAGCTCATGAACGAGTACGGTTACCGCAGCCCCCTCTACGGCCACTATGGCCAGGGCTGCGTCCACATGCGCATCAACTTCGATTTCCGTTCCGAAAAAGGCCTGCGCGACTTCCGCGAGTTCCTCGACCGCGCCACCGACATCGTTCTCCACTACGGCGGCTCCCTCTCGGGCGAACACGGCGATGGCCAGGCGCGCGCCTCGCTCTTGCCCAAGATGTTCGGCCCCGAGCTCATGCAGGCCTTCCGCGAATTCAAGGCCCTCTGGGATCCTGACAACCGCATGAACCCCGGCAAGCTGATCGATGCCGTTCGCGTTTACGATCCCGTCGAAAACCTGCGCCATGGCCTTGAGCCTGTTCCCCACCCGCCGCACGGCCATCCCGAAAACGCCGAGCTCGGCATCCCCGAAGACGAGCCCGAGACCCACTTCGCTTTTGCCAACGATGGCGGATCCTTCGAGCGAGCCACCGAGCGTTGCGTCGGCGTCGGCGCGTGCCGCAAAACTGTAGGCGGCGTGATGTGCCCCAGCTATCGCGCCACCCGCCTCGAGCAGCATTCCACCCGTGGCCGTGCCCGCCTGCTCTGGGAGATGCTCGCCGGTTCGTTGCAGGAGGAAAGCTTTCAGAGCAAAGCCGTCCACGACGCTCTTGACCTGTGCCTCAGCTGCAAAGCCTGCAAGACCGAGTGCCCGGTCCAGGTCGACATGGCTGCCTGGAAATCCGAGTTCCTCGCCCACCACTACAAGGGCCGCATTCATCCGCTCCAGCACTACGTCTTTGGCTTCGCCGACCAGCTTGCCCGCTGGGGTTCGCTCGCGCCTTCGTTTACCAACTCAGTTCTGACCGGTTCCTTCACTGGCCAGTTCATCAAGCGCCTCGCCGGCATCGCGCAGGCAAGGGAACTGCCCCATCTCGCTTCGGAGCCCTGGGTGAAAGCGCGCAATCGATACGCGCGCCAAGCGCGATCGGCGGCACCGCAGGCGCCGGAAGTGGCCGCACCGCAGGCGCCGCAGTTGGCCCTGCCGCAGGTGGTGTTGTGGCCCGACACCTGGAACAACTACTACCACCCGCAAACCCTCTCCGCTGCAGAGTCTTTATTGAGCCGGTCCGGCTTCCGGGTTCAAACCCCGAAGGGCCACATCTGCTGCGGCCGTCCGCTCTACGACTTCGGCTTCCTCGGCGCCGCGCGCCATTATCTCGGCCGCATCCTCACCCGCATGGCCCCTCAGATCGAGGCCGGTCTGCCCTTCATCTTCCTCGAGCCAAGCTGCGCCAGCGTCTTCCGCGACGAGCTTATTGAGCTCTTCCCGAAAAACGATCGCGCCCGCCGCCTGCGCGAACAAGTCTGGCTTCTGGCCGACTGGCTCAACCAGAACGCGCCCGACGCCGCTGCCGATACGCTGTCTGGCGTACGCGTCCTCGTTCATGGCCATTGCCATCACAAGGCCGTCTTCGGCGGATCGGACAGCGAGATTGCCCTTCTGCGCCGCGCCGGAGCTCAGGTCGATGCCATCCAAGCCGGCTGCTGCGGCATGGCCGGCCCCTTCGGCTTCGAGGCCGGAAAATTTGAAGTGTCCCGCGCCATTGCGCAAGACGGTCTGCTGCCCGCAGTGCAATCCGCCGCGCCCGACACCCTCATCGTCGCTGATGGCTTCAGTTGTCGCGAGCAGATCGCCCAACTAGGCCATCGCCACGCGCTCCACTTCGCCGAAGTTTTTGCTACCGCGAAGGCCTCCGTTTCCAATCCAAACCCGCCCGGCGCTGAAAACTGAACACCGCACCCTCGCGCGCTACCATAGACATCATGTTTGTCGTTGTCTGGCAATTCGAAGTTGCCGAGGAAAAGATCGCCGCCTTTGAAGATGCTTATGGGCCCAGCGGCTCCTGGGCTCAGCTCTTTCGCAAATCGCCCGACTACAAGGGCACAGATTTGCTCCGCGATGCCTACGTCTCAGGAAAATACCTGACCATCGATCGCTGGGCCGGCGAAGAAGCCTTCCGCGCCTTCCGCAAGCAACACGACGCCGACTACGAAGCCCTCGACCGCGCCTGCGATGCCCTCACCACCCGCGAAACCCGCATTGGCACCTACACACTCTAGCGCCGGAGAGCCCGCTCCTTCGCTCCAATCCGCGCCCTCGTCTCACTTCTTTTTCTTCTTCTCGCCCACCGCTTCAGGCCGCGCGTAATACCCCGCCACCGTCCGCACCTTCGCATTCGGCTTATCCACCTGCACCTGCAGAGCGTGATACTCGTTTGGCCGATCCCCCGGGGGCGCCTCAAATGTCAGATCGTACCCCGCCCCCGCGTCGCGAACCGCCAGGTTCAGATCATCCGTGATGTCATGCCCGTTGATCACCACCTCGCCGCCCGAATGCTCCGCCAGCACCTGCAGAGCCAGGTCAGGATACTCCGCATTCTTGGCCTCCGGAACCGGCTTCAGGTAGCTCTGATAGTAGTAGGGGTTCGTTCTGCCCAGTTGGAACGGATCGAGGCAATACAACGTGATCCCCGCGGCCCTCAGACCATCGGTCACATGCACAATCGTGTTGAAGACCCAATCCCGCTGGTTCATGTCCTCTTCGAATCCCGCCATGGGCAGCAGCGGCCAGCCCTGCCCGATCGTCAGCATCAGCTTGCGCCCCGGCTGGTGCGATTCGTACTCCATCAACTGTCCAAGCTGTCCCAGCGACATCTCCAGCCGCTCCGTAGCCCCGTAGAACCCCGCGCTCCTCCCCACAATCCGTAGTTGCGACTGCGACTTGTCGAACGCAGCCATTAGCTCATTCCCGTCCTCCGTCCATCCCGGAGCCACCTGGATGCCCCGGTCGGAAAGGATGGCTATCGTCGTCGGATGCCCCAGCTTCCCCCCGTCCTCCTTCAGGTACGCGTCTACCTGCTGTCGCACCCAGGCAATCACGTTGAAGTCGACATTGATCGTGTCCAGCACCACGACTACCCGCGCCGGGTCCCCCGTGCTGCGCTCGTCGGTTGCACGAAAATCCAGCAGCTTCTGCGGCTCCTTGTTGTCCAGCAGCGTGAAATCGCTCGCCTGCAACCCATCCAGGTGATGACCCAGCTTGTCCGTAACCGTCACATGGATCGTCATCCGTCCCTTGTCCCCTTCACGGGCGGTCGCCGGTTCCGCTCGCTGTTGCACCGCCGGAGCCTGATCTGGTGCTTGTCCCCGGCAGGGCAGCCCTCCCAGCAACACCCCCGCGAGGGCCAGGACGATTCCGCCGTTCCCACGTTCACTGAGCTGCATGCGATTCTCCTGGATTGGAGACTGTTCCTGATTCGGGAAGGTTTCGGTGATCCCACATTGTGATTGCCACTACAGCTGTTTACTATTTTCACTTTTTCTTCGCTTTTTCCCTGTTTTCCACCTGTCTTCCCCTGCTACAATCCCCTCGAATCGATTGAAGCCGCCGCGTGTTTTCCACCCAAAATTCACCGTCTGGCGAGCCATTCTTCCTGAGGAGTTACCGCCATGCCCGTCCTTGATGAGCGCGCCAGAGCCGTAGAACTCGCCCTTTCGCAGATCGAAAAGCAATTCGGTAAGGGTTCCATCGTCCGCCTCGGATCCAAAGAAGCCCTCCTGCCCATCTCGGTCATCTCCACCGGGTCCATCAGCTTCGACGCCGCCCTCGGCGTGGGCGGAATCCCCCGCGGCCGCGTCACCGAGGTCTTCGGTCCCGAATCCTCCGGCAAAACCACCATCACCCTCCAGGTCATCGCCGAAGCCCAGCGCCTCGGCGGCATGGCCGCTTTCGTCGACGCCGAACACGCCCTCGACCCCGGCTACGCCAAAAAGCTCGGCGTCGATACCGACAACCTCCTCGTCTCCCAGCCCGACTCCGGCGAGCAGGCCCTCGAGATCACAGAGGCCCTGGTCCGCTCCGGCGCCATCGACGTCCTCGTCGTCGACTCCGTTGCCGCCCTCGTTCCCAAGGCCGAGCTCGACGGCGAAATGGGCGACTCCCACGTGGGCCTCCAGGCCCGCCTCATGTCGCAGGCCTTGCGCAAGCTCACCGGCACCGTTTCCAAGTCCCGCACCGCCCTCGTCTTCATCAACCAGATCCGCGAAAAGATCGGCGTCATGTTCGGCAATCCCGAAACCACCACCGGCGGCCGCGCCCTCAAGTTCTACTCCTCGGTCCGCATCGACATTCGTCGCATCGCCGCCGTCAAGGAAGGCGACGTCGTCGTCGGCTCGCGCACCAAGGTCAAGATCGTCAAAAACAAGGTTGCCGCGCCCTTCCGCGAGGCCGAGTTTGACATCCTCTACGGTGAGGGCATCAGCCGCGAAGGCGACGTCCTCGACCTCGCCGTCCTCCACAGCATCGTCGAGAAATCCGGCGCCTGGTACAGCTATAGCGGCGAGCGCATCGGTCAGGGGCGCGAAAACACCCGCAACTTCCTCAAGGAAAATCGCGACATCTTCGCCAAGATGGATGCCGAGGTTCGCAAGCGCCTGGGCATCGGCCAGTCGGCAAACGCTGAAGTCCCGGAAGTTCCCGACGCGGGTCCCGCCGAAGCCAAAGAAGCCGTCCGCGTCCGCCGGGGATAGTGCCGGGTGAACTTCCGCCGGCCCGAGTCCGTATCCTGATTTCGAGGCCGCAAGCTTGAACTTGCACGACGTCGGCACATTCTCCGCTTTCTGCCGTTCCGCCTTCGCACTACACTTGGATTGCGCATGAAGCATGCTCGGCACTTCGCATCGCGCGAGATTCCGTGGTTTGTCTTCCTCGGGCTCGCGGTCCTTTTCCTGCATGCGCGCCCTCTCGCCGCCCAGCCCCAGGGCCCCGCCAAGGCTGCAACCAGCCCCTCCGCCGATCTTCGAGCCGTCGTCAACATCGACGGACCCTGGAAATTTCAGATCGGCGACGATCCCCGCTGGTCCGATCCCGCCTTCGACGATTCCAACTGGCCAACCGTCTCCCTCAGCCAGTCGCTCGCCCTGCAGGGCTACCCCACTTACAGCGGCTATGCCTGGTACCGCATCCATCTTTCTGCCCAGCAGCTCGCCCAGTTCTTTCCGGACTCCTCCGCTGAGCCGCTCCATCTCCTCGCCACCGGCGATGCCTACGGGCAACTCGCGGTCTACGTGAACGGCATCGAATCCGGCCATACCCGCGGCATGACCGACTCGCCCTCCATGTACCAGGCGTCGCCCATCGACGCCCAGCTCTCCTCCCCCGATGCTTCCGGTTCGCGCGTCCTCGCCATCCGCACCTGGGCTGGCCCCGGCGCTCCCATCAGTCGAGGCCTGCTTGTCCGGCTCGAGCTCGGCCCACAATCCGAAGTTGCCGGCAAGCTTGCCGCGGCCAAAAGCGCCCAGTGGAATGAGAATGCGGCCGCGGCGGTTGGCCTCGCCTTTGTCTTTCTGGGCGTGGCTCTGCTCGGTGCGACCCTTTACCTCGCCCAGCGCCATCATTCCGAGTACCTGTGGCTCGCCATTCTTTGCGCAGTCGCCGCCGCCGCCCGCATCGAGCGCGCCGCCCTCGGCCTTGCGCTCCTGCCTTTCTCCGTTTATTGGACGGTGAGTGAATTCACGGCGTACCTCTTTGTCGCCGTGACCATCGAGTTTGTCTTCCGCTTTACCGGCGGTGAGCTCCGGCGTCCCGTGCGCGCGGCGCAGATCGCTGCCCTCGTCGCGCCCTTCCTCCACTTCCTCGGTATCTCCGCGCTCGAGCAGCTGGTCTCGGTCGCCACCGAAGCCGCATTCTGCGCCATTGTCACCGTCCTCCTGTTCCGGGCCTGGCGGCGCGGCCGCGGCGACGCCGGCGTTATGCTCGTCCCCTTTTTCCTCGCCGCCATCTCCGATTGGATCAATACCGTTCTCGACTTCGTCGTAGGACTGCACTGGCTGCCCCAGCACTTCGCTTCGCTGGCCTTCCACATCGGTCCCATCAAGCTCACCATCGGCAACGTCACCGACGTCGTTTTTCTCAGCAGTGTCTTTGCCGTCATCCTCTATCGCTTCATTCGCGTCAGCGAAGAAGAACAGCGCTCCACCGCCGAAATCTCCGCCGCCCGCAGCGTGCAGGCGCTCCTCATCCCCACCCAGCTTCCCTCCAACAAGAACTTCATGCTCGAGAGCGCCTACCTGCCCGTCAACGGCGTCGGCGGAGACTTCTTCCAGGTCCTCCCGCTCAAAGACGACTCGCTGCTCATCGTGGTCGGCGACGTCAGCGGCAAAGGCCTGCAGGCCGCCATGAATTCCAGCACCCTCGTCGGCGCCCTGCGCAACGAGCTCTCCCACGATCCCGCCACCGTCCTCGACCACTTGAATCACGTGCTGCTTGGCGCCGTCTCTTCGCCCGGCGCGGTCCCGGGACTCGACTCCGCCCCCTGCTTCGCCACCTGCCTTTGCGCGCGCATCTATCCCGACGGCACCATGGCCATCGCCAATGCCGGACATCTCAGCCCCTATCGCGACGGCCGCGAGCTCGAACTGCCCCCAGGCCTGCCCTTGGGCGTCGTCGCCGACTCCCACTACGAGCAGGCCGAGTTCCAGCTTCGCCGCGGCGACCGCCTCGTCTTCCTCTCCGACGGCGTCGTCGAAGCCACCAATTCCGAAGGCGAGCTCTTCGGCTTTGAGCGCACCCAGCAGGTCAGCAACGAGCCCGCCCGCTACATCGCTCAAACCGCCCAGCGCTTCGGCCAAACCGACGACATCACCGTCGTCTCGCTCTACGTCGCCTCCCGCGCCGCCGAACGTACCAGCGAAAAAGCCCTCCACACCAGCTAGCCGTCCTTGGTTCGGAGCGGCATTGCGCAGGACCGGTGATTCTGCGCCAAAGGGGTCCCGCATGCATTTCAGTGCGGGGGTGGCGAACGAAGAGTCTGCTTCTTCACTGACTGCCATTCACTGATCACTGTCCCCCTGACGACTGTCCCATCCACTGTTGTCGTAGAATCTCCCTGAGCTGCAACCGTGAGCGTAAAAGCCCTCTATCCCGGCACCTTCGACCCGCCGACCAACGGTCACCTCGACCTCATCCAGCGCGGCTCGAAGCTCTTCGAGCACCTCACCGTCGCCATTCTCAAAAACCCGATTAAAAACCCTCTCTTCACCGTCGACGAGCGCGTCGAGATGCTCCGCGAGGCCACCGGCTCCCTGGGCAACGTCTCCGTCGCTACCTTCGACGGCCTCATGGTCGAGTTCGCGCGCCGTCTCGGCGCAACCGCCGTCCTGCGCGGCATTCGCGCCATCTCCGACTACGAGCACGAGTTCCAGATGGCGCTCATGAACCGCCGTCTCGCCCCCGAAATCGAAACCGTCTTTCTCCAGCCCGCCGGTCGCTATTCCTTTGTCAGCTCCCGCATGGTCAAAGAGGTCTTCGGATTCGGCGGAGACGTCACCGGCCTCGTCCCCCCCAATGTTCTCAAGCGCCTGCGCGCCCGCATGGCTACCGCCTGATCCTTCTCTTCCCAAACTGCAAAGGGAAACTCCCGCAACTTGTGTATACTTTCCTCACCCTCCTGGGCGGCGGCAAGCTCGCCATCCTGGATCTCCCCCCTCACATTTCGGAACGGCTTTTGACGGGGAGGTCCAATGGCGAACGCCGAAAGCGAATTTGCCGCGGCAAATAAGCCCATCCTGGTCACCGAAAACTACATCGTCGAAGGGCAGCAATGCGTCGACGCCGATGGCAACATCGGCTGGCTCGCCGAATCCCTCGGCGTTCAGGGCCCCAAGCGCAGCTTCTGGATCGTCGACGGCACCATGTATGGCGCCGGCATCGTCGAAAGCGCTGAGCCCGGCCACCTCGCCGTCGAAATCTACGGCGAAGCCAGGCGCGTCGAGCCGCAGCGAGAGACCGATGTGCTCCGCGCCATTGCCCGTTGGACTGCTGAGGAAGCTTAAGCGCGAAACCTCGGGTACCCGATTTCTGTCACATCGGCCGCACCCGCAGGTACCCGCACCGCAGATGCCCGAAATCTGTAAGAATAGTGTCATCATGACCGTCGCTGCCCCCGCTAAAACCTTCTCTGATCGCATCGGACGCATTGAAGTCTCTGCCACCATGGCTGTTGCCGCCGAGGCCGCCAAGCTCCGCGCCCAGGGCGTTCACCTGGTCGACTTCGGGGCCGGCGAGCCCCACTTTCCCACGCCGCGCCACATCAAGGACGCAGCCATCGTCGCCATCGAAGCCAATTTCACCCGCTACACCGTCGTCCCCGGCATTCCCGACGTCCGCAAAGCCATCGTCGAGCGTCACGCCTGCGACTTTGGCTCCGACTATTCCATCGACGAAGCCATCTTCACCACCGGCGGCAAGCACGCCCTCTTCAACGCCATCCAGATCCTCGTCGATCACGGCGACGAGGTCATCCTGCCCGTACCCTACTGGGTCAGTTTCAAAGACATCATCCAGTACGCTGGCGGCAAAGTCGTTTTCCTCGAAACCAGCGAGGCCCAAAACTTCCGCATCACCGCCGACGCCATCGAAGCCGCTATCACCCCTCGCACCAAAGCCATCATTCTCAACTCGCCTTCCAACCCGGCCGGTTCCGTCGTCTCCGCCGAAGATCTGGAACGCATCGTCCACCTCGCCCACGAGCGCGGTATTTATCTGCTCCTCGACGAGTGCTACGTCTATCTCAATTACGCCGGCAAGGCCGTCTCCGGCGGTTCCTTCAACTGGGCCAAGCAGCACATCGTCATCCTCGGCTCCCTCTCCAAGACCTACTCCATGACCGGCTGGCGTGCCGGCTACGCGCTCGCTGCCAAGCCCATAGTCGCCAACCTCAGCAAGCTCCAGTCTCAGCAGACCTCCAACGCCACCAGCATCGTCCAGAAAGCCGCCGCCGCCGCCCTGGCCGGTCCCCAGGATTGCGTCGCCCAGTTCCGCGCCGAATTCATCGAGCTCCGCGACTACATGCTCAAAAAGCTCGCCGAGATTCCCGGCGTCACCTGCACCAAGCCCGAAGGCGCCTTCTACGTCTATCCCAATATCTCCGCCTTCCTCGGCAAGTCCGGCGTCAAGAGCGCGACCGAGTTGGCCACGCGCCTGCTCCACGAGGCTCACGTCGTCACCGTGCCCGGCGAAGCCTTCGGCACCCGCGAGCACATCCGCCTCTCTTACCCGGTCACCAGGGAAAGCATCGACGAGGGGACACGCCGCATGGGCGATTACCTCGCTCGTCTCACATAGAAACAGCAAGACTTCAAGCATTTCCACGCCGTTGCTGCATCTATACCGTCCGCACGTGACCTGGCTCACGGGCGGCACTCGAAAACCCCGCGCAGGGCTGGGCAAACCTCCCTTTCGTCGGGTACGATGGGTCTTCCATGCCGAGCTCGATTGATTTTCGTCCTGTGATACTTGCTGGCGGCAGCGGTACCCGTTTCTGGCCCCGCTCCCGCCGTGCTCACGCCAAGCAGGTCTTGGCGCTTGATGGAGAACGCTCCATGATTCAGCAGACCGTGGAGCGTCTGAAGCCGCTAACCAAAACCGAAAAAACCTGGGTCATCACCAATGAACACCTGGCTCATGAAATCGGCGAGCAGCTCGCCGGTGTTCCCAAGAGCCAGATCATTCAGGAGCCCTGCGCCCGGAATACCGCGCCCGCCTGCGGCCTCGCCGCGTTTCTCATTGAGCGCCAGAATCCCGCCGCCGTCCTCGGCATCTTTCCTTCCGATCACGTCATTGCCGACGAGCCGCGCTTTCTCAAGGCCCTCGACAAAGGCATCGCCCTCGCCGCCAGCGGAGAAAACATCGTCGTTCTCGGCATCGAGCCCACCCGCCCCGAAACCGGCTACGGCTACATCGAGACTGGCGACGACCCGGCCGCCGATGAGGACGACGCCCTGCACGTCCGCCGCTTCACTGAGAAGCCCAACCTGCATCGCGCCGAAGACTTCGTCGCCGCCGGAAATTACTTCTGGAATTCCGGCATGTTCCTCTGGACCGCGCGCACCCTCGCCAACGCTGTCCGCGAACACCTCCCTGAAACCGCGCCGCTTCTGGAATCCATTGCCGCTGCCTACGGCACCCCCGAGTTCGATGCTGTCTTCCGCAAGCTCTATTCCAAGTGCGAAAACATCTCCGTCGACTATGCCGTGCTCGAGCCCCGCTCGGCCAAGGGTGAGCACCTCTCCAACCTTTACTGCCTGCCCGCCGAATTCAGCTGGAATGACCTCGGCTCCTGGGCCTCGCTCTACGAGTATCAGCTCGAGGCCCGCCTGCGCGGCGATGGCGACGGCAATGTCGCTGAAACCGAGGGCCACCTCGGCATCGAAGCCTGCAACAACTACGTCTACAGCCCCAAAAAATTCGTCGCCCTCGTCGGTGTCGAGAACCTCGTCATCGTCGATACCGAAGACGCGCTCCTCATCGCCCATCGCGACCACTCCCAGGACGTCGGCAAGATCGTCAAGGAGCTCAGCCTCACCGGCCGCAGCAAACTCATTTGAGGCAATTCGGAAGCAGCCTGGAATTGCGCATCTCCCAACGTATGCCGTCATGCCCGGTCCTCTGAAGGGCACGAGTTTGACTCCTGCTCTAACCGGCCCAAAATAATAAGTGCGGCTTGAGCCGCTGAGGGCAAAGAGCGCCGGCATCCCGCCTGTGAGGCCCCTATGCAGTTCACCAAACGCCTCCGCGACGGCATTCGCTCCGGCCAGATCACCTGCACCGTGCGCATCTGGAAACGCCTTCATGTCCACGTCGGCGGCCGCTACCGCATGGACGAGGGCGAAGTCGAAGTCGATTCCATTACCCCCATTGGGCTCTCCGACATCACCCCGCAGCTTGCGCGTGAGTCTGGCTTTGCCGGCGTCCTCGACCTGCTCAAGATCGCCAACCACGGCGGCGGCAACCAGATCTACCTCATCCGCTTCCACTACCTGCCTCCGCGCCGCCGCAAGTCCTCCTCGGCAAGCCAGGCTTGAATCGTCTCGAATCACGGCGTCGCGCGCGGGCAATGCGAGTTGGGCGGCAGCCCTCCTCACGCAGCAGACTCCTGCCCCAGCACCTCCATTCGCTACACTCATCCCAGGAGAAAGTCCCGCTCACATGTCCCACCCGCAAATCAAGTTTGGTACCGACGGTTGGCGTGGCGTCATCGCCGACGACTTCACCTTCGCCAACGTGCGCATCGCGGCCCAAGCCATCGCCGCCTACGTCCTCGAGCACGAAGACCCGAAGAAAGGGCTCTGCATCGGTTATGACACTCGCTTCGGTTCCAGGGCCTTCGCCCAGACCTGCGCAGAAGTTGTCGCCGCAGCCGGCATTCCCGTCCAGCTCGCCAACGACATTACCCCGACCCCCGCTCTGTCTTACGGGGTAAAAGCGCGGAGCGCCGCGGGGGGCATCATGATCACCTCCTCGCACAACCCCGCGCAGTGGAACGGCGTGAAATACAAGGCCTGGTACGGAGGCTCCGGCAAGCCCTCCATCATCGCCGCCATTGAGACCTGCCTCGGCAAGCCCGTCGCCCGCCCCGCGCAGCCCGCTTCCATCACCGAGGCCGACTTCCTTCCCGACTACCTGCGCGCCATCGAGAGCTTCGCCGACCTCGACCTCATCGCGCGCTCCAAGATGAAGTTCTGCATCGACTCCATGTACGGTGCCGGCCGCACCATCCTCTCCAAAATCTTCACCCGCCTCGGCGTCGATCACGTGCAGATCCGCGGCGAAGTCAACCCCCTCTTTCCCGGCATCAACCCCGAGCCCATCGAGCCCCACATCCGGGCTTTGGGCGAAGCCACCGTCGAGCACCATTGCCACGCCGGCCTCTGCACCGACGGCGACGCCGACCGCATCGGCGCCACCGACGAACATGGCAACTTCGTTGACCCGCACAAGATTTTTTCCGTGTTGTTGAGCTGGGTGCTCAAAAGAAAAAACTGGCCCGGCGCCGTCACCCGCGCCTTCAACACCACCAAGATGCTCGATCGCATCTGCAAAAAGCACGGCCGCGAGCTTATCGAGCACGGCATCGGCTTCAAATTTGTCTGCGACTACATGCTCGAGCGCGAAATTGTCATGGGCGGCGAAGAGTCCGGCGGCATCGGCTTCCAGCGCCATCTCCCCGAGCGCGACGGCCTGCTCAACGCCCTGCTGCTCGCCAACGTGATGGCCGAAGAAGGCAAGACACTTGGCCAGCTGGTCGCCGACCTTCAGGCCGAGTACGGCGAACATCAGTACGGCCGCATCGATCTTCACATCCCCGACGATTTGAAGAATCGAGCGATCGCGCGCGCCAAGTCGCGCCCTGTCGGCGACACCATCCTGGCCGGCATGCCCATTCTGCGCACCGAAACCCTCGACGGCGTCAAGTTCTACCTCGACAACCCCGCAGCCAAAACCAAGCCCAACGCTGCCGAAACCTGGATCCTCTTTCGCGCCAGCGGCACCGAGCCTCTGATGCGCATCTACACCGAGTCCACATCAAAAGAAGCTGTCGCAGAACTGCTCGAGTCTGGCCGCAAATTCGCCTTGTCGCAATAACCAATTGGCCGCTGAGTGCCCGATCTTTCGAGCCCCTAGAATCTGGCGAAGCTGGGAAAGTACAAACCGAATTCGCCGCCTTCTCTCCGCTGGCCCTGAAACCTGTTCACTGCTCCAAAGGAGCCGCCATGTTCATCCACATCTTTGGATTTCGCTGGAAGCCCGAAGCCACCGGCGCCGACAAGGCCCGTGCCACGCAAGACATCCTCGCCTTCCGCGGCCATGTCGTCGGCCTCCTCGACGTGCACGTAGGCCCCAACGTCTCCCCCCGCGGCCAGGGCTACACCTTCTGCGGCTTGATGACCTTCACCGACAAAGCCGCCGCCGACGCCTACACCACGCACCCCATGCATCTCGCGCTGCTCAAGTGGCTCAAGCCCCTCATTGATCCCGTCGAGCTCGACTTCCAGGCCTAGCCCGCTGCCTGGCTGCGAAGGACCGCGCCCGCCCTCATCCGCGAAACATGCGCGCGTCAAAGTGAAACGGCTGCGGCGCTTCCACCACAATTTCACCCATCGCAGCATGCATCGGATTCACCAGCACATTCCACTCCATCCGCAGCGCCGCCGACGGCACCTCCATCGCCAGCGAGTTCTTCTCCCTCACCCACGCATCCCCAATTGCTCTCAACGGCATGAAATCGTCGCTCCACCACTGCGGCGGCAGCATCTCCGGCTCCAGCTTGCGCGCCGGCTCGCCCGCGGGCAGCGTTGCCGCAATCGCCACCAGGTCATCCGGCTGCAGATTCGGTTCGAGGTGCACAAACAGCTCGATCGCCGCCAGCGCCAGCGACGTCGACGCATACACCATCGGCACTCCCGGTGAATTCCACCGCCCGCCAAACCGCCGTGCGCCGATCCCCGAAAATGCCTCGCCCGCATACCGCGCCCGGCAGATCCGCCAGATCCGCATCAGCTGTAAACGCCGTACGCGATCCGTCCCAGCACGTCTTCCACCTCGCGCACCCCCGGGTCCGTGTCGAGCTGATCGAGAGGCCGCACGCCGCCTAGCGCCCGGTTCGGCGTCTTCAGCCACTCCGCCGCCTTGTCGCCGTCGCCCAGCGTCTCCTCCGCCGCTGCGTACACGCGCGCCAGCCGCACCGTGCGATCGCTTTCCGCCGCCGTCAGTTTTGAGTGCTGCGCAATCCGCCGCGTCAACGTTCGCTGCGAGATCCCGAAGCGCGAGCTCACTTCCGCCTGCCGCAACCCGGCCCTCTGCGCCAGCACCACCAGCGCCTGCGCCGGGATCCCGTCCCGCACCAGTTGAGCCAGGTCGGCCGAACGCGTGACAACCCGCCCCAGCACCTTCTCACCACCCAAAATCTCGGCCACTGCCGCTGTCGTCATCGCTTCTATCCTCACAATCATCCTACGCCATTTGGCTTAATTAAAATAGCCAAAATGGGGAAACCTTGCCGTTACTCGTTTTCTTTCTTGACAAATACATTGTGTAAACGCAATATAACGTCATGTTCGACAACAGTGCACAGGATCCCGGGGAAAGCGGCCTTTACAACCGCATCGCCGTGCTGCGCGCCGAGCGCGGCATCAGCCGCCAGGTCCTGGCCGACGCGGTGGGCGTGAACTACCAGACCATCGGCTTCCTCGAGCGCGGTGACTACGGCCCAAGCCTCAAGCTCGCTTTTCAAATCGCCCACTTCTTCGCCCTGCCCCTCGAGGCTGTCTTCTCCAC
>DATJMC010000065.1:0-2459 GCA_035508975.1 Occallatibacter sp.
GTGCGGTTGGTGACGAGAATCGAGCCAGCTCCCTGCTGCACCAGATGGCGTGCGGCAAGCTCGGACATCTTTCCCGCACCTACGAGGAAGATGGTGCGTCCCTGGAGAGATCCAAAGATCTTGCGGGCGAGCTCGACGGCAACCGAGGCGATGGAGACCGAGTTGGAACCGATGGCGGTTTCGGTGCGAACGCGCTTGGCGGCGGCAAAGGCGGACTGCAGCAGGTGCTCGAGCTGGCTGCCCACGGCTCCCGCGGTGCGGGCCACCGCAAAGGCTTCTTTTACCTGGCCGAGAATTTGCGGTTCGCCGACGACCATGGAGTCGAGGCTCGCGGCAACCCGGAAAAGGTGGCGAACGGCCTCCTGGTCGTGAAGCTGATAGAGATGAGGCGCAAGCGTTGCCGGGTCGAGCCCGAACTGGCGGTGCAGGAATCCGGCCAGATCGGTCTGGGGTGATTCGACGGCGGCAAGCAGTTCCACCCGGTTGCAGGTGGAGACGATCATGCACTCGGTGACGCCGGGCTCGGCTGCCAGGGCGCGCGTCGTTTCAGGCAGGTCGTCGCGCGAAATGGCGATGCGCTCGCGCAGGTCGATTGGCGCGGTCTTGTGGTTGACGCCAATGAGGGTGAGCGTCATGGGGCACCGAACCTGTGGACGTGGCTGACGAGGTTGGCTGCCCAGACGCAGAGCATGAAGACCAGAACTGCGCCCGAAAGCCACGCGGCTTTGCGCCCGCGCAGTCCGGCAGTGCGGCGCAGGAACAAGAGCAAAACGTAGACGCCCCACATCGCAAATGACGCTAGGACTTTGGGATCGAGAAAATACGCTGCCCCCAGCGAAGTTTCCTGCACAAGAACGGCGCCCAAGATAAGGCCGACGGTCATGCAGGGGAAACCGAAGAGCAGCATGGCGTGGGCGACGCGCTCCAGGGTGTCCAGGGGCGGCAGCCATTCCAGCGGCGCCCAGCCTGGCCCGGATGCGGGTTTCCGCTTGGCCTTCAGGCGGCGCTCCTGAACGAGATAAAGCACGGAAGCCAGCAGGCTGAAAGCCAGGGCAGCATAGGCAGCCAGCAGCGCGGAAATGTGGGCGACAAGCCAGCTGGTGCGCACGCCCTGCGATGGGAAGATGTACGGCTTGAGGCCGAGCGCGGGCACGAAGACCAGGAAGAAGGTGATGGGCAGAGCGAACAGGCCGAGCGAGATGGCGTTGTAAATCCACCAGGCGAGAAAGAACAGGCCGGCCACGACAAAGCCCAGAAGCGACTCGAGTTCGCGCGCCCCGACAGGCACCCAGTGATGAGCCAGGGCGAGCATCTCCACCAGCGAAACGAAATGAAAGAAGAAGGCTAAGCCACCAAGATGGACGCACCACTTCCGCCATCGCTCGATGGAAAAGAGGACCGCCGGGAAGACGGCGACACTGGCCCCCGCGTAGAGAAACGCCGCAACTCGGAGCCAGAGCAGATGCATGCCGTACACAACCTTAAGGCCTTACCGATCAGTATACTGTGATCCAAATCACCAAATTGAGTGCAGTTCCCTGCCGGTCCAGCCCGGTTTCCCATTGCGAATCAGATGACCTGGGGCCGGCTCAGGTTCGGGCAGACTGCGGAAAACCGGGCTGATTCTTCGCTCCGGCGCGCCTTGCGTTCACGGTAGTCTAAGAGCCAGCGTGATCAGCAACGGCAACCAATCCGCGACGGCCGATCCACCCCTGCCGGCTCAGCCGGACGAACCGGCATTGGCAGGACCGGCGTCGGAGGCCACGGGTCCGTCGAGCAAAGCCGCCCCGGAGCTGACTCCGTTCATGCGCCAATGGTCAGCCGCCAAACGCGAGAATCCCGACGCGCTGCTGTTCTTCCGCATGGGAGATTTCTACGAACTCTTCTATGACGATGCAGTCGTGGCAAGCCGCGAGCTTCAGCTGACGCTGACCGCGCGCGACCGGGAAAGGCAGATCCCCATGTGCGGGGTTCCCTACCACTCGGTGGAGGGCTACCTGACGCGGTTGTTGCGCAAGGGGTTTCGCATCGCGATCTGCGACCAGATGGAGGACCCGAAGCTCACGAAAAAGATCGTGAAGCGCGAGGTGACACGAGTGCTGTCGCCGGGGACGGCTCTGGACGCGGGTCTCGGCCAGGAACGGAACAATTTTCTGGCGGCGTACTTCGAATACGGAACGAACCGGCGCGGCGGCGATTCGGTTTGCGGTGTTGCCCTGCTCGATGTGTCGACGGGAGAATTTCGGACCTCGGAGTTCAAGGGCGCGAAGGCGCAACAGCAGGCGGTGGACGAGATCCTGATGTCGGGCGCGAGCGAGGTGCTGCTAGCGGCCAGCGGCGAAGCGCCGGGCGCATTGCAACGGGTCGGGGCGCGGACCCGCGTCGAGGATTGGGTCTGGACCCGCGACTTCGCCGTGCCGCTGGTGGAGCGGCAGCTGAAGGTACGAACGCTGGAGGGA
>DATJMC010000066.1:0-129116 GCA_035508975.1 Occallatibacter sp.
ATCCACCGCATTTTCACTCCAAGGGGACCCGAGCCACACCACTACTTTACGGTGATTGAATGATTGACTATCAAACTTATCAGGCTCTCTGGGATCAAGTGATACGCAATTTCCATCGTGGTTTGTCGTCTTTACACGGCCCTGAGCACTGGCGGCGCGTCCTGGCCAACGGTCTAAACATCGCGGAAGAGACTCCAGGGGTGGACGCGGATCTTGTCAAGCTGTTCGCCGTTCTTCACGACTGCCGCAGATTCGATGACTACAATGACCCGCAGCACGGAGTACGTGCGGCTGAGTGGGCTAAGAGCCTGCGTGATCTGGGAGGCCTTGACATTGAGGAGAGGGACTTCCGCATTCTTTATGCCGCTTGCCGCTGTCATGCCGAGGGCAAGACCAGTCAAGACCCAACTATCGGTGCCTGTTGGGATGCTGACCGCCTGGACCTCGGGCGTGTTGGTATCAAACCGGACCCAGCACGCATGAGCACAAAGATAGGGAGAGAGATGGCGCGTGGGCTACTGTTGTTGAGGGAGCCCGCCATTCCGAAATAGGGGTGTCTAGTTCTTCGTTCCGCCGTGAGCAGACAGGCCCAAAGCGGGCATACACTGCCCAGCAGTTATACGCATGGGTATATGAAATGCAGAATTCTCTCTAAAGTCTCCGTAATTACTGGCGAAAATCTCGCAGTATGGTACCCGTTAGCGCTACCAGAATCAAGTCGAGCTGAAACCCGCTTCGATGGCGGGTTTTTCTTTTGTCTAAGGAGGGCTGGGACGGCCGCTCGCGTTTTCTCCGGGTCGCGGTACACAGTCTGGTACACAGGCGGACGCGGGGCGTGCGCGACGATTGGCGCGCGCCGGGCCTCGCGATTCAAATAAAGATGGGCTCTGGGCGCGGGCCGAGGGCATGGGGGCACAAGGTGAAGGGAACCAGGACGTGTGGGGCGATGACTCGATTCGGCGTTCTTGTTGTGGCTTTTTGCGCAGTGGTGGGAGTGCGAGCCGCGGACCCGAGCACGCTACGCATCGTCGAGGAGACCACAACGATGCAGTCTTCGGCCCGAGGACTGGTGTATTCGATCAAAGTGAGGAGCTTGTTACCGGACGGTTCGCATGCACTCTTGACCTGCACGTCGGCGTGTACCGAGGTGCAGTGGCTTGCTCCAGACCGATTGCCGCCGCGGAGCCAGGAATGCAAGGAGAAGCCCGGCAACGGGGATGTTGCGCTCACGACAGAGTGCAAATTTGAGGACGTCGGAGCTTTTGGATTCAGCCGAACGAAGGACAAGATCACGATCTACCACCGAAAGGGCAAGACCGTCTTTACGGTAGCGGGGGCCTGGTAGGCGCGCGCCTTCAATGAGCAGGCTCCGCCAGGAGAAGAGCGGCGAGAATACAGCGATACAGCGCGCGCGATAAAGGCATTGTTTCTCCTCGGTGCCTGTTTATTTGCTTAGTCATCCCTGAGGGCCCAAGGTCAGGGGCCACAGGCGGGCCGGATTCAACACCAAATTCCAGTCATCAATCTGCCACAAAAGTTGCAAGCCTGCGGCAAAAAGGGTCAATTGCGTGGGTGCCTGCAAGGGACAAAACTATAGGTACAACTGCGCAAAGGGATTCGCTGTAAGGGATCTGCAAATAGAGCTGGAATTTTGATTGCCCCGATGTCCTCTGCGAGCAAACGGCGTGTGAGATTGAGGGCGGCGTATGGAAGCGAAAGAATACACGATCTATAACAAAACCAGGGAACGCCCTGTGACCGCCGGCGTCACGATCGTGAACTCCACGCGCGAGCCGCTCACCGCGCTGCGGGTGATGGTAGAAGGACTTGGCTCAGACAATGAGACCGGGCTGTGGCTGACGAACATCACCGGCCTGCCGATGGTGCCGAGGCTTACGCCGTTCGACCTGGTTTATCTCGACAAAGATCACTGCGTGGTGGAACGCGCGGAACTGCTTCCCGCGTCTGAAATGCCGCGCTTCAAGAATCCCGCTTTCAGCGCGCTGATTCTTCCGTTCCAGACGATTTCGACAACGAAGATCGACACCGGGGATGAATTCGACATTTCCGAAGACCAGGATCTGGGAAATGCGGTTCCCGTCGAGGCGGTTCAAGCGGCTCCGGCGGCTGCCACGCCAATGGCTGAGCAGGTCACGGCTGCAGTTCCGGCGCAAGTTTCAATGGCGACTGAGGGGGCGTCGGCTCCTAAGGAACCTGTGCCGACTTCGCTTTTGAGCGACGAAGCGATTGCAGACCCGGTTGCCGAAGCTGCGCCTGAGGCGATTGCCGATGCGACGGTTGAGCCGGCCGAAGAGGTCATTGAGGCGACGGCCGATTCCGGATCCGGTGCGGTTGCGGCTCCGGAAGAGAGCGACGTCGAGAGCGCGGCGACGCTGGTGGCAGCGAAAACAGAGCCGGCAAAGCAGAAGGCCGGGGCCGCGCGGCCGGAGAGAGAATCGTGGACGACGGAAACCGCGGCAGAGACGCTCTACCGCAGCCGTTCGAAGAAGAAGAAAAAACGCAAGCAGGGTAAAGGAAACGCCAAGGCCAAGGCTGCGCCGGTTTCTCGCGCGGCTCTTGCTGCGCAAACCCCAGTTGCCTGTGCGGCGCAGGAACCCACAAAGGCAGATCCGTTGGCCGAATCGCTGGAGCCCGTGGTGGCCGATCGGGTTGAGCCCGTGGTGCAGGCGGTCGAAGAGAGCGAGAGGACCGCCGCGGTAGAAGAGGTGGCGGTTTCCGCCGAGGCGCCCAACGTATCCGAGGTCGCCGAGCCCGCCGCTCTACAAATGCTCGAGGCAGCGGTTCCGGAATCTTCGGCTATCGAGCCGGTTGCCGTCACGGAACCAGAAGAGCGCGAGCCCGATTCGGCTCCGGCTGCTCTCGCATCGTTGGTCCTGGCCGGACCGGCTGCTCCTGTTGCTGAAAATCCCGAGACGGCAGCCGTGGAAACGGCCCCGGGGAAGGAAGTTCCCGCAGGGAAACCGAGCGCGGAAGTATCGGCGCCAGTTGTTTCGCTCACCGCGGCCGCCCGCGAAGAGCGTTCCGATGCCGTCGCGCCGGCACGCCGTATCTTGAAGCTCAGGAAGCTGGACACGCAGATCGCGCAGCGTCCGCCGGCGCCAGCTGCGATTCAAAAGGCCGAAGCGAAGATCGAGAAGCCTGAAGGTTTGCCGGAGCGGGGCCTGGTGGACCGCTTCATGTCGTGGCTTTATCCGAGCCGCCAGGAGCGCAGGCACTCGCTTCGCCAGCCCTCGCCCGGGCTGGTGGCCTACGAGCTTTCGGGCGCAACGCCGCGCATGCTCGAGATCGGCAACATCAGCTCGACGGGGCTTTTTTTGCGGACCAAGGGCGAAGAATGGGAGCCCGGCGAGGTTCTTCATCTGACGCTGCAGCGCTCCGGCCCTCCCGAAGATCACTGCGAGCAGCGCATCGAGCTTGAGGCTGGAGCGGTTCGCGTGGGCGACGGAGGAGTCGGCCTCTCGTTTCTCTGGCCGACAGAGATGGATTTGCAGCTGTGGGAACGTCCGGTGCGGACCGACGTTTTCGAGACGGTGCCGGACTACATTCTGCGCGAGATTCGGATCGCGAGGGCGCTTGCCTTCCTGAAGCGTGTCTGTCCGCCGGCAACCGAAGAGGCGCGGCTTCTCTTCTATAACCGGCTGAGCAATATCCGCGTGGCCAATGGGGTCGAGATCGCATTGAAAGCGGAAAGGCTGCTGGTCAATGAGCCGAATGCCGCGGGCCTGCTGGCACATCCCGATCTTGTGATCCGCATTCTCGAGGATGGATCGTGGGTCGACGTGGATTGGATCCAGCAGCTGTGGGCCGGCTTGCTTGCTACCTCGTGCACCGAAGAGGGGCAGGACGATTCGAATCTCGTCTTTATCAACCTGCTGAGCACGTTCGCGCCGATCCATGCGCGGATTCTCTCCGCGGCCTGTGCCAAGGCAACGCAGGTGATGGCCGGCGACGCAAGTTCGCCATACCTGCTGGCCTGCTCGGCCGAGGAGATGGCCCGCCTGACGGGGGCAAGCAACCTGACCAAGATCTATCGCTCGATCGCCGAGCTCTCTGATCTCGGGCTGCTGGAGAAGATGGCGAAGCACTCGTCGTACGCGATTTCGGGGGTTACGCGGACCAAGCCGACCGACCTAGGCATGCAAATGTATGCGCGCTGCAACGGGAAGCGCGAGGTCACGACGGCTGCCTAGGCTCCGTATCGCACGACGGCGTCCGAATCCAACTCACAAAATCCCAAAGAAATCTGGCGCTATGCGCGTTTTCCATTGCAGCACCCGCCAAACTTGCCCCGCGGCGGAAGTTATACACTGAGCCCGGGAACCGCTCGTCCCTGAGCGCGACCAGCGCCCGCTCAACGGTCTTGTTTTTGTTCCGTCTAACCGTATGAAAGTGTGCCCAAGCTTATGTCGAAACCCCAGTTCCTGCGGACTTCAAAGATTCTTGTGATGGCAGCACCGGCCCTGCTGCCCTTGTTGAGCTTTGCCCAGCAGCCTGGATCGCAACCGGTGAGCAACCAGCCGGTGACGACTCTCCATGTGCAGGCGCGCGAGGTGCTGCTGCCGGTGACGGTGCGCGACAAGCACGGCGCGCTCGTGACCAACCTGCAGAAGTCCGACTTCACGCTGACCGAGGACGGCCGGCCGCAAGTGATCAAGAGTTTTTCGCGCGAAAGCAATCTGCCGTTCCAGGTGGGCTTGCTGGTGGACACGAGCCACAGCGTGATCGGCGCGATGGATCAGGAGCGCAAGGCGGCCGGCAAGTTCGTCGACCAGATACTTGGGGGTGACGCTAAAACCGGGGCGGATCCGGCGACGGCAAAGGCTGCGCCATCGGCGGCGCCCGCTACGCCAGGCGGCTCGGCTGGGAACCAGGCATTCCTGATTCATTTCGATCGCGAAGTGGAATTGCTGCAGGATTTCACGTCGTCGCTCGACAAGCTTCACCGCGAAATCGACGACATGGGGCCGAGTTCGCGCTCCTATGACAGCCAGGGGCCGGAGACCACGGGGGACGACCGCAGCAGCCAGCGCGGGGGGCGCGCCGGAACGCAGCTCTACGACGCGATTTTTCTTGCCTCCGATGAGCTGATGAAGCCCAAGGATGGGCGCAAGGTGCTGGTGGTGTTTTCTGATGGGGTTGACCACGGCAGCAAAGAGTCGATGAGCGAGGCGCTGGATGCCGCCGACCACGCGAATGTCAGCATCTACACGATCTATTTCAAGGGCGAAGAAGAGCGCAGCAACATGGGGTTTCCCGGAGGGCGCCACGGGGGGATGGGCGGCGGCTGGCCGGGCGGTGGAGGCCGGTATCCGGGCGGGGGCGGCTATCCCGGCGGAGGCGGTCGCGGATCGCAGCCGTCGGTTGACGGCAGAAAGATCATGGACCACATTGCCACGCAAACCGGCGGGCGTTATTTCGACACCAAGAAGAAAGAGGATCTGGAAGAGATCTATGGCATCATCGCCGACGAACTGCACGGGCAGTATCTTCTGACTTATACGCCCGACAAGGAAGACAACGACGGCACCTATCACAAGATTGCGCTGAAGGCGAACAACGCCGACCTGGTGGTGAAGACGCGCGACGGATACTACGCGCCGGGCGGCGATTCAAAGTAGCGAGGACGCAACGGGACCGCGATAAAAGAACGCTCAGTGCCTGAGGGTCGCGCGGAGCTGCGTGATTTTCGTACGGGCTGAAGACCGCCCCCTTCAAAAACACTTGCGCGATTTACAGGCTGGAGGTCGTACCCTTCAAGCGAAGGAGCTTTAGCGACACAAAGGGCGCAGCCGTTGGCCGCGCCCTTTTGTTTTCTGCCGGATCGGCAGGGTTACTTGTTGGTGTGCGAGATGCCCGACTTTTCTTCGAGCGCCGCCTGGGCCGCGGCCAGCCGTGCGGTCAGCAACCGGAACGGCGAGCACGATACATAGTTGAGCCCGATCTTGTGGCAGAACTTGACGGATTCGGGATCGCCGCCATGTTCGCCGCAGATGCCGACTTTCAGCGTCGGCCGGGTGTTGCGTCCCTTGGCGGTGGCCATGCCCACAAGCTGTCCCACGCCGGCCTGGTCGAGCGAGGCAAACGGGTCCTGCTTGAAGATGCCGGCCTTGAGATAGGCGGGCAGGAAGTTGTTGATGTCGTCGCGGGAGATGCCGAAGGTGGTCTGCGTCAGGTCGTTGGTTCCGAAGGAGAAGAACTCGGCTTCTTCGGCGATCTGGTCGGCTGTCAAGGCAGCACGCGGCAGCTCAATCATCGTTCCCACCATGTAGTCGACCTTGGTCTTCTTTTCCTTGAAGACTTCGTCGGCGATGCGGCGCACGATCGCGGTTTGGTTGCGCATTTCTTCGATCGATCCGATGAGGGGAATCATGATCTCGACATGCGGGTGGCCGCCCTTGCTCTGCACCTGAACCGCGGCCTCGAGAATGGCGCGCGCCTGCATCTCGGTGATCTCCGGGAAGGTGATGCCGAGACGGCATCCGCGCAGGCCAAGCATGGGGTTGAACTCGTGGAGTTCTTCGACGCGGGCCAGCAGAGTGCGAAGTTCCTTGAGCTTTGGCGACTTGGGCTTGGTGGTTTCAAGCCGGGCAATCTGCACCAGCAGCTCTTCGCGCTTGGGCAGGAACTCATGGAGGGGCGGATCGAGGAGGCGGATGACGACGGGGAGCCCGTCCATCGACTTGAACAAGCCGGCGAAGTCGGCGCGCTGCATGGGCAGAAGCTTCTTGAGGGCTGCGCGGCGATCCTTCTCGTTGTCAGTAAGGATCATGGCGCGCATGTGCTCGATGCGGTCTTCGGCAAAGAACATGTGCTCGGTGCGGCAGAGGCCGATGCCCTCAGCGCCGAAGGCACGCGCCTGCTTGGCGTCGCGCGGGATGTCGGCGTTGGCCCAGACCTGGAGCTTGCGCTGGGGATCGGCCCAGCTCATGAACTTCACGAGATCCGGGTCGTCAGGCTGCGCTTCCAGGGTTTTCAGCTTGCCGGCAATCACGCGGCCGGTGGTGCCGTCGAGCGAGATCCAGTCGCCCTGCTTGTAGGTATGGCCCTTCACGCGCAGTTCTCTCTTGGCTTCGTCGACGGTGCAGTCGCCTGCGCCGGCCACACAGCACTTGCCCATGCCGCGGGTGACGACCGCCGCGTGGGAGGTCATGCCGCCGCGCGAAGTCAGGATGCCGTCGGCCACTTCCATGCCGGCGATATCTTCGGGCGTGGTCTCGCCGCGAACCAGGATCACGGACTTGTAGGTGCCGTTGTTGTGATGCTTGACGGCGTCTTCGGCGGTAAAGACGATCTGTCCGACGGCCGCGCCCGGCGAAGCCGGGAGGCCGGTGGCGAGGACTTCGATCTTCTCGCCCTTTTCGACGAGGCGCGGAACCAGGAAGTCATAGAGCTGGTTAGGCTCGACGCGGAAGATGGCTTCCTCTTGCGTGATCAGGCCTTCGCGCACCATGTCGATGGCTACGCGTACCGCGGCGAGTCCTGTGCGTTTGCCGTTGCGCGTCTGCAGCATGTAGAGCTTTCCATCCTGGATGGTGAACTCGAAGTCCTGCATGTCGCGATAGTGGCGTTCCATGCGCCGGGTGATGTCCTGCAGCTGCTCATAGACCTTCGGCATTGCTTTTTCGAGGTCGCTGATGGGGTTGGGCGTGCGCACGCCCGAGACCACGTCTTCGCCCTGCGCATTCATCAGGTATTCGCCGAAGAAGATGTGCTCGCCGGTGGCGGGATTGCGCGTGAAGCCGACGCCCGTGCCGGAGTTTTCGCCGAGGTTGCCGAAGACCATGGCCTGCACGTTGACGGCGGTACCAAGCCAATCATCGATGCGATTGATGCGGCGATAGGTCTTGGCGCGCTCATTTTGCCAGCTGCGGAAGACGGCGTCGCGCGCGGCCACAAGCTGCACGAGAGGATCCTGGGGGAAGTCTTTGCCGGTCTCTTTTTTCACCAGCTTCTTGTATTCGGCGATGATGGTCTTCAGGGCGTCGGGCTGGAGCTCGTAGTCGAACTTTACTTTTTTCGCGGCCTTTACGCCGTCGAAGATGTGCTCGAACTTCTTCTTGGGAATGTCGAGAACCACGTCGCCGAACATCTGGATCAAGCGGCGGTAGGAGTCATAGGCAAAGCGCGGATTGTTGCTGCGCTTGGCCAGCGCTTCCACGGCGTTGTCGTTCAGGCCCAGGTTGAGGATGGTGTCCATCATGCCAGGCATGGAGAACTTCGCGCCGGAGCGCACCGAAACCAGCAGCGGGTTCTCGCCCGCGCCCAGTTTCTGGCCCTGCAGCTTCTCGAGCTTTTCGAGAGCGGAGAGCATCTCGTCTTCGATCTGCCGGCTGAGCTTTCCGCGCATGTATTCGCGGCAGGCTTCGGTCTGGATGGTGAAGCCGGGAGGAACCGGCAGACCCGCATTGGTCATCTCCGCGAGACCGGCGCCTTTGCCTCCGAGCACGTCTTTCATCTTGCCGTTGCCGTCGGCTTTGCCGTCGCCGAAGAAGAAAACATATTGGGTTGGAGTTGACGTCGAACCTGCCGAAGCGGCAGTCTGCGGATCCAGTACGCCTTGCGTCATGGAAAAAAGCCTCCGATGTAAAAATTCAATCCCCGCAATGCAATCATCTCGCCGGGGACCCAGATTCCGCAAAGGCGTCGCCCATGGATGGGTAGCGGTACGGCTGCTCGGTTCATTCGCGGGAAAATTTCAGGTAAAAAACCAAGCTCGTGCAGTCACTCAAACTTCGACTGCGCCTTGAGGAATCACACGATTCGCATTAACGAATAGCGCGGCAAGTATACACTTGCATGTGCTATGCGTCACAGAATGTGTGCACGGGCTCTTGTGCTTCTTTAGGTTGTGGTCGTGAGAAGCGAGGCAACGGCGGGTTCGACGGCAAACAGGCGCTGGTTTCGCAAGCGCCCTTGGTTATGCCGCCGACCGTGCAAAGCAGGGTTCCTGCGGGGAGGGGACCGCATTTTGGGAAATCAGAATGCGGTCCAGCCCGACGAGTCCGAGAATCTCGGCGACGCGCGCCGAGGCGTTCACGACGGAAAACTCGTTGCCTGCCGTTTGTGCCATACCGTAAAGCGAGATGAGAGCCGAGATACCGGCGGCATCGATGCGTTCTACGCGGCACAAATCGAGGGTGATGCCTTGCCTGCGCACCAATGGCGCAAGCCGATCAACGAGATCGTGCTCCTGGCCGCGCACCAGCTCGTGGAGATCGCCAGGGGCAACGATCAGCGTGTCCTCGGTATGAGAAAGAATGCCAGTCATCATAAAACCTCCTTGGGGATGCCGAACCTTCCGGAACTTCAAGGAAAGAAGGCTGGAAACAGCAATACCCAACCTTGAAGTTGCATCCGGTCAGCCAAACTCTGCGCGCGCGTAACATGCTGATATCAAGAGATATGCGAGCAGGCGCTTGCGTTGAGTGCTGGCTTCCGGTGTCCGGATTCGATCCTGGCGTCCGCTATCGAACACGATGGATATGTGTACGTAAACTAGACGCGTAAGTTCCCCTGCCTGTTAACAAATTAGATAAGGGGGAGCGGGGAAACGATTAGGTTAATTTTAGCAGAAACGGCGCGTTCAAGCGCACTCGAGGCGGGCTTCGCGGAGGCTGGCCTGGTGGCGTTGCCGCATGCGCGCGCGGAGCTTGATGCCTCGCGGTTCGAGGCATGGATCGAGGCCGGGCATGCCGGCACCATGACCTACCTGAAACGGGCGAACGAAGGCGACCGGAAGCTTGTGCGTGCACGCGTCGAGACGCCGTTTCCGTGGGCACGATCGGCGATTGTGTGCTTTGCCAATTACAACTCCGCTCCGCCGCGCTCGACTGCTCCTGCCGATCGCGGATTGGGGTGGATCGCGCGCTACGCATGGTCGAGCCGGCGCGATCCCGATGGCACGATGCGGCCGAGCGATTACCACAAGGTCCTGTTGAAGCGGCTGCGCGTGCTGGATGCGAAGCTGCGCGCGCAGTTGGGCGAGTTCGAGTCGCGGGCTTACGTCGACACCGGGCCGGTGGTGGAGCGATCGCTGGCGACAGCCGCGGGTCTTGGCTGGACCGGCAAGAACACCTGCCTGATCCATCCCAAGCTGGGCTCGTTCGGAT
Source organism: Occallatibacter sp. (assembly GCA_035508975.1). Lineage (GTDB taxonomy): Bacteria > Acidobacteriota > Terriglobia > Terriglobales > Acidobacteriaceae > Telmatobacter. The sequence goes on from DATJMC010000066.1 coordinate 10,131, forward strand.
TTCTGGGTGTACTGCTGACCAGCCTCGAAGCCAGCGCAGACAGTCAAACAGCGGGACTGCCGGACCGGTGCGGAAGCTGCACGCGCTGCCTTGAGGCCTGCCCGACCGGCGCACTGATCGCCCCTTACCGCATGGACGCGACCCGATGCATCGCGTATCTGACGATCGAGCACAAAGGGCCGATTGCGCCGGGGCTGATGGACGGAATGGGGCGGCAGGTTTTTGGCTGCGATATCTGCCAAGATGTATGCCCGTGGAACCGCAAAGCTCCGATCAGCGGCGACCCGGAGCTTGCGCCGCGCGCGGAGCTGGTGAACCCGGCGCTCGACTGGCTGGCTTCGCTGGACGCGGAGTCGTTCGAGCGCCTGTTCAATGGCTCGCCGGTGCGCCGCGCGGGATTCGCAGGGTTGCGGCGCAACATCGCGATTGCCATGGGCAATAGCGGCGTGGGTGCGTTTGCCGCGCAACTGCGCGCGTGGGCGGCCGAGGCAGACGAGGGAGTTCGCTCGGCGGCGGCGTGGGCGCTGGAGAAGCTCAGATTGTCAGTGGGTCCGACGGACTAAGAGGGAACTCGAAACCCAGGCAACTGCGGTCCCGCAGGAACCGGGACCTGAAAAAAAATTTAGGAAACGCGCATCACGTTGGCCGCGCTGAGCCCCTTGGGGCCTTGCTGGCACTCAAACTCGACGGCCTCACCCTCGTTGAGGGTTTTGTAACCCTCTTCCTGGATCGCGGAGAAGTGCACAAAGACGTCTTCGCCGCTCGACCGTTGAATGAACCCATAACCTTTGGCGCCATTGAACCACTTAACAACACCTTGTTCTTTCATCGATAACTCCCTTTTTTGCGGTCGGCACACCCTTACCCATCGGAATCCCAGGCAGCTTGAAAAAAGTTGCCTAGAAACGCCGCGAGCCGCCGGCGCACATATTTCGGTGCGCGAGGGCAGCCCGTTGACCAACCTGGTTGTGCTCGCCAGAAACCAGAACTTCCAACTTATTTGGCCTTCCCTGATGAGGCAGAACACGAGGTCGACTTCGCAGTCTACCGAACCGGCGTGCCCCCTGGCGCGCCGTGCTCAAGTTATGGCAGGAAATGGAGAAGGATGCAAGGAGAAAATCCGCCGGCGGGCCGGTGATAGTCGCTAGACCTTCGTCATAGCGCGAAGGCCGAGGATGCATCTATTCTTTAAGAAAATGCCATTGGAGCCTACAGAATCGGTCTTCGCGAGACCCTGGTCGCCATGACTTCGCTGAAGGAATTGTGGTTGTCGAATGTCTCAGATTCCGGTACGCCGGACGACGCGACTGTCAAAGTGGACTGTACTGAAGCGCCGGCGCCGCCAGTCACCCAGTCGAAGTGGTTCCGGCTGCGCCATAGCTGCGCGTCCATCGTCCGCTACCTGCTCGACAGCGAGGTGCATACTTACGCCTTCAGCGTTGCGGCGAATGCGATTATCTCCTTCATTCCATTCATCGTTCTGCTCTACACGATCTCGCGGGCGGTTTTTCACTCCGCCATGATGGTCAGGGTGGTAGGCGAGATGGTGCACTACTTTCTGCCCTCGAACCAGGACTGGGTGGCTGCCAGCCTTGCGCATGCGGCCGAGCGCCAGGGGGTGCAGTGGATTTCGCTGGTGATGATTCTCATCTCTTGCACCGGCATTTTTCTGCCGCTGGAAGTCGCGCTCAACCAGGCTTGGGGCGTGACGAAGAGCCGGAATTACGTGCTCAACCAACTGGTGGCTTTCGGACTCGCGATCCTGATGCTGGCTTTGGCGATGGGAAGCATCCTGCTGAGCACCTGGCAGCGGGAGATCCTCGGGTTTCTTTTTTTCGGTCACACGGATAACTGGTTCTTCAACGGAACCAGCTACCTATGGCTGGCGCTTTCCACGGGTATCGCGTCGATCCTGTTCTTCTTTTCGATTTACTGGCTGCTGCCCAATCGCCGGATTCCCGCGAGCCACGTACTGCGGACCTCGGTGATCACCGGCGTGATCTGGCTGCTGGCGAAGAACGTCTATGTGGCCGTACTGCCGCACCTGGAGCTAAAGGCGCTCTACGGGCCGTTTTATGTATCCGTCGGCCTGTTGCTATGGGCCTATGTCTCGGGGCTGATCCTGTTTGCCGGGGCGCAGTTCAGCGTCACGCGCGCCAACGGGCATTCGGCGAGCCAGCAAGGCTAGCCGAAGTCGCCTCGGAGTACAACACGCTTGGCTGTCATCTTGCCGGCTGGGGCTTCGCATTCAATGCCGGCGGCGACAGCGTCCCGCAAAACCTGTGAATTATGATTGAGCGGTTCGAAGGCGAGAAACTGCATGAAGACGTCCTTTCTGTGTGCCATGCTGCTCGGGTGGCGACTTCTGTCTCCTCCGGCCAGCGCGCAATCAGATCCTGTCACCTTCCCGCTTGCCGGCGACTGGGATGGCGTTTTGACGGTTCAGGGGACTGCCAACCATCTCGTGCTTCATATGAACGCAACACCCGAAGGAAAGATGACGGCGCTCCTGGACCACGTTGATCAGGAGATCTCCGGCGACCCGGCGACCGGTGGTTCGTTCGACGGCAGCCGTCTGATCCTTCGATTCTTTTATTGGAAGCCGAACGGCAAAGGCGTCCTTGAGGAGAGGTTCGCCTCCTATGAGGCGACAGTCAACGAATCTGGCTCGGAGATGAACGGCATTTGGACGCAGGAAGGCTCCTGGCCTCTTAACTTCAAGCGCATGACCTGGCAGGCGAAGATCCCCAAGCCGGCCCCGCCCACCGTTTTCGACGGCGATTGGGCGGGCGTGGAATACGAGGGAGGAGGTCTCACAATCCATTTTATCTTTCACATCCACAACACCGAGGACGGCCTGATGGTCCTCCTCGATTGTCCGGATGAGAAATTCAAAGGCGCCCTGGCGAGCAAAGTGACTTACGATCAGGCTTCGCGCCAGCTCTCGATCACCATAGGTCAGTCGATCTTTGCTGGGACGATGACCGCAGACGGCAAAGCTCTGGACACTTCAATGACGGAGCCTGGCTATCATTTTCTGATCCATTTCGATCGCCTGGCGCCGAAAAAGACGGGGCCGAATTGAATGCCGCGCATCTCTCGCACATGATTCGCAGATCGCTCGGCCGTGAACTGGACCGTAATCCTTCTTTAGCGGATCGACGCTGAAGACCTGCGTCGCCTATTTGGGAAAGCTCTGGACAGATGTGTGCAAATGCACAGCTCCAGCCAGTGCCGCCAGGCATGGCTGGGGAGCATGCTTGCGGCGACGCTGAGGAGAATCGCAAAAACTGTTAGCCAGGCATTCAAGAGGGACCGGTATCCATCGTCACACGGATAGGCGACCAGGCATCGGAGGACTGGTCAGGGATGCGCCGTGTAGTAGCCGGCGGTGGTTCGGACCTTCACGCGCGGCTTGTCGACCTTCACAGTCAATGCGTGGTACTCGGTGCTTTCGCCTGGAGAAGCGGGCTCGAACGCCAACTCATAGTACGCGGTCAGGTCGCGCAACGCGTTGTTGATCTCGCCCTTGATGTCGTTGCCATTCACAATCACGCGGCCGCCCGAGTGCTCGGCGAGCACCTGCGCGGCGAGGTTTGCGTACTGGGCCTGGATGGGCTTGGTAACGCCGTTGAGGAAGCCCTGGTACTCGTATGTGTTCTGATTGCCGCCATTGGAGGGATCGAGCACGTAGAGGGTTACGCCCGCTTCGCGAAGCCCGTTGGAAAGCCGCACGATGATATCGAAGTTCGACTGCCGGTGGTCCATGTCGATATCGCGCGCGGCGTAGGCAAGCAGCGGCCAGCCGGGACTGACAAAAAGGACGATCTTTCGGCCTGGCTGCACCTTCTCGATGTCGGCGAGGTGGGAGAACTGGTCGTAGCAGATCTGCATGCGCTCGCCGTCGGCATAAGCTCCCCCTGCTGTTCTGATTTTGCGTAGCTCCGTGCGAGTGGCATTGAGGGCCTCGAGCAAGGCCTCACCGTCCTGCGAGGGCCCTTCGCTCATCTTGAGGCCATTCTCGGTAAGGACCGCGATGGAGGTCGGATAAGCGAGCTTGCCGCCATTCTGCTTCAAAAATGCGCCCACTTCGTCCCGCTCGCGCGCCACCACCAGGTAGTCGGAGTTGATCGCATCGAGAATGATGAGCACCTGCACGGGGTCGGCCGGCGGATGGGCGGCGTCGATTGCTTTGAAACCGGCCATCCGGACAGGCTGGTTGTTGTCGAGCAGGGTGAAGTCTGCGGCCTGTAGACCGCCGACCGGCTTGTCCGATTTTTCGGTCGTTTCGACGTAAATGTGGAGGCAATCCCGGCATTCGGTTTGCGCTGGAGACGAGGCGGGAGCGGGAGGAACAGCGATTTGCGCGCAGGCCGAAACGCATAGGAATGCGGCCTGCGGAATGGCAACCAGGAGGCCCACGGTCCAGCCGGCCATTCGCGACCGGCGGCGTGATTTTCGGGCCTTGGCTCGTGCCAAGGGTTTGAGGATTGCCATCGCGGCGTCCAATTCAGAATGAAAAAGCGTGGCGCTTGCATTTACAGGATGTGCAACAGCAATCGACTCATCTGTTCTCATCTTGCCTCCACAGTCCTGCTCAATGCTGCACAGGCAATTGACGGCCCGAAAGGCCTCGAGGCTCTCACAGTTCGCGCCCTTCGGATGCGGATGGCAGCCAGCATATAGTTTGTAGGGGCGGCTTCGAACCTGGTCATGAGGATCCCATTCCGGTTCTGCGCGGCACTGCTGCTCTTCGTGGCGGGGTCGGCTCCGGCGCAGCAGCTCAGCACTGCTCCCACAGTCGGGCCGGCTGCCGATCCCGGGCCGCCGGGTGGGTACCTGCCGATGGACCAGGCTTCGGTGCACATGCCCGATCCCGCGCTGGCACTCATTCGCCTGGATGTAGGCCTGACCGACAGGTCGGGAAAGCCTGTCCTTGGGCTCACGAGGGATAACTTCAAGCTGCTGGACAACGATCAACCGGCAAAGGTTGTCACCTTTCAATCTTACGTGGGCGCGCCTGCCCAGCCGGCCGACTCGGTTGAGACCGCTCTGGTGCTCGATGAGCTGAACATGCCGGAGACGGCACGCATCGGAAGGAAGAACTTCGCCGAGGCGGTTGCCGAGGTGGAGAAATTCCTCCGCGCCCATGGGGGAGTGCTGGAACACCCCACCATTGTCTACCGCCTTCGCGAGGAGGGCCTCTTTGCGACGCGCCAGGTTTCGATGAACGGCAACCAGCTCGCCGATGAGATCGAGGAGCCGGGCAAGATGCGCCGCATCTGGGCGCCGTCGGACATCAACAACGATCTCGGGCACATTGGCAAAGGTGCGCACACGAGTTGGAGCGTCCTGGCGCACTCCCTTGTTGCCCTCGGATCCATCGCCATCGAAGAACGTCGAAGACCGGCAAGAAAGCTTCTGTTCTGGATCGGCAACGGGTGGCAAGTCCGGAGTCTCGAGAACCAGAACGTCGTGGGGCTCTCCGATTTTTCGATTGAGCTGCTCACCCGCATGCGCGAGGCACGCATCAGCCTGTGGGGCGCAACCCAGTGGCCTTTGTACGACGCCTTTGGAAATCCGGTGCCCGTGACAGATTATGTCGCTCCTGAGTTTGTTGAAGGCCCGAAGCCCGATGCCACGGACGTCCGCTACCTATCGCTGCGGGTGATCGCGGCGCGCAGCGGAGGGGGCGTAATCGAGGTGCCGGGCAACCTGGCCGCAACCATCGGCGAAAGGGTGAAGGAGGCGAAGCAGTTCTATTCCCTGACTTTCGATCCCCCGCGGACGAGCGTGATGGATGATTATCACCATCTGAAGATCGAGGTCGACAAGCCGGATCTCACGGCGCACGTCTTCGCAGACTATTACGACCAGCCGGTGTTTTACGATCAGCCGCCCGTCAAACGGCTGGTTACGGTCAAGGAATTCGAAACGATGGTCGCGGACGCGCACGAGAGCCCCGAAGGGGAGCTGATGCGCCAACTCGAGAGCCTGCAGCTGAGCGAGCGACTGGACAGCGCAAAGATGGCAAAGCTGGCAAAGCTGGTGCATGGGAAAGCGGCGCGAGAGGCATTTGAAGTCGTGGGCGATGAGTCAGCGTTCCTCGCGCCACCGGCCGACGAAATTGCAACCAAACCGGCCCCTGATGCTGCCACGCAGCACCAGATCATCGCGCGGGTTATCTCCTACATCAATACGGCGATTCCCAAGTTGCCGGATTTCTTCGCGACGCGGACCACCGTGCAGTATCACGAGCCCTTGCCGAAACCAAACCAGACATGGAAGGCGGCGTGGCCCAATGAGCCTTTGCGCGAAGGCGACACGGAAACGGCCAGCGTTCGCGTGCATGACGGCAGGGAAGTGGCGGAGTCGCAATCTGTGAAGAACGCCAAGCCGGGGAGCGAGCAACTTACGACCAGAGGCGCGTTTGGTCCCATTCTCGCTACGGTGATGGGCGCCGCTACCATGGCTTCGAGCGCAATCAGCTGGAGCCGCTGGGAGCATGACGAGCGGAGCGATCTCGCGGTCTTCCGCTACAGCGTGCCACAGCAAACGACGCTCTTCTCGGTAGGGTTCTGTTGCCTGGCGACGGATTTCGGCTCGTATCATTTCGAGGACGATCCGCCGTTCCATGGGGAGATCGCGGTCGATCCCACGACCGGCACCATTTTTCGATTGACTATCCAGGCCGATCTTCCGTGGAGGCTGCCGCTGGATCGGTCCGACGTCATGGTGGAATACGGACCGGTGATCAAGGGCGCGAGCAGCTTTATCTGTCCCTTGAGAAGCATCTCCATTTCGCGGCAGCGCCGGACGATGGCGATCGATGAGTGGGGAGAGCATTTCAAGGTCTATGGGCCGTTCGAGACGCTTCTGAACGAAATGCAATTTGGGAAGTACCGGATCTATGGCTCGACGTCCCGCATTCTTCCCGGCTTTGTGGAAGTGCCCAAAGAGAAGTGAGCGCGACCTTGCGGTTGGCGGGCGGCGCGATTGCTGCGCGGGGATCGGTTTTGGAGACTTGAGCCGGAGTTTCCGCGCGAATGCCGACCGGCGGAGACAGGCATCCGACATGGAGCGCCAATCGGCTGAGAATCAGGCGGTTTCCCGCCGCGCTTATGCCTCCTTTACGGTTCCTTTTCGCTCCCTTCAGCAGATTCGAACTAGAGTCGGATGCATGATGGACGCTCTCGAAGTCAATTGCCCAGTGTGCAGCCGGTGCATGGTCCTCAGTGACCGGATTCCTGAATTCTCAGGAGCCGATGCCGACCGGTATGCAAGGGTTCCGCTGGATTGCAGCGTAAACGACGGCGGCGAATGCGGCTGGAAGGGTTACCTGCTTCTCTCGGAATGCACGGTCGTTCAAGAGGCGGCGCTCGGCCAGCGCCACTGAAGAGAGCCGCAGGCAGCAGCCGGAGCAGAGCACTTGCATCGGCCGGTTATACGTTGTTGAATCGATGAGTTCCCAGCGGGAGCCATTTCACTCTTCGCGTTCGCTTTTCCAGAGCAAATCAACGTCGATGCGGTTCGCCTGATTGCGGCCGGACGCGATCTGGAGCCTTTGGGAGGCAGCCCGCACGTCCGCGCAGTCTTGACGAAGCTGGGCAGAAGCCTGCCGCAGCCTGCACGATTCCAGAATTGCTTCGTGCAGAGAATTCAACCAAACGAGGGGCGACGTCTGGACGGGAATGACGAGGTCGAATGCGCTCGGATCGCAGTGGACAAATGGGTTGTGAAAGAGGACAAGCGGAGCCGCCGATAGGGCTCGCGCGGTGGATATGACGACCTCGGCCGGCGGATAGGCCTCGTTGTGAAACGTGACTGCCGAAAAGGCCGGGGATTCGGCAAGTACATGCTGGATCGCCCCAAGGGAGCACTCGGATTGGACGACGCTCAAGCCTCCCTGCTCCATGACCGGAATGCGGTGGCACGGGTCGTCGCCTACATGCAGGATGGTGGCAGTTGCCATGGCTGGCCCCAAAATGGTGAGACATATCATAGCGCGGCGGGGATGATTCATCCAGGGGCGGGGCAGGTCCTTGTGCTACAAGGACTGGCTGCGGGTTTTCCCTTTCCCCACCCCGGCCGACCCGCCGGTTTTTCTCTCGCCGGGGAGATTACCAAATGCCGCGGGAGTGGTTTGGGAGCGGGGCGGGCATCACTGACGCTCTGATTTGATTGTGCGACAATCGTGCGAATGTTTGCGCTGCCAAAGATCATCCAGGGTGGTATGGGTGTCGGCGTGTCGAACTGGCGCCTGGCCCAGGCTGTCTCCCGGCTGGGACAGCTCGGGGTCGTCTCCGGAACCGCGCTCGACCAGGTCATGGTGCGCCGCCTCGCCGATGGAGATGAGGGCGGCTTCCTGGGCCGGGCCTTCGAGGCTTTTCCGTTTCCGCAGATGGCGAGGCGGGTCTGGAGCGAGTTCCTCGTGCCCGGAGGAAAGTCTTCCGGCAGCGCTTATCCGACATTGCCGATGCACCAGCGCTGCGACTCCCGCAAGCTGACCGAACTGCTGATGGTCAGCAACTTTGTTGAAGTCTTTCTTGCGCGGCAGGGGCACTTGAACAAGGTCGGGGTGAACTTTCTGGAGAAGGTGCAGCTTCCACATCTGGCTTCAATCTACGGGGCGATGCTTGCGGGGGTGGGATATGTGCTGATGGGGGCGGGGATCCCGTTGCATATTCCGGGGGTGCTCGATCATCTTGCCGCGGGCAAGGCGGCCGAGTACAAGTTGGCGGTGACCGGAGCCCCGACCGATGAGGACACCCTGCTGCGGTTCGATCCACGGGATTTTGTGGAGGGACCGCTTCCCGAACTGGAGCGCCCGAAGTTTCTGGCGATTGTGTCTTCAAACACCCTGGCCGCGACGATGCTGCGCCGGGCATCGGGGAAGGTGGATGGGTTGGTGATCGAGACCGCGACGGCGGGTGGGCACAATGCGCCGCCGCGGGGAAAGATGACCTTTGACGCGTCGGGCCAGCCCGTGTACGGAGAACGCGATCGGGTGGATATCGGGGAGTTGCGCAAGCTCGGAGTACCCTTCTGGCTGGCGGGCGGATACGGGCGTGCGGAGAAGCTGCGTGAAGCGCTCGAGCAGGGAGCTGCCGGAGTCCAGGTCGGCACGGCCTTTGCCTTCAGCGAGGAGTCGGGGCTGCGCCATGACTTGAAGAAGATGCTCGTAGCGCAGGCAGCGCGCGGGCAGGCGAAGGTATTCACCGACCCGCTGGCATCGCCTACTGGTTTTCCGTTCAAGGTGGCGCAGCTTGCCGGAACCTACTCCGACCCGGGAGTCGCGGCTGCCCGCGCGCGTATTTGCGATATTGGATATCTCCGGGAAGCCTATTGGACGCACGACGGGCAGGTGGCCTACCGATGCGCTGCCGAACCGGAAACCTCCTACGTTGCCAAGGGCGGGAAGGTGGAGGAAAGCGTGGGGCGCAAATGCCTGTGCAACGCGCTGCTGGCAAATATCGGGCACCCGCAGACGCGCCGGGACGGTGTTGCCGAGCCTCCGCTGGTGACGGTGGGGGATGATGTAAACAACGTTGCCGCATTCCTGCGGGAAGGCTCCGAGAGCTACAACGCCGCGGATGTCGTCGAGGCCCTGATGCGCGGCGTTCCAGCCCTGTCGCAAGTCTGAGCCCGGCCAATCGGATCGGACCGCATGCGCGGATCTTGTTTCGCCGACCGTGTGGAGCGCATCCTTGGGCGCTCAATGCAGACGCCGTGCTTCGAATCGTCGGGATGCCACCGCTTTACTGCAGCCGGAACCCCTTCACTGCGATCGCATTGGGATCGCGTCCTGCCGGCAGGATCGTGAAGAGCGGGAGGGGAACACCGGAGTTGGTTGCCGCACGCACGGATGCGGTGCGCACGACGGCCACATCGCCTGAGCGCGAATCGACCACAAAAAGCAGGTGGCCCGCGGCGGAAAAAGCCAGGGCGGCGGGACCGTCGCCGACGTGAATCGTGCCGGCGCGTTTGCCGTCCTCGATGGCATAGATGGTAACTTCCTGCGAGCGCAGGTTGCCGACGTAGAGCAGGGAATTGTCGGAGCTGACCAGGCCGAGCACCGGGTCGTCGCCCATGAGGTATGCGCCGAGCACATCGTCGGTTCCGGTAATGACTTCGGAGATGGTGTCGCTCAGCGAGTTAGACACGAAGATTTCACCGCCATCGGGCTTGAGGGCGAGCTCAACCGGAGCGCGGCCGACGTCGAGCAAGGCCTCCAGGCGGTCGGCCTGCGGGGCGCCCGGCTGGCCGAAGCGGGCAAGGGCGATGGCCATGATCTGGTGGCCGGCCGAGCAGGCCACAAAGGCCTTTGACGAGTCGGGCAGAATTGCGATGTCGCTCGCGCCGGGGCAGCCTTCGAAGACCGCGCGCACGCGCCCCGAGGCTGGATCAACGAGGCTCACGGAATCGCCGCGGCGGTTGGCGACCACCAGCGTCTTGCCGTCGGGAGCTACGCGCACAGCGGCCGGCTCTTCGCCGGCGCCGATGGCGGCGACTTCGCGGCGGGCCTTGAGGTCGAGGACCGAAACATTGTTGGAAGCTGAGTTGGCGACGTAGGCAAACGCGCCCTTGGGATCGAGCGCGAGCGCGACCGGATGGCGATGGACCGGAATTGTGGCGGCAACCTTGTTGTTCTCGGCGTTGAGGACACTGACCGAGCCTTGTCCGTTGTTGACGCCGGCGTTGACGACATACACTTCGGCGCGATGGGGGCTGGCGACCACGGCTACGGGATTGGCGCCTACCTGGACCTCGCGATCGAGGCGCACGTTCACTACGTCGTAGACCGAGACGGTGCCGCTGCCGCCGTTGGTGACGTAGGCGTATTCGCGGTAGTTGGCGGGGTACTGGGGAAAGTCGTGAGGGCGGCAGCCGGCAAGAAGCAACAGCGCACAGAGGGAAACGCCGGCGAAAGTCAGATGCTTTGCGCAGTTCAGGATGCGCGCCAAAGAGCGCACCGTGGAACCCCGGCGCACTCCGCTCAGGAGGCCGCGCGAGACGGTTTGCTCCAGCTTAGCGCGCTTTGGCGACATGCCTGTCTGCGGCAAGGCCGACGTGAATGCCGCGGGGCAGGTCGCGGTGCACGATGGGGGCGATCTGCGCGGCCTCGTCCATCATCTCCGCGAACTGGCTGGGATAGATTGACTGCGGTCCGTCGGAGAGCGCCTTCTCGGGTTGATGATGCACTTCGACGAGGATGCCGTCGGCGCCGACAGCGATGGCGGCGCGCGCCATCGGCAGCACCTTGTCGCGCTTGCCGGTGCCATGGCTGGGGTCGACGAGGATAGGCAGGTGGCTCAATCGCTGCACGGCAGGGACGATGCTTAGGTCGAGGGTGTTGCGGGTGTGATCGGTGAAGGTGCGCACGCCGCGCTCGCACAGGATCACTTCATAGTTTCCCTCGCTCATGATGTACTCGGCGGCCATCAGGAACTCGTCGAGGGTGGCGCTCAGTCCGCGCTTCAACAGCACCGGCTTGCGCAGCCGACCTGCGTGTTTGAGCAGCGAGAAGTTCTGCATGTTGCGGGCGCCGATCTGGACCACGTCGGCCCACTCGGCGACGAGCTCGAGGGTTTCGTTGTCGATGGCTTCGGTGACGATGCGGAGGCCGAATTTGTCGCGGATCTCGGCCATGATCTTCAGGGCGTCGACGCCGAGTCCCTGGAAGGCGTAAGGCGAAGTGCGCGGCTTGTAAGCGCCGCCGCGGAAAAACTGGGCACCGCTGGCCGCCACTTGCTCGGCGATGGCGAAGGCCTGTTCGCGGCTCTCGATGGAGCATGGGCCGGCAACCATAGCAAGGTTGCGTCCGCCGATCGCGGCATCGGTCCCGGGGAATCGGACGATGGTGTCTTCTTCTTTGACCTCGCGGCTGGCGAGCTTATAGGGTTTGCTGACGCGGATGACTTCCGCGACGCCCGACATTTCTTCCAGGTTGCCGCGGTCGGCCTCGCCCTGGTTGCCGGTGATGCCGATGGCGGTTCGTTGAACGCCCGGCATGGGATGGGCCCTGTAGCCCAGTTGTTCGATATGGTCGCAGACAGCCTGGATCTCTTCCTGCGTTGCCTGCACCTTCATGACGACGAGCATGATTGGCCTCTCAAACCTTTAAGTTTACCCCGTGGCGCGACCTGAGCGGCGCCGTGGAGAAGCCTGGGGCGGTCAGCGCCGGCCCGGGCTGCGGCGTTCGGCATTGCGCTTTTCGGTGCGCCACTTCCATCCCAGCCATGCAAGGTACCCGAGCTGAATCACCCACGTAATGGTGTAGGCGGCAGCGACGAACTGGTGATCGAGAATTTGGGCTTGATCCATGTTTTTGTCTCTCCGCGAGCGATCAGATGTTGGCGGCCAGCGCTTCCTGGGCTTCCTCTTCGGCGTACTGCTGGTGTTTACGTTCCACGTTGAAGCGCAGGATGAGCACGAAGATGCCCCAGGCGAACCAGGCCAGCATGTTCCAGCCAAAGGCCGCGAGCATGGCGGGATCCTTCATGCCTGAGCCCTCTGCACCGCCAAAGACGGGAGCAGGATGCTGGGTGCGCCACCAGCGGTTTGCCATATAGACGATGGGCACATCGAGCGCGCCGAAGATGCCGAGGACTGCGGCCAGCGTCTGTACCTGCGGGCCGGCCGCGAAGCGACGCATGAGCAGGTAGCTGACGTAGATCAGCCACAGGACGAGCGTGGTGGTCAGGCGCGCGTCCCAGGTCCACCAGATGCCCCAGGCGCGCCGCCCCCAAAGGGGCCCGGTGGTGAGGCCAACGGAGCAGAAAACGACGCCCACTTCGGCGCCTGCCAGCGCCCATGCGTCAGCGATCTGCGCCCACTCCGGCCGGCTGCGACGAAACGACAGGAAGGCGATGGAGCCCAGAAAGCTGACGGAAAAGAACGTGAAGGCCGCGGCGAACGACGGCACGTGGTAGTAGATGATGCGAAAAATGTAGCCCTGCAGAGCGTCGTCCGGGGCGACATAGATGGCTTGATAAAAGCCCCAGATCATCAAGGCCACGGTGACGACGGCGTAGAGGCCGATGCCAAGTTTTTTCATGCGGGAACCCTGTTTCCGATCGTCTTTAGTGTACGACGGGTGCGGAATCGAGGTCTCCATCGGACGGTTGAAGAGCTATTCGGCATGGAACACCACGTCGAAGAGCAGCAGGCTTACGGTTGTAAAGATGATGTCGTAACCGGCCAGCAGCTTGATCCAAAGCGTCGGATCGCTCTCGCCGGTGAGGATGTCCTTGGTGGCAACCACCATTGCCAGCAGCGCCGGCATGAAGATCGGAAACAGGATCAGCGGCAGCAGCAGTTCGCGGTTGCGGCTGCGGATGGAGAGCGCGGCGAAGAAGGTTCCGTTGGCGACCAGGGCCCACGTGGCCAAAGGCAGCACCAATGCGAGCTGCCAGGCTTTACCCTGCACGTGCAGGTTGTACATGACGAGGAAGACCGGGGCGAGCGCGATTTGCACGATGGTGACAAAGAGAAAGTTGGCCAGCACCTTGGCCAGAAAGAGATCGGAGCCGGCGGTCGGCGCCATGCGCTGCGCGTCGAGGACCTGGTGGCGAATCTCGCGCGCCCATGCCTGGTTGAGCGCGCTGACCGAGGCGAACATCGTGGCCACGCTCAACACGCCGCCGGCGATTTCGCGCGAGAATGCACCGCGCGGGTCGAAGGCAAGCGAGAAAAGCACGACCACCAGCAGGGCGAAGAAGAGCATCGAGTTGATGGCTTCTTTGGAGCGCCACTCGATGCGCAGATCCTTGACGAGATGGGTCCAGACCGCGCCGATCATGCGTGATCCTCCGCCGCCGCGGTCTTGGTCAGATCCGCAGTCACCACGGGAACATCGAGTGCGCGGGCGGCGCGCAGGTAGTCGTCCGGAGTCAGGATGAGCTGCGTGCCCCGCGTTCCCGCCGAGACGCTGATCGTGTGGAAGAGAATTGCGGTTTCATCGAGGTAAACGGGAAAGGACTTTTTTGCGCCGAAGATGGTGACGCCGCCGCGGATATAGCCGGTCAGCGGCTGCACGTCTTTGAGCGAAACCATTTCCGCCTTGCGCAGGCCGGCTGCGCGCGCGAGTTTTTTGAAATCGAGCTCCGCATCCCCGGGGATTACCGCGAAGGCATAGGAGCCTGGGCCGCCGGTCGTCAGCAGTGTCTTGAAGACTTGCTCGGCGGGCATGCCGATCTTTTTGGCGACCGTGATCGCCGACAAATCTTCGGGATCAACTTCGTATTCGCGCAGTTCAAAGGCGATGCCGAGGCTCTCGAGAAAGCGCGCGCCGTTGGTCTTCATCCTTTTGCGCTCCCCGGCGAGAATTCCGCGACACGCCCAGCCTTGAGGCGCAGGATGTAGTCAGCGATGGGCGCAGCGAGGTCGCGCTGATGGGTGGTGATCACGATCGTCCGGTCGCTCTGGCGAAAGCCCGAGAGCAGCGCGACCATCTGCTGGGCGCTCTCCACGTCCATGTTCGAGAAGGGCTCGTCGAGCAGCAGCAGTTCCGGCACGGGCAGCAGCACGCGGGCAAGGGAGGTTCGCTGGCGCATGCCTTGCGAGTATTGGCCAAAGGGGCGCTCAAGAGCGGGATCGAGCCCGACCTGGACCAGAGCCTCAGCCGGCGACAAGCATTTCCTGTCCGGATAAAGGCTGGCAAAATAGCGCAGGTTTTCCTGGGCGGTCAGCTCGTCATAGAGCATGGCGGCGTGGCTCATATAGCCGATACGGGAGCGAACGTCGTGGGGATCATTGTCGCCGAAGACCTGCACCTTGCCGTGGGTGGGCCGCAACAGGCCGGCCAAGATGCGCAGGAGGGTCGATTTGCCGGCGCCGTTTTCGCCGATGAGCACGTAGCAGCGACCAGGCTCGAAGTCGAGAGAGATCTGGCGCAGCGCGGCGAAGGATCCAAAAAGCTTCGAGACCTGATCGACGCGGGCGGCAAATGGGCGCACGCCGACTATCGGACCAGCATCCGCCGGGGCGCGCGCGGTCATCGAGTTATTCGGCTGAAGCCGGAGTGGAGGATGTGCTGGGCGGTTGCGCGTCCGCGCGGGACTTGGCGGGTGCTGCGGTGGGCTGGCTCTGCCCGGGCGCGGGAGCATATTTGCTGGCGCACTTGGCCTGGAGCTGGGTCGCATGGAAGACGCCATCGTGTCCGAATGTGCCCATGGCCAGGGCTTGCGCGTTATCCTTGAACGTGTCGGGGGGCGGCTCGGTGCCGTTGTAATTCACCACGAGCGAGCGGCCGGTTGCGGCTTTGGCCGAGTGGCTTTCGAACTCGTCGAGCGTGAAGGTGACGTGGGTGCCGTTTTGCTGAATTGTGCCCGGCTTGACGAATCCCTCCACGCGCAAGTTGCTGTTGTAGGCCTTGTCGCCCATCCCGCCCAGCTCCGCGATGGTGACGTAGTAGGAGCGGTTGCTGCTGTCGCTGTAGCCGGAGTAGGCGAGCCAGCCGATGGTGCCGACGATGATGGCGACGGCAATCCCGACGCGGACCGAGTTGGAGGAGCGCTTCATATACAGGTCTAACGATACGAGGGGACGGAGGTCGGGTCAATCCTTTGGGCCAACATAAGTGATTTAGATCACACGAAGAGCCGGTCATTCCAGGCGCCGTCGGCAGTCTTCTCAATGCGCGGAATCAAGCGTTTGCGTGGCGCGATCCAGGGCCTGTGTGAGCACTCCGAGCTGCTGGATGGCGCGTGCGGCGTCTTTCGCGTCGATCGCTTCGTTGACTCCGGGAATGACCACGGCAGCGTAGCCGGTGTATTCGCCGGGAGCGTAGATCGTGTGCTTGTACCAGGGACGGTTGGGCAAGCCAGCGGGCGAAAGCAGGTCGGTTTCGACTGCGCGCAGCGTCTGGTTTAGGCGAGCAAGATCGCCTGAAGCGTCCGCCTGGGCAGTGTGGGCCTTGGCCGCGGCTGCCGCAAAACGTCCGACGGCCGCCTGTGCCTGGGAGAAGTCAATTGAGCCGAGTCCCGCATCGGACGCTTTGCGCTTTGCCGACTCGAGATAGGCGGAGATATCGTGGGCATACGTCGGGTAGTCGTAGGGCAGCACGTCGGCATCGGCCATGCGGACGGATTCGAGCCCAAAGACGCGCGCCATTTCCTGCAGGTAGACGAACTTCGGATCGGCATTCATGACGAACCAGGCGTAGTCATCGAAAGTGGAGTGGTAGACGCCGTAGGGTCCCGACGAACCGACATCTGTGGAAGGAACCCCGGCGTGCTGGAGGAAGGGCGTGAAGTCCGAGCCAGATCCGAGATCTGAGACGTGGACCTCCTCGCCGGGCTCGGGAGGCGCGTTGGAACCGCGATGTTCTTCGCCCCTGTCGTGATTGATGCGCCAGTGCTGGTAGACGGTGCCGCTGATGGGGCTGGGGACGGACTTGGTGACGTCGCGGACAAACTGCTTGAGCGATGGGACCGCGGATGCGTTGAAGTCAGGACCGGCGACGCCCACGTCGGTGTTGAAGTAGGCCACGGCGTGGTTGAGGGTTTGTCCTTGCTGCTCGACCCACTCGGTTGAGCCGATCAAGCCTTCTTCTTCGGCATCCCAGCTGCAGAAAACGATGGTGCGCTTGGGGCGCCAACCTTCTTTCAGCAGCGACCCGATGCCATGGACGGCTTCGAGCATCGCGGCGGTGCCGCTGTTGGGATCGACCGCGCCATAGACCCATGCGTCGCGATGGTTTCCGCTGACGACCCACTCATCCGGGTACTGCGAGCCTTTGATTTTTCCGATGACGTCCCAGATGGTGCGTCGCTGGTAATCCTGTTGCGAGACGAGGTGAACGCGCACGCCGCCGGGTCCGATGTGATAGCGGAAGGGGAGGGCGCCCTGCCAGCCTTGGGGCACGCCCGGTCCCTTGAGCGCCGCGAGAATCGGTGCGGCGTCGTGATAACTGATGGGGATCGAGATGATATGCGGCTGGTTGCCCTCCGGCGAAACGCGGGAGGAGTCGGGCAGGTCGGGAGTGGAGGAGACGCCGGGGGTTTCCGGGTCGCCCGGATACTTGAAGAGGTACTGCACGGAGCCGCGCTGTACGCCGGTTTCGGGTCGCCAGGGGCCATTCGGATAGGCGTCGCCCTTGAAGTAGCCATCGTCCTGCGGGTCGGAGTAGATCAACACGCCGGCTGCTCCGCGCTGCTCGGCGATATAGACCTTGACGCCGCGAAAGTTGCCGCCGTAGCGGACCAGGACGATCTTGCCGTGCAGGTCGACGTGTTGTGCGGCGAGCTGATCGAAATCTTCAAGGCGGCCGTAGTTGGCGTAGACCACATCGGCGGTCACGTCGCCCGATCCTGAAGACCCATTGAAGGGCATCACCACGCGCGGATCGTCCTGGCCTGGATCGCCGTCGACGTGCTCGCGCGTCGGTCCGGTCATCAACTGCTTGCCGGCAGCATCGTAGGCTTCGACGCGGACGACCTTGGGCTGGTTGAGCAACACGCGGTAGGGAACGATCTCAGTTTCGAGGCCTGCGGTGCGGAATTTTTCCGCGACATACTCGGCGGTCTTGTGGTCCTCCGGTGTCGCGGCCATGTGGGGTTCGGCGGTGAGAGTTTTCAATTCCTCGCCCGCCAGCCGGGCGTTGGGAACATCGAGAAATCTGGCCTCAATGGCCGCCTCTTTGGTGAAGTCGGCATAGCCGAAGACGTTGGCCGCGGAAGCTTCTGCGGCAGAGCGTGAGGCCTTTGGGCCGGGCAGGAGCGCGAGCAGGACGAAAACCAGAAAAGACTTGCGAATGAGCATGAGCGAGCCCTATTTGGAAGGTCGTGAAGATGCAGCAGGAAGTAACGGGGCAGGAGGGACGAAAGACTCCGCCAAGATTCACACCAGCTTACACTACAGGAGTCGGGGGTTTTTCTGGGCGCGGACCGGGAGATGGCAAAGGAATCAATCAATGCCGCGCCTGAGGCAGTTCTTGTGGCCCTGGCCGAGCCGGGCACACGGGTTCCGCAGATGGCGCGCGCCCTGCGCAATCGCAATTTTCGTCTTTTCTGGACCGGCAATTTTCTCTCCAACATCGGCACGTGGATGCAGAACGTCGCGCAGGGCTGGCTGGTGCTTCTGCTGACGAATTCGGCATTCTGGCTCGGCGTAGTTGGATTTGCCGGGTCGATTCCCTTTCTCCTGTTCACGCTTTTCGGCGGGGTGATTGCCGATCGCGCCGACAAGCGCCGGCTTCTGCTGGTGACGCAGACGGTGATGATGGTGCTGGCGTTTTTGCTGGCCGGGCTGGCGTGGTTCAAAGTCATCACCATCTGGGAAGTGGCCGCCATTGCTTTCATGAACGGCGTGGCCATGTCGATGAACGCGCCCAGCTACCAGGCGATGGTGCCCAAGCTGGTGAAGCGCGAAGATCTTACCAACGCCATTGCTTTGAACTCGGCGCAGTTCAACATGTCGCGGATCCTGGGGCCGTCGCTGGGCGGCTACGCGATGATGGCGATCGGCGTGGCAGGCAATTTTTTTCTGAACGGTATCAGTTTTCTTGCAGTGCTGTGGGCGCTGATGCGCATGGAATATCCCGCAGAGACGCCGGCGAAACACGAAAGCATGTGGGCCAGCCTGCGGGGTGGATTCGCCTACCTTCACAGCGAGCGGGAAATGCGCATCCTGATCTGGATGACGGTGACGGTGAGCCTGCTGGGGATTCCGTTTCTCACGTTCATCCCATACTTCGCCAAGGTGCAGTTGAACGCGGGCGCCAGCGGGCTGGGCTGGCTGCTGGCCTGCTCGGGAACCGGCGCGGTCCTGGGCGCGATGACGGTCGCGGTGATGGGCGTGATCCGGCATCGCGGCCGGCTGGTGACGATTTGCGGTCTTCTCTTCTACCTCGCGATCATCGGCATCAGTTTTTCCCGCAGCTTTGCGCTCTCAGAGTGCTTCGCGTTCGTGGAGGGGTTCAACGGGATCCTGATGATCTCATGCTTCAATGTGACCATCCAGCATCTTTCGTCGGATGCGATGCGTGGGCGGGTGATGAGCATTTATGCAACGAGTTTTCTGGGATTGCCCCCCTTGGGCTCGTTGCTGGCCGGCGAGTTGTCGCGGCATATTGCCACCGGCCAAGCCCTGGCCATGATGGCGGGCCTGGCCGGCGTTCTGTTTGTGGGGTTCTACGCGTTTTCGCGTCCCCTGCGCGACCTGGACTGAGGGTCAGGCGACGGGCACGGGTTGCGCACAGTGTGCGCAGCGCTTGGCGGCCAGGGGGATATCGCTCAGGCATTCGGGACACTGCTTAGTGGTCGGAGCTGCCGGAGCCTCCTGGTGCATGGCCTTCACGCGGGCCAGGAACCAGTTGATGGGAAGCACCACGCAGAAGTAGACAACGCCGGCAATGATCAGGAAGGAGATGAGGTGGTCGAGAAAGTCGCCGACCTTGAACTCACCTTTGCCGATGTGGAAAGTGATGTAGGTGAGGTTAGGTTGGCCGACGGTGGCTGCGATCAGGGGATTGAAAATATCACTGACCAGCGCGGTGACGATGCCAGTGAAGGCCGCGCCGATAATTACCGCGACGGCCAGGTCGACGACGTTTCCGCGAAGAATAAAATCCCGAAAGCCTTTGAGCATTTTGCCCTCCCATGTTGTGTGTCTTGCACTCGCAACGCGATCTGGAGAAAGCAATTCCGCGCCGCAAGGCCGCATGTGTACAGACATGCTACACGGCGATGTCAAGTTTTTTCAGTGAAGTGCAGGCACAAACAGTGGATTGCGATCAGGAATAGGCGACGAGGAAGACGACCATGACGAGGATCATGAGATCGGTATACAGCAACAGGAGCACGCCGGCGTGATAGAGGCTCCATTTGCGATGCAGGCAGCGGGCGGTGTCGGCCATGCCCCACACGGCGGCAAGCAGCGCGACGACCTGCCAATGGGAGCCGTGAAGATTCTCGATGTGGGGAAAGCCAGCGAGGAGCAAGCTGCCAAGAAAGGCGCCCAGAGACAGCACCATTCCGCGGGCGAGCGACTTCTGACGCGGCCGAAAAATCGCAAAGCGAGGACGCACGACTGTTAACTCTAGATGCCAGGCCAAGGGGGGAAGACTGTAGAAATCAGCGAGCCACCAACTCCATCTCGCGCAGTGACTCGGCGTAGGGGGCGTGCAAGACGCCGCGCTCGGTGATGATGGCGGTTACGTACCGCGCGGGCGTGACATCGAAAGCCGGATTGCAGATGCCCACCCCGTGAGGCGTGAGTTGTTTTCCCCCATGATGAGTGACTTCCACCGCGCTGCGTTCTTCAATGGGAATCGCGTCACCGGTGGGGGTGGCGGTATCGATGGTGGACCAGGGCGCGGCGCAGTAAAACGGGATGTTGTGTTCTTTGGCAAGAATGGCCACGTTGTAGGTGCCGATTTTGTTGGCGAAGTCGCCGTTGGCGGCGATGCGATCGGCTCCGACGACCACGGCATTGATTTTGCCTGCGCGCATCAGGCTGGCCGCCATGTTGTCGCAGATGACGGTGGTTGGGATGCCATCGGCCATGAGTTCCCACGCGGTGAGGCGCGCGCCTTGGAGGAATGGCCGTGTCTCATCGGCGTAGACGTGGATGCGCTTGCCCTGCTCGACCGCGGAGCGAATGACGCCGAGCGCGGTTCCGTAGCCGCAGGTTGCCAGCGCGCCGGCGTTGCAATGTGTAAGTACGCCGCCGGCCTCGGGAAGGAGCCTACCGCCGTGGGCTCCCATGGCTTTGCAGGCGGCGATATCTTCTTCGTACATGGCGTGCGCTTCGGCGAGCAGCTTTTCGCGGACGGTTGCCATGGACGCCTCTTCGGAACGCAGCCGGCTGAACAACCGCTTCATGCGATCGATGGCCCAGAAGAGGTTGACGGCCGTAGGGCGTGTGGAGGCCAGGCGCGCGCAGATCTGCTCGAACTCGGGCGCGAAGCGTTCAGTGCTGTCGGCCTTGGAGCGCAGCGCGCCGAGAGCAACGCCGTAGGCAGCCGAGACGCCGATGGCGGGGGCTCCGCGCACCACCATGGTCACGATGACGTCGGCGACTTGTTCATAAGTCGTCGCCAGCACGTAGTTCTCATCGAGGGGAAGTTTGGTCTGATCGAGGAAGCGGACGCCTTCGGGAGTCCAGGCAAGGGTAGGAATCATGCAGTTCCAGTGTAACTGTTCTTCAGCCTGAGGTCGCCCGGCGCATGGCTGAAAACATTTTCAGAAAGGACTGGACTCTGCGCCGCCGGACTGCGTAGAGTGAACACCGTATCTCAGCGCGATTTTCGGGCGCAGGCATGGGCGGATCGCCGCTTGCTCGTCGCCAGGTCCTTCGCGGGCCCAAGGAGAGGTCTTGAATCTCACTTCCGTGGATTGGCTGATCATGCTGCTGTACTTCGTCTTTGTGCTGGGCATTGGTTTTGCCTTGAAGCGCTACATGAAGACGAGCAAGGATTTCTTCCAGGCGGGGCGCGCGCTTCCCGCGTGGGTTTGCGGGCTGGCCTTCATCAGCGCCAATCTGGGAGCGCAGGAAGTGATCGGCATGGGCGCGTCGGGCGCCAAGTACGGCTTTGAAACCTGCAATTTCTACGGCATCGGCGCGATCCCAGCGATGATTTTCGTGGGCATTTTCATGATGCCTTTCTACTACGGGTCGAAGGCGCGGTCGGTGCCCGAGTTTCTGCGCCTGCGCTTCGACGAAAAGACCCGGGCCCTGAATGCGTGTTCGTTCGCAGTGATGACGGTTTTCAGCTCGGGCATCTCGATGTACGCGATGGCGCGGCTGATCCAGGCGCTGCATGTTTTTGACAAGCTGTTTTATCAGCTTGGATTGCCGCAGGGCGGCATCTTCACGTTCGCGATTGTGCTCTCGGCAGTGATCGTGCTGCTTTACATTTTTCTCGGCGGCCTCACGAGCGCCATCTACAACGAAGTTCTGCAATTTTTTTTGATCGTCGCGGGATTTCTGCCGTTGACGTTGCTGGGCCTGAAGAACATTGGCGGGTGGAGTGGAATGAAGACCGCGGTGGCGCGCATCGATCCCCGCATGCTGCATGAGTGGAAGGGTGTGATGCACGCCAGTACGAACCCCATGGGCATCGACCTGATCGGCATGGGCATCGGTCTGGGTTTTGTGCTGGGGGCGGGCTACTGGTGCACTGATTTTCTTGTGATCCAGACCGCGATGGCTTCGCACAACATGGACTCGGCGCGTCGCGTGCCGCTGATTGCGGCGGTGCCGAAGATGGTGTTTCCTTTCCTGGTGATTCTGCCGGGGCTGCTGGCAATAGGATTGCCCACGCCGCACACCACGACGGTGGTGACAACCGAAGCGAGCGGCGCGATCGTGCACAACATCCAGGTGGTGCCTCCCGAAGTGGAGCAGGGGCGTGGACTGGTGCCTGCGAAGGTCAATCCTCTAACCGGCAAGCCGATGCTGGACGCAAGCGGAAAGCCGCTGCTTGATTACGATATGGCCACGCCCAACATGCTGCTGCATTACTTTCCCACCGGGATCCTGGGACTTGGGCTGACCGCGCTGCTTGCCAGCTTCATGAGCGGCATGGCGGGCAACGTGACCGCGTTCAACACCGTCTTCACCTACGATCTTTACCAGTCCTACATTCACAAAGGCGCGAGCGACCGGCACTATCTTGCTGTGGGCCGATGGGCAACGGTGGGCGGCATTCTTTTTTCCATCGCCACGGCCTATGCAGTCATCAGCTTCAACAACATTCTCGACATTTTGCAGCTTGTTTTCTCGATCGTGAATGCACCGCTGTTCGCGACGTTTTTGCTGGGCATGTTCTGGAAGCGCACCACCGGCCACGGAGCCTTTGCCGGGCTTTTGTCCGGCACGACTGCCGCGCTGATCCATCACGGGCTGACCTTGCCGATCGAAGCCAATCCCGGAATTCATGGCGGGTGGATCGCGGTGCTGCACCATTATCCCAGCGATATGGCGCAGAATTTCTACGGGGCGATCTATGCATTTGTCACCAACTTTGTGGTTGCGGTGACGGTGAGCCTGTTCACGAAGCCGAAGGCGGATGAGGAACTGGTAGGTCTGGTTCGCTCGCTGACCAAGCTGCCTTCGCTCTCGCACCTTGCCTGGTGGAAGCGGCCGGAGGCACTGGCCATTGCGATTCTGATCGGGGTGATCGCTCTGAACATTTTCTTCGCGTGAGGAATCGGAGGGCATGATGCTTCTCGATCTGCGGATACCGATGGGACTGATGTTCACTTTCGTTGGGTTGATCCTGACTGTTTTCGGCTGGGGCACCCGGGAGGACACCGCGCTGTACGCGAAGAGCCTGGGCATCGACGCGAATCTCTGGTGGGGTCTGGTGCTGCTCGCATTCGGCTTGATCATGTATCTGACGGGCCGGCGCCGACAGGTGCAGATGGTGAAGGAGCCTCCGCCGCAGGACGAGGGCGAAGAGCGCCGCGGACACTGAGAGCAGGGAACAGAAAAACAGAGAAGGAGCCGTGCTCCTCGACAACCGTCCTCACACACTTCTTACGGTCTCGCCGCTACACTGAAGGTGAGCCATGAAGCGCAAGACCATTGAGCATTACGAAATCGTCCGCAAGCTGGGCGCGGGCGGCAGCGGAGTGGTGTATCTGGCCACCGACACGCTCTTGCAGCGGCCGGTGGTGCTCAAGATTCTGCGCGCGGGCCTGCTCTCAGCGCAGCAGATGCGGTCGACGATGCTGCGCGAAGCGCGACTAGCTTCTGCTATCGAACATCCCAATGTGTGTGCGATCTATGAAGTCGGCGAGGCGGGGGATGAGGGCTACATCGTCATGCAGTATGTGCCGGGCCAGTCGCTCGATTCCTTGATAGAGCGCGGACCGGCCAGCCCGCAGCTTGTGCTTTCAGTCGGCATCCAGATCGCCGATGGTCTCCAGGCGGCGCATGCGCTCGGCATCTTTCATCGCGATCTGAAGCCGCAGAACGTGATGCTGACAGAAGGCGGCCTGGTGAAGCTTCTGGACTTCGGCCTGGCGCGCCGTTTGCAGCCGGAAGAGGCAAGCTTCGATCCGGGCAAGCCCGCATTGGCGAAAGATGCTTCACTGGCCGCGACCTACACGGCGCGCGGCGGGACGATTCGCTACATGGCGCCGGAGCAGTTCGTCACCGGGCACTCGAGCGTGCAGTCGGACGTTTGGGCACTTGGCGTGATCCTCTACGAACTGGCAAGCGGACGCCATCCGTTTGCGCGCCCCGACGCGGAGGACTTTCAGGCGATACGCGCGATTCAATTCTCTGATCCGCCGGACCTGAGCGAAATTGTTCCCACAATCTCCACCGAACTGAAGAGCGTAATCGCCGCCTGTCTTGAGAAGAACCCGGGCGAGCGCTACAACAACGCCGCCGAAGTGCGCGAAGCATTGAAGACGATCATGAAGGCGCTGCAAATCGAAACGGGGATCATCCCGGGCGAAGCGGCGGCCAACCTGCCGACCACGGGAGCGGAAGCCGAAAAGCGCACCACGGGCATTCTCTCCATGCTGGCAGAGCGCTTTCGCGAATCGGCGAGTGCGGCCACGCAGAATTCGCTGGTGGTACTGCCCTTTACCAATCTTGGCGCCACCGAGGTCGCGCCGCTTTACGGTTATGCGCTCGCAGACGCCATTGCGGCTCGGCTGGCGCGCATTCCCGCGCTGATCGTGCGGCCGTCGAGCACGCTGATGACGCTGCCCATCGCGCAGATGGATCCGCTTTCGGTCGGCCAGCGTCTGCTGGTTTCGTTTGTGCTTGCGGGCAGTTTTGTCCGCTCCGATCTAGGCTTCGACCTGAACTGGCAGCTGCTGGATGTGGCTTCGCAAAGCGTGCGCACGGGCGGCGCGATTCGGGTTGCATCGCTCGACTTGATTGCCGTGCAAACCGAAATCTCCAATGAGGTATTTGCCGCCTTGCATGGCCTCAGCGCGACGGATCGCATCGAGACTGCCGTGGCGGACGGATTGCGGGCGGGCCGCGACGGTTCGCTTCCCGGACCGGTCAGCGAGGAATATCTGCAAGCCCGCGCGCTGCTCAGCTCTTTCATGGTCCGGACAAGCGCGCGCGCGGATCTTGACCGCGCGCACGCCCTCTTCAGCAGCGTGACCACCAAGGACCCGGAGTTTGCCTCGGGCTGGAGCGGACTGGGCATCGCCGAACTGCAGTATGTGCGCCATGGTTTCGGAGGTCAGATCCACGTGATGCATGCGCGCCGCGCCTTCGACGAGGCGCTGCGACTCGATCCTGCGGCGACCGAAGCCAATCTTTACCGAATTTACATGCTTCTTTCGCGCGGCGAGAAAGAGTCAGCGCGTCATGGTATCGCCAACCTGCTTGCCTCAGATGCCAACGACTGGAATGTGCACATGGTGGCGGGGCTGGCTCTGCGCGGCGACGGCATGTATCTCGACGCTCTGAACCAGTTCAGCCGCGCGCTCAAGTTGAACCCCGCGAACGCCGCGATTCTCTACAACCATCGCGCGCGGGTTTACCACTATCAGAACCAGATCGAACTGGCGGGCGACGAACTGGAAAAGGGGCTCGCCCTGGAGCCGCGTCATCCGCTGCTGCGCACCTCGGCAGGCTACCAGCAGATGCGAGTGGGAAACCTTGGCGAAGCGATCGGCATTCTCGAAAGCGTGATCCGCGACGACGAGTCGATGCGCATCGCGGTGCCGACACTGGCCATGTGCTACGTGCAAGCGGGAGAGCGCGAACGCGCAGCGGGCCTGCTGAAAGATGAGACGCTGGCTGCGGCGGAGGCCGATAACGAGATGGCCTATCGGCTGGCGAGTTACTTTGCGGTCGAGGGAGATTCGAGCGAGGCGCTGCACTGGCTGCGGCGGGCCATCTATCTCGGCAACGAAAACTATCCGTGGTTTCAGAAAAATCCCGGTTGGAACAACCTGAAGACCAATGCCGATTTCGAGCGGATCCTCGAAGACCTGAAGAAGAGCTACCGTCGCAACCAGAAAACCTGGAAGCGCCTTCTGGAGCAAGTGCCGCCGGGCGGGGAGTAGGCGCTACTTAAGGCTCACCGTCGCTTTCAGGGGCAGATCAGCCGACGAACCGCCAACGAAAATCGTGTAGTCGCCGGGAACCAGCGACCAGGCGTCCTTGGTTTCGTCGAAGATCGAAAGATATTTTGGATCGATCTCCACGCTGACCGTCCGCTTCTGTTTCGGATCGAGGTTGACCCGCGTGAAGCCAACCAGGCGGTTGAAGGGCTCGCCCGCGGCCTCAGGCAGCCGGGCGTAAACTTCCGCGATCTCGGTGCCTTCGCGCGCGCCGGTGTTGGTCACGGTGAAGCTTGCAGTGACTTTATCGCCGGGTGTGACCTTCAATCCTGAATAGCCGTAGCTGGTGTAGGAGAGGCCGAAACCGAAGGGAAAGAGCACCGGTTTTTTCTCCGCTTCATACCACTTGTAGCCAACCTTCACGCCTTCGTCGTAGGTGATTTGAAAAGGCGGCAGGCCAGCTGCGCGCTGTTCCGGGCTGACCGGGCCGGAGAAGTGCTGCGACTCGGGTGGCGGCATGGTAAGCGCGGGATGCGGCAGATCGGCCTCGCTCCTGGGAAATGTATTGGGCAGCTTGCCGCTGGGATTTACGGTGCCGAACAAAACGTTGCCCACGGCGTCGGCTCCATCGCTGCCGCCGAACCACGCCTCAAGAATTGCCGCAGGCGCACTGACCCAGGGCATGGTGACAGGGTTGCCGGTTTCGAGTACCACGATGGTGTGCGGATTGGCCGCGGCTACCGCGGCGATGACATCGTCCTGCTGATGCGGCAGGGTGAGGCTGGGCAGATCCATTCCTTCGCTGGCCCACATGTAAGCGAAGACGATGGCCACATCCGCGCCTTTTGCTGCTGCAGCCGCGGCTGCGGGATCGGTGCCGGGATCATACTTGACTGTTGCTTTCGGAGCGCGCGCCTCGATGGCCTTCAGGGGAGAAGTGGGAAACCAAATCTCCTCCTGCCAGTGGGTGGCGCCCTTGCCCGGAGGCATGATGGCGTTGCCGCCGATGGGATCGACCTGGGCGGAGCCGCCGCCGGAGATCATGCCCACATCGGAGTGCGCGCCGATCACAGCGATGGTATGCAGTCGCGCGGCGTTCAGAGGCAGCGCGGCATGCTCATTCTTCAAGAGCACAATGCCGCCCTCTTCGATTTTGCGGGCGGTCTGGAACCCCGCGAAGGGATCAACGACAAAGCGCTGGCGCGGATAATCGATGACGCCCGCCGCAAACATGGAGCGCAGGATGCGATGTACATGCTCGTCGAGCTCGGCGGTGGGGATCTTGCCGTCTTCGACCGCGGCTTTGAACCTGTCGCCAAAGAAAAAGCTCCCAGGCTCTTCGTTGTCGAGGCCCGCTGCAGAAGCTTTTTCAGTGCTGTGCGTGCCGCCCCAGTCGGAGAGCACGAATCCGGGAAACTTCCAGTCGTTCTTCAGTACGTCGGTCAGCAGGTATTTGTTTTCGCAGGCAAAGTCGTCGTTGACGCGGTTGTAACTGCACATCACGGCGGCGGGGTGACCCTGGGTGACGCCGATTTCGAAGGCGAGCAAGTCGCTTTCGCGCATTGCACGCTTGCTGATGTTCACGTTCACTGAGTCGCGGCCGCTCTCCTGATCGTTGAGAGCGTAGTGCTTGATGTCGCCGATGACGTGCTGTGACTGTGTGCCTTGGATCAGCTTGGCGACGAGCGTGCCGGCCAGCACCGGGTCTTCGCCGAGGTACTCGAAGGTACGTCCGTTGCGCGGGTCGCGAGTGATATCGACGCCGCCGCCGAGCGTCATGTTGAATCCCTGCGCGCGCAGTTCGCGGCCGATGAGCGCGCCATATTCGAAGGCTGCGTCAGGATCCCAGCTTGCGGCGGCCGCAACGTCGGCCGGAAGCGCCGTAGAGTAGCGGCCATTGACGCCGCTCGACCGAACTCCATACGCTGCATCGCTCATGTCGATCCCGGGAATGCCGAGCCGCGGAACGCCCACGTCGTAGCCGACGCCGCGATTCGAAGCCGCGTTCTCCGGCGTCACCGGATCATCAGTCGGCATGCCCACGCCATGGAGCATCGCGATCTTCTCGTCGAGGGTCATCTCTTTGAGCACCAGATCGGCGCGTTCATCGGGCGAGAGGCTGGTGTTCATCCATGGCCCGGTGGGTGCAGGAGACTGGCGGCGCTGGGCAGACACGCTAAGAGAGAAGCAAACCAGCAGCGCGAGCAGCAAAACCAACACTTTGCCAGCGGCGGGTGAAGGGTTCCGATTCATAGTGCCTCGCTCAAACGATTTTGCAGACACACAATCGTACAACAATCGGCGAACCCAGGCCGGGCGGCGGTGCAGCGTTACTTCTCTTCGATGATGGCGACGTCCCAGGGCCCGAGCGTGATCTGCTGGCCGCGCGCAGGCGTCGTTCCCCTGATCAAGCCGGTCCCATCGCTATAGCCGTAGGCAAACTTCACGCTGTCGCCCGAGTAATTGAAGTAATAATGGACGCGCTTGCCCATGCGGTTCATTCCACTCTGCACATGGATCTGCGGCGGAAGCTGCTGGTCCGGGCTTGTAATCCCCGCGTCTTCGAGCGCTTGCTTCAAGATCGCCTTCTGCAGCGGATCGGAGAGGAAAGTTCCCTCGTAGACCAGCGACCCGGCGCCGAAGTGATTCTCGGTGACGGCCGGCCACTTGCCGAAGAAGGGATGGTCGTAATAGGCAAGCGGCTTCGCGTGCTCGGGCATCAGGAACTCCGCCCAGTACTGAACCCGGTTGGCCTCCGCGCCCACATGAAATGGGTCGCCTTTGAGCGCCAGCGGATGCTCGAGACTGGAGAACTCCTGGTAGCTGATGCCGGCCGCCTCGCGCAGCGGCCCGGGCGCGCGCACCCAGCGTACCGCGGAGTTTTCGTTGGCGAAGCCGCTCTTGAAGGTCATGACCACGTGGCCGCCATTTTTCACGTAATTCGAAATGCGCTCGAGGAGCGCATCGTCGCTGATGTAGAGCACAGGAACGATGAGCAGCTTATAGGCGGAGAAATCCTGGGTCTCGGGAAAGACGAAGTCGGCTCCCACATTCAGGTCGTAAAGCGCGTGGTGCATTTGCTGCACCACGGAGACGTAACCGTCGGCGTCGGGCGTCCAGCTGCGCTCGGGCACACTGCCGCCGTAAGGCATAAAGCTGATGGCGTTCGCTGAATCGCGGCTCCAGAGGATGGCCACATCGTTATGGATCTTGAGCCCGACGAGGTGCGGGCCGATCCTTTCGAGCTCGTGCGCCGTACGGCTCATCTCGGCGTATTCGCGATCAGGCTCGAGATCGTGGGAGAGGATGCCTTTCCAATAGGTTTCCTGGTTGGCCGCGATCGAAGCCCAGTGCCAGTACTCGACCATGTTGGCGCCATCGGCGAGATAGGTGTAGACGTCTTCGCGAAGCTGCCCATCGTAGGGTGGATATTGGCTCTGCGAGGTCCATCCGATGGTCTGCGCGTTGGTTTCGGTCACCAGGAAATTGGTGTGCTTGAGCGACCGGCTGAAGTCGCTCTGCAGAGCCTGGTACGAGCCGTCGTAGTGGTCCTGCGTGGCGTGATAAATGTTGTCGGCCACGATGTCGAGGGAGCCGGCGACAGCTTCTTCATTCACATTGCGCTTCATCATGCTGCCGTAGTCGGTGGTGATGAATTGGCGCGGGGAGGCGCACTCGCGCACCAGTTCCGCCTGCCAGTGGAGAAAGTCGGTTACGCGCATCTGGCTCCAGCGCGTCCACTCGAGCTTATAGCCGGTCGAGATGGTGCCGTCGCGCTTGGGCAGGTCTTCCCAGGTGTGCAGGTTTTCTCCCCAGTAATTCAGGAACCATGCCTTGCTTAACGCTTCGGGCGTGCCGAATTTCTTCTCGAGATAATGCTGGAAGCCGATGAAGACGTCGGGATTGTCGGCGTCGTAGCTCGAGGTTTCGTTGTCGAGTTGCCAGCCAATCACCGTAGGGTTGTCTTTGTAGTGGGCGACGATGTGGCGGATCAGGCGCTCGGCGTAGAAACGGTACGCCGGCGAATCCGTATCCATGTTCTGGCGCAGGCCATACGCGGCAGGGATGGGCTGGCCGCCAAACATGCCCGGCGGAATGCGGTCGGCAAGAATCTCCGGATGCTGGTGGGCCATCCAGGCGGGAATCGAGTAGGTGGGCGTACCGAGAATGACCTTGATGCCGGCCTTGCCCATCGCGTCCACCACGCGGTCCATCCATGCGTAGTCGAATTTTCCGTCTTCGGGCTCCCACAGGCTCCAGGTCGACTCGCCCATGCGCACCACGTTCAAGCCCCCGGCCTTCATGAGGGCGACGTCTTTTTCGAGGCGCGCGGCTTGATCACCGGGCATGTACTCGTTGTAGTAGGCGACGCCGTAGAGCACGGTCGGGAACGAGAGATCGGGGCCTGCGGTTCCTGGTTGTGCATTTGCTGTGAGCCCCGTGAGAGCGAGAAGCGCAAGAAGGTCGAGGAAGCGTTTACCAGAGAGCTGCATCAAGAGTCCCTTTCCCAGTTGAAAAGCAATTGAACAAAACGGAAGGAACATCAGAACACTTTTACTGGAAGGTAATCAAGACGACCTCGGAATGCGTCCCGACGCGCATAGGAGGGCCCCAGGTGCCAACGCCGCTCGATGTGAGCACTTGGAGGCTTCCGAAGCGCTGCAGCCCGTGGGTGAACTTGCCGAAGGCACGGCGCGTGATCCACGAGAAAGGGAAAACCTGCCCGCCATGGGTGTGCCCGCTGAGCTGCAGGCTCACGCCGGCCTGTTCGACGATGGGCAAGCGGTCCGGCACATGTTGGAGAAGGACGCTGGCCGGTCCGTCGTTGAGCTGGAGGCTTGTCAAGAAAGTCCGCAACCGCAGCGGATAGCTGGAACTGGTGTAGTGGACGCCCACAATCTGCAATCCATCGATGACGACGCGTTCGTTGTCGAGCACGTGAAAGCCGGCGTGGTGGAGCGCCTCGGTGTAGTGGGTCGACCCGCCGAACTCCTCATGGTTTCCTGAAACGAAAAAGACGCCGAACGGCGGACTCAGGTCGAAGAGCGGGGCGGCAATGGTGCCGGGGTCGGCCTTGGTGCCATCGAAGAGGTCACCGGGAAAAAAGATGACGTCGGGCGCAAGGCGTGTTGCGAGGCTTGTGATGCGCCGGGCGAAGCGGATGCCGTTGATGTTGCCCAGATGCAGATCGCTGATGACCAGCGCGGTGCGACCGCGCCATGAATCGGGGAGTTTGTCCAGGGTGATGGGGAAACGGCGAATGCGAATGACCCGGGCATTGAGAATGCCATATAGCGTGACGAGAATTGAGGCGGGGAACAAGACGGCAGCCATCTCGTGGCGCGCGTGAATCCGGCTGCTGTCGGAAAGCAGAAAACGGAGGGCGAAATCCACGATCCAGGCCAGGCACGCCGAGACGAAGAAGAAGTTCACCAGGCCCAGCCATATGGCGGCAACTTGATAGATAAAAGCGACCAGCCAATTGCTGTGGCGGAAGCCGAGAAGGGCGGCAAAGATAAAAATTACGGAGAGCAGGCTGAGAGCGATGCGCAGCCCGAAAGCGGCTGACGGAGCCATGGGCCACCAGAAGGCAATCCAGGTGTCATAGAGGAACCAATGGGCAAGGCAAAGAAAGGCCTGAACAACGAGTATGCCCAGGATGGGCCACGCTTTCAATGCGGATCTCCTCTCTCCATTCTGGCACGTTGCGGCAGCCGGCAGCCTCCATCGTCACGCGTGAAAGAATGAGGGGATGGCACAGGCCGCCGGCGACAGGCTCGGTCTCTACATTTCGATTCCGTTTTGCCGCTCCAAGTGCACTTACTGCAACTTTGCCTCGGGGGTATACCCGGCGGGCGACCACGAACGCTACGTGGATCGTCTGATTGAAGACTTGACCGCCGCGGGGAGCTGGGCCGCGGCGCGCGGAGCGGAACTGCCGCGACGGGTAGACACGATCTACCTTGGGGGCGGGACGCCGAGCCTGCTGGCTCCGGAACTGATCGCTCGTCTCTTCGCGGCGGTTCGCGGGGAGTTCGATCTCGAAGCTGGGGCGGAGATCACGGTGGAGTGCGCGCCGGGGCAGGTTGCCGATGCGGGGCTCGAGGCGATGGCGTGGGCCGGCGTGAACCGTGTCAGCCTGGGCGTGCAGTCATTCATTGATCGCGAGGCCCACACCAGCGGGCGCCTGCACTCCCGGGCGCTGGTCTTCGACGATCTGCGGCGCATTCGTTCGGCGGGAATCACCAACCTGAATATTGACCTGATTGCCGGTCTCGCCGGGCAAACCGCGGCGACCTGGGAAGACTCCGTGCGCGTCCTGATCGACACGGGCGTGCCCCATGCGAGCATCTACATGCTCGAGATCGACGAGGACTCGCGCCTGGGCCGCGAAATGCTCGCCGGGGGAGCGCGCTACCACGCCGGGCTGGTTCCCAGCGACGATGCCATTGCTCGCATGTATGAAACCGCGATCGAGAGGCTTGAGAGCGCCGGGCTCAAGCAGTACGAAATCTCGAATTTTGCGCGGGGCGGCTTCGAGTCGCGCCACAATCTGCGCTATTGGCTGCGGCGGCCGTACCTGGGCATCGGTCTCGATGCTGCCTCGGCATTGCGCGGATTAGATGAGAACGCAAGTGCGATTCGCGGTCAGGAGCCGGCCGATGTTCTGCGCGCGAAGACGACAGACCATCTCAAAGACTACCTGAACGGCGTTTCGGTGTCAGAAGCGACGTGGCTTTCGCCGGCCCGGCAGCATGAGGAAGCCTGGTTTCTGGGCCTGCGGTTGAATGCCGGGGTCGATGTGAGGAGCCTTGAGCGCGAGTTTGGTCGCGAGGCAATTGCCGGCTCCTTGAAGACCGTCGAGCGACTCGAACGGGATGGCTTGCTGAGCGTAGATGGAGACATGGTTTGGCTAACGCCGCAGGGACGGCTGTTATCGAACGATGTCTTTGCCGAATTTCTCGCCATCGACGCCATCGAGGTCGAAGGCAACGCTGTTTCTTGAGTCGGCTGCCGGCGCCTGGCCGCCATGTCTGGCGCGATCGAGCAGGCGTTCTGCGTCGTGTAGGACGAAGAGGGGAGATTGGCCGTGGCTCATCGCGAAGCCGAAGTGTACCGAGCAGCGGAGGTTTTCGCCGCCCACGAGGAACGGGAGGTCGAGGACTTTGCGCCGGATTCGCTCGTAGACGAGCGCGGCACCGGTGGGGTTGCATCCGGGCAAGACGAGGAGAAGGGTATCCTCGGCGTAGCGGCCGATTGCATCGTAACTGCGCAGGCGGCGAATGACGCGTGCTCCGAGTTGGCGTAAAAGCTCGTCGCAGGTTTCGGGGCCGAGCTCAGCCTGGCGGTCGCAAAACTGATCGATGCGCAAAAGCAGAACGCAGAAGCCGGTCTTCATGCGCTGGGCGCGATCGGCTTCGCGGAACAGCAAGTTAAGGATCGTTTCCCGATCAAGGATCCCGGCGGCTGCTTCCAGGTGCAGCGACGACGCCGAGAACTCGCGCCAAAAGTCTTCCTCTCCCATGCGTCGACTCTCTGAAGAGATAGATCGGCGCGAATGGGAAAAGGGTTAAGAACAAAATCTGAGAGAGATGAGCGGTTTCAATCGACGAAATCGACCTGCGGCTTCATGGGGATCACGCCGCGATCGTGCCCGACTTCAAGTAGCCGGCGAATCGCTTCGCGGCCGTCGGCTCCGTAGTCGAGGGTGCGCTCGTTCACGTACATGCTCACAAACCGATTAGCCAGGGAAGTATCGAGGTCCCGCGCAAACTGCATTGCGTACTCAAGGGCTTGCTCGCGGTGGTCGAGCGCATGCTGAATGCTGTCGCGCAGCGCCTTGGAGATGATCCTGTGGCTTTCCGCGCCGAGGGAGCGGCGGATTGCGTTTCCGCCCAGGGGCAGAACCAGGCCGGTCTGCTCGCGCCACCAGATGCCGAGATCAAGAACGCGAAAGAGGCCGCTGGAGGCATACGTCAACTGCCCTTCATGGATGATGAGCCCGGCATCATATTTGCCGGCCACGATCTCGGGAATGATGCGATCGAATGGGACGACATCGGTCTCAATGGCGGGATTGAAGATCTTGAGGGCGAGATACGCGGTGGTGCGCGTGCCGGGGACAGCGATGCGCACGCGGCCAAGGTCGTCTGGCGAGAAGCGCCGGCTGGCGACGACCATCGGCCCATAGCCTTCGCCGACGCTGCCCCCGCATCCCATCAGCGTGTAGTGCTCCTGGACATATGGGTACGCATGAAAGCTGATGGCCGTGACGTCAAAAAAAGCTTCGTCTTGCGCACGCCGATTGAGGGTCTCAATGTCACAGAGCGTGTGGGCAAACTTGTATCCCGGCACGCGCACCTTGTTGGTCGCCAGGCCGTAGAACATGAAGGCGTCGTCGGAATCCGGACTGTGGGCGACAGAGATTTCGGTCACGGATTGAGGAGCGGCAATAGCGGACTTCTGTTCGTTCACGATGCACCCAGATCCTTTTGGCGAATGATGGCAAAGGGGCGACGGACGAGTTGGCGCGCACAGGCGCTCCGCCTCTTGGCGGCCGCCTGGGCGGCCCGCATAGGTTCGATGGGCATTGGTTCCTCTACGGCTCCGATTCCAAATCCGGCTCTTCGCCGCTTTCGGCGGAGTGGGCGGCATGGAGTCTGCGCGTTCGGGCGCGTTCGTGCCAAATGTGGTGCGCTACTCCCGCCGCGGCGAGGAGCAGTGCGCCAAGCGAAACAACAAAGGCAATCATTAGCCAGTGCATGATTGCAAAAACTCAGGATACCAGATGGCGTGTGCCCAGAGGCTTCCGCGAAGCGGCGGATTCTAGGGCTGGCACAGATTCTCGAACAGCCATTGCAAATAGTTCGGGCTGCCCGTTTCGACAGGCAGAACAAGAAACTCGGGCGTGCCATAACTATGCAATGCGGCCAGTCTCGTTTGCAGCGCAGGCAATTGTTCGACGCCGGTTTTGATCAGGAGCATGGTCTCGCCCACATCCTCGATTTTGCCTTGCCATCGATAAATCGAGCGAACCGCGGGGAGCAGCGTCGCGCATGCCGCCAGCCGTTCTTCGACGAGCGCGCGCGCAAGCCGCTCAGCCTCTTGCGGAGATGCCGCCGTGGTGAGAACGATGCGGGCGAAGGTGTTCGTTTCGGGCCGAGCTGTCATCTGCTGCCAGTGTACGTCCGGGCAGAACTTGCCGAGTCGGCCGCGGTGTTGCAGTATGTTGCTTGCGACCGGCGAGCCCGGTGCGCGGAGAAGAGCGATGAGTAAAGGAATTCATTTTGGCACTTCGGGTTGGCGCGCGGTGGTCGCCGACGAGTTCACCGTGGCCAATATCCGCCTGGCCGTGGCGGGGGTTGCCGCTTATGTGAAGACGCAGCCGGAGCCGCATCGCGTGCTGGTGGGTCGCGATCCGCGCTTCCTGGGGGAGAGCTTCGTCAGCGAGGCAGCCGGGGTTCTGGCAGGGGCCGGAGTGACTCCCATCGTGATTCCCAAAGCCGCCCCGACGCCGGCAATCGCTTACGCGGTGCGGCAGATGAAGACCTCGGGAGCAATCAACTTCACCGCGTCTCACAATCCGCCCGAGTACAACGGCATCAAGTTCTCGACGCACGACGGCGCGCCCGCTTTGCCGGAAGTGACCAAGCAGATCGAGGCGGCAATCGCGAAGATCGGCAGCGACTCGATCGCCCGAGGAACAGCTCCGGAATCCGGGTTTGAGACGGCCGATGTAAAACCGGGGTTCCTGAAGCGTCTGGGGGAATTGGTCAATCTGAAGGCGATTGCGAAGTCAGGTATCAAGGTTGTCTACGATCCATTCTGGGGCGCGGGCCGGGGATACAGTTGCCACATTCTGCGCGAAGCCGGCGTTTCGGTCGAGACGGTGCATGATTATCGCGATGTACTTTTTGGCGGCCATGCTCCCGAGCCCGATGATCACCTGCTGGGCGACGCGAAAGCAAAGATGAAGGAAATCGGGGCGAAGATCGGCATTGCCACCGACGGCGATGCAGACCGTTTTGGAATCGTGGATGAAGATGGAACCTTCATCCAGCCGAACTACGTCATCGCGCTATTGTTCGACTACCTGGTCGAAACGCGCGGCTGGAAGAACGGCGTGGCCAAGAGCGTGGCGACGACCAATCTGATCAACGCGCTGGCGGAGCATCATAAAGTGCCGCTCTTTGAGACACCGGTCGGTTTCAAGTACATCGGCGAGTTAATCATTGAAGACAAAATTGCGATCGGGGGCGAAGAGTCAGCCGGGCTGACGATTCGCGGACATGTCCCGGAGAAAGACGGTATCATCGCCGGTCTGCTGGTGGCGGAGATGGTGGCGGCGCGCGGCAAAAACCTGGGCACCCAGTTACGGGAGTTATTTGGCAAGGTTGGTTCCTTCTACCCGGTCCGCGAGAACTTCCGCTTGACCCCGGAGGCGATGGCCGCGTTCACTGAAAAATTGAAGGCGGATCCATCGGAACTGAGCGGGCGCAAAGTGGCAAGCATTGTGCGCACCGATGGACTGAAGCTGATTCTCGCCGACGGATCCTGGGTTTGCTACCGGCTTTCCGGAACGGAGCCGGTGGTTCGCGCGTACACCGAAGCGCGCAACGAGAAAGATATGGAATCACTGCGCGCCGCGGCGAAGGCTTTTGTCTTGTCATAGAGGCTTGAGGTTCGAATGCAAAACGAGAAGATCGACCAGCGCATTGCTGCCGAGGTTCGCATTGCCGCGCGCGTGAACGAAGCAGTGCGCACGGTGTGGCGGCCAGCCGGCACATCTGTCGCGGTGGCGCTCATCCTGCTTTTCGGCTGGGGTGTGGTGAACGGAAGGCACGGCCTTTCTTCGTGGCAGCAGCAGCGTCTTCAGGATAAGCAGTTGCGGCAGGAAATACAGGATCTGCAGGCTGAGAATGCCCGGCTGCGCAGTCATGTCGAGCGCTTGAAATCCGACCCCAATGCCATCGAGCATGAGGCGCGCGAGCAGCTGCACTACGCCAAGCCGGGCGAGGTGATTTACACCATGCCCTCTGCGCCGCCCGCGCAATCACCCACTGGCGGGAAATAATCACAGCCAGATTCGCTCCCGGCCGGCGGTCAAGGTTTCTCTTGCCCGTCGGCAAACCAGGCAACGCCCGCCCCGATCAGCGGAGCGCGCTCGCCGAGCGCGGAAATGCGCAGCTGAATGGGCATGCTCTTGAGGGCCTGGTCGGCGGCGGGCAGAAAAAGCTGTGCGGAGCGGGCGATGCCGCCGCCGAGCACCACCACCTGCGGTGCAAAATCGTGCAGCAAAGAGCGAAGCACCCTGCCCAGGTTGCGGCCAAATTCGACGAACACTTCGCGGGCTGCAGCATCGTTTGCGGCCGCTGAGGCAATGTCCGCGACTTCGCGCTCCACGCCGGTCCGCGCGGCGTAGCTCTTTTTCATCGTGCGGGTGGATATCAGATCTTCAACGATTCCGCCTTCAAAGGGCAAGTTCCAGACCTCGCCGCCGGGAGGCACGCCGGGCCCGCCGGTCTGCACACGGCCGGCAACGCCGAAAGCCGAGCCGATTCCCGTGCCCAGCGTGATGCCGACCGCCTTCGCCACGCCGCGCGCCGAGCCGGCACCCATCTCTCCCCACAGGAACGCCGCGGCATCGTTGAGGAACCGGACTTGCCCGTCTCTCCACCCCAGCTTTTGCGCCAGGGCATGGCGAAGGTTCACGCCGTAGAGATACGCCATCTTGTGTTGCATCCAGCTCACACCTTCGGCATAGTCAAACGGGCCGGGCATGGCCAGCGAAGCGCCCGCGACATTGCTCTTGCCCTCCGTTGCCTCGGCAGCCAACTGGCAGAGCACTGCGACAAACGCGTCGCTTGTTTCTTCGCCGGGCAGGTTGGCTTTCACGACCTGCCCCAATTCGTAGTTTGACGCGGCGCACACTGCGGCCGAGATGTGGCTTCCCCCAACGTCGTAGGCAACGACACACGAGCCGTTTGGATCCAAGCAATCCTCCGCGTACAGGCGATGTGCCTATTCTAATTTCCGGGGCACGTAGCCCTCATCATTCCCGCCGGAGAAGCAACATGGCGCTTGTCATTCTGACCGGGGCCTCTGGATCGGGAAAGACCGCGATTGCGCAGGCCATTCACGCGTTCCCTCCTGCGCTGGATGGGTGGAGGTTCTTGGTTAATGTGCCCGACGAGTTTGCGATGAATCAGAAGTCGACGTGGCCGCGCACCGAGCCAACCCACACCGGACCGCGATCCCGGTTGTAGCCGGGATTGTCAATGTGTTGCACATCGACGGCGTAAAACATGCCGCGCCACGCGTGCCAGTTGTAGTAGGTCTCGACAATGTTCTCGCGGCCGTAGTTGAGATTGCCATCGCCGAGCAGAAAACCGAGCCCGCCGTGGCGAAGATAGTTCTGATGATCGCGCTTGATGGCGTCGGAGACGATTGCCAGGCCGATCTTGTCGACCGGGCGACCCCAGCGGCTGCCGTAGTAGTCCGCGCCGGCGAGCACCGTCTGGTCGACCTCGGTGTAGCAGTAGGATTCGTGCTGTCCCTCGTTCCATCCGAAGCGGCCGAAGACGCGCAGGTTTTGAGTCAGTTCCTGCTCGGTGTTGTAGCCGAAGCCGTACTTGAGCGCGCCGAAGTGTTCGTGGAGGGTGATTGTGGGCACGGTCACGCCATAGTTCGCGGTGTCGGAGCCGCTCAGGAAATCGCGGACGGCCTCGCGGTAGTCGCCCATGTGGGCGCGGTTGCCGTAGAAGAGGAGGCGGGTCACGCCCCTGCGGTCGCGAAGAAAGCTGCGGCGCAATTCAAACTCGCCGTTTTGCCCGTGGGCGCGGCTGAAGGCCCAGTCCAGGTCGATGCCGTTGGCCACGGTGGGCATGGCGAATATGCCGTAGCGAAGGCTCCAGATGCGGTCGTCGTATTCGGCGAAGCCGCCGACGGTGTAGCCGCGTGTGTCGGCCGCATAGTCCCATGCGCCGTTGTTGTCTACGGCCCAGTTCATGAACTGGAGGTGCGAGTCGGAGCCGACCGAGTTGACGTCGAAGAAATCAGGTAGCGTCAACTTGCCAATGCGGAATTCAACGCGGCGCTGCGGAACTGTCGGTGCGAGCCCAAAGGGGCCCGGTTCCTGGTCGGTTGTTTTTTGCGAAAGCCCGATGACCTGGTGAATCTCGTAGCGGGCGATGTAGGGAGCTTTGCCGAGGTTGGGATTGCGCACGACGTCAAGGTTAGTGAACCCGGCCAGGCCCAGCGCCTCGCTGAGGCCTCGCCCTTCGGCTGCTTCCAAATCGAAAATGAAGTCGGTGTTATAGCGGATAGAGCGGCTGCGGCGCACGGCGGTAAACAGCGTGCCGACCATCGAGGTCTTGTACTCGGCGGAGTTAAGAAAGGAGTTTGTTCCCTGGTAGGCCGAGTGAAAAGGCAATCGCCCCTGAAAGATAAAGTTGGCCTGCCCCGAGATCCAGTAGATGCCGTCTTCGGGATGCGGCGCCATCGCGACAATGGGCGCGTCCTGCGGCTCGCGGCCCACGGGGCTGGTGGCGTTGGGCTGCTTGCCCAATCCGCCTTCGTCGAGCAGGGTGGGGGCGCTATTGGGGCCGGAGGAGGGTCCATTCTGAGGAACGGGGGCGGTGGGCAATTCGGACTCCGGGATGGCTTTGGCTGTCTCCTGCGCGCAAAGAAGCGCAGCCGTGGCGAGGAGCGCAAGGCTGATGACGCCACGGAAGAGATGTCGAGATGAGAGCGCAAAGCGTGCCATGTTGGTTTCAGGGTCATGCGGAGCCGGGAGCCGGGCGTTAGAATGGGAGCGGGACAGACTATACCCCCATAGGGTAGATAGTATACCCGGGGAGGGTATTGTCAAGGAGAGAATTGCCATGTCGCACCACGAGCGCGAGACCATCAAGCTTCAGCAACGCGTGCGCAAACTGCGCGGCCAACTGGATGCGGTAGAGCGCTCGCTGACCGCTAACGACGATTGCGGAGATCAGCTGATGCTGCTGGCCGCGGTGCGAGGCGGCGTAAACAGCCTGATGGCCGAAGTTCTCGAAACCCACATCCGTTTTCACCTGGTCGACGGCGCGAAGGAACAGATTGCTCCGGAACTGGCCGAAGATCTGATCGACCTTGTGCGCGCCTATCTCAAGTAGTTTCATAGCCAGATGGCCGCACAGAGCGACTCGCAGCCATGGTAGCGGCCGGACCATTCGGGAATTGTTAACGTTCTGTTGATTCAGAGATTGGCCGCAACAGAGCGGTCTGCACGGCCGTGATCACGTTGCTCCAATCCCCCAGGCTCGACTGGCGGAAGATGCGCAGGGTGGGATACCAGGGACTTGCACTGGTCTTGAGCTGCCATCGCCAGTTGGGAGCGAAGGGCAAAAGCAGCCAGGTTGGAACGCCGAGAGCTGCAGCGAGGTGCGCCGTGGAATTGTCGATCGTGATCACAAGATCCAGGGCAGCGATCTGCGCGGCGAAGCCGTCGATATCGGCGAGCTGATCGACGGAGCGATCGACGAGGACGGGGGCGCCTGCAGCTTTGATTTGCTCCTCGAGAGTTGCGAGGTCCCCATATTGGAGGCTGATCCATCGCACGCCGGGAGCCGCAAAGATGGGAGCGAGGGTGGAGAGATCGATGGATCGCTGCCTGCCCTTCTTTTCGCTGCGCGTGTACCAGGCCAGGCCGACGCGTCTGCCGCCGGCGTATCGGTCTCGGAATTGATCTCGTGGTGTTGGATTTGCGAAGAGATACGGAGAGGTGGTCGCGCGGAAAGCCTCCTTGCTGGATCGGAAGATGCGCGGAAGGCTTCCGCTGGGCAAATGCGCCGTGACCTGGAGAGCGTTGTCGCGCTCGGGGTCGAAAGAAAAGACAACCTCGACGCCAGGGAACGAGCGCTGGAACAAACTTGCGAGCCGCCGATCGCAGTCGAGCACGACAGAATTTCCGGCACGCAGCAGGTCGGGAACGAGGCCGGCGAACATGATTTCGTCGCCCACGCCTTGCTCGCCCCATACGAGGAGACGTCCGGAGGCGAGGGGCTGGCCATCCCAGAGGGGCAGCGGGTAGTGGCGCATCGGGGTGTCGTAGTCGCGGGTCTGCCAGCGGGCCTCGAAATTTCTCCAACCGGCTGTGAAGTCGCCTAGCAGCAAAAGCGCCATCGACTCCGCGGCGCGCGCTTCGGGCAGATCCGGCTTCAAGGCGAGGGCGCGACGATATTCGTCGAGGGCGACGTCCACGTGGCCCTGCGCCTGGAGGACGTTGCCTAGGTTCACGTGCACTTCCGACAAGCCGGGAGTCAGGGCGAGAGCCCTGCGATAGCTTGCCGCGGCTTCTTCCAGGTCGTTTTGCGCCTGCAGGACATTGCCCAGGTTGGAGTGATAGGAGGCGGCCGATGGATGGACAAGGATGGCCTGGCGGATCAGTTCGAGGGCCATGGGAACGCGGCCGGTCTGATACGCGACCATGCCGAGCAGATGAAGCGCGTCGGCGTGGCCGGGATCCTGTGCGAGAACGCGCCGGTAGATCTCTTCGGCCTGGCTCAGCTCGCCGTTTCGATGGTGGCCAAGCGCCTGGTTGACGAGTTTTTGCAGAGCGGGATCGATGGCCACAAGACGAAAACGGTATCAGGCGTTTGCGGGGGAGCGCATAGCGTCGAGCGCGCCGGTGAGGTCTGCGGCGAGGCGGTCTTGTGTCGCCGAAGTCAACTTAGCGCCGTGGCTGGTGAGGTAAAAGACGTCAATGGCAGTCTCTCCCTCGGTGTCGATGAGGGCGACCTCGATGTTGCACTGGTGCGTCGACAGGGTGAGCGCAATCTGGCGCAGCAATCCGGGCACGTCTTGTGCGACGACCTGGAGCAGAGTGGAGTGGCTCGAGGACTCGTTATCGAACGAAATGCGGGTCGAGACTTCGACCTTGATGCTGCCTGCGTGGTTCATGTGCGCGCGCGACTCGAGCATCTGCTCGACAGGAACCTTTTGCGCGACGACATCATGCATGTAGTCGAGGAAGCGGTCTTTTTCACTGGGGTTGAGCTCGATGGTGCGGAAGACGTCGGTGAAATGGAAGCTATCGACAATGACGCCGGCATCGTTGGAGAAGGCTCCAGCTTTGACGATGTTCATGCCCCAGGCGGCCAAGGCGCCGGAGACATCGGCGAAGAGACGTTTGCGGTCGCGGGTGATGACGGTGAGGTCGAAGAGCTGGCGGTTGGGGCGGAGGTCGAGTTGTACGGGGTCCTTGTCGAGCTTGGCGGCGAGCTGGAAGTGGTCGCGGATGTGTTCGGGAAGCCGGGTCTGCAGGTAGCGCTGCGGGAGTCCTTCGAGGAATTGCTTGAGCTCGCCATACTGGCTCGATGGAACCATGGCGCGGATGCGGTTCAGGAGGGTGGGATCGATGGCCGCATGGTAGCGGACTTCGTCGACGCTGCGGTCCATGAAATTGGCCGTGGCCATATAGAACTGCCAGAGGTTCTCGGCTTTCCAGGGCGTCAGCGCCTCGGGATTCACGGCCTTGATGTCGGCGTAGGTCATGAGCGTGAGCATTTTGAGCAGGCTGGGGCTGCCGATTTTGTCGGCGAAAGCGCGCACATTCTCGTGATCGAAGATGTCGCGGCGCATGGCGGTTGACATTTCGAGGTGCAGGCGAATGAGCTTGAGCACGGATTCGCGCTCTTCGGCATCGAAGTCGAGGCGCGCGAGGAAGCTGTCGGCCAGTTCGACACTCTGCAGGGTGTGTTCGCCGGTGCGGCGGCCCTTGCCGGTGTCATGCAGAAGCAGCGACAGCAAAAACAGGTCGAGCCTGTCGACTTCGGGCAGCAGCTGGGCCAGACGGTGTTCCCAGTCATGCGTGGGCTGGCGCAGGCCGTGCACGTTGTCGATGGTGAGGAAGGTGTGCTCGTCGACCGTGTAGCGATGGTAGCTGTCTCGGATTACGAGGGCGTCGATGCCGTGAAACTCGGGGATGAGCATCTCGAGGACGCCGAGTGCGTGCATGGTCCTCAAGGCATGGGCTGCGTGGGGTCCGAGGAGGACTTCGCGCAGGGCGTTCCAGAGGTAGGGCCCTTCGGGGATGTGGATAGCCAGGGCGGGCAGCGCGTCGGTGATGCGGTCTTCGGCGGCCTGCGAGAGCGCGTAGCCATGGGTGGCCATGAGCGAAAAGATGCGGAGGATTGCCGCGGTGTCGGAAAACTGAGCGCCGGGGAGGATGTCGATGCGGCCCTGGTCGAGGACGAAGTCGGTTCCAGCGATGGGGGTGCGGCGGCGGCGGAACTGGCGATAGAAGCTGACCGGAACGGGAAGATGCTCCATGAGCAGCACGGCGCGGCGATAGATGATGCGCGCATGGCGATAGTAGGTACGCATCCAGTAGGCGGGGTCGGCGGTTCCGCGGGTTTCGAGCCCGATGGAATTGGCTGCGGCTTCATCCTGCGACTGCCAGTCGAGGGTGTTGTCGTCGCGGCCGTGGCGGAAGTGAAGGAAGCAGCGTGCCGCGGCGAGAAAGTCGAAAGCGGCTTCCGCGTCGCCGCGCGCGGACTGGAAGACGCCGCCGCGCTGGCGGGGCCACTCCCTCGTGTCTTTCAAATGGAAGAGCAGGGCAAACCAGACGGCAAGATGGTAGTCGCGGAGACCGCCGGGACAGTCTTTGAGATTGGGTTCCAGGTGAAAGATGGTGTTTCCGAATTTGGCGTGGCGGGCGCGAGCGACTTCTCCGAGCTTTTGCGTGATGGTGTTCCATTCGCTGAGAACGAGGCCGGGGAGGACGGTCTGGTGAAGCTGCTGGTAGAGCGGGAACTGCCCGGCGAGGAAGCGGCGGTCCAAGGTGGCCAGGGTGAACTCGAGGTTATCGGGGTCGAAGCGGCCGGCCTCCTTGACGGTGCGCGAACTGGGGCTGGCGCGGAGGCCGATGTCCCACATGCCCTGGATCATGGCGCGTACCGATTCGCGGGTTTGTTCCTCGGTTTTTTCGTCGGCAAAGGCGAAGAGGACGTCGATGTCGGAGTAGGGAAAGAGGTCTTTGCGTCCGTACCCGCCCATGGCGAGAAGGGCAACGTTGGGCGGAGTTTGGCCGGCGAAGACCCGGCGCCACATTTCGATCAGGATGCGGTCGACGACAGCCGAACGCCTGCGGATGGCTGCCGTGCCGTCGCCCGTGCGCTCACAGGTCTGGCGGACAAGCGCCATCTCGCGAAGATACTGCTCCCGTAGATCGTCAACCGCCAAAGCGACTGGATTCATTCGAAATGTACGAGGTTCGGCGACGCCAAAGAGTGTTAACAGAATACTAAAGAAATCAACGGGGGGCGAAGTGCTGGTGGGGGACCGGGCTTCTCACTCTGTCTCTCTCCATGCTGGCGGCCATCCCAGGCACCGGTCATCATGAGGACTCCAGAACCGGCAGGATGCGAAAGATCGATTGGGAAGCGAACTGGAGTTCGACGTGAACCGCCGGTGCGGAGGCCGAATTCCAGGCGCTTTCGCGCAAAATCAACTTTATTTCGGAAAAGATAGAAGACTTGGAGATCGTGCTCCGGAAGGATGTTTCTTCTGGAGCGGGGGCGCCTGAGGCGGGTAAAAGCGCTTGACCAGAGCAGCGCCACCGTTGACATGGCGGGCGAACTAAAGGGCGGATTCGCCACGCTCGTCGTTACGGATGCGAATGGCTTCGTCGATGCGGCTGATGAAGATTTTGCCATCGCCGATGCGGCCGGTTCGCGCCGCGCTCATAATGGCCTGCACCGCATTCTCCTTCATCTCGTCGGTGATCACGAGTTCGATCTTGACCTTGGGCAAAAGGTCAACGGTGTACTCCCGGCCGCGGTAAAACTCGGTATGGCCCTTTTGGCGGCCGTGGCCGCGGGCTTCGAGGATGGTCATCCCTTCGATGCCCGCCTCGAGCAGAGCATCCTTCACTGCATCCAGTTTCGAAGGCTGGAGAACCGCTTCAAT
The DNA here is from genome assembly GCA_035508975.1 of Occallatibacter sp. Classification (GTDB taxonomy): domain Bacteria; phylum Acidobacteriota; class Terriglobia; order Terriglobales; family Acidobacteriaceae; genus Telmatobacter. Next base: position 55,070 of record DATJMC010000066.1, read on the forward strand.
CTTGAGCATGATGCAAAACCTCGCTGACAGCCTAACAGGCGGGACGCCGGAGTGGGATCGCGCCCGGAAATCTTTTCAACAGAACCACGAGCCAAGTTTCAGGAGTTGAGATCGTAGCCCTCTTCGCCATGTTGCGAGAGATCCATGCCGGCGGATTCATCCTCGCTGTTGAGGCGCAGCCCGATGACCTTGTCAACGACGAAGAGCAGGACAAGAGTGCCCACGATCGAGATGGTCCAGGCAATCGCGATGCCGGCCCCTTGATTCAGCACCTGTCCCCAATGTCCGTCGATGGCGCCGGTTGGCGCGTCTTTGCCGAAAGCAGGATTGATGAGGCGGGTGGCGAAGAGTCCTGTGAGCAGGGCGCCCAGCGTGCCGCCTGCGCCGTGCACGCCGAAGGCGTCGAGCGAGTCGTCGTAGCCGAACCACTTCTTGACCTCGAAGACCATGAACGAACAGAAAATCCCGGCGAGCACGCCGATGAGGAGAGCGGAGAAGGGCTGCACGAATCCCGACGCGGGAGTAATGGCAACAAGCCCCGCGACCGCGCCGGAAATCGCTCCCAGAGCCGTCGGCTTGCCGTTGTGGAACCATTCAGCGATGGTCCAGCCGAGGGCGGCGGATGCGGCCGCGAAGTGAGTGTTGATGAAGGCGCTGGTGGCGAGCGGTCCTGAATTGAGGGCGCTGCCCGCATTGAAGCCGAACCAGCCCACCCACAGCAGGCATGCGCCGATGAAGCTGAGCACAAGCGAATGCGGGGGCATGGCAGTCTGCGGGTAGCCGAGGCGTTTGCCGAGGTAGAGCGCGGCGACCAGGGCGGAGACGCCGGACGTGACGTGGACGACGGTGCCGCCGGCGAAGTCAAGGCTGGGAAACTTGCCGCCGCTCGCATTCAGCAAGCCTCCCACGCCCCAAACCATGTGGGCCATGGGGCTATACACCAGAAGCGACCAAAGGGACAGAAAGACCGCCATGGCGCTGAATTTCATGCGCTCGGCAAAGGCTCCCGTGATGAGCGCCGGGGTGATGATGGCAAACATGAGCTGGTAGACCATGTAGGTCTGTTCGGGGATGGTGGCGGCATAGTCAGGGTTGGGTGCAAGGCCAACGCCGCGCAGAAAGAGGTGCTCGAAGCCGCCGATGAACGGGTTGCCGTGGCCGAAAGCGAGTGAGTAGCCGAGGATTGCCCAAATGATGGTGACGAGGCCCATCATGGCGAAGCTCTGCATCATGGTGCCAAGGATGTTTTTGCGGCGGACGAGGCCGCCATAGAAGAGGGCCAGTCCGGGGCCGGTCATCAGCAGGACCAGGGCCGAGGAGACCAGCATCCAGGAGTTGTCGGCGTTCATCTGGGCGTTCTGCAGCGCCTGCTGAAGGGCTGCGATCTGGCCCTGGGTGGCTGGCGCCTGTGCGGAAGGTTGTGCCAGGGCAACGGCTGGGATGAAGAGCAGTAGGAGGGAGAACAAAGTGCAAAATCGGCGCATTGTGACTTTACTCCGAAGGAATTCTGCAAAATCAAAGGTTCCTGGACGGCGGGAACGATGTGTTTAAGCTCCGGTCGCGGCAAGCCGAGCGATCGACGTGCTCCGCGCAGTATTTTGAGAGTGCCGAAACTTCGGCATGGAAATGGTTGAACAAGGCAGAATAGCGCACGCGGGTCGGCTGCTCTGTCGATTTCGTGGGTTGGTCGTTGTATTTACTTATGCGAAAACGGAGTTGGGTTTGTTTCGTGAGGCATGAGGGAAGCGATGGTTGGAGCCGGGCTGAAGGGCGTTTTCGGGTTATAGTAAATCCATGGCCGCTGCGCAGGAACGCGATCGCTATCTCTTTGGAGCACTCGACAGCAGCGTAAAAAATCGCGCAAAACTGAGGGAAGTGAGCTATGGCTATGAGCAGCCGGAAGGCGTGCTTCTGACCTCGCTGGACTTCGCGATCAACTGGGTTCGCAAGAGCTCTGTTTGGCCGGTCACATTCGGTCTCGCTTGTTGTGCGATCGAGATGATGTCGATGGGCGCTTCTCGATTCGACATCGCGCGTTTCGGAGCCGAGGTGTTCCGGCCTTCTCCGCGGCAGGCTGACTTGATGATTATCGCGGGACGTGTCGCGCAAAAGATGGCTCCTGTGATTCGCCGTTTGTACGATCAGATGCCCGAGCCCAAGTGGGTGATTTCGATGGGCGCATGTGCTACGTCGGGGGGAGTTTTCAATAACTACGCAATTGTGCAAAGCGTGAACCAAGTTATCCCGGTGGACGTGTATGTTCCAGGGTGTCCGCCGCGGCCCGAGCAACTTATGTACGCGATTACTCTTCTCCAAGAGAAGATTCAGCGCGAACCGCGAAGCTTGCTAAAGACACTCAACGCGGGTTGAACGGAAGGCTCCACGACTGGGCTCGGGAAGGCTGAGAAACGGGCGCAACCCGCGAGCGGGAGTTCCGGTCGTTTCCGTTAGACGGACGCGACGTTTTCGCGGAAAAAGTGTGCTCTTGATAACCCTCCTATGGTAGGCTTAGTAGTGCCGTTCCAACAGTTTCCGAACTGCCCCCTTGGTGTCGAAAACTAACCTGCCGGAAAGTCGAGTAAGTCAACGGCCATTTCCACAATAAGAAACCCTGTTTCATTGCGGAGGATTAACCAAAATGTTTTTGCAAAGTTTGCGGTCCCGCTGCCGGACGCTTGCGTTTGTGTGTCTTGCATTCACACCAATCGCATTGGCAGCCCAAGATTCTGCGAAACCGGCACCCAAGGCCGGACCCGACGATTACGCGTCTCGTTGGGACATCTTTGCGGGCTACAGTTATCTGGCCCCGCACGGAACCGTGCAGGTTCCGCAGCCTAACGGCACGATCGCGCCCTATAACTACAATGCCGTGAACCTGGGCGGTCTGTTTAGCGGCGCCTATTACTTCAACAAGTACGTTGGCGCCCAAGCGGAGTTCGGGCTTCACCAGTGGGGTGTAGCCAGCGGCAACGGAAGCAATATCGGCACCCATGGGAACGACGACGGCTTTACCACGGCTTCCGGCGGCATTATCTTCCGCTACCCGACGGGTGACATTACGCCTTTTGTTCACGCTTTGGTTGGTGCGGCCTATGTGAACGGCCCTGATTTCAATCCCAGCACCTGGGGACCGGATTTGACGGTGGGCGGCGGGATGGACTATGAGACTCCGCTGTTCAATCATCGTCTCGCGATTCGCATCTTCCAGGCCGATTACAACTACATCCACGCCGACTTCGGACCGAACACGTATGGCGGCCGGGCGAACATCAATGCTGCGCGTCTGAGCGGCGGCCTGGTCTTCCATGTTGGATCCATCGCGCCTCCGGCACCGCCGACGATTGCGTGCTCGGCGAACCCGTCCTCGGTGTTCCCGGGGGATCCGGTCACAGTAACCGCGACCGCGAGCGGCCTCAATCCGAAGGAGAATTCGGTTTATAACTGGACCGGCGACGGCGTGACCGGAAACGGAACGACGGCGACGGTGGCGACAGGCTCGTTGAACCCTGGCAGCTATACCGTGAAGTGCGGGGTGAAGGAAGGCAAGCCCGGCAAGGAAGGTTTGAAGCCCTGGCAGGTTGCCGACAGCTCGACCACCTTTACGGTGAAGGAATTCGAACCGCCGACACTGAGCTGCTCTGCCAGCCCGTCGACGATCAAGCCGGGTGACACCGCGACCATCACCGCGACCGGTGTGAGCCCACAGAACCGGCCCCTCACCTACAACTTCACCGCGACGGCAGGCACGGTCACGCCATCCGGTTCGACTGCCACTTACAACTCGGCGGGCGCTCCGTCAGGGACGACCGACGTGAATTGCACGGTGTCGGACGACAAGGGGCACTCGGCTTCGGCAACGGCATCGCTGACGATTATGCCGCCGCCTCCGCCGCCAGGACCCTCGCCGGAGCAGCTGCGGCTTGAGGCCCGCCTGGCGCTGCACAGCATCTTCTTCCCGACCGCTCAACCGCGTGCTGCGCATCCGGAGGGCGGACTGGTGGAGAGCCAGCAGAGAACCCTGAGCACGCTCGCCACGGACTTCAAGAGCTATCTGGCCATCAAGCCTGATGCACACCTGATCCTGACCGGCCATGCGGACGTTCGTGGTTCGGTTGAGTACAACCAGGCGCTGACGGAGCGTCGTGTCAATCGCGCGAAGGCCTTCCTGGTCGAGCAGGGTGTGCCGGAGTCCGACATCGATACGCGGGCCGTGGGCAAGGAACAACAGCTCTCCAGGGATCAGGTCAAGGCCCTGGTGGACCAGAATCCCGAGCTAAGCGACGCACAAAAGGCGAAGATGATCAAGCGTCTCGCCGTCATCTACCTGGCGCAGAACCGGCGGGTGGATATCACCCTGAGCACCACGGGCCAACAGTCTGTGCAGCTCTATCCCTTCAATGCGGCCGATTCGATGACCCTTCTGGAAGAGCGCGCACCGGCGCCCAGAAAGAAGGCTGAGCCGAAGAAGAAGTAGAAAACGGCTAAGAGTGAAACTCAAGCGTAACCGGGAGGGGGCCATTAATGGCCCCCTTTCGCATGTCAGAGGCGGGGTAGTGAGTTAGCATGTTTGCGAAGGAGAATCCCATGCGATTGCATTCCTGTAAGGCTGGTTGTCTGGTTTTTGTTGCGTCGGCTTTGGTCCTGGTCTCGGGGGGATGTAAGAAGCAACCCCCGATAACGCTGTCGGCCTCGGCAACACCGCCGTCGGTATTCCCAGGGGAGAATGTGACGGTGACAGCGACTCCCGGGTCGGTGTCGACCAAGAAAAACAACAGTGTGGTGTACGACTGGTCAGGGCAGGGTGTGACCGGCAACGGAACGACAGCGACGGTGGCGACCGGATCGCTGGCGCCGGGGTCCTACTCAGTGAAGGCGGAAGTGAAGGAAGGCAAGAAGGGCAAGGAGGGTGCCAAGCCCGGCCAGACGGCGGACGCGACGGCGAGCTTCACGGTGAAAGAGTTTGAGCCGCCGACCATCAGCTGCTCTGCGAGCCCGACGACAATCAAACCTGGCGACAGCGCGAGCATTACGGCGACGGCTGTGAGTCCGCAGAATCGTCCGCTGACGTACAGCTATTCGGCTGCCTCAGGGAATGTGAGCGGCAGCGGCGCCACGGCCACCTTCAACTCGACAGGCGCGCCCACCGGAAGCATCGAGATCACCTGCAAGGTATCCGATGACAAGGACCACAGCGCCACGGCGACGACGTCGGTAACGATCGTGGCTCCGCCACCGCCGCCGCAACCGCACGCACAAGCCCTGTGTTCGATCTCCTTCGAGACCGATCATGCGCGCCCCACCCGCGTGGACAACGAAGCCAAGGCTTGCCTCGACGAAGTTGCCCTCGACCTGCAGCGCCAGTCCGATGCCAAGGCAGTGCTTGTCGGGCAATCCGACTCCAAGGAAAAGGCCCGGACCGAACGCGAGCAAAAATATGCGGCCAAACACAGACATGCCAAGGTGGAGGATTTTGCCGCCCAGCGCGCTGTGAATGCGAAGGACTACCTGGTCACCGAGAAGGGAATTGATGCTTCGCGGATCAGCGTAGCCACCAGCACGGAGGATGGGAAGAAGGTGTCGGATTACCTGGTTCCCGCCGGAGCGAACTTTAGCTCCGATGTGCAGGGCACATCTCCGGTCGACGAATCCATGGTGAAGGCGCAGGCGCGGAAGCCGCTGCACCAACACCATCATCATTCGAGCAAGTAAGGCAAAAACTCTGCGGGTCTTCCACGCGAAGACCCGCGGACACATCGCAGGCGCGACTCTGGCACTGTTTCTTTGAGGAACATGTGAAAGAGAGAAGTGTGCAGATTCGGGGACGCTTGCGGAAGGGGTTGACCGGCTCTTCGGTTGGCCTCTTTCGTTTTGTGGGGTGAGTCTGCCTTGCGACGTAATACGGAGCAGTTGAGTGACGAGATTCGGCTGGCGATGGTTTGAGAAGGCCCTTCGCCCTGTGTTTCCTGGAGTTCTTTTTGTTGCATTGATGCTCGCGGGCTCCGGCGCTCGAGCAGAAGCGCCGTGGCAGCCGATTGGGCCCGACGGAGGCGATGCGCGATCGCTTGCGGCCTTTCCGGGTGACCCCAACCATCTTTTGCTTGGCACCACGAACAGCCGGATCTACGAATCGAACGATGGAGGTGCCCGGTGGCATCGGCTCACCCGGCTGGACTCGGGCGTGAGCCTGGTGGTCGACCACATCGTGATCGACCCGACACACCCGGACACGATCTACGCAGCTGCCTGGGCGTTGGGTTCGCCCGGTGGCGGCCTGTGGGTGAGCCAGGACGGCGGGAAAGACTGGAGCGAGTCGCCGGGCCTGCGCGGGCAGTCGGTTCGCGCCTTTACCGAGGCACCGTCCAATCCCTCAGTGTTGTATGCGGGGACGCTCGAAGGCGTCTTCCGCAGCAGAGACTCGGGCGCAACCTGGACGCAAATCAGCCCTGCGGGAAGCAAGGAAATTCACGAGATCGAGTCTCTCGCCGTCGACCCAACCAACCCTGAAATCGTCTATGCCGGGACCTGGCATCTTCCCTGGAAGACTGCGGATGGGGGAAAGAGCTGGCACAACATCAAGAAAGGTGTGATCGACGACTCGGACGTGTTCTCGATCATCATCGATCCCAAGAATCCGCGCGTTGTATATGCGAGCGCCTGCAGCGGGATCTACAAAAGCGAGACTTCGGGGGCACTGTTTCGCAGGATCCACGGGATTCCGTCCACGGCTCGGAGGACGAGAGTGTTGCGGCAGGATCCGTCGAATCGCAATGTTGTGTATGCCGGAACCACTGAAGGGCTGTACAAGACGATCAACGGCGGGAAAACGTTCAAGCGCATGACCGCGGATGACGTGATCGTCAACGACGTCTTCATCGATCCTGAAAACTCGCAGCGCGTTCTGCTGGCCACAGATCGAGGCGGGGTGTTGGCAAGCAGCGATGGCGCGGCTACCTTTGTTGCGGAGAATCGAGGGATTTCAGAACGCAAGGTTGCTGCTTTGTTGGCCGACTTCGAAAACCCGCATCGCATCTTTGCGGGGGTGGTTAACGACAAGGCGTTTGGCTCTGTGTTCGTTTCCAACGACGATGGCGCGGATTGGAAGCAGATGGCCGATGGGCTTGGCGGGCGGGATGTTTTCGCGCTTGCGGAGTCTCCGGAAGGAACCGTCGCGGCCGGAACCAGCAGCGGGATCTTCGTGCTCGACCGCGACGCGTCGGCCTGGCTGCCAAAAAATGCGATCGACCATGGGACGGCGGCGCCTGGCGATCCGAAAACGAAAGCAGATGCGCGCAAGAGCGGATCCAAACCGCCTAGCCCGGCGCCCCAGGAGATGCTGGATGGGCGAGTATTCGCACTGGACCTTTCCGGCGCCGTATGGCTGGCTGCGACGAGCGGCGGGCTCTACACCAGCAGCGACAAGGGAGCGACGTGGCAGGGAGGCCCGGTGATGGGAATCGGCGGGTATCTTTCGGCCGCGGCTCACGGTTCTCTGATGGCGGCAGCGACACCGGATTCAGTCGTTCTTTCCGGGGACGCGGGACAGAGCTGGCGGCCGATCAGCATTCCCGCAGCGCTCGCGCACATTCGTGGCCTGGCGTTCTCGTCGGACGGGACGCTCTGGCTCGGAGGGCGGGAAGGCGTCTATTTCTCGCGCGACGAGGGAAAGTCGTGGATGTGGCTGCATCGGTTGCCTCTCGAGGACGTCGATAATCTCTCCTTCGATGCGGGATCGGGGACCGTGCTCGTAAGCTCGAGAGGCAGCGATTTCGTGTATGCGATCGACGCGAAAACCCTCCGCTGGAAGTGGTGGCAAACCGGCTATCGTCTTGCCGCGGCCCGGATGGATGCCGGGCGTCTGCTGGCGGCTTCAGTGGATGACGGCGTGCTCGCCGAGCCGGACGAGAGCCGGGCACAGAGCGGGCAACCCTAGCCAGTTCCGAGTCTTGTTTTCCGGGCCGGGGCCGTTCCGCACGGGCGCAAGCGAATTTCGGTATCATCTAAGGATATGCAGGAGAGCGCCAATCCTCGATTGCCTTCCACTTTCAGGACTTACGACCCGCAGCTGGAGCCGATTGCCGCGAAGGTGATGGCAATGGAGCGCCTTGGGTTCGAGGAGGGAGTCAGGCTTTATCGCTCCGCAGATGTACTGGCGGTCGGCTGGCTTGCCAACCATGTGCGTGAGCGTCTTCACGGCGACGTGACCTACTTCAACGTCAATCGCCACATTAATCCGACCAACGTCTGTGTGGCGGCCTGCAAGCTCTGCGCGTTTGGACGGAAGAAAGGCGATTCCGCCGGTTACACGATGGCGCTCGAGGAGGCGTGGCAGACGGCGGCCTCCGGATACAGCGAAGCGGTAACGGAGTTTCACATTGTTGGCGGCCTGCATCCCGATTTGCCGTTCGAATATTTCCTCGATCTGGTGCGGGGGCTTAAGCAGCGTTTTCCAAAGGTGCACATCAAGGCTTTTACGATGGTCGAAGTCGCTTTCCTGGCGAAGCGGGCAAAGCTCACGATCGAGCAGACGCTGATCAAGCTGCGCGAAGCCGGAGTCGATTCGATGCCCGGCGGCGGCGCGGAGATCTTTGCCGCCAGGGTGCGGTCGATTATCTGCGATCACAAGATCGACGGCGACGAATGGCTGGATACGGCGCGCGTTGCCCACAAGCTTGGATTTCGGTCGAATGCGACGATGCTCTACGGGCACATCGAGAATGACGAAGACCGCGTCGATCACCTGATGAAGTTGCGCGCGCTGCAGGATGAAACCGGCGGGTTTCAGACCTTCATCCCTTTGGCATTTCATCCCGAGAACACGCCGCTCGATCACCTGCCCGTGACGACGGGGCTTACCGACATTCGCCAGATCGCAGTGAGCAGGCTGCTGCTCGACAATTTTCCGCATATCAAGGCTTACTGGCAGATGATGACGCCGAAGATTGCGCAGATCGCTCTGCGCTTTGGCGCCGATGACCTTGACGGTACTGTCATCGAGGAAAAGATTTATCACGATGCCGGGGCAACGACGCCGCAGGGCATGACGCGCAAGGATCTCTCCCGATTGATCACCGAAGCAGGCCGGGTTCCGGTGGAGCGAGACACTCTCTACCACGCAGTTACGCGCACCGAGGAGAGCTTCACCGTGGCCGTGTAAAAGCCCGAGGAGGGACGCGTATGGGCTTCGAGTTTGGTCGCGCCGCGTTCATTGGACTGTGCATTGGGCTGATCTGGGGGGTCGGCTGCGCGCTGGTCCTTCTCTATTCGATTTATCTGGCCGGATATCGCAAGGCAGTGAAGGATTCGCTGGCGCCGGAGGGGTCGAAGCGCTTCAAGCAAACCTTGGAGAGCCTAAAGGCTCGCCGCGTGGAGCGTGCTCCCGGGCACTGATCGGCTTGTCCCTTGGGAAGGCAAGCACGGTCTTTGGCTGCGCGCCATGCCACTTTTGTGTGACGCCGATACCACATTCGTAGATCCAAGCAGAGGGCGAATGAGGATAAAGTTGCGTCTGAATCTATTTTTTAAAGTTGCGCTGACTTATCGAAATTAGACACGGCCTTTAATTGATTTTCGCTCGACTTACTCAATGAGATTCGAACGAATGGACCCCGGCAGTTCCGTTGCCTCTCCGTCACGTATCACACTGGTTGCCGTCAAGACTCCGGCTACGGGTGGTGCGGAAACGGCGGCGCGCGCCAATCGCGTAAAGAGATATGTTCCGTGCCTGGAGGGGCTTCGAGGGTATGGCTTCCTGCTTGTCTTCTGCGGACACTACTTTGCGCCGAGCCAGTTGGCGCACCCAGGCACTATTCGCCTGAAGTTCGCGACGGCGATGGCCTCAATGGGGCTCTTTGCGGTCCCAGCATTCTTTGTGCTCTCGGGCTACCTGATCGGCGGCATCCTTTACGATACGCGGCACCGGGAGGGATTCTTCCGCGTTTTCTACACACGCCGCATTTTGCGAGTTTTTCCAGTCTTCTATGTCACCCTGCTGGCAATCCTGCTCTTCAACACGCTATACAAAGTTCCTTACGACTATCATTTCTGGGTTCACTTTCTCTACATCCAAAACCTGCTGCCCAGTTACATCCACCAGCATAGCAGTCATGTTTCGATGATTCATTTCTGGTCGCTAGCGGTGGAGGAGCAGTTCTACCTTCTATGGCCTTTGGTGGTTTGGCTTTTCCCGGAGCGGAAAAAGCTGCTCAGCATCGCGACCTGCCTGATTGCGTTCAGTTGTATTCTGCGCATTGCAGCTCCATTCTTCATCGCATCGCCAAAAGCGATTGTATGGTTCACGCCCACCAGGGCGGATGCAATCCTGCTCGGGGTGATCCTGGCGCTGATTCGGCACGATCCCATTTATGAACGGATCAAGCCCTTCGCAAAGTGGGTGGTGCTGGCCGGCGGTGCGACCGCTGCGACGCTGGCGATCTTAAAGGGCGCTTCCTGGTCAATGACATTTGCGGGCGAAGAGATTTGGATCCCGCTGGTTAATTTCACGTCATTCGCCATCATCATAACGGTGATGGAAGAGGGCACGCTGATCAATCGCCTCTGCAGCCAGAAGTGGATCTGCTGGCTGGGAAGCCTGAGCTACAGCCTCTACGTGTTTCACCTGACCTATGCCGTATTCTTCCTGGATACGGTGACACGGGTACTTGAGGACCATATGCGGCAGTCCTTCGCTGTCCTCACCGCGGGCCTGCTTGCGTTTTGTTTGACGCTGCTGTTGTCAATCATCTGCTACCTGTTGATCGAGCGCCCGATTCTCAACATGAAACAAACTGTCCGCTACGGTCCTGCGCAAGCTGAGCGCGTTGGGTCGGAGGTGCGGGAGCCGGTTTTGGTTCGCACAGGCGCCTAACGATCCTGGCGCACCACGGCGCCGTTCTTCATGACGAACCGCACCCGTTCAACAACGCTGATATCGGCCAGGGGATTGCCTGGGACGGCAATGATGTCGGCGTAGTAACCGGGCTTGAGTTCTCCGATCTGGCCCTCCCAACCGAGCAGCTTAGCCCCGTGGATCATGTCGGCTTGCAGGACGGCGAGCGGCTGCATTCCATATTGCGCCATCAGCGAGAGTTCGCGCGCCTGGGTCCCATGCGGAAAGGGGCCGACGTCGGATCCGACGGCAAACGAGATGCCGGCTGCGATCTGCTTTTTGAATTCACGAATCTTGTACTCAAGCATGGCGGCCTCACCGGCGGCCTGGTCTTGCGATTCGCGGTGATGGGCGAAGTAGTCAAAGATGGTGAAGGTGGGGACTGCGAAGATGCCCTTCTCGCGCATCAAGCGCATTGTCTCGTCACTCAGCTGGGTGGCGTGATCAATTGAGGCAACGCCCGCCTGTGCGGCGTAGCCCGTGCCCGGCTCGCCCATGGCGTGGACAGCGACGACGGTGCCGAGTCTCCGCGCCTCCTCAACCGCGGCGGCGAGCTGGGCCTCAGTGAATTGATATGGGGTATGCAGAACGCCGTCGATCATCTTGTCTGGCCCGGTCTCGTAGATCTTCGCGAAGTCCGATCCTTCCTTGTGTTGCTCGCGCATCACCGCGACGATTTGTTCGGCGGAGTTGGCATAGTCGGCATTGGAGAGCACGTGCTGCGCCGGGTTGAAGTGATTGGCGTCTTCGTGGCCGCCCAGAATATCGATGGCATTGCCGCTGAGGCGCAGGCGAGGGCCGAGGATCATTCCCGCGTTGATCGCGTCGCGAACTGCGGTGTCGGCCGAGCCCGCACCTTCGGTTCCCATGTCCCGCTCGGCGGTGAAACCGCCAAGCAGGTCCGCCTTAGCGGCCTGCTCGGCAAGGATGACGCGCCAGGGCACCGATTCCTCGACGGTCTGCAAGTCCTCAGCCCCCGGATGCAGAAACAAGTGGACGTGCGCATCGATCAATCCCGGCAAGAGCGTGGTATCGCCGAGATCGATCACCGTGGCGCCCTGCGGGCGATCCACCGAGCTTCCGACGGCACGAATTCGTTCTCCTTCGACAAGGATCTCTCCCGGCTGAAGAAGGGTCCCCGTATCAACTTCAAGAAGTCGGGCGGCGTGGAGAACGGTAGAAGGAGACGGAGGCTGTTGAGCGAACGCGGCGAGCCCGGGCAGACAGAGCAGGGTGAAGACCGACACTCGGCCAACGAGAGTGGGGACGACAGGTTTCGGCATGCATACGAATATGCCGCCAACTGCCCCACTTTGTCGATGGAGGATTGGGGATCGCGCTCGCGGGCGCATCGATCCAAGGATCCATCGTGGACGATGGTAGAATTCCGGCGATCCTGCAACGAAGTAGCGTTTGCCTGCGTGAAGGTCGAGTGAATGATGCGGACGGTGCTCGGTTTCGATATTGGAGGAACGAAGACTGCCGTCGTCGAGGGCACGGCTGACGGGCGCATTTTGCAGCGTATTGAATTGCCAACGCGCGCCGCAGAGCCATTTTCCGCCGTGTTTCCATCGATTCTCGAAGGAGCGGCAGGACTGATCGAGATTGCGCATGGTGAGCACCGGGAAGTCGGCGCGATCAGCGTCTCGGTGGGTGGGCCTCTGAGAATAGACGAGGGTTTTCTGATCAATCCGCCGCATCTGCCAGGTTGGCACCAACTGCCGCTGAAAGCGAAACTGGCCGATGCGTTTCCCGGGTTTCCAATTGCCGTGGAACACGACGGCAACGCGGGTGCGCTGGCGGAGTTTCATTTTGGCGTGGGGAAGACGAGGTCGAAGCTCCGGCACCTGGTGTTCCTCACATTCGGCACGGGAGTGGGAGCCGGGTTTATCGTCAACGGACAGATCCTGCGCGGAGCCAGCGACACCGCGGGTGAGATCGGACATTGGCGGCTTGCGGAAGACGGGCCGCCGGGATTTGGGAAGCTCGGCTCGTGGGAGTCGTTTGCCTCGGGAGCAGGTCTTGTGGAGCTTGGTGCGAAGATGTTTCCGCAGCGGTGGAACGTCGCCACCCCGATTCGAGAACTGGTCGAGGCGATGGTTGCAGACGATCCGCAGGCGCTGGAGGTTGCCGGTGTCGCCGGCAAGTGGATGGGGCGTGGCGTCGCGCTGTTGATCGATGCGCTGAATCCTGAAGTGATTGTCTTCGGCTCGCTTGGCGTGGTCCTCGGCGATCGCATTCTCGGCCCGGCACGAACGGTGATTGCAGAAGAAGCGCTGCCGCAGGCGGAAGCAGCGTGCACGTTGATGCCCTGCGTATTAGGGAAGGGCATCGGCGATGTGGCCGCGTTGATGGCAGCGATCGCAGATCCATCGATTCGCGCCAAGCTGGACTAATGCATGCGGCAAGAAAGCGGGCATCGGCCCCCACACGAATGTGTGCTCGCTCACTACGGGAGTCGCAACGCGACCGGCAATGGCTCATCGAGATAGTTACTCAGTTACGGATATCTCGGTGCGATATTACTTAGGGGTCGAAGTTGCTGCGTTACTTTGTTGGGTGACTGGCGCAAGAAACCCCGCTTTTCACGCGCTGAACCGCGATTCCGACCGAGAAGCAAGCGAAGGAAATATTCAAAAAAAGAACGCGACGCTTTTTTCACAACTCTTTCGGCACCTAACTTCCGGAGTCGCTTTATCCACGTGGTACTATCGCTCCGAGGTCAGAACACATGCCCACGAACAGCTACGACAGTGCCTTTGAACAAGCCAGCAATGATCGTGTTGAGATTCGCGTAGCCATTGAGAAACTTCTCACGCGCGGCGAAATGCTCGACAAACTACTTGAATGCCTTGCGCCTTTCGTCTCCAGCCCAAAGCCCGTCGGAGAACCCGAGCATGCCGCCGAATCTCATTCGGAAGAGAGCCATGCTCACGAAGCCCCCGTTCATCACGAGGGGTAAGCTTGCGACTCGGCCCGCGGTTGGGTCGAGGTTTCGTGCCTTCAAAAATCGGGTCCGGAATGGAGTGCATGCGGGTTCTCGTACCGAGAGTCCGCGGCACTCGTTCGTTTTTGGGGCGGGATTCAGCGGCGCGTCCGATGGTTCGCGAATCGGTCAATACGCGCCGATGCCGGTGATTTTCTGGCCGAGGATGAGCGCGTGGACGTCGTGGGTTCCCTCGTAGGTCTTCACGGATTCAAGATTCATCATGTGGCGCATGATGGGATAATCCTCGGTGATCCCGTTGGCTCCGAGAATGTCGCGCGCCATGCGCGCAGTTTCGAGGGCCATCCACACGTTGTTGCGCTTGGCCAGAGAGATATGCTCGTGGCCGACCGTGCCTTTGTCTTTCAAGCGTCCTACGTGCAACGACAGTAGCTGTGCCTTGGAGATCTCGCTGGCCATCCAAACCAATTTTTCCTGCACCAGCTGATGACTTGCGATGGGTTGGCCATGAAACTGTTTACGAAAGCGGGCATATTGGAGGGCGGTGTCATAGCAAGCCATGGCTGCTCCAATTGCTCCCCAACTGATGCCATAGCGCGCCTGGTTCAGGCACATGAGGGGACTCTTCAGCCCTCCGGAGACAGGGAGCAGATTTGCCGCAGGCACACGGACGTTCTGGAGGGACAGGCCGCTGGTGACAGAAGCGCGAAGAGACCATTTGCCGTGCACCTCGTTCGCTGAGAATCCGGGGCGGTCGGTTTCGACGAGGAATCCCCGCACGCGATGGTCTTCGTCTTCAACCTTCGCCCAGATCACAGCAACGTCGGCGATACTTCCGGAGGTAATCCACATTTTTTCGCCGTTGAGAATGTACTCATCACCGCTCTTGCGGGCGGTCGTTGTCATGCCGCCGGGGTTGGATCCGAATCCGGGTTCGGTGAGGCCGAAGCAGCCGAGTTTTTGTCCGCTAGCCAGCGCAGGCAGCCAGGTATTTTTCTGCTCATCGGAGCCGAAGGTGTAGATGGGATACATCACGAGCGCCGATTGCACGCTGACGAAGCTTCGGAAGCCGGAGTCGCCGCGTTCGAGTTCTTGCATCACAAGCCCGTACTCGACATTCGACATGCCGGCGCAACCATAGCCTTCGAGGTTTGCGCCGAAGAAGCCGAGTTCGCCCATCGCCGGTACGAGTTCGCGTGGGAACCGGCCCTCGCGAAAGCACTCTTCGATGATGGGAATCAGCTTGTCTTCGATGAAATCTCGAGCGGTGCGCCGGACGAGCAGTTCATCTTCGCTAAAGCTGGAGTCGAGATCGAGAAAGTCGAAGCCTTGGAACTTGAAAGCCATGAGCGCCACCCCTGAGTTCAATGGATGAACCGGAAAGAGCAAGGCTAGCAGATTCCAACGGCTGGAGCCGTGGCCGATCGGGCTTTCCCTATTCGTCGCTTTGGGGGTCGTCGCCGTAGGTCGGGTACGGCTTGGGCTCGTCGCTCGTGGGCATTCCGGCGAGGGTTGCAAGATCGGCCTGCACCTGTTCCCATCGGGTGGGATTCTTCTTGGTGGTATTGGGCGCGTCAGGGTTCGCGTAGTAAGCCTGCACATCGTTTTTGATGCCTGGCGGAATCGGCTGAGCGGGCTGCTGCACGAGGCGGTGGAGCAGTAAGGCGTAGGTGGAGTCCGTGAGCGGATATCCGCCGGGCTGCACGACGTGGCCTGTATCCAGATCGCGATTCGGCAAGGGATGGTGAGGATCGCTCGATCGCAACAAGGCGTCGGGGCTGGTTGCGGCGATCATGGCGAGCAGCGCAGCGGGCGGCGGAACGGAATGACCGTCGCGTGGCGAGCCGGCAGTTGGCGGAGTGAAGCGCGCAAGCATGCGTCGCAGGATGGTGATGGAGAGGGCCACGCTGTGAAAGTAGTCTGCTTCGGTTGCGGTCGTGGGTCCCTTCACGTCGACCAGCTTAAGGGGACCGACCTTGGGGAGCACGAAGAGGACTGCTGCGAGGGCATAGCTTTCGAAGCTGACCCCGTGCCGGTATGCCGGCCAGTTATTGTCTTTGTCCGCGGCCGCGGCTTCGGAGACGATTTCCCTGAATTCCGGCGTATCCGGCTCCGGAGGTTCGTGATGCCGGCGGCGCAGGGTGACGGCATACGCAATTCGCGGGATGAAGACGCGCACGGCGAAGCGATAGGTGCGAACGTTGAATCGACGTCCTCGCTTCGCGCTGAAGTCTTCGGTCAGGCCATAGGTCTGATAGAACGCAAGGGCGAGCTGCCTGGTTGGAACTTTGAGGCCGATGTGGCGCAGAAAGCGGAGCGGAGCCAGGCGGTGATGGGCGACTTCGTCGATGTCAAACGCGAACTCGGTCTGCACGTGCTGATGTTCACCCTCGGCGTAGTTGACTACCGGCCCATACCTGGCTCGCAGCTTGGGAAACTCGATGGGCACGGCGCGATTGGTGGCGATCGAGTGACCGGCCGAGTCGCCGATGTAGTGCGATAGGGCGCCCACGGCGAAAGCGAGCTCGTTGGCATCGTGGGCGTTGCGGAAGAGGTTGACGACAAAGTCTCCGGTGCGGACATAGTGAGTCAGTTCAGAGAACGTCGAGTCGCCGAAAGGGTAGTAGCCGATGTCCTGAATCACGCAGCCGCCATAGGCATAGGCGCGTGCTTCGTCGAGTTGCGAGGGCGAGAGGTTGGGATAACGGCTCAGCAACAGGGGCACGACGGAGTTCTTCCACGTGAGGTCAATCAGCTGTTCGTGGGTGAGGAGCGAGTAGGCAATTGCGCATTTCGATCCAGCCGCAGCCAGAAAGAGCAGGACAACCGCGAACGCTTTGGTTCCGAAAGGTTTCATGGTGTTTGTGGAATCAACAAAGATTAAGGAAGCAAAGAGTGAGCAGCCGGTTGCCTGCGGCTAGGCAAGGAATTCCTTCACGAACGGATCCTCGCTATGAATGAGCTCTGCCAGAGAGCCGTCGAAGATGAGCCGACCCTCTGATAGTACAAGGAACGTGGTCCCAGGATCGGTTTGGCCCGTCGGTAAGGCTACCATCCGGCCGGACTGGGGATCAAAGCGATGCGTGCACATCGTGAAGGCGTCTTGAAGTCGATGGGTCACGAGCAGCGACGGGGAATGATAGACGTCGCGCTGCTTGACGATCAGGGCGATGATGGTCGTCGAGGTGACGGGGTCAAGGCCCCCGGTCGGCGAGTCGTAGAGCAGAAGGTCGGGCTTGTTGATCAATGCGCGGGCGATGGCAACGCGACGCCGCATACCACCGGAGAGGCTGTCTGGGAACAGGTTGAAGGTCTGCTCGAGTTCGACAAAGCGGAGAGCTTCGCGGACACGCACGTCGATTTCGTCGTCGGGAATGCGTTCCTGAAGCAACTGGTAAGCGACGTTGTCGCGGACTGTAAGGGAGTCGAAGAGCGCACCTTCCTGGAAGACCATTCCGGTGCGGATTCGCATCGGGAAGAGCATCTGTTCGCTCATTTGCGAGATGTCTTCGCCAAAGAGAAGAATGCGGCCGGAGTTGGGGCAGAGCAAACCGTTGGCCAGCTTGAGCAGGACGCTCTTGCCAACCCCGGCGGGTCCCAGCAGGATTCGGGTTTCGCCTGGGGCGACGGAAAACGAGATGTCCTCGAGCACGGGCGGGCCTTCGAAGCTCAAGGTGACATGGGAAAAAGATAAAACCGGGTCCGTCGCCGCCTTGGGAGCCGGTTGCTGGGGGTTCGGAGAAACTGGGGAACTCAGATCCATGCGGCGAAGATATTGAGCAGCAGCCGGGTAATGATGAAGTCGACGAAGATGATGAGGACCGACGAGGTCACCACCGCCTGAATGGTCGACCGACCGACGCCTTGCGTTCCTCCGCTGGTCCTCATCCCGTAGAAGCATCCGATGGAGGAAAGGATGAAGCCGAAGAAGAGCGGTTTTACGAGCCCTTGGACGATTTCGGGGAACATCAGGTGTTCCCAGGCCATGTTGTAGTACTGGGGGCCGTTCTGGTGGTTCATGTAGACGGTGACCAGGCCGCCGCCGACGATGCCGCAGGCGTCTGAGACGATGGTAAGAAAGAAAAGCATGGCGATGCTGGCGAAGATGCGCGGGGTGACCAGCTTTCGTATAGGATCAACACCAAGGGCTCGCATGGCATCGATCTGCTCGGTGACGACCATGGAGCCGAGCTCGCTGGCCATTGACGATGCGTTGCGGCCGGAAACCATAATCCCCGTCAACACCGGTCCAAGTTCGCGAATCATGGTTTTGCTCACAAATTGACCGGTGACGGCGGCGGCGCCGAAAGCCGATAGAGTGGATGCGGACTGGAGAGCCAGCACACCTCCAGTGGAAAGACCTGAAAGTACGACAATCGACAACGATCCGACGCCGATAATGTCAGATTGCATGAGGAAATCGGCCCAATAAACCGGGGGACGAAACAGGTTCATCAAGGCTCGGTAGGCGAACAGGGAGTACTCCTGCACAGTCAGAACGAGCTGTTTCCCTGTTTGATCGATGCTCTCAAACGCCATTCGTCTTCCAGACAGCGAGATGCGGGATGGAGGTAGCTTCGCCTCGGGTATCCACAGAATAGCGCACCCCATTCTGGGTTTCGTTTTTTCGGCTGGTCGGTGCCAAGCGAGAAGAATTTTCGGCGCAAGGTGGCGAGAGGGCGTTTCATGTTCGCTGTTGGTCGTATCCAGCTGAAAAAATAGCAGATACGAATTGATTGTGAGGATGCTTAGAGGGCGGCTTGGCCGGGCAACTGCATCTAAGGTTAAAAGAGAGGAACGCAATGCACTCATTCCGTTTGCGCTTAATCCTCGTACTCGTGGCGTGCGTGATTGTTGTTTCGGTGGCTTCGACCTATTTTGAAGTCCTCGCCCACAAGCACTTTCTCCGCGAGGACCTGGAGCGGCGGTCGAAGTGGATGGGTTTTGGGCTCCAGCCTTACCTCGAGCAGATGTTCTCTGCGGGAGATGGCGCGGCATTGCCGGCGTTTCTTGCATCGGCTCGCGCCCGGGCCGGCGTTCTGGAATTGGCGGTGGTCAATCCGCAGGGCAGTTTCCTGGCGTATGCCGGTCCCTCCGATCTCATACGAGCGCTTCCCTCCAGCCTGGTTGAGAAATCGCTGCGCAAGGGGGCGGAGGAGTCGGCGTTTGGTCGAACGGGGTCAGTACAGTGGCTGGAGGAAGTCTTTCCTTTACACAATGGCAACCAGCTCAAGGGGGCCTTGGTTCTTGTGGCCGATGCAGGCTACATACGCAGCCAGACGTACGATTCCTGGCGGCGGAGTTTCTGGCGAATTGTTGAGCTGGTGGTGTTGATCACCGGCGTGACGTTCATCATGGTGCGCTGGTTCCTGATGCGTCCCATGACGCGGGTCGCGGAACGGCTGCGCCGGTTGCGCAGCGGGCATCCGGAGGATATGAGCACGGCTCGGGATGCCAACGAACTGGGGTTATTTTCTCCGATTGCCCGTGAAGTCGAGACGCTCACGGAGAGCCTGATTGCGGCACGCGCGGCCGCGGAGGCAGAGGCGCGGCTGCGCGCCGCGGGTGAGAATCTTTGGACTGCCGAGAGGCTTGCCGTGCACATGCGGGAGATTGCCGGCTCGAGCCGGATCTTTGCGGTTTCGAACCGCGAACCTTACATGCATGTGCGGCGGGGCCGCGAGATCGAATGCGTGGTGCCGCCGAGCGGTCTGGTGACGGCCATCGAGCCGGTTCTGCGAGCCTGTGATGGGGTTTGGGTGGCCAGCGGAGCGGGGGATGCCGACACCGTAACCGTCGACCAATTCGACCGCCTGAGGGTTCCTCCGAACAATCCGCGCTACACGTTGCGACGGGTGTGGCTGTCAGAAGAAGAAGAAGCGCGCTACTACGACGGATTTGCCAACGAGGGATTGTGGCCCCTCTGCCATATCGCCCACACGCGCCCCATCTTCCGTCCCGCCGACTGGGAGTGCTACCAGCGGGTCAACGAACGATTCGCGACCGCTCTGCTGGAAGAGATGGAGGACAGCGTCGAGCCGATCGTGTTTGTCCAGGACTATCATTTCGCGCTTCTGCCGCGGCTGGTCAAGGATGCGCGGCCGGACGCGCGCGTAGCCATCTTCTGGCACATTCCGTGGCCGAATCCGGAGGCGTTCGGCATTTGCCCGTGGCAGGCTGAACTGCTGGATGGACTGCTGGGAGCAGATCTGATTGGCTTCCACATTCCGCTCCACTGCAATAACTTTCTCTCCACGATTGATCGGGTCTTTGAAGCGCGCACGGACCGCGAGCATATGTCGGTCAGCCGCCATGGGCATATCACCAGTGTCGGTCCGTATCCCATCAGCGTCGCCTTTGACGGCACCGAGGCGATGGCCAACCCGCCGGGCCCGGAAGCGGTCGATGGTTCTACGGCGCGGGATGCGACGCGTGACCGGCTTCTGCGCGAGTTCAACGTGCGTGCGGAAAGTCTTGCGATCGGCATCGATCGTCTGGACTACACCAAGGGCATCATCGAGCGGCTGCTTGCCTTCGAGCAGCTCATCCAGGCGCACCCGTGGCACAGCGGAAGGCTTACGTTTGTGCAGGTTGCGGCTCCCAGCCGCACGCGAATTCCTGCATACGAGGATCTGCATCGTCACGTGGTTGCCGAGGTAGAGCGCATCAACCTGCGTTTTCAGACTCCTCGCTGGAAGCCCGTGATTCTCATCGAGCGACAGTGCGATCATCGCGAAGTCGACAGTTGGTATCGCGCCGCGGATCTTTGCCTGGTGACCTCTTTGCACGACGGAATGAATCTGGTGGCCAAGGAATTCGTTGCTTCGCGTGATGACGAGGACGGCGTCCTCATTCTGAGCAAGTTCACCGGAGCAGCGATGGAATTGCGCGATGCGCTGGTTGTGAATCCATACGATATTGCGGGCGTGGCCGAGGCCATGCACCGCGGACTCGAGATGGACCGCGGCGAGCGCCGCGATCGGATGCAACGCATGCGCCGGCACGTGATGGAAAACAACATCTACCGCTGGGCGGCCAGCGTTCTTGGCGCATTGGGGAGGATCCGGTTGGAGGGGCGGGGAACGGGTGAGCCCAATGTTCCTTCGATTGCCGCAGTACCTGCCGAAGCGGCGCAACGCAGGTCGGCATAGCGGGATGATGGGAAAGTGAATCCTCGGGCAAAGAGAAAGCTGGATGAGTTTTTCGGGACCCTGCCCGTCGCCTCCAGGTCGCTCCTCCTGCTGGACTATGATGGCACTCTGGCGGGATTCCGGGTGGATCGCTTCAAAGCCACCCCGTGGGCGGGAGTTGCCGACCTTTTAGCGCGCATTCAGGAACAGGGCACGACGCGCATTGTGGTCGTCACTGGGCGGCCCGCGGAGGAGATTCCGCGGTTGATCGGGCTTGACCCTGCGCCCGAAGTCTGGGGATTGCACGGCTCGGAACGGCTCTATCCGGATGGCCGGCGCGAGCAGGAGAAGCCCTCGCCGCAAGCCCAGGCAAACCTGGAGGAACTGCGGCAGCGACTGAAGCGAGATGCCTTTGGCGGTCTCTTTGAAGACAAAGCCAATGCAGCGGTGATGCACTGGCGCGGGCAATCTCCGCGTGTGGCGAAGGAGATCGAGCGGCGGACGCGGGAACTCTTCGAGCCGCTTGCGAAACTGGACGGCCTCTGCCTGCTGCGATTCGAGTCGGGGCTGGAATTGCGGGCCGGCCGCGACAAGGGCGGCGCCGTGCGCGCGATTCTGCGCGAGGCCGGCGAAGACGTGCCGGTCAGTTATCTGGGTGACGACGTAACCGACGAAGCCGCGTTCGTTGCGGTGAATGAAGCAAGGGCACCGCACCTAAGCGTACTGATGCGTCGCGAGCGGCGAAGAACTGCGGCCGATGTGTGGATGAAGCCGCCCGATGACTTGCGGCGGTTTTTGCGCCGGTGGCTCGAGGCAAGAACCCCGAACGCTAAATCCTGAACTATTCTCGGCCGCGCTTGCGAATCTCGATGTTGAGGCGCTTGATTTTCTGGTTGAGCGTGGAGAGCGGGATGCGGAACTGCTCTGCGGCTTCGGTCTGGTTGCCATTGCAGCGCTCCAGCTTCTCGATGATGATGCGGCGCTCGATGTCTTCGAGGATGTCGAAGAGCGAGGCATTGGGATTGTGTTCCAGCAGCGCATCCTGAAAGCTGCGGCCCGTGATGTGACCGGGCAGCAGGTCAGAACCGATGACGGAGCCGTTCGAAAGCACCACACCGCGCTCGATGCTGTTTTCCAGCTCACGGACGTTTCCTGGCCAATCGTAATCCACCAGAGCGCGCATTGCGTCTGACGACAACCGGCGCGGCGACAAGCCGTTTTCGTTTGCGTAGTAGTCGAGAAAATGTTGGGCGAGGAGGGGAATGTCTTCGCGACGTGCGCGCAACGGCGGCAGATCGATTGTGATCACGTTGAGCCGGTAGAAGAGGTCTTCGCGGAAGCGGCCGTCACGCACGGCCTGGCGCAGGTCGACGTTGGTGGCGGCAAGAATGCGCACGTCCACCTGGATTTCCTGGATGCCGCCGAGGTGCATGAAGCGCTTGTCCTGCAGCACGCGCAGGATTTTGGCCTGGGTGTCCATGCCCATGGTGGCGATCTCGTCGAGAAAGAGCGTGCCGCCATTGGCGACCTCGAAGAGGCCTTTTTTCGAAGCAACTGCCGAGGTGAAGGCGCCTTTCACGTGGCCGAAGAGCGTGGACTCGAGCAGTTCCGACGGCATGGCGCCTGTGTTGATCGGCACAAACGGCTTATCTTTGCGGGGAGAATTGGCGTGAATCGCTTTGGCAATGACTTCCTTGCCCGTGCCGCTTTCGCCTTGGATCAGAACGGTCGAACGGCTGGGCGCCACCTGCGCCACCAGATCGAAGACCCTCAGCATGGAATCGCTTTTGCCGACGATGTTGGTGAAGCTATAGCGCTGTTTCAACGTGCGCTTGAGTTGCAGGTTCTCTTCTTCGGCGCGCCGGCGCGCCACCGCGGAGCGGATATCGGCAAGCAGCTTTTCGTTGTCCCACGGTTTCTGTACGAAATTTTCAGCGCCGGCACGGATGGCTTCGACCACGTTATCCACGGTGCCGTAGGCTGTGATCATGATGACTGGCGTTTCCGATTGGCGCTCTTTGATCTGGGGAAGCAACTCCAGTCCGCTTTGGCCGGGCAGAGCCAGGTCGAGCAGGACGAGATCAAAATTTTCAACCTCAAGGATGCGCAGCCCCTGCTCGCCGTCATTGGCGGTACGAACGCCGAAGCCTTCGAGGGTCAGCAGGACTTCAAGAGATTCGCGGATGCCCGCTTCGTCGTCGATGACGAGGATGCTGGCGCCGCTTCCAAAGGCCGACAGAACAGGGGCAGATGAAGACAAATTCAACGGTTGTTCGACCTCAGACATGTACGGTCTTCCTCAGAAGGGGGAACTCGAGATGGAAGGTCGTGCCGGCCCCGACCGCGCTTTCCACGTGGATTTTTCCTGCGTGCTCCTGGATGATGCCGTAGGAGACTGAGAGGCCGAGCCCCGTCCCGCGCCGTTCCCCCGGTTTGGGCGTGGTCTTGGTGGTGAAAAACGGATCATAGATACGCTTTAGATGTTCGGGCGCAATTCCGGATCCTGAATCCGCGATCAGGGCTTCGACGTGTCCGTTCACCAGGGTCGCGACCCGCAAGCGCCCCCCGCCCGGCATTGCGTCCTTGGCGTTCAGAAGAAGATTCAGAAACACCTGCTGCAGTTTTCCGGGATTGCCGTGAATGGCGGGCAGTTTCTCGTCCAGTTCCACGTCGAGCTCGATCTGGGCGGTCTTGAACTGATGCTCAAGCAGGGAAAGGGTATCGCGGATGACTTGATTGAGATTGGTGTCGCGGAATTCGGTCGTAGACGTGCGGGAGAAATTCAGAAGCCCGTTGGCGATTTCAGAAGCGCGGAAACTTTGCTGGGTGATTTTTTCGAGCACCGGTCCCAGCCGCGTGTCTCCCCTCATCTGTTTCGACAGGAGCTGCGAATAGGAAGAAATGACCGCCAGCGGTGTATTGATTTCATGCGCTACCCCGGCGGCAAGCAAGCCGATCGAACTCAATTTGTCGGCCTGGGCGAGCTGCGATTCAAGGGTAACCCGGTCGGTGATGTCATCCACCAGCACGATACGGCCGACGGCGACAAAATCCCGCGAAAGCAAGGGCGCGATGGCGATGTTGGTTGTGCGCTGCTCGCCGGCGCGTGTCGTCAGGTTGAACTTGTAGAGATGATGAACCCCCGATTCGCTGCGCGAGCGGTCGAGCGCCTCGACGAATTCCGGGGGGAAGACGGAACCAAGCTCCTGGCCGATGGCCTCACCGCGGCTCAACGCGTACATGGCCTCCATCTGCGCGTTCCAGCTTTCGATGCGGTCGTTCAGGTCGACAGCCAGAATGCCGACGTTGATGGATTCAACGATGTTTTCATTGAACTCCTTCAGCCGTTCGAACTCGCTGATCTTTTCTTCGAGGCGCGAGTAGAGGCTGGCATTCTGGAGGGCGATGCCGATGTAGCTGGCCAGGGACTCGAGCAATTCCACATCCTCGCTGGAAAGGAAATCGCCGCCCTCGGTTCGCCCCAGGCCGATCACGGCGATGGTGCGTGTCGCCGGGCCATCCTGCACGCGGCATGGCAAGTAATAGTTCAGGTCGAGCAGGCTTGCCGCTTGGCGTTGAGTCTCGGTCAGGTGCAACGCCTGTTGCGCATTCTCGAGGAAGATGTGCGAGTGATCGGAAGCCTTGTCGAAGTCAAGAAAGCTCAGATCAAGAAAAGCCGGATCGCGGCGATCGTGAACTGTGCGGACTTCGGGGGGCAGTCCATGCGCGGCTGCCAAGCGCAAACGGCCGGGACCGTCGGTGAGGAAGACGGCAACGCGCGAGACCATCAGCGTGCGCGGCAGGCGCTCGACAATCGATTCGAGCAACGCGCGCAAGTCGGTTTCAGAGTTCAAGCCGCGGCCAAATTCGACCAGAGCTTTGCGGTAGTCGTAACGCTGCCGGTCGAAGGCGCGATCGACCCAGCCCTGGATACGGCGCTTGAGCGGATCGAAGAGGCCGGCGGTAACGAGGATGGCGACCACCAGCGCCCACTCGCGCATCTGGCTCATGGTTTCGGGCAGACGCGTATGGACGACTTCCGCAATCAAAGCGATGACGCCGAAGTAGCCGCCCAGGATCATGCCCGTAGCCAGCGTGTAGGCGACACCGCGCTTGAAGATCAGGTCGGTGTCCATCAGGCGGTAGCGAACAATGGCCCAGGCGAAGGTGAGCGGCAGGAAGACCAGGGAAAGGCCGGCCAGCTTCTTGAGCAGGCTGGGCATGCTCAGGTCGAGCAGGAATGGGACCGCATAGAGCAGTGTGAAGGGCATTACAGCAAGAAAGGCGCCGCGCCACAGCCACTTGAGTTGCTGTCGCTGCAGGGGATCCTTGGCGCCCACGTAGCTGTTGAGGAAGAGAACCGAAGCAAACACGTAGAATGCAGCGTCGTAGCCGACGCCGACCTGGTCGAGCCGATGTTCAAGCAGGCCGGTGGCTTCCCACTGTTTGACGGCAATGATCCAGAGCGCAAAGAGGCCAATCCCCGGACCGTAGACCAGGGGCAGCAGGACGCGGCGGATCTTCTTGAGACGTTCTTCGGGGAAGCTCAGGGCGAAGTGAAGGAAGAGAGCCGGCTGCAGGGAGCCGGCGAGGGTGTTCGTCCAGAAAACGGTGCGGTCGATCCAGTCCCATTGGCCCGCGCTATTAAGGGCTCCGGTGTACTTCAGTGCATAGAGGGCGAAGGACGCGAGACAGAAGACGTAGAAGTGCGTCGCGCGCGGCGCGGTCCAGCGGCGGAAGAGGACATAAATGCCGATCGCAAGGTAGATCAGGCCGATGATGCGCAGGGCCTGCTGCACGCTCCGGTCGGGCGGTTCGGGGATGACGACTACCGGCTCATCCAGTTGAATGCCCTGGCGCGTGATCGAGTAGTTTGCTTTGCTCCAGGCACCCGTACGGTAGAGCTCCCGCTCCAGATCGGCGACGTGCTCGACGGGAATCCCGTTTACGGCAGTTAAAAGATCGTTTTGCCGGATCCCGTAGCGCTGGCCTGGACTGTCCCCGGGGACCTTTGTGGCGACCAGGCCTGAGCCGTTGGCCGCCTCTGCCCACCAAACCCCATCGTTCGGCTGCTGGAAACTATTCTCTTGCCGGAAGTTCAACACCGCGAGCAGCACAAGCCCGACTGTTGCCACAGCCAGGAGTGTCGCCTGCAAACGGTTGAAGAGATTTGTCTCCATCAGAGGAGTACCCAGGGTCAACCTGCTAGTTTATGCACGTAGCTTGCCATGCATTTGTGGATAGAAAGCCGTTCCGTGCCTCGCTGCAATCGTCTGAGAAGATGCGAGATAGTGACGATGCAGATGGCGAAAGGTCACTCCTTCCGCAGTCAAGAAATGCAAAAAACAATAAGTGAGCTACATCGAAAGGGATTAGGCTACAGAAAATTGTATGATCGATTTGGCGGCTTTTCAACCGGTTCTGGTCCGGCTCCTGCACCGTATGAAACGTCAATCGGCTGCTTGAATCCTTTTCAAATCCCGATTTTTGGAGCAAAGGATCAGCGCTGGCCGTAGGTGGCGTTGGGCCCGTGCTTGCGCAGATAGTGGTGCTGGCTCACATGCGCGGGAATCGGGCCCGCGGAATCATTGAGCAGGATGGTGCGGAAAGCCAATCTGGCAACGTACTCCAGGACGTCGGCATGCTCCACAGCTTCTGAGACGTCCTTTCCCCAGGCAAAAGGAGCATGACCGGCGACCAGGACTCCGGGGGTTGCAATCGGGTCCAAACCTGCCGCGCGAAACAGGCGGACAATGACGGCGCCGGTATTGCGCACGTAGCCGCCGGAGACTTCTTCGGCGGTCAGGGGATCGGTCACGGGGACGGGTCCGTGAAAGTAGTCGGCATGAGTGGTGCCGAGGCAGGGAATCGGCCTGCGGGCCTGCGCCCACGAAGTCGCGAATTCGGAATGGGTATGGACGACTCCTCCGATCTGCGGAAACTCCCGGTAGAGGAGGGTGTGCGTATCCAGGTCGCTGGACGGGCGCAGAACCCCGTCGATGATTCTGCCTTCGAGGTCGGTCACGACGAGATCGGAGGCCGTCATTCGGGCATAGTCAACCCCGCTTGGCTTGATGACCACCATCGGCGTTTTTCCCGAGCGGTCGACTCCGCTGGCGTTGCCGAAGGTATGCGGAGCGAGGCCGCGGCGGGCGATTTCAAGGTTGGCCCGCAAAACCTGTTGTCGGAGTGATTCGAGCAACATGGGAAACATCCTTGCCTTGAGCCGACGGTCGGAAAGCGTTTACCAACCGAGTCTAACAGCTTCAAGTCGGAGTGACCGCGGGTGTACCAGGTCCGCGCTCATACGCCTCAGATTTGATCGTCGCAGGGCGCCGAGCTCAAGCTTCAGGGAATCCCCGCGCATTTCCCGAGCCGCTGTAAACTCGCTCGACGGGCAGGCGTCTACCAGAGTGATGGCGGCCTGCACTACATTGGATCGAATGACCATGGCCCGGGCGGACGAGCGTGCCGCGCAAGAGTTTTCGAGCGTTGTGGAGAATCACCGGGCACAGATTTTCCGGTTTCTTCTCGCTTCGACACGCGATGTCGATTTGGCCGAAACGCTAACTCAGGAGTGCTTCCTCAAGGCGCATAGGAACTGGGGGAATTTCCGCGGCGATTCGAGCCCGATGACCTGGCTCATGCGCATTGCGATCAATCTCCAAAAGGACCATTGGCGCAATCGGCGGATGCAGTTCTGGCGGCAGACGCGCTCCAATGCGATCGACCTTGACGAGGCCAGCGACTGGCTGCCGAGCAGCGAGAGCTCACAGGAGCAGACGCTTCTGGCCCGCGAACGCGTGAGGCAGGTTTGGCGGGCAGTAGAAGACCTGAGCGAGCGGCAGCGGACGGTGTTTTTGCTGCGTTTTGTCGAGGAACTGGAACTGGCTGAAATTGCCCAGACAACGGGGCTGAGCGAGGGTACGGTTAAGGCGCATCTTTCGCGCGCGCTGACGAGAGTGCGTGCCGAGTTGGGAGGAAAGCGATGAGCTGGACGCGATTGAAGAGCCGCGACGAAGATCCGGCTGACGGTGAAGCATTGGATTCTGAGCTGAAGCAGGCGCTGGAGAATTTCAAAGCAAGCGTGCATGCCTGGGGCGATGCGATGTACAACCGGCCCCGCACGATCCGGGAGATCGTCATACGGAAGTCGTGGCAGTTGGCCGTGGGCTGGAGCCTGGCGTCGCTTCTGCTGGCAGGAACGCTTTCGGCCGGTTTTTACGCGCATCATCAGGCTGAGGTCGTTGCTGCCCGCGCGGCGCAACGGGCGGCGGCAGAGCTGCGGGAGAGGGCCGCGCAACGCGCGGAGCAGACTGCTCAACAGGAGGAACAGATGCTGGCCAGCGTGGACTCCGATGTTTCCCGCGAAGTGCCCAGCGCGATGGAGCCGCTGGAACAACTCAGCGACGAGAGTTCAACGAGTTCAGCGCAGTGATGTGATGCGAAACCAAAAATGAGAAGCAGTGGGGAGTAAGGCGAAGGAGATGGAATGAAGCGTTCGATTGCGTCAACGGTGGGATGGGCGATTGTGGGGATTTTTGCTTCAGTTGGGGCATTTGCCCAAGGTCCGGGTGGTGGACCTGGGCCCATGGGCGGCGATCCCGGATTTGGAGGGCATCGTCCGCCCTTTGAGCGGGCTTTTGGTGGCGGCGGATTTGAAGGGCGCTGGTGGAACAATCCGAAGATTGTGGATCGACTCAAGCTGACCGATGATCAGCGCAAGGCGTTCGACCAGATTCTTCTCCAGCACCGGGAAACGCTGATTGATCTGCACGCCAACCTCGCCAAGGCGGAGCTGGCATTGGAGCCCCTGGTCAACGCAGACCAGCCCAACGAGTCGTCGATTCTCTCGCAGATCGACAAGGTAGCGCAGGCACGCGCGGAACTGGAAAAAGCAAACGCGCGCTATCTTCTCGCGCTGCGGGGCAAACTGACGCCCGATCAGTGGAAGCAGGTGCAGGCGTTTCGGCAAAACCGCGGACGCGAGATGTGGCGGCAGGGCGAGCGGCGGGGCAGGTCGGATGGCCCGGGCGCAAATGAACCGAATCCTCCACCTCCGGGACCAGGCCCGCAAGGGATGGTTGACGATGGGCCTCCGACGGGGGGCGCGCCTGGCGCGGGGGGCAATTTCTAAGCAGAGTTTGGCAGAGAGCAACTACGGTTGTTGTTAACACCGGTGGCGGCGTGAGGCGATCCTCTCGCCGCCGTTTTTTGTTGTGAACTGAGAGGGGAGGGTGCGGGAGTTGTGATGTTTGAGTCCGACCTCGGCGGCTGTGGCCAAAACCTGAACATTGCCATGCATCGTTTCTTGACAACGGCGACCTGCTGTCGGACATGTGCTGCGTAGGTTCGAGACGTATGTGCGCGATTTCCCGCCAGAATGTCGAAAGGTGGATCGCAAAAAATGACTAAAGTCCCAGAGTGTCGCACCGATGAACAGTGCAGATGCTAAGGAACGCCCACCGGGAAGCGGTGCACCTGGTGAAAGCAAAGAAACACCGGGGCTTGGGCGCACACACTGGCATCAGAACGGAGCGTATTCCCATGGCCCTCGGTGTTTTGAACAATCTCTCGGCAATCTACGCAGAAAACAATCTGAATAACACCAACAACAGCCTGCAGCAGGTCTTACAGCAGCTCTCTTCCGGGTCGCGCATCAATTCCGGCGCGGACGACGCGGCCGGGCTTTCTCTGGTCAACGGACTCGCGGCCAATTCCGCCGCATTAACTCAGTCCGAGACCAATGCGACAGAGGGGGTGGGTCTTTTACAAGTCGCCGACGGTGCTCTATCGCAAGTGACGAACCTGCTCAACCGTGCCATTACGCTGGCTACTGAAGCCTCGAACGGCACCCTCAACGGCACCCAGGAGGGCGCTGCGAATCAGGAATACCAGTCGATCCTGGCCGAGATAAACAACATCGGGCAGACGACCACCTACAACCAGGAGCAGGTGTTCGATGGAAACATTGTGGCCATCTACACGGGCGATTCGTCCACGGCTGGTTCCTCGGTTGACGACCTGAATATTCGCACCCTGTCGCAAGCCAGCGTGGGCGATACGGGCGGTGCGATGGCTTACAGTGACGGCTCGAACAACGTATTTATCAACCTCTCGACGTCACCCTCCGGCGCCGGACTTGCAACCGCCAACGACGCGCTCGCGAGTGCCACGACCACGATTGATGTCAATTATTTGGTGGCGGGACCGAATGACACGACCGTGGTGACACCCACAACCATCAGCGTAGGCGTTGGCCAGGCCAGTACAAACGACACGGTTCAAGGGCTGATAAACGCCATCAACAATTCAGGGCTTGGCTTGACCGCCACCTTCACGACGGGAAAGGCCGCGGGAGATTCGGCCGCCGGCCTGGAATCGGGGATCGAGATTACGAGTACCGGTGCGGGGGTAGGAAACGGCGTGACCCCAGGGTTGGTAGGCAGCTTGAGTGACACCGGCACTGTAACTGGCGGCGGGGATGTCCTCACGGGCACCCTCACCATCAAAGGCGCGGACGGCGGTACCAGCACGATTAATCTCGCCAACGGCAACGGCGGGACTAACTACACGATTTCTACTCTGATGACCGCAATCAATAACGGCGGATACGGCATCACTGCGTCCATCGGAGCGAACGCGGGCAGTCTGACGTTTACTTCGGCCGATCCTTCCGTCTCAATCACGGGCACGGGTGTCTCCAGCACAACTGCGAACGCCACAACGAACTTCGTTGCGTCGCCAGGCTACTATTCGGTTGGGATCACGAACTCCGGCCTGGGAACACCCGATGCTGCCCCGGATGTCGCGGACTCGGCAACTGGCCAGTCGTCCGCTGCTCCTGCATCTTTCACCGGCGACACCAGTGGGAGCGGTGGAACTGCCACGATGAGCTATACCGACGGCCCAGGCCAGGCATTGAACACTACCGACCTAGAAAACCAGGCCGATGCCGAAGCCGCGCTCAACATGCTCAACGTGGCCATCAGCGATGTAGCTGCGCAGGACGGATACATCGGAGCGCAGATCAACACGCTGAACTCCATCAGCCAGGTGATGAGCACGCAGCAGGAAAACGTGGTTTCAGCGCAGAATGCGATCCAGGCCACGGACTATGCTTCGGCGACGTCAAACATGTCGAAGTACGAGATCCTGAGCCAGACCGGCATCGCGGCACTCGCTCAAGCCAACCAAGTGCAGCAGGAAGTGACCAAGCTCCTGCAATAACGGGCAACGAATTTGATTCATCGCAGGTTTGCAGTGCTTTCAAGACAACCCAGGGACAGGGCGGCGGCAGAGGAAGACTCTGCCGCCCATTTTCTATGGTGCATGTGCCCGCAGGAGCCGGCTCTATTTCGGCAGCCCGGCAGTCCCGGTCACCGTGAAGTCCGCTGAAGACTTTGCCTGCGTTTCATCGGGCTGTGCTCCGCCAATGGTCAGCGTGTATTTGCCTGCAAGGATGGAGCGATTGCCTTGGTCGTCCACGCTCGAGATCGAGCGCGGGTCGATATGGAGCGTGACTTCTTTGGTGGTTCTGCCGGCGATCATCACGCGCTCGAACCCGACGAGGGAATGAACCGGCCCCCCTTCCTGCGGCGTTTTCAGATAGGCCTCCACCACCTCGTCGCCTCCGACAGTGCTGGTGTTGGTCACGGAGACGGTTGCTGTGAGGGCATCGCCCGCCTTCAGCGTATCGGCTGACAGTTTCACGGGGCCGTATTGGAAGGTCGAATAGCTCAGGCCGTATCCGAAACCCCACAAAGGCTTCCCGGTGAAGTAGCGATAGGTCCGACCTTTCATGCTGTAGTCAGTGAATGCGGGCAAGGCATCAAGGTTGGCATAGAACGTGACCGGAAGCCGGCCGGCGGGGTTGTTCAGTCCGGCGAGAGTGCGGGCGATTGCCGTGCCGCCCTCCACACCCGGGTACCAGGCCTCGAGAATCGCCGCGGCGTGTTCGTTGGCCCAATTCAGAGCGACGGCGCTTCCGCTTTGCAGGACGACGACGACCGGCTTGCCTGTCGCCACCAGCGCTTCCAGCAGTTTTTGCTGCGGTGCGGGCAGATCGATACTCGTGCGGTCGCCACCGTCGAAGCCGTCGATTTTGATCTTCATCTCTTCGCCTTCGAGCTGTGGCGAGAGCCCAACGAATGCGACGACGACATCGGCCTGCTTCGCGCGCGCGACAGCCTCGTCGAGTTGAGCCTGCGCCGGAGCTTGCCATTTCAGGGTTACGCCGCCGCCGGAGCGGTCGCCGGCATGCGAATACTCGAGGATGAATGTATGCGGCTTTGTATCCGCAAAATCAAACGGGATCGACGGTACGTAGGGAGAGTTCATCACCGGCGGAGCAGTCGGCGACGCGCCGGCAGACGCTTTGAAGGAGCCCATCGCGGAGAGATCCTGGCCTGCCCGGAGACTGCCTTCGCCAAGGACCTTGCCGTCAAGCATCAACCGGTACGATTCCCTGGGCGAATAAGGAAAGCTGTCGCCGGATTCAATGGTGAAGACGTAGTGGCCGGGCGCAGGCGCGGTGAGAGTGCCGCTCCAGCGCACAGAGTAGTCGGTGGTGTCGATCTCAGGGGTTGGCTTGGCGTTTTCCCAATCCGCCTGGACTTCCGGCTCGCGCGTGACGGTGATGGGCCTTCCCGTCCAATCAGCGGTTGCGAAGAACTCAGTCTTCAACCCTTGATTCGGGCCGAAGGCGGTGCGGGGCACGGGAACTCCGACGCCTTCGGCGAGCGTTGAGCCTTGTGCGTAGAGAATCGGCGAACTCCTGAAGTGCGCCATCAACCCCTCGAGCGGTGTTACTGGATGCACGGGAGTGCCGACATAATTCCCCAGAATCGATGGCAGCAGATCGGCGGTCGGACCGATGACCGCGATGTGGCCGGGGGCGGTCTTCAACGGCAGGGCGCCATTGTTCTTCAGGAGCACAATGCTCTCTTCGGCAGCTTTCAGGGATGTGGCGCGATGGAGGGGAGAAGCTGCATCGGAGAACGGAATCTTGTCGAGAGGGTTTGAGCCTTGCGGATCGAAAAGTCCCAGCTGGATCCGAGCGGTGTAGAGCCGCTCCGCGGCTTTGGTGATCTGATCTTCAGTGACCAGGTGCTGATGCACGGCCTCGGTGAGGGAGTTGAAGCCGGGGGCCCAGATGCTGCACGAGAGATCGGTCCCGGCGTCGATCGAGAGCGCAGCCGCGTGGGTAATGTCATTGGTTTTCTTGTGGCCTTCGTAGACATCAACGATCGCGCCGCAATCGGAGACGACAAAGCCCTTGAATCCCCATGCGTCCCGGAGGTGCTGCTGCAGCAGCATCTTGTTTGTGCAGGCGGGCCACTCGTCGATCGAGTTGTAGGCGCACATGACCGATTGCACGTGGCCTTCGGTCACGGTGGCGCGAAACGCGGGGAGGTAGGTCTCTTCCAGATCGCGTGGACTGGGGTCGACGTTGAAGCCGTGACGCAGCGTCTCCGGTCCGCTGTGCACGGCGAAATGTTTGCTGGTAGCGACCGCGCGCAGATGATTCAGATCGTCGCCCTGCACGCCTTTCACAAAGGCCACGCCCATGCGCCCGGTCAGGAACGGATCTTCGCCATAGGTCTCCTGGCCTCGCCCCCAGCGCGGATCGCGAAAGATGTTGATGTTAGGCGACCAGAACGTGAGCCCGAAAAAGATGCGATGGTTATCTTCGCGTTGAGCCTGGTTGTACTTGGCGCGGGCTTCGTCGGAAATAATCTCTCCCATGCCGTGGACGATCTGCGGGTCCCAGGTTGCGCCCATCCCGATTGCCTGTGGGAAGACGGTTGCGTAGCCCGCGCGTGCCACACCGTGGAGCGCCTCGTTCCACGTCTGATAATCGGGAATACCCAGCCGCGGGATGGCCGTGGCCCAATCTTCGAGTTGACTCACCTTCTCTTCCAGCGTCATGCGCCCGACGAGATCGTGCGCGCGTTCCGCCGGAGGAAGGCTGGTGTTCAAATAAGGGGGTTGTTGCGCCGAGGCCAACGCACACACAGTGAAAAACGGCAAAAGAGATAGCCCTTGGCGAAGAGCCATGCGACCGCTGTTCCCGAACATTGTGTCTCCAGTCGTTGCCAGCCGCGAGACAAATCGGCAGCCACCGAGATTACACGGACGACACTACCACCGTCAGCCGACGATGTTACATCGTGTTGGTGTGACTTTATCGATTTACTCCTTCTGGAGGCAAGTGGAGACAATCGCGATCTCGGCTGCTAGTACTTCGACTTGATGGCGTAAGTAAGTCCCATGGTGAATTGGAACGAATTCCGCTTGGTCGGAGGCAATGAGGTTGGCGGGTCGTTCAGATAGGAGTCGATGGTGCCAACAGAGAAGCCGAGGTTCTTGTATGCGGGAAAGGCAAACGTGTTGGTCTCGTCGGCCGAATAGGCCCTTTCATTGTTGTACGCGGGAATGAAAGCGAGTCCCTGAGTGTAGGTGACGAGCCTGGTGTGCAATACGTAGCTGGCTCCAAACGTGGAGCCAATCAGGTTCTGATTGGTGCTGCCCGTTCCGCTGATGAATTGCTGCTTTTCGTACTGGATCGTTGCTTTCAAGTCGCCTTCTTGCTTCGCGGTTTTCAGAACGGTCCAGCCAATGCCGCCACCGTAGATCTGCTGCAGATTCAGGTCTTGTGAATAGTTGTGATCGAACGCGGTTTGTATCAGACCGTATGCGCGCGATGAGAAGTACTCGTCCCGCTCGGCGTCCGCGTGGTAGATCGCAGACTTGGTCGTGACCGACGGTACGGCGGTGGGCGGTGGACCAGGATTTGTGTACCCGGGCTCGGTGATCTTGCCGTATGAGCCGGTGAAGTCAAGGGACGTCCGATCGCGCGGATTGAGCCAGGTGACCGTCGGCACGACTCTGACCAGCCCAAAGCCGCCTGAAACGGTGTACTGATTCTCGGTTGCAGTCACCAGCGTCGCCCCCGCTGTGGCAGCGCCGTTCCATCCCGCCAGAATGCTTGGCGCATGGTGAAGTTGCTTGTCAATCGTGGCCTGGTCGAGGATGAACACTGTGTCCTTGACCGGGATCGGCGGCGGCGGAGGCGCACTCTCTGTCTGCACGGTCACCGCCTGGTTCTCAACCTCGAGTGTGCCGGCAGGGATGTTCCCGGTGCTCTTCCGGCCGCGCAGCTTCACGTTCTTGTCGAGCACAGCGAATTTCTGGGTGGTGTGCAGCTCC
Organism: Occallatibacter sp.; assembly: GCA_035508975.1. Taxonomy (GTDB): domain Bacteria; phylum Acidobacteriota; class Terriglobia; order Terriglobales; family Acidobacteriaceae; genus Telmatobacter. Next base: position 90,243 of record DATJMC010000066.1, read on the forward strand.
TTGATCTTGTCCCAGCCGAGCGAAACGTCGCCGAGAGGATCGCTGTGGAAGGTTACTTTGCCCTGCAAGACGCTGACGAGCTTTCCATGAAGCGTGTCGCCATTGCTTAGCACGACGACATCCGGGTCCGGAGCGGGAGCCGGGGTGCTTTGCCCGAAGCAGGGCGTGATTGCCGCGAGGACGGCGACGCACGGGACCAGTTGCTTTTTCCAATCGAAGACGACGGCGGACTTCAGCAGAGTAGGAAGGCAGGTCATGAGGAATAATCCTTTTCGCAAAAATCGGGCCGATCCGCACCCCCCGGTTCCGGGTGCGGCCGCGGCCCTGACGCGATGGTACCAAGCCGTTTCGGGGGCAAGCGACTTTCTTCAGAGGATTTTGAAGGCGCGAGGGGAAGCAAGCGCGCACCGGTTTGCAGGGTCATGGCACAGTCTGTACGATGTTGAAGATTTCCAAGAGGCCCTCAACGATGCGACCCAACCTGAACCTGATGAAGGCGACTCTGACAGGAGCGCTCGGCGGTCTTCTCTTCGGTTTTGACACAGTCGTGATCGCAGGAGCCATCGATGCTCTGGTGAGGCTCTATGGACTGAATCCGCAGAACAAGGGTTTCACCGTCGCGATCGGCCTCGTCGGCACGGTCATTGGTGCGCTGAGCGCCGGGCAAGTCGGTCAAAAGCTGGGCAGCCGTGAGACGCTGCGCATTACTGCCATCCTCTACGTTATCTCCGCCCTTGGTTGCGGTCTGGCATGGGGCTGGACATCTTTCCTCGTCTTCCGTTTCATCGGCGGACTCGGCATCGGCGCCTCCTCCGTTCTTGGTCCGGTCTATATCGCGGAGCTCGCGCCCGCCAAGTGGCGCGGCCGCCTGGTAGCCGCGTTCCAATTCAACGTGGTATTCGGCATCATGTTGGCCTACACCTCGAACTATGTGATCCGTACGTTGCACCTTGGGGCCACCGAATGGCGCTGGCAGGTCGGCATCGCCGGTATTCCCGCCGTTGCTTTCCTCGTCATGCTTTTCGGCATTCCACGCAGCCCGCGCTGGTCTGCGTCGCGTGACCGCATCGATGAAGCCCGGGCCGTATTGAAGATGATGGGAGAGCAAAACCCTGACTCCGAGCTTGCCGACATTCGCGCCGCCCTGGCCCAGGAACACGCCACAGCCCACGAACGCGTATTCCAGTGGAAGTATCGTCGCCCGCTTTTTCTGGCCATCAGCATCGGGGCCTTCAACCAACTCGCCGGCATCAATGCCATTCTCTACTACATCAACAACATTTTCGGCGCCGCCGGTTTCAGCCAGATCTCGAGCGACCAGCAAGCCATTGTCATCGGCGCGACCAACTTCCTCTTCACTCTGGTCGGCATGTCTCTCATCGACAAGCTTGGCCGCAAAACCCTCTTGCTCATCGGGGCAGCCGGCACTGCCTGCTGCCTTGCAGGCGTTGCCTGGGTATTCGGAACGCATTCGCATCAGAGCTCGCTTCTCTGGCTTCTGGTGACCTACATCGCGTTCTTCTCGGTTTCGCAGGGCGCCGTCATCTGGGTATACATCGGCGAAGTATTCCCAACGTCGGTGCGTTCCAAGGGCCAGGGCGTGGGCAGCGCCAGCCATTGGTTCATGAACACGCTCATCCAGCTGGAATTCCCGGTGGTCGTGAACCTGATGAGCACGGCAACGCCCTTTGTCTTCTTTGCCATCATGACCGTGGTTCAGTTCGTGACGGTTCTTTTTGTCTATCCCGAGACCAAGGGGCAGACGCTCGAAGAGTTGCAGCGCAAGCTTATTCCGGCAAGCTAGGCTGCCAACGGCCGCCACGACTTCTGGCATCGGTGATCGATATCACGTGCCGTGGGTACGAGCCCGGCTTATACCTTCGGTGTGGGCTATCGGATTCCAGTTCCGTCCAGATTCTGTCAGGCGGCGGAGCGGAGGCAGTCATGAAACAGCAAACCGATCGAGTCACTGAAGATGAAAGGGACATGGTTTGGGTTGAGGATGAAACCGCAGATCTGCTGGAGAGGGCAGAGTCCGCCGATTCGGCGGGGCTCCGCGCGGAGATCGTCAACGCGGGACGCAAGCTTTGGCAGCGCGGCTACGTGGACGGGAATGGCGGAAACATCAGCGCGCGCCTGAGCGCCGATTCTGTCCTATGCACTCCTACGATGATGAGCAAGGGAGATCTCAAGCAGGACGACCTCTGCATATGCGATCTCGATGGCAACATGCTCGCGGGCAAGGGCCAGCGAACCAGCGAACTGCTGCTTCATCTCGAAATCTACAAAGCCAACCCGCAGGCTCGCGCGGTCGTTCATTGCCATCCGCCGTACGCAACGGCCTTCGCGATCACGGGGACGACTCCGCCGATCGGACTGATACCCGAATACGAAGTCTTCATCGGCCCTTCGGCCGTGGCGCGCTACGAGACACCGGGGACTCAGGCCTTCGCGGAAACCGTTCTTCCCTACATCCGCGATCACAACACGATTCTCCTCGCCAACCACGGGATTGTTTGCTGGGCCGACACGGTTACGCATGCGGAGTGGCTGGTCGAGATTCTCGAGAATTATTGCCAGACCTATCTCATCGCGCAGCAAATCGGCAAACCGCTGAGTTTCATTCCCGATGAGAAGTTGGGGGAAATCCTGGCAATGAAGCGTTGCATGGGGTTACCCGACGCACGCATGGCTCCGAAGTCGTAGAGCACATCGGATTCGGTAAACCCGACTTGAGGCACGATTCGTGGCCGGCGCTTATCCAACGCGGCTCGGGGCGCCTTCGGATGCGGAGACTGTCTTTGGCCCGGAATTCCGTGTCGCGTAGAGATACCATCCCAGCCATGCCGGCACGGTCCAAAGATAGAACGGCGTAATGATCTGGACCTGGGTCATGACTTCGGCGAGCGCCGCGCCGGTGAGAATGGCGAAGACCCAGAGCGAGCGGCCGTTTTCTTCTGCACGATAAAGCGCCGCCAAAATGGCCGGCAACAGGACCACTTCATCGGTGAACCACGCATAGGCTGAGCACATTTCCGAAACGATCAACAACAGGAGGCCATGCTCCATCCAATTCCATCGATTGCGCCGCGACCAGAAGAACCAAAGTCCCCAAATCGCTCCCGCAATCATGGGCATAAACTGCAGCCACACTGCGTTCCGATCGATGAGGACCCGGAGCATCACGCTCCATGTAGGAATGAACTCCTGTAGAACTTTCTCTGTGCTGCGCATCATGGCGCTATATTGCGACCACGATTGGCGGTCAACCAGGACGGAAAAGCCGAAGCTCGCCGCGAGGGCCACGGAAATCCCCGCCAATACCTGGTACGCTCTTTGCCAAAGCGCCCACGCGACGATCACGACGCCGAAGGCCAGAAACAAGTGGGGCTTGATGGCGCACAGCAGCAGGGCGGCGCCGGCGAGCCAGGGCCGGGTTTCATGGAAGTAGAGGAAAGCGACCACTCCCAGCAGCATGAAGGTGCCGAGCTGGCCGGCCATAAGGCACGCCAACACGGGCGCGAACAAATAGGCAAGCAGGTGCAGCCTGCCTTCGGGCCTTCCGAGCAGGATCCAAAGCATGCGGACCGAGACCATCAGGCTGGCAACGATTGCCAGGGTCCACAGAATCATGCCCAGGCTGGAGCTCACGAAACCGAGCGGCCATGCCAGAAAGAAAGCAATGGGCAAGTTCAGCATGAAAGCCGGGCGGTTCCCAGTGAGGCCCGCGGTCGCTTCCAGTTTCAGGATTGCGGGGCCGTCATAGGGACTGGCGCCGTGTACCAATTGCTGGCCGGCCGCCCAATAGGCGATGAAATCTCGTCCGCCCGCTGCCCCGCTCATCCCCTTGGCGCTGGAGTCGAGCACCCAGACCGCGATGCCCAGGAGGCAAAGCACGGCCAGGATGCGTAACAGTTTGCCCCTCATCGGTTCCTCAAGCTGTCTTTAATTTATACGGAGATAAGGTAGTTAGTGCGGATGGGAGGGGTTCGGCACGTTACTGACGGGTTTCGCGTCCTCTGGGGGGTGGGTTTAGCGCCGCCGCGCACGAGGGTCTTGAAGGAAGGGCAAATCCTGGGCCTGGGTTTCGTTGACTCTGCACCTTAATTCGGTTATCCTGAATTCCTTGCGCGGTACTGTGCCTGGGGTCTGTGTTCCGTTCACTTGACCCGTTTGACAAGCCCTTCGATCGGTAAGGGGCCTGCCAAAACAGGTTGCCGGTTGTGGATTCGTAGTTGGATGGATCCAGAGCAACCCGGAGCCCCGGATCGGGGAACAGTTCCGGCGATCCTCACCCGAACAGTGTTGTTTGGCAGTGGGTGGAGTCGAGTCCCGCACATTTTGCGCGGGCGAAGGCGCTTTGCGCGAGAAGTTTTGTTGGACCGGCGGCATTCGAAGTGATGTGCCGGCATGGGATTGCGAGGCAAAAGAGAGATGTCGACCTTTGTTCCAAGCGGCAAGGAGATCAGCCGCAAGTGGTACGTCGTGGATGCCCAGGGACAGACCCTGGGGCGGCTGGCGACCAAGGCTGCGAGCGTGTTGAGCGGAAAGCTGAATCCGCAATACGTGCCATACATCGATACCGGCGATCACGTGATCGTGATCAATGCCGACAAGGTTCGGTTGACGGGTCTCAAGAGCCAGAGCAAGGTGTATCGCCGCTACACGGGATATCTGGGTGGTTTGCGCGAAGAGTCGTTCACGCGCCTCATCAACCGCAAGCCGGAGAAGGTTCTGGAAGAGGCCATCAAGGGCATGCTGCCCAAGACGAAGCTCGGTCGGGCGATGGGATCCAAGCTTAAGGTCTATCGCGGGGACAAACATCCCCATGCCGCGCAGCAGCCGGTGGAACTACAGGTTGGATAACTATCAGCCGCCAGGTTCTCTGTCGAGAGCAAAGACGTCGAAGGCGAGTTGAGAGATTTGAAGCAGGCAAGAACAAGCTGAAGGCTGAGAGCTGACGGCTGGGAGCTAACGAGAAGAATGGCAGATCTGGTTCAATACTACGGGACGGGCCGCCGGAAGTCGGCGATTGCCCGCGTATTCCTTCGCCCCGGATCGGGCGAGTGGAAGGTGAACGGCAAGGCTTTTGACGAATACTTTGTCACCGAGCAGCAGCGTGTTTCGGCGAAGAAGACGCTGGCGGTGGCCGAGATGTCGTCGAACTTCGACGTAGTTGTGACTGTCGGGAGCGGGGGAGTTGCCGCACAAGCCGATGCCGTCAAGATGGGCGTGGCCCGCGCATTGATCCAGTTCAATCCGGAGTTGAGAAAGGCGCTCAAGGCTGAAGGCCTGTTGACCCGCGATGCGCGCGTCAAGGAGCGCAAGAAGTACGGGCAGAAGGGTGCTCGCAAGAGGTTCCAGTTCAGCAAGCGCTAATGCGCTTGGGAGCTTTAGCCCCTGGCCATTCCCCGTCAGCTTTTTCCCGGTCGCGCCGGCAGTCTTGGGTTTCCTCATGCGGCGGCCAGGCACGAGCAAGCTACGGGCTGATAGCGAAGGCTAACAGCTGGTTTCATCAATCCCCGCGATAGCGGGTTCAATCCGGGCCCGGCGGTACCGCCCGGATGCAATCCACGAAGGAGGGCCATTGGCCACGATCACAATGAAGGAGCTGCTCGAAGCGGGTGTGCACTTCGGGCATCAGACCAAGCGCTGGAATCCCAAGATGAAGGAATACATCTTTGGGGAGCGCAACGGGATCTACATCATCGATCTGCAGAAGACGCTGAAGCTGTTCAAGGACGCGTCGAAGTTCGTCACGGATCTTTGCGCGAGCGGCAAAACCATTCTCTTTGTGGGCACCAAGCGCCAGGCGCAGGATGCCATCTCAGAAGAGGCGGGGCGCGCGGGCATGCCGTATATCAACCAGCGCTGGCTGGGCGGACTGCTCACCAACTGGGTGACCGTGCAGAAGTCGGTGAAGCGCCTTCAGGAACTGGATGAAATGGCTGTGGATGGCCGCTATGAGCTGCTGACCAAGAAAGAAGTGATCCGGCTCGAGCGCGAGCGGAAGCACCTTCAAGCGAATTTGGCCGGCATCAAGACGATGAAGCGGCTTCCGGATGCGATCTTCGTGGTCGACTCGAACAACGAAGCGATCGCCGTGAAGGAAGCGCGGAAGCTGGGGATCCCTGTGGTCGCAGTGGTCGACACGAACTGCGATCCGACCGTGGTCGATTACGTGATCCCAGGGAACGACGACGCGCTGCGGGCGATTCGGCTTTTCACGTCGAAGATTGCCGACTCGGCTGCGGAGGGAGTGAACCTGGTGGGCGACAAGGCATTCGTCGAAGAAGCGCCGGCAGAGCCTGCAGGCGAGGAGAACGTTGCGATCGAAGCAACGCCGAGCGACGAGGTTGACCTGGAAGCGGCGCTGGGCGGCGGCATTCGCAAGGCGCCGGCAGCGGTTGCGGCTCTTGACGAGGCGGAAGTGGCGGAAGGCTTTTAATCATATCTGCGCACAGGCGTGCGCATACTGAGAGGAGCGTGGCCGCCGGATGTGGACCACGCTTTTCTTATGGCACCTGCGGTGCGTCCGATGGCGCCCTCGGCGCGATGGAATACAAAGCCCGCAATCGAGATTTTTCAGTGAGAAGGAAGCGAGATGACGACTGTGGCGGACAAGATTGATGCAAAGCTGGTGAAGGACCTTCGGGAGAAGTCGGGCGCGCCAATGGGCGACTGCCTGAAGGCCCTGCAGGAGACCAAGGGAAACATCGAAGAGGCCTTTGTGGTGCTGCGCAAGCGCGGCATGGCCTCGGCGCAGAAGAAAGCCGCGCGCACCACCAATGAAGGCGCGGTGGGCACCTACATTCACGCGGGCGGCAAGATCGGCGTGCTGCTTGAAGTGAACTGCGAGTCCGACTTCGTGGCCCGCACGGAGGACTTCCAGGAACTGCTTAAGGACATCTCGATGCACATCGCGGCGAGCGATCCGCGCTACGTGAAGCCTGAGGACGTGACGAGCGAAGATCTGGAGCGCGAGAAGGAGATCTACCGCGCGCAGGCCGCCGCGACCGGCAAACCCGCGCCAGTCATCGAAAAGATCGTTGACGGCAAGATGGCGAAGTTCTACGAGGAGGTCTGCCTGCTCGAACAGCCTTTCATCAAGGACCAGGCGATCTCAATCAAGGAGCTCATCGCGCAGAAGGTCGGCAAGCTCGGCGAGAACATCACCGTACGGCGCTTCGCGCGTTTCAAGGTCGGCGCACCCGACTGGACTGTCGCGCAGACCAAAGCCGTTGAAGCCGCGGCAGAGTAAGCATCGTGGAAAGCGAAAGAGGATCGAGGCAATCGCCTCGATCTTTTTTTGTGGGTAAAACGCTCCTGGTTGCTTTCGCGCAGAAGGTCCATGCGCAGAAACCCCGCCCTCATGGCGAGCTGGCAAAGAGGAGGGGTTGGAGACGGCGCTGTCTTGTGTTCTGTGAGAGGGTACCCGCATGCACAGAAAATGGTGCAGTCGCTTGATTACGTGACTTAGCGCACGGACCGATTTTCGCGGGGTGTTCGTCAGTCATCGTATAAACCAGGCCTTTGCAAAAGCCATATGCGATACTCAAAAAGGCATGTATAAGCGGATCATTCTCAAGCTTTCAGGCGAGGCGTTAGCGGGTCCCAAGGGATTTGGCCTGGACGCCGACAAGGTGTCGGAGATTACCGCCGAATTGGCCGACGTTCATGCACTGGGCGTCGAAATCGGCATCGTCGTGGGGGGGGGCAATTTCTTCCGCGGTGTGGCCGAGCAAGCCAAAGAGATGGACCGCGTGGCTGCCGATAACATGGGCATGTTGTCGACGGTGATTAACGCAATTGCCCTGCAAGACGCCCTGGAAGCCAGGGATGTTCAATGTCGTGTCATGACTGCGGTTTTTATGAACCAGATTGCCGAGCCCTATATTCGGCGGCGCGCCGTACGGCATCTGGAAAAGGGCCGCGTAGTCATCTTCGCGGCGGGGATCGGAAACCCTTTCTTTTCGACCGATACAGCGGCGAGCTTGCGAGCGATGGAGATCAAGGCCGATGTACTGCTGAAGGGCACCAAGGTCGAGGGTGTCTTCAATGCAGACCCGGTGCACGTGAAAGACGCGGTCAAATACGATGTGATCACTTACATGGATATCCTTAAGCAGGGCCTGAAGGTGATGGATCTTACCGCTGTCAGCCTGTGCAAGGACAATAATCTGCCCATGATTATCTTCAACATGAACCACCCGGGGAATATTCGCCGCGTGGTTCTCGGCGAGAAGGTCGGATCGCTCGTCACGGCCTAGGCCGTCGATCCACAGTTGTGCGCGGCAGTGCAGAGACTCCTGTAGTCGGGCCTGCGCCAGTCGGTTCAGGGGAGTCGTCTAATCATCAGTGGAGAATCGCAAGCCAGCCCCGCTGAAAGCATTGACCGGCCTGCGCTGCTTTGCAGCCATTAATATCGTCCTTTTCCATTTCTCCAATCCGCAGTGGTTTGGCTGGCTCGCGCCGATTGTGAATGCAGGATATGCCTCGGTGAGTTACTTCATCCTGCTGTCCGGCTTCGTGATGGCCTATAACTACTCGGAGCGTGCGCGAGCAGGGCAGTTCGACAGGATCCGCTACTACAAGGCTCGCTTTACCCGGCTTTACCCGATTTACATCCTAAGCTTGGTGCTTGCCTGGCGAACCCTGCCGCAGGAGTGGGTTTCGCACACGCATGCGATGTTCTGGGCGGGAATCGGTCTGGCCCCGCTTTTGCTGCAAGGATGGGTTCCGGAGATTGCTACGTTTCTAAACACTCCGGCCTGGACGATGTCCGCCGAGTCGTTTTACTACGTCGTCTTCCCATGGATGGCGCCGTGGAAGAAACCGAAGCGGGTCACAGGCCATATTTGGAAGCTGGGTTTTGTGTGGCTTCTCGGGCTCATCCCGGGAACGCTTTACATTGTATTGAACCCCGACGGAATACCGCACCCGGACCGTTTCAGTTACGGACCGTGGCTTCAGGCGCTGAAGTACACTCCGATTCCGCACATGGCGAGCTTTACTTTCGGGGTTTTGCTGGCCGGTCTGGATGCTGTGATGCCGCGTCCAGGTGCTCTTCGGTTCTGGTTGGGGATGGCAGGATTCAGCGGGATCTTCGGAATCCTCGCTTCAGGCGCGATGCCGTATGCGCTGCTGCACGACGGGCTGCTCATGCCATTTTTCGGATGCATCATCCTGGGACTGGCAGGCGAGAACCCGTTGGCGCTTGTGATTGGCGCGCGCCCGTTCGTCTTTGTTGGCGAAGCCAGCTACTGTCTCTACCTGCTTCACTTCAACATGTGGAATCTGATTCACGACACGCATGTGCTTGACCGATTCGGTCTGGTTCGCTTCGATCCGTGGATCAGCTACATTCTGCTCATTCTCATGGCGCTCTTTGCCCTCCACTTCATTGAGAAGCCCGTCCAGCGCCAGTTAAGGAAATGGATGCACGCGACCGGCTAACCAGCTTCCGGGAGGCGGGATCGCCTGAGGATTTGCGTTGGTCGGGAGGGCAGAAACAGGATGCCCAGCCGAGGGGCTGGGCACCGAGGCAATTTTAGGCTGCTTCCGCTACGGAGTTACTGCTTCAACCGAGTGGTTGCCATGGGGCACGATGACCAGTGCTGTCGGGTTCTGATCGGATGGGTAAGGCGTGGCTTGCGAAAAAGCAAGGCTGCCCGTATTCGGGTTGAGTCGGAATCCGGAGATCGAATTCCCCAGATAGTTGGCCGTGTAGACAAATCTTCCGAGCGCGGGATCGACATAGATCGCGATCGGTTCGGTATCCGTCGTGTTGATGGCGCTGCCGGTTACGTTAACCGCGGCCGAAGGGGTTCCGGTGGTCAGGTCGATGTTGTAAGCGCTCACCGACGAATCGAGCGCGTTGGCCACGTACATATATTTTCCGCGCGGGTCGATGGCGACCGCCTGCGGTTCGTTACCGGTCTTGAAGGGTCCGTTGATGAGGAAGTTCAGTGTGCTGCCGCCCTGAATTCCGTAGCCGATGAGCTGGTTCGATGCGAAGTCGGTGATGTAGACAAAGCGATCGGTCGGATCGGAGATGATCGCAGTGGGTTTGACTCCAGCCTGGTAGGGGCTTCCGTTCGCCGGTGTGAGCGCGCCGCCGGATCCGATGGCAAATCCGAAGACCCACCCTGGGTGCGCGGTGCTGGTCGTGGAGCCGCCGGGATTGTAGGCGGATTGGTCATAGACGGTGGCGAAGACCGCATTGCCTTGGATCTCAGTGTTGTTGGCGAGCACATTGACGCCGGTGGGAACAACCGCGTCGGTGGCAAAGCCCGGGATCACCAGGCTCTCCTGTGCGGCGACGGAGCCGATGGTACCCGAAGACAGCGAATACTCCGTCAGGGTGGCGGTAGTCGAACCCGAGACGACGTAAAGATAGGTTCCGGCGGAGCTGACGGCGACGGAGACCGGAGGCCCGCTCAGGGTGACCGAGTCCTTTGCGGTCAAAACGCCGTTGCTTGCCACTGCGAAATGGACGACGGTGTTGCTTCCCGCGTGCGCGACATACAGGTCGGTATAGGTCGCGTTCACGCACATCGCGACAGGATCCACGCCGCCGGAAGAAACGGCAGGCGATCCGATGCGCAACGCGCCGGATTCCGAGTCGACTGCATAGGTCTGGATCTGCCCGTTGCCGCTATTTCCGCTGGCCGCCGCGCTCGCCAGGAACACATAGTCAATGGTGACCAGCTGGCAAGCCGTCAAAAGAGTGGCCACCAAAAGGCCGATAACAGAGACCAGAACAAGCTGGCTCAATTTGCTCAACTTCATGCGCTTCCTTCGTCGTGGGCCTTGCATCCCGAGCCCAGAAATCACTGTGTTTGCGTTAACCCGTAAAGTGCTTCACGGGGAGGTGCTAACTCATCCAATGCCGATAGCCCGGCGCTCTCTTGTCGAGATCTTGCCGCTAGGTCTTCGGTTTTCCGTGCGGAATCGCTGCGACCGCCGTTGGATTTGCATTCGCTGGATACGGAGAAAACTGTGAATTCAGCAGGTTTCCGCTGGTCGCGTTGAGTTGAAATCCGGATACCGTGTTGCCGAGAAAATTTGCGGTATAGACGTATTGATTGAGCGAAGGATCGATGCCGACCGCGACCGGCTGCGTTCCGGTGGTAAACGTTCCCAAAGCGGCGAGCACGCCGTTTGTCGAGGAATAGACGGTCAGATTTGAATCAAGGGAATTGGCTACAAAAACATAGCTGCCGGTCGCGTCGGTGACCAGGGCGGCAGGAGCGTTCCCAGTGGGAAAGGGGCTTCCACTGATCGGTGTGAGCACGCCTGCATTGTTTGAGTAGGCCCATACGCCGTTGTTTGCCAGATCAGTGACATAGATGAAACTGCCCCCGGAACCGCTGGCAATGGCCGATGGATGGGAACCGGCATTGAAGGGGACGCCGCCATTCAAGGGGCTCAAGGTCCCGTCCCCGTTCACGCTGAAGCCAAAAATGTAACCGCCGCCGGCGGTGGCGTCAAAAGCGGTGACATAGACATAGGCACCCGCACCGGCCGTTGCGACGGCGGTCGGCGTCAATACATCATTGGGCTTCGACGGCAGGGTCAGCGGCCAGTAGTTGGCGCTGATGCTGGTGTTCGCGACCGGAGTTCCCAGCTGGTCGCCGGCGCCGATCGGGAAGACTGCGATCGAGCCCGAGCATGGCGCAGCGACGGAACAGCTCGGCAATGGCTGGTAGGTATCCACCACAAACAGGAGTTTGCCTCCGGTCGCCATGGCAACGGGGAAAACGCCGGGGGTGTTTAACGTATTTTGGGGATAAACCTTGCCGTCGTTTCCGATCACGAACTGCACGATCGTGTTGTCGTCTTGATTCACGACGTAGAGGTTGGTGTTGTCGGGGGAAATTGCCTCTGCTACCGGATTGCGTCCGCCGGAAGGGAACGGAGAAGCCGGGATGTGGCGCATGTTGCCGGATTCGGAATTGATCTCGAAGACATCAATTTCGCCGTAGTTATTCGCGCCCGCAGCCTTTGCGCTGGTCACATAGACGAAGTCCACCGTCAGTGTGCTGCAGGCTGTCAGGAGTCCGGCTGCCAGCAGACTGATGGCGGAAATCGCTGTCAACTGGCTCAATCTGTTTAGCGTCATCTGCATCTTTCGTTCGCGGAGCTTGTCAGGGCTCCTCAATTCCTCTGACTAAATTGCATTGAGCACGGCCTTTCGCCAAAAAAGCATCGCAAGGCAAACGTGATTCCGGTGGTTGCGACTCGCCGGCACGGTTGCAGGCCTGCCGGCGAGCCCCAAGGAATCAGCTTGTGCGCCCGGTAACTACGCACCATGCCGCCGGACCGCTCAATGGGTAACTCTTGTTGGCATTCCCCGGCAGGTTGTCGAGCACGCCGGAATTCTGGTCGACGACGCGCCCGGTTACAGTCGAGTCGTTGAAGTTTGCCGTGTAGATGAACTGACTGGAGGGGTCTTCGAGCATGCATTGCGGGCCTGCCCCGGAGCCCCAGGGACTGCCGGAGATCTCGCTGAGCTGGTGGGTTGTCGGATCGAGCACGTAACCCGTAATGCCGCTTTGCGCGTTGGTGTTGTTGTTGTTGTTCCCCTGGTTGACTAAGTACACCCACTTACCCTTGCTCTCGAGAACCAGATATACGGGGTTCGACTCGGTTACGTCGTCGGGCACCGCGCCGCCGGTCTGCTGCTGCAGCGCGCCGTTGGTTCCCACCGTGAAGGGGAGGATCTGGCTGGTTGCGCCGTTGGATACGAGCGTCCCCTCGTTGTCGAGGACATACACATACCCGCCAGCCGCCACGATCGCCGTTGCCTGGCCGATGTTCAAGGGCTGGGCACTATTCTGGTTGACTGTGAGCTGCCCGTTCACGGAGCTGTAGGTGTAAGGGAATACCGAGTCTCCGGTCGTTGCGTTTCCGGTCAAGGAGATCACGTAGCTGGAAGACAGCACGAAGTCGATCGGGTTCGCCGGGATCGGGAAATAGGGTAGCGGAGCTCCGCTTGCCGATGTCACCTGCGCGTTGAGGATCAGGGTCAGTCTGCCGGTTGTCTGGTCGATCGTGAACCCTGTGATGTCGCCGCAGGAGGTAACGCCGGTGCCCAACGCCAGCGCACAGGACGTGGGGTCAGGGGCAATTTCGTCCAAAACATACAAGTGCGTTCCGGACGCGTCGGCGATCAGGCGAATCGGGTTGATGCCCTGGGTGAAGAATGTCTCCTGGGGCGAAAGAACCCCGTTCCCGCCGATCGCGAAGACGGTGATGTTGGCGCCGGAGCAAGGGTCTGCCTGCGTGCAGTTCGGAGTTCCGGTCGAATTTTTTCCGCGGTTGAGGACGTACAAGAAGTTACCACCGGTAAGCAGGACAGCGCGGCCTGGATTGGCTCCTCCCGAACTAACGGGCAATCCATTGATGGCTGTGAGAGATCCCCGATTGTGGTCGATCTTGAAGCCGCTGATGATTCCGTTATTGCTTGCTGCGGCGTTGTTCGTTCCCGTGACATACAGATAACCAACGGTATAACTCTGGACGCAAGACGTAACCCCCAGAATGATGCCGGCGGAGATGGCAATCATCAGAAGGGTCTTGCCGAATTTCATCAACTTCATGCGATTCCTTCATCCTGGTCCGGCAATGCCGCCAGGTTGGCTGTTTCCGCAGCAGAGCTGGGTTGGGATGGGATCCCTGCTGCATTGTAAAAGGCCGGGGCAGGTTGTGCCTAATCGGGCCAAACTACCCAATCGATACCCGCAGTTCAGACAGCGGAACCTTCTGTGGCGGGGCGAATTTCTGCTCCGACGGCGGTGCGGCTTTCCTTCGGGCGCGATTGATTCTTGGACGGCTCGACGAAAGAAAACGTCATCCCGGTCGAGCTCTGAATTCTCTGAATACGGACGGCTTGCTGGGCATGCCGACGAGGATTGAGGCCATCTTAAAGGGCGCGCAGGCCGATGCCGAACTGCACGCCCGTTTCGAGATCACCAGACGCGGCAGGACTTCTCCGGATCCATGGGTTGGCCCTTCTTACAGCCGAAGGCTTTGCCGAATTCGTCGAAGTTCTGAACCGAGCCGTTCACCCGCCACTGACCAGGAGAATGCGGATCCACGAGTGCGGACTGACGCGCGGATTGCTCGGTCTGGTTCTGGCACCAGACCTGCGCGAACCCCAGGAAATACCGCTGAGCTTCGGTATAGCCGTCGATTTTCTCGTGGATGGTCTTGCCCTGGGAAGCGAGGGTGTCGAGCAGAGCCATGTAGGCAATGCGCAGGCCGCCGTTGTCGGCGGTGTTTTCCCCAAGGGTGAGTTTTCCGTTGAGCTTCTGTTCGCCCACATTATCGTGCGCGGGAGCAGCCGTAAATCCGCTGTACTCGTCAGCGACGCAGTCTGTGCGCTCGGTGAATGCCTTGCGGTCTTCGGCGGTTTGCCACTCGCGCAGATTGCCTTTGCCGTCGTATTTTGACCCCTGGTCGTCGAAGCCATGGGTCATTTCGTGCCCGATGACCACGCCGATTCCGCCGAAATTGACCGCCGGATCGACCTTAAAGTCGAAGAACGGGGGCTGCAGGATGCCGGCCGGGAAGTTGATGTCGTTCATCGACGGATCGTAATAGGCATTCACGGTGGGCGGCGTCATGCCCCACTCTTTCTCGTCCACAGGCTTGCCCAGGTGGTCCAGGTTCCAATCCATCTCAAAGACGTTGCTGCGCTCGACGTTGCCGACGAGGTCGTTGCGTTCCACTTTCAATCCGGAATAGTTGCGCCATTTTTCCGGATAGCCGATCTTGTTGCGGATCATGGCCAGCTTTTCTTCGGCTGCCTTCTTGGTGGAGTCGCTCATCCATGGCAAGGTCTTGATGTCGTCACCCAGAGCTTTCTCGAGGGCGGCAACGAGCCGGTCCATGCTGGCCTTGGCCGCGGGCGGAAAGTTCTCCTTCACCCAGTCCTGGCCGACGGCTTCTCCGAGGGCGCGATCGGTGAGCGCGGTGCACTGCTTCCAGCGCGGCTGAGGCTCCTTCTGTCCGGCCAGGGTCTTGTTGAAGAACGCGAAATTCTCATCGAAGAAGGCCTTCGGCAGATCCATGGCCAAGCCATGGATCACGTGCCAGCGGAAATAGGCTTTCCAGGCATCGATCGGTTCGCTGGCGATGAGCCCATTCAGGGCCTTGAAGAAGTTCGGAGTGGCGACATTCAGCGAATCGAAGTGTCCGATCTTGACGTCGGTGAAGTAGGTGCTGAAGTTGAAGTCAGGCGCGAGCTTCTGAAAGTCGGCGACCGTATAGATGTGGTAGCGGTTCTCGGGTTGGCGCATCTCGGTGCGGCTGGTTGAGGCCTTGGCGAGGGCGGTCTCGATCTCCATCACGGCGGCAGCTTCCCTGGCGGCGGTGTCGGCGCTGTCGCCGGCCAAGGTAAACATCTTGGTGACGTGGTCGATGTACTCCTTGCGGATCTGTTGGAATCGCGGATTGTCGACCAGGTAATAGTCGCGGTCGGGGAGGGAAAGGCCTCCCTGGCTGATCTGCGCGATTTGTTTCGAAGAATCCTTCTCGTCCTGGCCAACGCCGAAGCGGAATAATGGAGCAGGCGCCCCCTCGGCTTCAAGATCGCTCATGACAGTTGCGACTTTCTGCGGGTTGTCCAGTTCGGCAATCTGGTGAAACGCCGGTTCCAGGGGGCTCAATCCCTTCTGGTCCACGACGTCCGTGTTCATGCAGGCTGCGTAGAAATTGCCGTACTGTTTCTCGAGCGGTGTCTTGGGGTCCTTGGCGGCCGAGTCCAGTTCCTGCCAGAGAAGATAGCGATTGCGCTCCTGCAGCAGGGAGAAAGAACGAGCCCAGCGAACCTGATCCGACGGGATCGGATTGTCCTTGATCCAATTCCCGCAAGCATAGTGGTAAAAATCCGTGCAGGGATCGACGCTGGTATCAATGGCTGACGGATCGAAGCTCTTGATGGCCGGTGGCGGAGCTGGCGCCGCGTTGTTGTCGGAAGCAGTCAACGGCGCCTGCGCGCTCAAGGTTCCGACGGCGAGCAGCAGGATCAAAGCAAGGCGGGAAGGTTTCATCAATCTCCTCTTGGAGGCCCACGAGCCAGTCGTCCGCGTGAGGGCCAAGAGATAGCCTCGCGGGCTGTTGACGCGGCATATCGAGCCTAATCCGCGTTGCCTAGCAGGCTATCACGGCCTGCATTCTGGGGTGAGCGTGGCGAAGGAACGTAGTCAGGTCTTTTCCCCGCCTTGGTACACTCCACCTGCGGTCCCCCAAGAGGAGAAGCCTGGATGAGAGCTATGAAGCTTTGCGCGTGCGCCGCATTGTCGGCTTGCGTTTTGTTTGCTGGAATTGCAACCGCAGGGGCGCAGCAGGTCCAGAAAGGCGCCCAGGCCCGCACTTTGTTGCGTGCCGGCCATCTGCTCGACGTGAAATCCGGCAAGGTGTCGGACGGCCAAACCATCGTGATTGTGGGCGACACGATTCAGTCCATCGCGCCCTCGGCGTCGGTTTCCGCGGAGCCTTCCGATGCGGTCATCGATCTTGGCAGCATGACGGTCTTGCCCGGGCTCATTGATGTGCACACGCATCTCACGGGCAATCCGGAGTTCGACCCTTACCAGGAACTGACCGAGACCGACGCGAAAGACGCGATCAACGGCGTGGTGAATGCGCGGACGACGCTGCTGGCCGGCATCACTACAGTGCGCAACGTCGGCGCATCGGGATTTGTCGATGTGGACCTGCGCGATGCCATCAATTCCGGCAAAGTTCCAGGACCGCACATGCAGGTGAGCGGGCCGCTGCTCGGCATCACGGGCGGGCATTGTGATGAGAACCTGCTGCCAATCCGCTATCACCAGGTGGGCGACGGGGTCGCGGACGGCATTGCGGCGGTGCAGCATAAAGTGCGGGAGAACATCAAGTATGGCGCCGATCTGATCAAGATCTGCGCGACGGGCGGCGTGCTCTCGAAGGGCGACGATCCCCAGGCGTCGCAGTACACCCTTGAAGAAATGCAGGCCATCGTCGCCGATGCGCATCGCCTCGGCCGCAAGGTGGCCGCCCACGCTCATGGCGCGCAGGGCATTTTGTGGGCCACAGAAGCCGGCGTTGATTCGATCGAGCATGGCAGCTATATCGACGATGCGGGAATCGCGGAGATGAAGAAGCGCGGAACGTATTTGGTGCCGACGCTTTATCTGGAAGACTGGATGGTGCAGTCTGGCCATTTGCCGCCGTTCTACCGGCAGAAGATGATCGACGTGAGCGCGGTAGCGAAGCGGAACATCAAGCGGGCTTACGAGGCGGGAGTGAAGGTGGCCATGGGAACAGACGCCGCGGTCTATCCGCATGGGTTGAACGCGCACGAACTCGAGGTCTACGTGAATCAGATCGGCATGACCCCGCTCGCCGCCTTGCAAACGGGGACCGTGAATGCCGCTGACCTGATGGGCTGGAGCGCAAAGACGGGCTCGCTCGAGCCCGGGAAGTGGGCGGACATCATTGCGGTCGAGAGAAATCCGCTCGACGACATTCGTGTGCTCCAGGATGTGAAGTTTGTGATGAAAGCGGGTGTGGTGTACAAGGGCGGACGCCCGTAACGCGCGAGAATGGGCTAATGCGAACCCGCTTTCCCGTCTGGATGCATCTCTTCGCTTGCTTGCCTCTGGTTGTGACCGTTTTCGGCCAGGATGTCCGCGTGCGCGTTTCACCTGACGTGAAAACGGGCATCGAGGGGACCACCGAATTTCCGACGATTCAGATGGCCATGGACCATCATCCATTCGCAGGGATCGGGCGCGATGGTAAGCCGGGACGCGTGTTTATCGAGATTGCCGCCGGCGTTTATCACGAGCGCGTGATCGTGACGCAGAATCACACCAACATTACGCTGATCGGAATGGGCAAATCGCCCTCGGACGTTGTCATCACCAACAGCCTGAACGCGAAGCAGGCCGGCGGAACGTTCTTCACGGAAACGGTGGAGATCAACGGCGATGGATTCGAGGCAGACAATCTCACCTTTGAGAACAGTGCCGGAAACACGGGCCAAGCCGTTGCAGCGGTGGTGCGGGCCGATCGTGCGATCTTCAAGCATTGCCGGTTTCTGGGCCACCAGGACACGCTCTTTGCCGACTATGGCCGGCAATATTACGTCGACTCCTATATCGAAGGCGGAGTTGACTTCATCTTTGGGAATGCGGCGGCGGTTTTTGATCACTCCGAGATCCGCGCCAACGGTTCCGGCTACCTGACTGCGCAATCGCGGACATCGCCGGAACAGGCAACGGGTTTTGTGATTCTGAACAGCCGCGTGACCAGCGGCATCGAGCCAGGCGCGGCGCGCGACACCATCAGCCTCGGGCGGCCATGGCGTCCCTACTCACGTGTTGTGTACCTCAATACGTCGCTACCGGCAAATGTCATTCCCGCGGGTTGGAATCTATGGGGCCGCAAAGGCGAAACACCGCAAGCCTACTACGCGGAGTTCAACTCCACGGGGCCGGGGGCAAATCCGGCCGCACGTGTCGGATGGTCACACCAGCTTACGGCGAGCCAAGCCGCCAGGTACCGTCCGCGCGTCTTTCTCGGCGGCAAAGACCACTGGAATCCCGAAGCCGAAGCAGCCAAGCTTCCTTAGATTCCGCGCCGATCCGACTGGCTTTTTCACACCGCGATCGGTTTACATCTCGCCATCTGCCCTGCCACACTAGGGAGTGGACACCCAGACAATCGTAATTCTCGACTTCGGCTCGCAGTATACGCAGCTGATCGCGCGGCGCATTCGCGAACAGAACGTCTTCTCGGTCGTGCTGCCGTGTACCGCGCCCCTCGCGGAAATCCAGTCGTACAAGCCCATCGGCATTATCCTTTCCGGCGGCCCTTCGTCGGTCTACGACGCGGATGCGCCGGCCGCGGACCCCAAGCTTCTGGAACTGGATGCACCCATGCTGGGCATCTGCTATGGACTGCACTTTATCGTGCATCACATGGGGGGCAAGGTGCGCACCGCGCCGAAGCGCGAATATGGCCATGCCGATGTGACGATTGAGGATGATTCGACGCCTTTGTTCGCCGGCCTGCCGGAGTCGATGCACGTGTGGATGAGCCACGGCGACGAAGCCCTCGAGTTGCCGCCGGGGTTTCACCGCACGGCCATGACGTCGAATGCCCTGGCCGGAATTGCGAACGAGGAGCGCAAAATCTGGGCGGTTCAGTTTCATCCTGAGGTGCATCACACGCCGCTCGGGCCGCAGCTTTTGAAGAACTTCGTCTTTGCGATTTGCGGGGCTCGAGGCGACTGGACCCCCGCGCACTTCATCGAGACGACCATCCACTCGATCCGCGAGAAAGTGGGCATAGGCCATGTGATCTGCGCGCTTTCGGGCGGAGTGGATTCGTCGGTCGCCGCGGTGCTGGTCCACAGGGCTATTGGAAACCAGCTGACCTGCGTCTTTGTGAACAACGGCGTGCTGCGCAAGAACGAATTTGCGAATGTCCAGAAAAACCTGCGTGACAAGCTAGGGCTCAATCTCGTTGCAGTCGACGCCAGCCGGCGCTTCCTCGAGAAACTCGCCGGTGTGACCGAGCCCGAACAGAAAAGAAAAATCATTGGGGCAGAATTCATCGCTGTCTTCGACGACGAGGCCACCCGTATCGCGGCAGAGGGCTGCAATGCTCAAGACGGCGGGCACGGGAATCCCGCCCAAAGATTGGACTGGCTGGTCCAGGGCACGCTGTATCCCGACGTCATCGAGTCAAGCAGCGTCAAGGGCCCAAGCCAGACCATCAAAAGCCACCACAACGTGGGCGGCCTGCCCGAGCGCATGAAGCTCAAGCTGATCGAACCGCTGCGTGATTTGTTCAAAGATGAAGTGCGCCGCATCGGGCGCGATCTCGGCATGCCCGAAGAGATTCTTGGCCGCCAGCCGTTCCCCGGACCGGGCCTCGCCGTGCGCATCCTCGGCGAAGTAACAGCCGACCGCGTTGCGCTGCTGCAGGAGGCCGACGACATCGTGGTGACCGAAATCAAGGCGGCGGGGCTCTACAACAAAATCTGGCAAAGCTTTGCCGTGCTGCTTCCCGTGATGAGCGTGGGCGTGATGGGGGATCAGCGTACGTATGCGTACACCGCGGCTGTCCGAGCGGTCCACTCGGAAGACGGCATGACAGCCGATTGGGCGCCGCTGCCGCATGAGTTGTTGAAGCGGATCTCGAGCCGGATCGTGAATGAGGTGCGCGGGATCAACCGCGTGGTTTACGACATTACGTCAAAGCCGCCCGGCACCATCGAGTGGGAATGATTTGCCATCAAGGCAGACGCGACTCCGTACTGCGCGGCAGGGGCTGATGGCCGATTCAACGATCGAACTTAAGACAGGTTGCGGGCCGGCGCTGCCGGCGGTGGGTTGCTCTTCGGTCTTGTGAGGAAGCTGAAGGCAATCATCCCGATGGCGATGAGCGTCAGCATGCCCAACCAGGTCATACCAGCCATCTCCTTGACCTCGCCGATTCGTGTCTCCACCTCGCGCATGTTGCGCCCTGCCAGCACGAATCCCGGGTGGGTGCCGCTCAGGCGATGAATCACTGTCGCGATGCGTACGCCGCCTGCGCCGAGAACGGGCTGCCAACTCAAACGTTCCTCGCCGTGTTGGCGGACGTAGTCGAACACGCCGGGCGGAGGCACCGGAACAGACCCATTCAGCTCCGCCTGCGCCGCGAGAGGACGTCCCTGGTCGTCGTAGACGATCACGAAGGGTGCCAGGCTGCGTGCCATGTCGATGGGTTGCGCCGTTGGAATCGCTTGCTCTGGGGCGACACCCTGCTCCAGCCGAACAGCGATATCGTTTGCCATTTGAATCTGTGGGTCATTGAGTCCGGAACGCAGCACGTGCTGTGGAATCGCGTAAAACGCCAGCGCGACACCGGTTGCGATACCGCTGAGAATGATGGTATTGAGTACAAGAAGCGGGCGCGAAAACGAATCACGCATCATGGCGCAATGCTCCTTTGCGAGTGAAGCTGCAAGGTCCCAGAGAACCAAAGCGAAAAGATCCCGATGAGAGAGCGAAGGATCGCGCAGCGCGTCCCGAAATGCCTGCCGCAAAGCTTCGCCATGTGCGTCTTGGAATCGCGGCGGGTAAAGCTGGATTGCACAGGCGTAAACCTTCTCGGCCCACTGCGCTCTCTGATTCATGATCGCCCCCTGTGGGGCAGCAAGCCCATTCCGCGTGCGGCGTGGACCGCGGCATCGAGCCGCTCGGCCTCAGCCGCAAGGAGGCGCCGGCCTTGCGTAGTCAGCCGGTAGTAGCGCCTGCGCTCGTCATCGGAGATCCCCGATTCGACCACCAGCCCATCGCGCATCATACGGTCGAGCGATCCATAGAGGGTGCCAGGGCCCATGCGGATTCCTCCACCAGCTGCGCCGCGCGCGGCTTTCATGATCGCATAGCCGTGTTTATCTCCATCGGCCAACGAAAGCAGGATGGCAAAAACGGCCGGGCTCAGCGGCGCGGCAGGCATCGACGACATGCTTGCGATCATATATCCGAAGCGGATATATCCGCAACTGGAATATTGTTCTTTTTGTCGGCGCCCCTGTGCACTCGAGGAAACGCCAGTTCGATTCAGTTGCCGACCGGCCCCACGCGCAACGCGGCGATTTCGCGGCTCAGTACGTCAAGACGCGCCATCAGCTCCGAGTGGCGCTTGTCCGCGATCGAGGGATCGAAAGCTTCGACATAGAAGCTGCCGTTCGGCTCAAGTTCGCAGCGGTACACCTGGTGAACATCGTCGAATCCCTGCCGGTGAACGACCGCAATCAGCTCTTCGTAAGTGAGCGATTCGCGTTCCAGCGCTTTGCGATCGACACGCCCGTCGCGAATGAGAACCGCGGCACGTCCCTCGAGCAGCCGCGTCAACCGTGGCGATCGAAAGAGAACCCGAACCACCAGCCAGTTAATGGCCAACAGGCTGAACGCGCCGATGATGCCGCCGGTCACCGAGTTGTCATCGCCGATGATCGCGTTCTGCACGGTGTTGGAGAGAGACAGCAGCACGACCAAATCGAACGGGTTGAGCTGCGCGAGTTCGCGCTTTCCAAACACTCGCAAGAGGGCCACAAGGACCAGGTAGACGATAACCGGACGCAGCAGTTTCTCGAGAATGGGAAGCGGTAACTGAAACATGTGATCGAAGACTTGCGCCATGCCACCGAGAATACGGCGAGGACGATGAATTTTCCAACAGAGGCAGCAAAGAGTACAGCCAGCCGCTTCTTCCCTGGCGGAAGGCTCGGGCCCCCGGGTTTTCCCGCGGTTCTGCTAGAGTGAGACTTGACCGGAGCAGCATGTCACCGCTCCGGCATAAACGGAATCGATCACCATGGCAAGATTCGGACTCTTTCGCAAGGCGGGGGACGCCCCTGAGCCGGTTGAAGGGAAGTCAGTGTTTGCTGCGCTCTCCCCGTTTCGAATCGAGCCAAGGTATGTTGAGCGGGTTTGGGGTTTCCGCGATCTGCATCCATGGTTTGACTACACAGCCGCAGGGGAGCCGGTGGGCGAAGTCTGGCTCACCGGGGACGACTGCCTCATTGCCAGCGGGCCGCATGCGGGGAAGCGCCTGGCGCAGCTCTTCGAGGAGTCGGCCGGAGCGCTTCTTGGCGAGGAAGCACCTGGCGCCGGCTCGCCGCTGCTGATCAAAGTGATCTTTGCGCGCGAGAAGCTCAGTGTGCAGGTGCATCCCGACGACGCGCTCGCGCGGAAGTATGGGTTGGCGCGCGGCAAAACGGAGTGCTGGTATGCGCTGGCCGCGGAGCCGGGTGCACAGGTTGCGGCGGGCCTCAAGCATGGCGTGACGCTGGAACAGGTTCGGGCTGGAATCGCCGACAGAACCCTGGAGAACAGCCTGCAAGCGTGGCCGGTTGCCGCTGGCGACATGATCTTCGTCGACGCCGGCACTGTTCACGCGATCTGGCCAGGGTCCATCCTGCTCGAGACGCAACAGAACAGCGACACGACCTACCGCATGTATGACTATGGGCGTCCGCGCGAACTCCATATTGAGAAGTCGCTCGAGGCCACGCGGCTTGCGACACGAGCCGGCAAAGTCGCTCCCCGTGCATTGCAGGACCGGACTGTCCTTGTTGAGGAAGACTACTTTTGCGTGGAGCGAATCCCGGTAGTCGTGAGCCGGGCCAGCGCGACACTGCCGAGCAGCCACGAGACCGCTGCCGGTCTTTCGTATCTTTTTGCGGCGGCGGGTTCGGGACGCCTGGCCAGTCCAAGCTTCGGCCAGGTGGATTTGCCTCCTCGCGGGATCATCGCGGTTCCTGCATCCTCTCCGGTGTTTGCGGTGCAGGATCTTGGAGAGCTCGACCTGATTCGCATTTCGCCCCGCTGGCCTGAGGCGTAGGCCGTCTGCGCTTCCAAGCGAATCGAACATTGCAAACCCGAGGAGACTTCCGTGAACACCTTTGAGCACCCTACCCGGATCACCCCATTTCTCTGGTTCGACTCCAACGCGGACGATGCGGTCGATTTCTATCTCACCGTCTTCAAGCATTCGCGCAAGACCGGCACCTTCGTTCGCCAAGCCGACGACCCCAGCGGAAAGGCTGGAACCGTGTTGACCGTCAGCTTCGAGCTGGAAGGTCTCCAGTTCACTGCCCTCAACGGCGGCCCGTTTCACAAGTTCAACGAAGCAATCTCTTTCGTGGTCCGCTGTGATACCCAGGCCGAGATCGATTCCTATTGGTCGAAGCTGGTCGACGGCGGCAGCGAGATCGCCTGCGGCTGGTTGAAAGATAAGTTTGGCCTTTGCTGGCAGATCGTGCCGGACCGCCTTCCGGAACTGATCAAGCACCCGAAGGCAATGCAGGCCATGATGCAGATGAAGAAACTGGATATTGGTGTTCTTGAGCGCGCCGCCCAGTCCTGATTTGCCCCGAGTCCAGCTTGGCTCGATTTCCGCGCCTTCCTGTTAGCATGGAAGGTGACAGATGCAAAACAAGAAACTGAAAATCATTCCCCTCGGAGGGCTCGGCGAGTTCGGGATGAACTGCCTTGCGATTCGCTGGGAAGATGACATCATTGTGATCGATGCGGGGCTCATGTTCCCCGAATCCGAGCTGCTTGGGGTCGACATCGTCGTTCCCGACATCACCTATCTCGTCGAAAACAAAGCGCAGGTCAAGGCGATCATCCTCACCCACGGCCACGAAGACCACATCGGAGGCTTGCCATGGATTCTGAGCGAGATCAAGGTCCCGGTCTACGGCACCGAATTCACTCTTGCCTTTGTGGAAGGGAAGCTCGAAGAGCACCAGTTGCTCGACGAAACCGAGCTGATCGAGATCAGCCCCCGGGAAAAATTCTCGGTCGGCCCCTTCACCATCGAGCCCATTCGTGTCACCCATTCCCTGGTTGATTGCGTGGCTCTGGCCATCGAGACGCCGGTCGGTGTCGTGATCCATACCGGCGACTTCAAGATTGACCTTTCGCCGCTCGATGAAAAGCCGTTCGATCTGCATACGTTCGCCGAATACGGCAAGCGCGGGGTGCTCGCTCTCCTGCAGGACTCGACCAACGTGGAGCGGTCGGGCTACACGCCGAGCGAAGCGGCCGTGCGTCCGCGCCTGGATGAAATCTTTTCGCGTACCAAGAAGAAGCTGTTCTTCAGTTGCTTCTCTTCCTCGATTTATCGCATTCGCATCGCGATGGAGTTGGCGCGCGCCCACGGACGCAAAGTTGTCGTTCTCGGGCGCTCGATGATGGAGTCGACGGAAATAGCCCAGGATCTGGGCTACCTGGATTTGCAACCGGGTCTGGTGATCAATCCCGGGCAGATGCGCGACTATGCGCCCGACCAGCTCCTGATCCTCATCACGGGCACGCAGGGCGAACCCATGAGCGCGCTCAGCCGCGCGGCGGTCGACAATCACAAGCACGCGCACATCGATCCCGGCGACACTGTGGTGCTGAGCTCGCGCATCATTCCCGGCAACGAGAAAGGCATCTTCCGCGTCATCGATCATCTTTTCCGCCGTGATGCTTTCGTGATTTACGACGACGGCCAGCATGGGCTGATCCACGTGAGCGGGCATGGAAGCCAGGAAGAGATGCGCTTACTCATCAACCTCGTCCGGCCGAAGTTTTTCATTCCGGTCCACGGCGACTATCGCTATCTCCGCCGCCATGCGCAGGTGGCAATGGAAACCGGTGCGATCGAGCACGCCATCGTCATGGAGGATGGCGATGTTTTGGAATTGGACAAGGATGACGCGCGCAAGAAGGACAAAGTGACAGCCGGCCGCATTCTCATCGACTCGGGATCTTCGATCGACGTGGTCGAAGATCTGGTGATTCGCGATCGCCGCATCCTGAGCGAAGACGGAATTGTGCTGGCGGTGCTGGCGATTAATAAGAAGACCGGCAAGGTGGAGCGCGCGCCCGAACTCGTGATGCGCGGTTTCGGGGGTGCCGATATCAGCGACGAGGCCGGCGCCGTCGTACTCAGGACGCTCGACGGCCTGAAGGACGAGGAGAAATCCGACTACGGCATGGTGAAAGAGAAAGTGCGCGTGGAGTTGAAGCGCCTGATCCAGAAAACTACCGGGCGGCGCCCGCTGATCATGCCGGTGATTTTGGAGATCTAGCTGCAGCATTGTCGCTCCTTCGCGATTTGCGAAAATCAATCCTGGGGGGTCGCTCAGTGCGTCGCCTGATCCTTTCGCTGCTGTTACTCGCTGGCCTGCCGTCTGCATACGGGCAGGGAATTGAAAGCAAGGCTCCCGCAACGGCGCAGCCATGTCCTCCGACGCCCACGCTCGAAGCGCTGACCAAGGCGCTCGATGATGCCGTGAGCGGTCCCGGCAACAAGGATCGCACCTGCTTCCGGGACATTCTCACGCCCGACGCGCGCTTGTCGCCTATCCGAAAAGCCGACGCCGGCTTCGCTCCCCACGCTCTCACGGTGCAGGACTGGATCGATGCCGTGGCGAAGCGCGGAGACGCAGCTTTCTACGAGCACCAAATTAAGGTGCAGACGGAGACCTACGGGCACTTTGCCCACCTCTGGAGCACCTATGAGATTCGCGAAACGCGCGACGGCAAGGCCACGATGACCGGGATCAATAGCATCCAGGCGGTCTTCGATGGGATGCGGTGGAAAGTCTACGCCATTCTGTGGGAGCCGAACACAACGGCGGGGCCGGTGCCGGAGAAGTATCTGCCATGAGCACAGCAACGGCATCTCTGGTTTCTCTCGAAACGATTCGCGAAGCGGCCTCGCGCGTTGCAGGCATTGCGGTGAAGACGCCGCTCGTGCGGGCTTCCTTTCCCGGCGTTTCCGGCGAAGTCTGGCTGAAGGCGGAGAGCCTGCAGCCGATCGGAGCATTCAAGATTCGCGGCGCGGCCAACAAGATTCTGCAGCTCTCGCCGGAAGAGATCGCCCGCGGCGTCATCACCTACTCGAGCGGCAACCATGCGCAGGGCGTGGCCTATGCTGCGCGGGCGGTCGGCGCAAAGGCCGTCATTGTGATGCCTTCGAATGCTCCCGCTATCAAGCGTGCGGCGACGATCGCGCTTGGAGCCGAGGTCGTCGACGTCGGGCCGGCGTCAACGGAGCGCCTTGCGGTCGCCGAACAACTCATTCGCGCACACGGCTATGTTGTGGTCCCGCCTTACGACGACGAGAGGATCATCGCCGGCCAGGCCACCTGCGGCCTGGAGATCGTGGAGCAATTGCCGGAGGTCGACCTCGTGCTTTCCCCGGTTTCCGGCGGAGGCTTGTTGAGCGGAATTGCCGCGGCCGTCAAGCAACTGCGTCCGGCGGCCAAGGTGTTCGGAGTCGAACCGGAGCTTGCCGGTGACTCAGCCGAGAGCTTTCGCAAAGGCGAGATCGTCGAATGGCCCGCGGAACTCACAAGCCGCACCCTTGCCGACGGGCTGCGGACGCAGAGCCTTGGCGTTCGCAATTTCGCGCATATCCAGGCGTTTGTTGATGGCATCGTTACGGTAACGGAAGCCGAAATCCGCGCTTCGATGCGGGCGATTGTCGCTGCGACGCGATTGGTTCCCGAGCCCAGTGGAGCCGTTTCAACGGCGGCGCTGCTTTACCATGCAGCCCAGCTCCCCGCCTATCGCAAGGCTGTGGCTGTAATCAGCGGCGGCAACCTGGCTCCCGCGCTTCTTGCCGAGGTGCTCACTGAAACGGCTTCGTAACGTCGTTGAACTATGATTCTGTCTGTGGATGGCCTCCGGAAATCGCCGCGCTTGGTACTGGCCGCGTCATTCTTGCTGTGTCTCTGCGTCGCATCGCTCGCCGCACAAAAACGAGACCAGATCGTAAAGCCGCTGGCAGGCCCCCGAGCTACGGTCCTTCGCGTGACCTGGCTCTATGTGACGCCTGACAAGAGCGCGCAGAAGGTCGGCCGCGTGCAGGTTGGCCGCGAGATGGTGGTTGCGGAGAAGAGCGGCCCGTGGATGCGCGTCTATGCGAACACCGACATCCAGGAAGAGCACACCAGCGATCAGCCGATTTTCGGCTCCAATGACACGCCTCCGCCGATTACGGGGTGGGTCGAGGCGAAGGGCGTCGTGGTTGAGGGTATGCCCAACGGCGACCAGATCCTGATGGGCGCGGCCGCCAATCAGGAGGCGGAAGCCAGCGACCCGCGCGGTCCCGCGAACGCGGCGCGCAGCGCACACCTGCTCTATCGCCGCATGGTGGAGATGTTTCCCAATTCGCCTTTGGCGCCCGAAGCCGCCTGGCGGGCCGCGGATATTCTGTGGCAGATCCAGAAAAGCGACCTCAGCTCGTTGCCCTCTGCCAAGGAGCGCGATCCCTACATGCGCGAGCAGATGGATGAGGACGGGCTCAAGAAGGTTACTAAACTCTACCCCCACACCCGTCAGGCAGACCTGGCCGACTACGAACTGATCGATAATAAGCTTTGCGGCGACTGGCAGGGGTCACCCAAGTGCCCTGAGAGAGAGTCGGACATCTTCGAGAAGTACGCGGCGGAACATCCCGACAGCCCGCGAGCGGCGCGCGCCCTCTACGAGGCTGCGTACCGGCAAGCGGTGTTGACCGACATGTACGGCGCAGACGGAAACGACAAGAAGCAGGGGGAAGCGCACAACCACGCACGCGACCTCGCTGCAAGGCTGAAGGACAAGTATCCGCAGTCGGATTATGCGTGGCGTGCCGCGGCGCTGGTGTTCAAACTCGACCAGGGCGTCCCGGTCTACGGCATCGACCGTCAGGATTGAGCGTCACCTACAGTTGCTTCACTTGCTTTCACACGGCTTTTATGCGGAGGCTTTTTGAACGTATATATCCAATCGATCTTATTGGGTGTGGTTGAAGGTTTA
The DNA here is from genome assembly GCA_035508975.1 of Occallatibacter sp. Taxonomy (GTDB): domain Bacteria; phylum Acidobacteriota; class Terriglobia; order Terriglobales; family Acidobacteriaceae; genus Telmatobacter. The sequence continues at coordinate 118,601 of DATJMC010000066.1, forward strand.
ACGGAGTTTCTCCCTGTCAGTTCCACGGCGCATCTACGCATCAGCGAGGCGCTGATGCGCATCCCGCTTGATGACGCGTATTGGAAGATGTACACCATCGTGATCCAGGCAGGCGCAATCCTGGCGCTGTTGCTGCTTTATCTGGAACGCATCGTAGGGTTCATGCATTCGTTTCCGAATGGCGAGAGTGGCGACCGCACCTGGAAGAACCATCCCATATCGATGACGTTCTTCGCCTTTGTCTGCACATCGATTCCGGCACTCCTGCTGAAAAAGTGGAGCGACAGGAACCTGGGAAGCCTCACCGTGATCGCGGTGGCCATGTTGGCCGGCGGCGTGGTGATGTGGGTGATTGACTTCTGGGCAAGCCGCTACGAGCCGACCACCAACCACGTTGAGGAGATGTCTCTCGGCCAGGCGATCTGGATCGGCATCTGCCAGTCTCTCTCGGCGATCTTTCCGGGAGTTTCGCGCTCCATGTCGACCATCGCCTCGGGGCAGATGGTTGGGCTCAGCCGCCCGACCGCTCTTGAATTCAGCTTTCTTCTCTCCATTCCCACTATGCTGGCGGCGACCGGCTACGACTTGATCAAGGAAATCCACGCCAGCAAAGCGGCAGGCGCCGCTGGTGAAGCCGTGGCGCACGTCACGATGAACGGCCAGCGCTGGATCATTCTGGCCATCGGATTCGTCGTATCGTTCATCGTCGCCATCGGCGTTGTCGAGTGGTTCCTGGCGTGGGTGCGCAAGCATGGCTTTGCCGTCTTCGCTATCTACCGGATCATCGTGGGCACGATCCTGCTGGTGTGGGGCAGTCGCCTGATCGGCTCCTAACTGTTCAGCCTGGGGGTGGACACAATGATTCCCCCGTCCCCCTTTTGGCGCCCATCCGCCTCTCCCGACCAGATAATAGGAGTTGCTCTGGGATCCATCCATCCGCCCTGACGCGTGCTCGTTTGCCCTGCGAGGGGTCGTTAGCGCGGCGATATCCCTTTATGAAAGCCATTCCGATTGCACTGTCTCCGACGCGCAGCAACGCCCTGAACGTGTTTCTGGGCATCCTGCTGGCGTTGGCGGCGATTCTCCTTTTCCTCTCCCTCGCCAGCTATCATCCCGCCGACCCTTCCTTTGACACGGCATCCAGCGCCGGGGCATCCCAGGTTCAGAACTGGATCGGGTTGTTCGGCGCATCGCTCAGCGACCTGCTGCTCCAATGGCTCGGAATCACCGCGTTCCTGCTTCCATTCTGGATGGGCGGATTAGGGTGGAGTTGGATTCGTTCGCATTCCGGCCTTCCCTTGTGGCTCCGCTGCGCCGGCTATCTCCTGGCCCTGGTTTTCACTCCGGCAATGCTTGGACTGCTTCCCTGGCACTGGCGCTGGCTGCATGTCCTTCCCATTGAGGGGGTTGTAGGCCGCCTGGTTGCCGGTTCGCTGGTTCTCTATCTCAATCGTCAAGGCGCATGGCTGGTGGCCATCGTGTTGGCGGCGGCAGGGATGTACTTTGCCGCGGCAGTCAGCTTTTGGACCATGAAGCGATTCGTCGAGGATCGTTGGATACACCTGATGGCATGGCGTGACCGGTGGCATAACTGGCGCGACGCACGCGCCGATGCCCGAGCCGAGCGCGAGGCTGCGCTGGCCGAACAGAACGCTCCCGGGCCCAATCAGCGGCTTTTTACCGGATCGATCGATGCGGCAAGTCAGGGTGAACCGCAGCCAAAACAAGCCTTCAGCATGGCATCTCTTTTTCGCCGTCGCGACAAAGAAGCTGTCTCGGACCCCATCGAGGAGATCCCGGCATTCCAGCGTGCGTCTTCCATTCCAGTGGAAGCGCTCCCTTCCCGGCCTGCCGCCGGCAGGCCAAGCATTTGGGAACGTCCTTCCGCCGATACTGCTCCCCCGCCATCAAAGACGATTCCCGTGCCGGCGGCCGCCGCGCCGGTCCCGGCTGCTCAACTTCCAGTCGAGAGCAAGGCGGTTCGTCCCGCTCCCGAGCCCAATCCGATGCCGGCTGCTCCTCTGCCGCCCGCTTCGCGGGAGGCTGGTTCCATCGCGATTCACGGCCGGGCAGACGCCGATGTGCGCACTGTGACCGTGGTTCCCAAGAGCGTGAGCGGCTTCCGGCTGCCATCGAGCACCCTGCTAAATGCCGGGGCCGGCCCGCAAGCCGTTCGAGAAGATGAACTGCGGGACGAAGCGCGCGTACTCGTAGAGAAGTGCGCGGAGTTCGACGTCCGCGGCCAGGTGGTGCAGATCAACCCGGGACCGATGGTTACCACCTACGAGTTCAAGCCCGAAGCGGGCGTCAAATATAGCCGCGTGACCGGACTCGCCGAGGATCTGTGCCTGGCCATGCGTGCCGAAAGCATTCTCATCGAACGCATGGCGGGCAAGAGCACCGTCGGCATCCAGGTGCCGAACCACGAGCGCGAAACCATCCACCTGCGCGACGTTCTCGAGTCAGAGACTTTCTCGCGGGCGCGATCGCGGCTCACCCTGGCCATGGGCAAAGACATCAACGGGCGCATCGTGACTGCCGATCTTGCCTCCATGCCCCACGTGCTGATCGCCGGTTCCACCGGATCAGGCAAATCGGTGGCGATCAATGCGATGATCATGAGCCTGCTTTTCCGGACGACGCCCAGCCAGGTCCGGCTCATTCTCGTTGATCCGAAGCGTGTCGAGCTTGGTATGTACGAGGGCATTCCCCATCTGTTCACGCCCATCATCACGGAGCCCAAGCTGGCGGCCAACGCCCTGCGCAACGCGGTGCGCGAGATGGAGCGCCGGCTGAAGTTGCTGGCCAGCCACAGCGTCCGCAATATCGATCAGTACAACAAGCTTTTCGAAGGAACCATGCCCTCACTCTTCGATGAAGGCGAAAAAGAAGAACCGTTGCCCTACATCGTTATCATCATTGATGAGTTGGCCGACCTGATGATGCTCGATCGCGCCAACGTCGAAGAGTCGATCACCCGCCTGGCGCAAATGGCGCGTGCCGTGGGGATTCATCTTGTTCTCGCCACCCAGCGTCCCAGCGTGGATGTCATCACCGGGCTGATCAAAGCCAACGTCCCCACCCGCATCAGCTTCCGGCTGGCCACAAAAGTTGACTCCCGCACGATCATCGACACCAACGGCGCCGAAGCGCTGCTGGGACGGGGCGACATGCTCTTCCTGCCTCCGGGCACGAGCCGCCTGATGCGGTTACATGCTCCTTTCGTAAGTGAGAAAGAGACTGCGGCGGTGGTCGGATTCTGGAAAGAACAGGGGGGCGCGGAGTACGCTGAAGGGTTCCTGGAGGCGCCGCGCGAGGAAAAACAGAGCCTCGAGGGTTCCAGCGGAGATGAAGATGAGAACGATCCGATGTTTGACGACGCGGTCCGTCTGGTGTTCGAGTTTGGCAAGGCCTCGACCTCGCTGCTGCAACGCCGGCTGCGCATCGGTTACGGACGCGCTGCGCACTTAATTGATTTGATGGAGCGCGATGGCCTGGTGGGGCCCGCAGACGGCTCGCGGCCCAGGGAATTGCTGAAGGCTCCGGGATGGCTTCACGAAGTTTCAGTTTCGGATGAGTAATTGGGGAAATAGTTCGGAAAGATAAAGCGATGCTTGGTATCGGTTCAGATCGGGACTATCCCACGGTGCTGCTGATCGATGATGATTTGATCAGCCGCGAGGTCATCGCGACCATCTTGACCTTGAATGGCTATACCCTGCACACGGCTGCCGACGGCACGGCGGCGTTGGAAATGCTCGACGGGGAGAAATGCCGTCCCCAGGTGATTCTGGTTGATATCCAGATGAAAGGCCTGAATGGGGTCGAGCTCATCCAAGAGTTGCGTAACCGGGCCGAGGCCGGCATCTATGCCATCAGCGGAAGCGCTCCGCCCAAGGAAGTGCTTGCGGCGGTCGACGGATTCCTTCAAAAGCCTTTCAGTCCGGAGGCCTTGCAGAAGCTTCTTGATGAGCACAAATCCACTGTTGACGTGCCTGAAATCACCTCGGACGAACCAGTAGTGAGCCCAAAAATCCTCAGCCAGTTCCGTCAGATGATGCCGGAGGCCACGGTTCGTGAAGTCTATGTCGCCGTTGTGACAGACCTGAAGAAGCGTTCGGAGGCGCTTGGTGCGGCGATTGCCCGGCATGACGTTACCGAAGTCAGGCGCATCGGGCATTCCATCAAGGGCGGCTGCGGCATGGCCGGGGCCCGGCAGGCAGCCCGCCTTGGAGAACTGCTCGAGGCGGAGGGTGACGAACTGAATAACTCGACGGCGATCCACCTGGAATTGAAAACTGCCAGGGAGAACCTGGAGCGTATGCTTGAAGTGGAATTTCCCTCGTAAGTAACGGGTCTATCTTCGGTTAACTGTGTTTTGAAGTCGCGAGTTCGTGTAGATTAGGGTTGTGCGATTTGTGCAGTTCATTTGTTCGGTTTGGGGGGTCCCGCTCGAGTGGAAGCGCTAACACGTATCGTATTGGCGGATGACCATCCCGTAGTCCGGATCGGCGTGCGCAACATGCTCACAGCCGAAGAGGGGTTCGACGTGGTGGGCGAGGCTGACGATGGCGACGAGGCCATCACGCAGACACTCGAACTGCAGCCCGACATTCTTCTTCTCGATGTCGCGATGCCGCGCCTTCCTGGCCTCGAGGCCATGCGTGCCATCATGAAGGGCTCGCCCTCGGTCAAGATACTCCTGCTCACGTCCACGATCACGACCCAGCAGATCATCGAGGCGCTGCACATTGGCGCGCGCGGTATTGTGTTGAAGGACGCTCTGGCCGGCCATTTGAAGACGGCGATCCGCACCGTCTGCTCAGGCGACTATTGGATCGGCGGCAAGCGTGTCGTCAATCTGGTTTCCGCGTTGCACGACTTGATGCAGCAGGCTGCTCCGCCGCAGCAAAAGACCTACGGGCTCACGCCTCGCGAACTGGAGGTGGTTGGCTGCATCGTTGAAGGCTGCAGCAACCGCGACATCGCCAAGCAGTTCAACCTGAGCGAGGAAACGGTCAAGCGGCACCTCTCCAATATCTTCGACAAGACTGGTGTATCGACTCGGCTTGAGCTGGCGCTTTTCGCCATTGCGCACCACCTCGTCACGCCGCAGTAGCGAGTTTCGCTCCGGACTCTCTCCAACATGTTCTTCGTGAACCTGCGATAAATCTCCCTCATCTCTAAAGGACGAACTGTTTTTCCAGTCGATCGAGCAGGTCGTCTGTCGATGCGCAGACTCCTGTATGCACCGGCGAAGTCTGGATGATCGTGCTTCGCGGGGAGACAAGCCAATGGAAGCGCTCGCGTTGCGAAAGCCTGGCAACGGGACCCGCTTCTGGATCGCCTTCGCAGATGCGCGCAATGGCCGCCAGATGCTGCGTGACCAAATCGAGGTCGGTGTCGCTTGCGATGGCGCACAGACGATTGCGGTCGAGGTGAATGCGGGCCGCGAGGTACTTCTTTTCGAGGCAGAAGGCAATCACTCCCGCATTGATAAACTCCTGGCGCTCGACCCGCGGCACCACGCGCACAATCGTGTAATCAAATGAGGCGAGAGCGTGCATCGATCGCCTCCTCTTCGAAGGACCGCGAGGCCGCCAGGCGTTGCGACAGGAAACCAAGATACTCAGCGCGCAGGTGCGCGGCGCTCGAATCTCCTGGAATACTCCCCAGCCAGTCACTCGGAATTTGCGCAACGATATCTTCAAATACCTTTGTGCTGAGTCGCGTATGGGCGGTCGCCGCGGCTTGTTCGAATTTTGTCGCGCGCGGGAGCAGAATGTGAGCTTTGATCTCCGGGAACGGGGAGGCGGCTTTGCTGCCCATCGTCGCCCAATCGTGGTGAACATAAAGGGCGGCGCCGTGGTCGATGGGGTAGAGCTTGCGATGCCATACCAGGAGGTTGGCGTTGCGCGCGGTTCGATCCACATTCAACACAAACGCGTCGAACCAGACCAGCAGAGAGATTTCTTCAGGATCGGCCAGGTCCTGCGCCGCAAGATCAAACATGACCGAGCCCGGCAGGTAATCGAGAGCGAGGTTGATGCCCTGGCTACTTTGAAGCAATTGCCGGATCTCGGCATCCGGCTCATTGCGACCGAGATAAGCATCGATTTCGATGAAGATCAGCTCCGGGACGCGCAGTCCCAGCGCCCGGCCGATTTCGCCGGCAATCAGCTCGGCAATCAGCGATCGAGGACCCTGGCCGGCGCCTCTAAACTTGACGACATACATTCCCAGATCGTCGGCCTCAACAATCGCAGGTAAAGAGCCGCCCTCGCGCAGGGGCAAAACATAGCGTGTCGCCTTGGCCGTGCGAAGCATGGGAAGATCCAGTCTAATCCTTGGGGCGGATGTGCCTGCCCACGTCGACCCAAACGGCGAGCGCAAGGAATGCACTGTCCGCCGTCGGCACCTCTGCTGGATTCGCCGCCGCGCCCATCCCACCTCCAATTGCGTGATTTTTCCCGCAAACGCGCGTCCTTGCCGGGAATATTCTTTCGGTTTTTCTGTTTCATAAGAAACGATGTCGGCGACCCCTCAGATCCGGGTGGCACGCGAAGAGGCACCCTTGCCCCTGAGATACACTGTTCAGGCTGTGACCGAATCTCCTGGTGATTTCGGCGCCTTCGAAGATCTTGCGATGCCGCTCTTTGCCCGGCTTTACAACTTTGCCTGTTGGCTGAGCCGTGATACGTCGAGCGCCGAGGACCTCGTCCAGGAAACCTACATGAAGGCTCTGCGCGGATTTTCCTCTTTTCAGCAGGGAACCAACTTCCGCGCCTGGATCTATCGGATTCTCCGCAACACATTTCTGACTTCGCGAGCCGGACTGGAGGCGAGCGCTATGGTGAACATCGACGATGAAGCCGTCGCCGAGCCGTCGACCGGAGTCACTCCGGAATCGGTTTTTCTGGCGCGCGCCGAGGCGGCGGCGATCCAGCGGGCGCTCGAAGAACTTCCGATCCACTTCCGCGAGATTATCCTGCTCTGCGACTGGGAGGAGATGAGCTATCAGGAGATCGGACAGACTTTGAGCATTCCCATCGGGACCGTGATGTCGCGCGTGTCGCGCGCGCGAAAGGCCATGCGTGCGGCGCTGGCAGCGAAAATGGAGATCGTACGGCGATGACCTGCGAACAGTACCGCGACAAACTCGACGTGTATGTCGATGCGCTCCAGAACCCCTCTGCCGCCAGCAGCATGGCTGGCCTCGAAGAGCACTTGCGTTCCTGCGCGGGCTGCGCGGCCGAGCTGCTCAGCCGCATCGAGTTGAAGCAGGCCACGCGGCTTGCTGCCTCGAACCACGTTCCATCGGCCCAATTCCGGCAGCGGGTAATCAAGGGAGTCAAGGCCGGCAGGAAACGGAAGGCGGTCGCATGGATTCCTGCTTTTGCCCTGGCGGCGATGCTGGCGCTGGTTGCAGGCGGGTCGATCGCAATCTGGCTGCGCCATGATGCGCGCGATGCCGAGGTTGGCCGACTGCTCGACTTGCACGTGGCAACGCTTGCCAGTGCCAACCCGGTAGACGTGGTCTCGACCGACCGGCATACGGTGAAGCCGTGGTTTCAAGGGAAACTGCCGTTCACCTTCAATCTCCCCGAGCTTGCCGATTCGCCTTACAAGCTCGTCGGAGGCAAGCTCGTATATTTGAACGACCACCCTGGAGCGCAACTCCTCTTCGACCTGCGCAAGCACCAGCTCTCGGTCTTTATCGTGCAGGAAAGTGAGAGGAAACCGCTTTGGAGCCTCGGAAACGCTGACGTTCGGGAGAAAGGATTCAGCGTGGAAACCTGGAGCCAGGACGGCCTCGTCTATGCGATCGTGAGCGACGCTGGCGCGGGCGATGTGCGCCGCCTGGGTGATCTGCTCAGAGCCCCAGCGCGGCAGTAGGCGTTCACACGATCCGGGAGTCGCGATAGAGCCATGACCTCAGGATGGAGCGGGACCGGCATCGCCACGGAATGAACTACTCTGGTTTTGCTTGGGAATCGCACGGAGTCGGTTTCATGAAAATTGGATTTCTGGGATTAGGCAAGATGGGAGCTCCCATGGCGCTTCGTCTGCTGGCCGCAGGTCATGAATTATCGGTGTGGAACCGGACCGAGGGGCGAACGAAACCTCTGCTTCGCGAAGGCGCGATTGCCGCGGCGACTCCGGCCGAAGCCGAGCTTGGCGCCGATGCGGTGGTCACGATGCTCTTTGACGATGCGGCTCATGAAGAGGTTCTGTTTGGAGCCAACGGCCTGCTCGACGCGCTTTCTCCGGGGGGCCTTCATATATCGTGCAGCACCATCAGCGTTGCGCTCAGCGAGCGGTTGACACGAGAGCACAAACAACGCGGACACTTGTTTGTCGCGGCGCCGGTTTTTGGCCGGCCGAATATCGCCGAAGAAGGACGCCTTTGGATTGTCGTCGCGGGCGAGGATCAGGCCGTCGCCAGGGCGCGGCCGCTCCTTGAGCCGCTCGCGCGCGGCATTTCCGTGGTGGGGACCGAGCCGCGCCAGGCGCACGCACTCAAGCTCGGCGGGAACTTTCTAATTAGTGCGATGATTCATTCGCTCGGCGAGTCATTTGTCTATGCCGAGGCGCAGGGAATTTCGGCAGGAACGTTTCTCGAAGTCGTCAACAACGCGCTCTTTCAATCGATTTTCTATGCCGCATATGGCAAGGTGATGCTCCACCCTCCGGAGCATCCCGGTGCGACCATCGCTCTGGGCGCCAAGGATCTGCGCCTTCTTCGTGAGGCGGCGGCTGCCTGCCATACCCGGCTCAGCCTTGCGGACAATCTTGCCGAGATCTTCGCCGAGGCGCAAGCGACCGGCTTGGCCGACGAGGACTGGGCCGTTGGTCAATACCGCATGGCGCAGCGGCGCGGCACGATATCCTAACGCCCCCCGATTTTGTTCCATTTCAACCCATCGCAAGGCGCGTGGTATCGGCAGTCACACGGAGAAGTGCGGTGATTGGTTAGGATGACTTCATGAGTCTGAAAGGGAAAATCGTCTTCATCACCGGAGCAAGCGCCGGCATTGGCGCGGCAACCGCGCTGGCTTTTGCTGCCGAAGGAGCCCGACTCCTGCTGGCGGCGCGCCGGGCCGGCAAGCTCGCCGAGACGGCATCAAAGGCGCTGGAATGCGGCGCTGCAGCTGTGCACTCGATTGACCTCGACGTGCGGGATCACCGGGCTGTTCAGCAGGCGATCGACGATCTTCCGCCGGAATGGGCCGAGATCGACATCCTGGTCAACAATGCCGGGCTGAGCCGAGGACTGGACAAGCTCTACATGGGGCGGATCCAGGACTGGGAAGAGATGATCGACACCAATGTGAAAGGCTTGCTCTTCGTGACCCGTGCCGTGGTGCCTGGCATGGTGGTGCGCGGGCGGGGTCACATCATCAACCTGGGTTCGACGGCGGGCGAGCTAACCTACCCCAACGGCGCAGTCTATTGCGCAACCAAGGCCGCCGAACGATCGATCAATGACGGGCTTCGCCAAGATGTGCTGGGAACCCCGGTGCGCGTCACCAGTGTGGACCCTGGAATGGTGGAGACGGATTTCAGCCTGGTACGCTTTCATGGCGATAAGGAACGCGCCGCCAAAGTCTACAAAGGGGTAAAACCGCTGACTGCCGAAGATGTTGCCGAGGTCATTCTATGGGCGGCAAGCCGTCCGGCACATGTGAACATTGCGCGTGTCCTGCTCACGCCGGTGCAGCAGGCCAACTCACTGCTCTTCCATCGCGAGGAGTAGACCCCGCGAGCTATTCGGCGACAGGCGTTGGCGGTCAGCCCAACGAAGCAAGTTGCTCGTCGATCTGCTTCAAAGCGGCTTCCAAGGCGCTCCTGCGTGCCGGACTCGAGGTTCGCTGCGACAAAATGCTTTCGCGCTGCAAGTTGAGCGATTGTTTGCGACGGGCAAGCTGAGCGCGCTCCTGCTCGGCGAGCCGGCGCTGCTCTTCGCTCACGAATCCGTTGACGTGCTTCACGTCCGCCTGCTCTGAGGCAATTGCCATCTGTTCCTCCACCGATTTACTTTCCCAACCGCGGGCCATATGTTCATTTTACGGGCTGAACGCTGATGCTCATCCCACGAAATGGCCCGAAGTCGCTCTCGACGAGCAGAGGTGCATACATGCGGGTTTGGCAGATCTCATCCTTTGGTATTGATTCTTTGGAGTTTGCGGAACGCCCGTCGGCCGAGCCCGGGCCTGGCGAGGTGCAGATAAAAATCCGCGCGGTCTCATTCAATTTTCGAGATTTGCTTATGATCAAAGGCCTCTACAACCCCAAGCTCAAACTGCCGCGTATCCCCTGCTCAGACGGGGCGGGCGAGGTGACCGCGGTGGGAGAGGGCGTAACCCAATGGAAGAGCGGGGATCGCGTCGCAGGGATCTTCATGCAGAACTGGATCGACGGTCCGGCCTCCCCGGTGAAGGTCAAGGGGGCGCTTGGCGGGGACATCGACGGCGTTTTGGCCGAATCGGTCGTTCTGAATGAACACGGTCTGGTC
>DATJMC010000067.1:0-2661 GCA_035508975.1 Occallatibacter sp.
CCGCCCCTTCACTCTGTTGCTGTTCGGTAAACGAGGCGTGGAAATCGAAATTGAAATCGCTGCTGAACGATGACGCCCAGGGAAACGTCCAGCCCTTCTGGTGCTTATACGCCTGCAACTTCTTTAACGGCGCTCTTGAGATCGCCCAGAGCGTCACGTCATGGGCAGCCAAATCCGCGATGATCCCGTTAAAGCCGTTTGCGATCGACGTACATGATGGACAGCCGGCAGCAAATTCAGGCCCAAACATGAAGTGGTAGACGAGCAGTTGCGAGCGCCCCTGGAATAGGTCCGCCAGCGTGACGCTCCCCTCGTCTGTGTCGAACCGGTACTCCTTTTCGACCTGAACCCATGGCAGGTTCTGCCGCATCCGGGCGACCTGGTCGCTGTGCCGGGTGAGTTCCTTCTCAGCCTTGAGCAGTTCGAGCCGTGCCGCGGTCCATTCCTCGCGGGTGCCACGTTGATGCACTTCCTGCGTCGTCATCGTCGTTGCTCCTTTCCGTTGGTTGATTGGCGTAGTGCGGGGCGCTCCTTAGAGAGCCACGCACTCTGGGACGAAACCCGCGACCTGGCGCTCCATGGCCTTGGCTACGCCGTTGCGCCATCCTTCGGCGATCGATTGAGACATGGGATCCGGGAAGATCTCTTCTTCGCCCTTTTCCAAACCATCGAAGATGGCCGTCGCGGCGAACTCAGGCGAAGCTTTCGGGATATCGAAGCCCCGGTTCATATCGGTATCGACGGGTCCGGTCAAGATCGCATGAACCGTCACACCCTGGTTGGCGAGGAGCGCCCTCAGCGACTGAGTCATGCTGAGCAAAGCCGCCTTCGAAATGGAATAGCCTGATACGACCGGCAGGGCCGCGAGCGCCACGGTTGAAATGTTGTTGACGATCGCCCCTTTCGACCGTCTCAGGAGCGGCAGGAACGCGCGAATCACACTGAGCGGCCCAAACAGATTGACCGCCAGTTGCTGCTCGATCACCTCGGGCTTGCTTAAATCGTCGTAAAGCGCGATTCCCGCGTTGTTGATGAGCACATCGAGAGTGCTGATCTCGCTCACTGCGCGCTGAATCTGCTCAGCCTTGGTCACGTCGAGGGTTATGGGCACCACTCGCTCGTCAGAGTGTTCAAATGGGCCGCGAGTGCCTGCATACACTCGTTGCGCGTCACGTCTAAGCGCTTCTTCGACAAGTGCCCGGCCGATGCCGCGATTTGCGCCAGTAATCAAAACGTTCTTCTTCGCAATGTTCATGATGATCTCCTTTTCGGTTGGGAAGTACCTTGCTGGCCCGATCTTGCCTGCTACTTGGTAAAACCGGTGGGCTGGGCGAAACTCATCGGTGACCGGCGAATTTCTTTTGAAGGCCGGGAAGCTTTGCGTCGAAGGCGGCGGCATTCTCTTCGTGCACGCCGGGCTCCACAGACTCAGCTTGCCAGCTCCTCCAAGCCACGCGCAATTAGGAACACTTATGTGCCCTATCTGGCTGTTGTCGGCCGAGCTGCGAGCTGAACGTCTGCACTTACCGTCTTGGCATACCGTTTCGCCCAGCGACACATGCCCTTAAGAGGCGCAATGATGCTCATTCCCGGCTTGGTCAGGGAGTATTCGGCCGAGATTGTCCTCGCTTTTGTCACGCGCCGTCCAACCAATCCTGTGGTTTCAAGACTGCGGAGAGTTCTCGTCAGCATCCGCTGCGAGATGCCTTCTAGATGGCGGCGCAACTCCCCGTGGCGAAAAGGCCGCTCCTTCAGCAAAAAGAGAATCCTTGGCGTCCATTTGCCAATGAAAATCGTTGAAGGGTCTTCTGATCTTTGCATCGTATTCATGTTGATCCTCTGTTGTTGGTTCTGCTTTCGAAATGACCAGGTGTCTCTTGGTCATGTACAAATACTGATGCAGGTCTCGTACGAACGTAGAGTGACAAGTGTGACGGGATTCCGATGGATTCGCTGATCACGGCAGCGGCGCAGGCGCTTGCATCCGGTGACCCTCTCGGCGCGTTGAAGCGCGTCGCGCTGCGTGACGATGCGGCTGCGCTCGCGCTGCGTGGAATCGCGATGGCGCAGCTCGGCGAGTTCGCCCGGGCAAAGGAGTTGCTGCGGCGTGCGGTGCGCGGTTTCAGTGCAAACGAATCCCTGGCACGCGCGCGGTGCGTGGTCGCTGAAGCGGAGATTGCGCTGGCCTCGCGCGATCTGGGCTGGCCCGCGAAGGCGCTCGACGCGGCACACGGTACGCTCGAAAAACATAACGACCGGGTGAATGCCGCACATGCGCGATACCTTGAAATCCGGCGTCTCGTCCTTGTCGGTCGCCTCGACGACGCGGAGCGCCTGCTTGCCGGCTTCGACCCGGACCCTTTTCCCCCGGCATTGCGGACCGTCCACGAACTCGTAGAGGCTGGGATCGCGATGCGCCGCATTCGGACAAAACAGGCGCGCGATTCTCTGGCTCGGGCTCAGAAGGCCTCGCGGCAGGCGGGAATTCCCGCTTTGACGGCGGAAGTTGAAAGCGCACTCCACCTGTTGAAGATTCCTGCGGCGCGCCTGATTGCTCGCGGCGAAGAGAGGCCGCTGCTGCTCGCAGAGGTGGAGGAGCTACTCAAGTCAAAGGCACTCGTGGTGGACGCGTGCCGGAACGTCATCCGCGATTCCCGTGCA
>DATJMC010000068.1:0-5963 GCA_035508975.1 Occallatibacter sp.
AGCCCCTTCGGGTCGTACCGGCGTTTTGCGGCGAGCTGGACGTTGTCCTCGCGGTAACGCCCTCCATCTTCCACATTGTTCACGTGAGGATTCGCCACGAATACGCCAATCGCACGGCAAAACGCGATCAATTCATTCAGCCGCTCCTCCGTTGTGAAGCGCACCAGCGGAATCGCGCCCGGAATCATGCGCCCCGCTCCATCCTTCCAAAACTCCATGTGAAACAGAACCTCATCGCCGAAACGCTCCCTGATCTCCGCCATCTGCTCGCGCACGCGGTCTGGATCGAAACCGCATTGCAGATAGGTGTATGCGTCATCGTGCTTGATCGCCCAGAGCGTCGTGTGGTTCCACGTATAGTCCGTAAGAAGCGGCCGTGTGCTCAGGCCCGCGTAATGCCCCGAGTAAGTCACCACCCCACCCGCAGCCTGCACCTCGCGCTCAAAAGCCTCGAGTTGCTCCTGCGCAATCAGGAAAAAGATCAGGTGTTTGCCCTCGGGCGCAATTTTTCTAATCGGGCTGAAGTACGACGGAATCGGCCACTCGAATGTCGTCACCAGTCGCTTGGTCCACTCCGGCGCATTTGCAATTCGCTCACTGAAGTCATACGCCGCGGCAAAGGTATCGAAGCCAACTGCGCATTGGGCCCAATCCACCTTGGGAGCCAGCGCCATCCAGATCTTCGTGATAACGCCGTTCGTTCCCCATGCGTGAAGGATGTCGTGCACGGCGTTGCCTTTAAGAACGTGCACCTGCGGCTCTTCTTCCATAGTCACGATTTCCAGCGCGCGTACCGTCTCGTAGTCGCGCAGAATCCCATGAAGCACCGAGCCGACCCCGCCCGACCCTCCGCCCAGAAAGCCGCCCACCGAAGCCTTCGCGAGCGTGCTTGGATAGCAGCGCAGTTCCCATCCCCCCGTTCCCGCCTGCGTTTCTACCACGCCCAGACGCACTCCCGGCTCGCAGACTGCCACTCCATCCGGCGTAATCTCCTCTATGCGATCCATCAGCGATAGATCCAGCACAACGCCGCCACTCAGCGGAATCGCCTGTCCATAATTGCCCGTTCCCGCTCCTCGCGGCGTTACCGGAATATCGTGCGCAAAGCAGAACCGCAGGATTTTGCGAACCTCATCGACATTTACCGGCTGAATGATCAAATCCGCCTGCTTGTTCTCCAGCCGCTTCTTCAGCACCGGAGAGTACCAGTAAAAATCTTTCGAGAGCCGTTCCACGGCACCACGGGTGGTGAGACACCGCCGCGGGTCGGCGAGCAGGCTCGATAGTTCGCTCGCGAATCCGTCAGTCTTGAGTTCCATTGGTCGTAGTCCTGCGTGTGCTCCACTGGGCAAAGGCGCCCAGCATGCGTGGATCGGTGAACAAGGTATAGCAGAGATCGCGCAGCACTTCTCCCTCAACAGCGCACGGCATGTCGCTGCGCCTCGCAATCTCGCTTGCCGGAATCTGGATTTGGTTGCAATGCCGGTTGGCGTCTTCGATCGTCGCTCCATAGACCACGCGATCGAGCCCCGCCCACAGGGCATTTGCCATGCACATCGCGCACGGCTCACATGTTGAGTAGAGCGTATATCCCTTGAGTGACGGCTTGCCCAGCTTCTTAGAAGCCAGCCTTACCGTACGCAGTTCGGCATGCGAGCTGGGATCATTGTCGCGCATCACTGCGTTACGTCCCCGGTACAAAAGCTCGCCGGTATCCGTGTCAACAATGGCCGCACCGAATGGCACCGGCTGTGCAGTGCGAAAACTGCGCGCCGTGTAGCGGACAAGCTCGGACATTATCGCCTCGTCCCGATCACGCCCGGCCTCCCGAAGCACCACCATGGACGAAATTTAGCATGGATCGCGCCAAATCTCTTGCACTCTATTTGCATCTGCGCGTGCGTAGAATCAACGCATGGAAGTTGCTCCATCGACCGTCGAAGCACTCGTCCCCGCTGCTGCGGCAGATCCCGAACGCATCGCAGATCAGGCTCTGGCACGCGTCAACAGCAATGCCAGCCGCAATTCCTACATCACGGTCGACGAAGCGTGGACCCGGAATCAGGCGGCCGCACTCGCGTCGCGGCCCACAAAATCCGCTAAGCTCCTCTACGGCCTGCCCATTGCGCTCAAAGACTGCTTCGACCTCGAAGGATTCGTCACCACCGCGGGCTCTCGCTTCTACGCTCATCACAACGCGCCCACACGCGAAGATTCATGGGTGGCCGCGCAGCTCAAGGCCGCGGGCGCCGTCATCACAGGCAAGACCCACATGCAGATGCTCGCCTACGGCATCACGGGAGAGAACCGCGACTACGGCGACTGCCTTCAGCCCGAAGACGCAGCCAGCCTCACGGGAGGCTCCTCAAGCGGCTCGGCTGCCGCTGTGCAGGAAGGCTCCGCTGCCGCCGCCATCGGAACCGACACCGGCGGTTCCATCCGTGCTCCTGCCGCGTTCTGCGGTCTGACCGGCTATCGTGCCTCTCTCGGCACAGGAAATTGGCGCGGCGGTGCCCACCTCGCCGAATCCTTCGACACCATCGGCTGGCTCTGCCGCGATCTCCGCGACTTGCCGCGTCTCGCAAGCGCGCTCTTTAAGGTTCCCGGGGCCGCCGATGGCAACGCCTCACCCCTGCGCGTAAGCATTCTGTCGGGCAACATGCTCGACGATTGCGACCCCGCGGTTCTCGAATCCATCGCCAGCTGGAAGGAACGGCTCCTCCGCGCCGGGGGCGCCGTCGAAGAGATACACCCGGAGTTCTGGGCCGATGCCTACTCCATTTACGCGCCTCTGCAGGCCGCCGAAGCAGCCCGTCTCCATGCCGGCGCCTTCGATGAATTCGAGCCCGCCATCGCCGACAGGCTTCGCTGGGGCGCATCCCTTCAGCCGGAAGAGATCGCCGGTTGGAAAGCTCGCCACAAACTGTTCGTCCGGCACACCGATGAGCTCTTCACGCGAGCCGATTTTCTCCTGCTCCCCGCCGTCCCCATGCGGCGCCTGGTCGCCGGTCAGGACCAGTCCGCTCAGCGCCCGCGAATCCTGCGCTACACAACGCCCGCGAGTCTCGCAGGACTACCCGCAGTCATCCTTCCCGGCCATCCGGGCCTGCAGTTGCTCGCTGCGCGTGGCGACGACCTCCTCCTGCTCGCGTTCGCTGCCAGGCTCGGAGCAATGCTGGCAGCCGAAAATGCGTCTTGAATCGGCTTCAGGCCGTTGTTAAGCTCGGGCATGACCCCAGCTAAAAGTGCATTCGCGCTCGCTGTGACGACCCTCCTTCTTCTCGGCTGTCACAGCACCAGGCGCGAAAACGGCCTCACACCCGTCACCTTCCAGGCCGACTGGTATCCGCAGCCGGAGCAGGGCGGCTTTTACGAAGCGCTGCTCAAAGGCTATTACCGGCAGGAAGGTCTCGACGTCACCATCTCTCCTGGCGGCCCTTACGTCATCACCGAGCAGCAGATCTCCACCGGAGCCGCCCAGTTCGCCATGGGGTCCTCCGACCGTGTCCTCGAAAGCAATGGGCGAGGCCAGCCACTTGTGGCCGTCGCCGCCACCATGCAGCATGACCCGCAGGGAATCATGGTGCATGCCGATTCTCCGGTTCATGATTTCCCCGATCTCGAAGGCCGCACCGTCGCTGTTAAACCCGGATCAACCTGGTTTGAATACCTCGTCGCCCGTTACAAGCTCAAAAGCGTTCGCGAGACCCCGGCGACTTACTCGATCGCAAATTTCCTGCAGGACCCCAATTACATCCAGCAGATCTTTGTCACTTCCGAGCCTTATTTCGCGCGCAAGGCCGGCGCTCAGGTGCGCACTCTTCTCATCAGCGACACAGGCTATTCGCCTTACCGCGTCTTCTTCACCTCGCGCGACTACTTGTCGCACCATCCCGACATTGCTGCGAAGTTTGTGCGCGCCTCACTGCGCGGTTGGCGCGACTACATCGCCGACCCGCGCGAAGTTAACGCCCAGCTCGCCAAGCTGAATCCAGAAATGAGCCCCGAGCAGATGGAGTTCACCTGCAAGGCGCTCAAGGACGGCCATTTCATATACCCCGACGACGATCCGTCGAAGACAGGAGACTTCGACCCCGCCCGCTGGTCGCAGATGTACCAGCAGCTCGTTGACCTGAAGCTGATTGACCATCCCTTCGATCCGGCTACGGCTTACACCATGCAATTCGTAGGGAAGGGTAATTAGGACTCGTTCGGCGTATTGTCCAACGCGGCCTTCACGCCATCGAGCATGGCTTGAGGATTGAACTCGCTTCGGATGATTTCATCAGGACAATCCGTGTGCACGGAAACTCGGTAGTTGCAGATAAACACAACATTTTGATCGGGACGATGCTTCTTGACATCGCTGCAGAGCTTTTCGGCGGCCGGGACGCGCCCATCGCCTTCCACATCGATAATGACCAGGGAATATTTCTTTGTGGTGGCGAGCTTCAACCCATCTTCAATCGATTCGGTCGACTCGACCTCATATCCATTCATTCGAAAGATTTGGTCGCGAAGGGCTCGAATCATGTCCCTGCCGCAAACATGAAGCAACGTTGGATTTTCGCTCATGAGTTCTCCAAGACTACCAGAGATCCCGACGTCCTGGCTTCTTTGCCCGGAACCCAAGAATCGGCCCGCGTTCTTCTCTACGGAATACGCCGCCAGCCTGACTTGTTTTAATGCGCAGAATGCCCGCGCGCCTTCATGATAGTTGATGCGGCCACGCGTCGGAAGCGGGGCTGGACCGGGACTATTGCCCTCCCGCCGGAGCGATCAACGTGAGGTCTGTCGCCGGATCGAACAGCCTCTGCATCTCCTTCGGATCCACTGTCACCATCACCTCCAGCGTAGGCCGGACTGTCATGTCAACTACGTGGCCCGCACGCGCCGTCCCATCTGGTAATCCCAGCACCGCGTGAGTATGAATCGCAGGCTTGCCTTCGTAAAGAGCAATGTCTCCGATCATCGATGCCACTTCCATCTGTCCGCTGAACTGCATCACCTTGTACATCTTCCGGCTCGGATCAAACCATGCCAGGGTCGCGCCGCTGATCGCTCCTATGGCGTTAAAGTGCGCGCTCGTAACGTGGTACTCCTGCGCAAATTGCTTAAGACCCGAAAACGCTTCGTCCCCCGTGCTGAAAATGACGGCGTATTCCTTCTGTCCTCCCTGCTCGCTGAGCAACTGAACCCTCATCCCCGGAGCCTGCCCGTTCGACGGCAGTTGCTTCGGCGAAACAAAGTGAGGAGTACCCTCGGTCACTGTCTGGGGATGAACGACGGCGGAAGCCAATAGCAGCGCAGATACGCCTGCAAGCAGACGAAAGCCCTTCATAAGCACCTCGCTTCTTCTGATGCGAACGAACGGCTCCGGTCGCAGACCGGCTTAGGGAGGGCTACTTCACCGAATCGGAATGCGCCGCCAGTTGTCCCGGCATGCCCACGTGCGGAACCAGCATGTCTTCCTTGCGCATCACCAGAGTCGTCGCGTTCAGGCTGGCCAATTCGAAACCGTGACCGTGCGTAATGGCATCCGTCGGGCACGCCTCAACACAGTAGCCGCAGAAAATGCAGCGGTTGTAGTCGATGTTGTAGACCTTGGCATAGCGCTCTGAACTCGAGATGCGCTGCTCCGCCGTGTTCTCCGCCGCCTCAATATAGATGCAGTTCGACGGGCACGCCGCGGCGCACAAAAAGCATGCGACACACTTCTCCAGCCCATTCTCATCGCGCTGCAGCACATGTGCGCCACGAAAACGCTCCTGCAACACCGCGCCCCTCGTCGGCCCGGGCCCATCAGGATAGTTCTCCACCTCCGTGGGCTGGAACATCTCGCGGAAGGTGATGCTCATGCCTTTGCCGATGGCAGCGATGTTGCGCACGATGGACATGCCGTCAGTATAGAGCGAATTGCCAGAAAGCGGGTAAGCCGGCCGAAAAATCCGCTGTCATCTCAA
>DATJMC010000069.1:0-39767 GCA_035508975.1 Occallatibacter sp.
CATCTGATGTAGCATTTGGCAACCGATGCGGCTCTTCAAGCGAAGCGAGCGTATCCTCATCTGGGGTGGACCATGAAGCCGGCTGAAGTCGCCAACCTCTGGGAAGCCAACGCCGAAACTTGGACGCGTTTCGTGCGCGCCGGCTACGACGTCTATCGCGACACCCTCAATACGCCGGCGTTTCTGCGCATGCTGCCGCCGGTCCGCGGACTCGCCGGTCTCGACATCGGCTGCGGCGAGGGCGCCAATACTCGCAAGCTCGCGCGCCTCGGCGCGCGCATGCAGGCCGTCGACATCGCCCCCACCTTCATTCGCCACGCGCAGGCCACTGAATCCGCCGCCCCCCTGGGCATCGTCTACCAACTCGCCAACGCAATGGATTTGCCATTCGCCACCGGCTCTTTCGACTTCGCCACCGCCTTCATGTCCCTGATGGACATGCCTGACCATGCGCTCGCGCTGAGAGAGGCTGCACGCGTTCTCCGTCCCGGAGGCTTCCTCCAGTTCTCCATCATTCATCCCTGCTTCTCGCCGCCGCACCGCCGCGTGCTGCGCGACCCCGAAGGCAAAGTCCGCAGCATTGAAATCGGCCAGTACTTTGAGCCCATGAACGGGCAAACCAGCGATTGGATGTTTCAAAAACTGCCCGCAAAAGAGCGCGCACGCGTCGAACCCTTTCGCACCCCCTTGTTTCATCGCACCCTCAGCAGCTGGGTCGATCTCATCTGTCGCGCGCCTTTGGTCATCGAGCAGTTCGGAGAGCCCGCCGCGAGCCCCGAAGAAGCGGCGGCTGAGCCCGTCGTCGCCGATACCCGCGTGGCTCCGCTGTTCCTGCACATCCGCGCGCGCAAACCCAAGTAGCCTGCTTCACCCGTCCAAGGGCACGTCTGCCCCCGCGCTCCAGAACCGGGAAATTCGTCGCTGGTTCTCTGACGTCCGCCAAGCGGAGAGCTAGCTTGGGCCAAGTCGGCGGATCCGGCGGCTAACTCCCAGTCCTCGGCCAGAAATGCGCCTCCGAGCACGCCCGTAAGCGCTCCGCCGCAACCTCCGGCGTGATGTCCCGCTGTGGCATATCCAGCATTTCAAAACCAACCATGAATTTGCGCACTGTCGCCGAACGCAGCAGCGGCGGATAAAAGTGCGCGTGAAAATGCCACTCGGGATGAGCCGCCCCATCCGTCGGCGACTGGTGAAATCCCATCGTGTAGGGAAAGCTCGTCTCGAAGAGATTGTCGTAGCGTGTGGCAATGCGCTTCAGCGCGTCGGCAAGGCCGTCCCGCTCCGCCGGGCTGAACTCCGTCAGCCGGCCAGCGTGTCTCTTGCTCACGATCAGCACCTCGAACGGCCACACCGCCCACCACGGCACCAGAACTGCAAAATGATCGTTGGCAATAACAATGCGCTTCGCCGCGGCATCCTCATCGCGCAGATAGTCGCAGAGCAGGCACCTGCCCGTTCGCTCGAGATGCTCGCGCTGCGCCTTCGTTTCCGCAGCGGGCTCGTCGGGCACAAATCCCGTCGACCAGATCTGGCAGTGCGGATGCGGATTGCTCGCCCCCATCATTGCTCCGCGGTTTTCGAAGATCTGCACATACTCGATCCACTCCAGCCCGCCAAGCTCCTCGTACTCCTGCCTCCACGCGTCGATCACGGTGCGAATCTCCGGACGCGTCATGCGCGCCAAAGTCAGGCTGTGATCGGGATGAAAGCACAGAACCTTGCAGATTCCCCGCGCCGCTTCGCCCACCAGCAGCGGAGAAGCGGACTCATCCTCCATCGCCGGCAGATCCGGAAGCAACGCGGCATAGTCGTTCACAAAGGCAAAGATCGATTCGTAGTTGGGATTCACTGCGCCGCCTGCGCGCTTGTTCCCTGGACATAAATAGCACTCGGGGTCATACCCGATCGCAGACGGCGCTGCCTTCTGCGCCACCTCGCCCTGCCATGGCCGTTGCGTGCGATGCGGCGAGACCAGCACCCAACTCTGCCGCAGCGGATTCCATCGACGATGCGGATACTGCCATCTCTTTTCCATGACGGGGCCATTGTAATGTGCCGGCCCCCGCGCGTCCTTGATTCACTCGCCCCGGCCTCGATCGCGAACCCTCAAGGCCGGAAGCTCTTCCCCCGCTCCGCGAGCGCACGCCGTAGGATCTCCAGCGCTTTCGGTCCCATGCCATGCAGCGCGGTCAGCTGCCTCTCGCTCGCGTTGGCCAGCTGATCAAGCGAAGTGAATCCCGCCGCAGCCAGCGCACGAATCGCCGGCTTGGCAACCCCCTTGGGAAAGGCTTCGCGCGCGGAAGCGGATTGCTCTTGTTGTCTCACGCCGCTTGCCCTTCCCGTCCCCGCTCAGGTTCCAGGTCGAAAGCCGGACGGAAGCTGCCATCCATGTAAAACGGCACCGACGTGTGCTCGTGAACGATGCGCCAGCTTCCGCGGATCCGCTCGAATTCCATCGTCCCGCGCATCCAGAACCGCACCGCGCCTTCGGCTCCTTTTTTCGTCCCGCTCATCTGCAGCAGGCAGCGTGCGAAGGCAAAGTCTCCCCCTACCGTGATCTTCAGGTCACGCGGCACAATCTCGATCGGCGTCGCCCACGAGTCCATCCACGCCTGCTTCTCCTCCACATTCACGCCCTGATGAATGAGGGGTGGCGCCAGATTGAAGACCTCCGCGTCCTCGGCATAAAGAGCCGTTGCCGCAGGCGCGTCATGCTTCAGATGCGCGCGATGCAGAGCCGCTATGGTATCGCGAATACGCCGCTCGTCGCGGGAGATCAGCTCGCGTTCGGTTTGCTCGAAATGGACTGAGGTAGACATAGGACCTCCTGGGGTGTCGGTGTTGAGAATGGAAAGGTTCTAACGCCGGATCGGGAAAACTTCTCTCAGCCGGCAATCGCGCAGGTACACTCCGGCCCAGACGATCACGCCAAAAATGACCGGGAAGACGGTTTCGAAGAGAGGGCTTCCGGCCCGCATCTGGATCGCCACCGCGCCGCCAAGGAACGCGCTCAGCAGCACCGCTCCAAAGACAGCCGTTCGCGGAATGACATACGCCAACGTGCAGATCACGATCAGCACCCCAACTCCCGGTGCGAGGCTCGTCGGAAATCCGAGACGTTGAAATGCCTCGACCACCGGCCCCGCCATCACAAATTTGCCGGCAGCGTCGAAGAGCATAAACAGTACAGCAAGCGTGGACAAAACACGGCCTGTCCACACCGCGCCCTTCCCGGCAATCGCAGAATGCTTTCCAGTTTCAGAAATCGATCCGTCTCCAGTTGTTGCATCGATCGACATAATGACCTTTCTGAACCCTTCGCTTATGGGTTGGTGGATCCCGGCATCCGGCCAGGGCTCTTTTGAAGTCGCACTTCCCCGCGCGAACGGATTTACTGCGGCGACGGCATTGGGCGCTCGTGAAGCACCATCCAGTTGATCCCGAATGGATCGCGCACCTGGCCGAACCGGGAAGCGAAAAACGCCTCTCGCATCGGCATTAGAACCTGCCCTCCATCCGAAAGAGCAGCGAAGATACGCTCGGCCTCGCTGTCGCTCTCCGTCCTCAGCGTGACATACGCGCTCCGCATGGGCTCCGCCTTGGGAATGTCTGCCGCCCACACTTCAACATCTCCGATGGAAATCGTTGCGTGCAGCACCGCGTCCTTCCACTCCGGACCGACCCCATTCGGCTCGGGGCTCTGCGCGTGCGTCATCATCATCCCCGTCTTTGCTCCCAGGTGCTTCTCGTAGTAGCGAAACGCTTCCGCGCAATTCCCACGGAAATTTACGTAGAGATTCATCTTCATCGTGAGCTCTCCTCGCTCGGTCGGGTGGGTGACCCGGAATTAGCAAACAGCAATCCAATGTAGCGGTGAAGGTGGTCGATCGCGTCGGCCGCGGCCGACGTGCCGTGCTTCGCCTTCGCAAGAATGAACGCTCCCTGAATTGCCGCCTGCGTAAAAAGCGCCAGGCTCTCTGCCGTCCAGTCGCCTTGAATACCGTGCTGCCGGATGGCAGCTTCGATATCCGGCACCAGCGTTCGCGCGTGCGCGCTGATCGAGCGCTCGCACGCCTCGCGGATCGCAGGATGCGTATCGTAAACCTCCTGCGTCATCGTGCCCACCAGGCACGTGAAATCCGGCAGTTCCCCGCGCAGCATAGCCTTTCGGAAATCGACATAGGCCAGAATCCGATCGAGCGGATCCGAGGGGCCATGATACGGAGCCCCGGCGAAGAGCGAAGACGTAATTTCGCTCCAGTAATCTGCAGCCGCGATCGCCAGCTCCTCCTTGCTCGAGAAGTGGTGAAAGAAACTGCCTTTGGTCAGCCCCGCAGCCTCGCACACATCCTCAATCCGGGTCGCCGAATACCCCTTGGCCCGAATCACATGCAGCGCCGCATCCAAAATGCGGGTCTTCGACTCGTGCCTGGACTCTGCTGCGGGTGCGAACGTCTCCGTCATGAAACTAACATACCAACTAGTTGGTATGTTGTCAAGCACTTCCTCGCACTCCAATGCAAATGGATCATTTTCTCCAACTTACCGGGGAACCTGCACGGCGGTCAGTCCAACCGCTTCGATTGCACCGCCGGTCCCTGTGGAAATCTCAGGCCGTCGGCTTCGCAGGCGGTGGCAGTCTCGCCAGAAATCGCTCGGCAAACTCAGCGGCATAGCGATCTAGCAGCTGCCTCACCCGCTCGGGATCCTTTGAGCGAACGATCAAGCCCGCATGATGATGCTTCTTCATCCGGTAAACAATCTCGGGCGCATCGAAGCTCGAAGTATCCGGCTCCGCCGACTTGGCAAGGCAGAGCACGCTGCCTGCATAATCGGCCTTCGAAGCCGGCAGCACGTAGGGCTCGCCGCGCAGATCGGCAACTTCCAGGCTGGCCCACTCCCGCCAAAGGTTCAAATCCGTGCCCCACTCCACCAGATCCGAAATGAAAGCCCCGCCCACGCGCGCCGCAATTTCCAGGAAATAGAAACGGCCGTCAGCATGGCCGCGAATGTACTCGGCGTGCGTCACTCCATGCACCATGCCGAAAGCCGGCGCCAGCTCGGCGTTGAACTCGATCAGCTTCTTCCAGTCGTCGCTCTTGCGGTCCACCGTTCGCGTCGTGAAGACCCCGCCCTCATGCATCACCTGCATCGGAGGCCGTCCATACTGGTGCGCCACTGAGAAGACCACTTCCGACTCGCTCACGATCGAATCGACATGAAAAATATCCCCGGGCACAAACTGCTCGAGCAGGAAACGGCTTTGTTCGTCTCCCAATTCCTCCAGCGTCCGCCACAGCTGTTCCGGCTCTTCAATCTTGCGAATTCCCAGGGCGGAAGCCTCCGCGCGCGGTTTCAGCAGCCACGGCCCGGGCACGCGTTTCATATAATCGCGCAGATCGTCGTAGAAAAAAATGCTGCAGAACTCTGGCACCAGGAAACCCTTCTTCCGGGCGCTGCTGCGCATCGCCAGCTTGTCCCGATAGCAATTCGCCGTGCTGATGTTCATCCCCGGCAGCCGCATGTGTTCGCGAACCTGCGCCGCCGTTTCCTGGTCGAATTCATCCAGCGCAATCACGCGATCAAATTTGCGCCCGCGGGCCATCCACGAAACCGTGTTGAGAATCTGCTCGCGGCTCAAACCGGCCGGCATCGTTGCCAGGTCCTCCAGCGCATCGCGCGGCCAATCTGCGTCACGCAGTTTCTCCACCGTCAGCAGCGTCGGGCGCACGCCCATATCCGCACACTGGCGCAGGAAGTCCTGCCCTTTTTCATAGCTTGAGATGCACAGGAATCGTTCGGTCGGATCCGCCATATGGCCTCGCTGCTTGGCCCGTTGGTGAGGATAGTTCTACCATAGTCATTGCAACAAAGGTGTTGATTTCAGCCAAGGATCGCCACATGCTGTCGGGAGACGCGATTGTTCGCCTGCACGATGACCTGACGCGCGCATGGCACCAGGCCCCCGACTCGGAGCCCCCCTGCGACAACGGCTGCCAAAATCTACCGGCGAATGAGCGCGAATGGCTGGCACGCGTCGCTCGCCAGCATCGAGCCAACTTCGATCTCTGGCACATCGAAGACGAAGCCCGGACCCCAAACGCAACCGATGCCAAACTCGCTGAGGTCAAGCGGCGCATCGACCGCACCAACCAGCTCCGCAACGATCTCGCTGAGCAGCTCGATCAGGCACTTCTCGAGTGGCTCGCCCCCCAAGGCTTGCCCTGCCCCGACAGCGCGCTCAACTCCGAGTCCCCCGGCCTGATCATCGATCGGCTTTCGATTCAGGCCCTCAAAATCTTTCACACCCGCGAAGAAACCGAACGCGGCGACGCCCCCCTGGGCCACGGCGAACGCAATCGCGACCGTCTCGCCGTTCTCCAGGAACAGCGCACCGACCTGGCTAAGTGTCTTGACGCCCTCTGGCGCGACACCATGGCCGGCGCACGTCGCTTCAAACTCTACCGCCAATTCAAGATGTACAACGACCCGTCGTTGAATCCGGCCATCTATCGCAATCGCCCGCCCGCGCGCAGGTGACAACCGGGATTCGCCCCATTTGACGACCTGCAGGGTTGTCGGTATAAAAGTTCCTCAAGCAGCATTTCAATGGGTGATTGATTAGTTAGGCAATATGGATTCATCCCCCCGTTCCCCGGAAACCTCCAAAAACCTGTCCAGCGACGGGGAGAACAACCGACCATGAAAAAACAACAGCAGAGCGTGGATTGCAAATCGTTAGAGTTCGTTTGTTGATCCCGACATTTGTTAGTATGGCGAATCGATGACGCAAGAGGCTCGTTCGGCGGCGCAAAGCCGTAAAAAAGCTCCCTCGTTGGCTGCCAAGCCCGGCAGTCCATCTCCGGCTGCCCATGCGGCTGCCTTCCAGCAGTACCAGGCTGCCGTGCAGCTCGTGCAGCAGGGCAAGTTCGACAAGGCTCTCCCCGCCTTCGAGAAACTGCTCCCCAACGCTCCCTTCGAAATCCTCGAGCGGTGCCGCATGTACATTCAGACTTGCCAGCGCCAGATGGACCATGCCGGTCTGAAGTTTGCCACCCCCGAGGAGCGCTTCGACTATGCTGTCTCCCAGTTGAACGGCGGGTACTTCGAAGAAGCCGCCGACCAGCTGCGCGGCATCATCGCCGATCATCCCGGCGCCGACTACGCCTACTACGGCCTGGCACTGATCGACTCCATTACCGGGCGCGTCCAAGGGTGTCTCGATCACCTCGCCAAAGCGATCGAGCTCAATCCCAAAAACCGGCTTCAGGCCCGCTCCGATAACGATTTCCAGAACATGGTCGACGACCCACGGTTCACGGAGTTGCTGTATCCTGAAGTACCGTAACTCTTTTTGTGGCTTTCTGTGCCGTCTTCTAAGTCTGCATCCAAAAACTCGGATTCGTCTCGGGCTGCGCTGCGGAGGCTCGAATCCGAAATGCGTCCGCTCCGTGTGGTTGCCATCGGTGGAGGCACTGGCCTTTCCACTTTGCTGCGCGGCTTGCGCCGGCACGTGGCCGTCCCTGGTCTACCCGCACCCGAAACCTCGCCCATCGCCGATCTGGCTGCCGTCGTTGCAGTCACTGACGACGGAGGCTCCTCCGGCCAGCTTCGTCGCGACTTCAACATGCTTCCTCCCGGGGACCTCCGCAACTGCATGGTCGCCTTGAGCGAGGAGGAAGATGTGCTGTCACAGCTCTTCGCCCATCGCTTTCGCGGCGGAAACGGCCTCGGCGGCCACAACTTCGGCAACCTCTTCGTGGTGGCCCTGACTGAGCTCACCGGCGACTTCGCCCATGCCATTCAGCTCGCGTCAAAAATTCTCGCCACGCGCGGCCGTATTTACCCCGTCACTACCGCCAACGCCACCATCGTCGCCCGCATGGACGACGGCTCCGTCGTCCGCGGCGAAACCAACATCACTGCCAGCCGCCGGCGCATTGAGCAGCTCATGCTCGATCCGCCCGACGCCGCGGCTCTGCCGGAAACACTCGAAGCCATCGAGCGCGCCGACCTCATCACCGTCGGACCCGGTTCCCTCTACACCTCGCTGATCACCAACATGCTCGTCCAGGGAATCCCCTCAGCCCTCGCCAAGGCTCGCGGCGTGCGCGTGTATATTTGCAACCTCATGACCCAGGCCAACGAGAGCCTCGGCCTCACCGCTTCCGAGCACATTGAGCGCATCTACGAGCACACCCGCGCTCCGGTCTTCGACTACGCTTTCGTCAACACCACGCCCTTTTCCCCGCAAACGCTGGCGCGCTACGCCCGCGAGAATGCAGCCCCCATTGAGGCCGACATCGCCCGCATCGAAGCGCTCGGCGTACGCTGCATCGCCGGCAATTTCGCCATCGAAGACGCTGTCGTGCGCCACAACGCCAACCGCGTCAGCACCGAACTGCTCGAGCTCGGATACGACATCGTCACAACCCCTTTAAAAGCCTGAACCTTTCCCGGCTTTCGAAAATCCATCCGCCCCGTACAACCCTTATTCGAGATCCGCATCTGACTGTCTTGGAGACGCGTCCAGCGTCCCACCCTCCCCCAACTTCTCCTAAGCCACAGCGGCCCGCGCACGATGGGCCGCTGATCATTTTGACCAGCTTTTGTAACCCCTCCAAAGCCTTCCCTTGGCACGTGCCGGCCGGACTCTTCTCCCGCCTGACAAGCCTACGAGGGTTGGCTGGGTGCTCTCTCGATCGTTCGCTTCAGTTGCCCGCACGCAGCAAAAATGTCGCGCCCCCGCGGGCGACGCAGAAACACCGCCACGCCTTCCCGGGCGAGAAGCTTCTTAAAGCGCTCTACTGATTCGGCCTTCGGCATCGTGAATGGGATATCCGGCCCAGGATTCCACGCGATCAGATTCACCTTCGCCGGCAGCCCCGTCCGCCGCACCAGTCGGGCCACCTGCTGCGCGTGCTCAGGCCGGTCTGTAACTCCATCAAGCAGCACATATTCGAACGTGACCCTCTCGCGCGAGCGCAGCTGCACCTTCCTCACCGCGTCCACCACCTCGGCAATCGGCCATTTTCGATTGATCGGCATCAATTCATCGCGCACCGCATCGTTGGGCGCGTTCAGGCTGATGGCCAGCTTGGGACGAACCTCCGCAGGCTCCGCGGCCAATCGCTCGATCCCCGGCACGATCCCCGAGGTGGAAACCGTCATCCGCTGCGGGCTGATCCCCACCTCGTTCACCAGCAGCCGCACCGCCGCAATCCAGTGATCGTAGTTCAGCAGCGGCTCTCCCATTCCCATGAAGACTAGGTTCACCCGCTCCTTGCCGATCTCCACTCCGTGGCGATCAAGCACCGTCACCACCTGGCCCGCGATTTCTCCCGCTGTGAGATTGCGCTGTAGCCCGAGCTTCGCCGTCAGGCAGAACTGGCAGTTCACCGCGCAGCCCATCTGGCTCGACACGCAGATTGTCGCTCGCTGCCACCGGTCGCTCGCCGGCTCGCGCACCGAACCCGGCTCAGCGTCGCTCCCGTCCCCCTCCTCGCCCCCATCCCCCTCCGGCATCCAGACCGTCTCCACCGTCTGGCCGCCGGGGCCCTGCGATCCCACAAGATAGCGCTCTGTCCCATCTTCTGACACAAATGCCTGCGCGATTTGCGGCCTGCCTACCGTCCAGCCCGCCCTGCTCAACCGGTCGCGCAAAGCCGCAGGCAATGTTGTAATGGCGTCAATCGCCGCAACTCGTTGACGATACATTGCTTCTGCAACCTGGCGGCCGCGCCATGCCGGTTCTCCTAAACTTTCCATCTGCGCAGATAGCTGTCCTGCATCCAAACCAAACAGGGCAGCCTCGCTTCCCACTCCAGGGCCATTGGTGTCTAATCGAAGCAGTTGATTGGAACGCGCGCTCACGGCTGGGCCAAGCATAGAGCATTTCTTCCTACCATGCAGCCCGGCAGAATCTTTGGTAGCTTTCCTAGAATCCAACCACTACGGCGGGTTCAGCATGCAAAGCTGATCCGACGCACGTCCAATTACGCAAAGGCCATGACGAACGAACGGAATCTGCGCCGCACTGTATTGCCGAATGGGCTCATCGTCCTGACGGAGCGCATGGAGCATCTGCGTTCGGTCGCGATGGGCGTCTGGATCAAATCGGGATCGCGCTGCGAGCCCGCCGAAACCAACGGAATCTCCCACTTTGTCGAACAC
The DNA here is from genome assembly GCA_035508975.1 of Occallatibacter sp. Classification (GTDB taxonomy): domain Bacteria; phylum Acidobacteriota; class Terriglobia; order Terriglobales; family Acidobacteriaceae; genus Telmatobacter. Next base: position 10,174 of record DATJMC010000069.1, read on the forward strand.
ATGGTCTTCAAGGGCACCCGCTCCCGTTCCGCGCAGCACATCGCCCGCGAAATGGACTCGATCGGCGGCAATCTCGATGCCTTCACAGGCAAGGAAACCATCTGTTTCAACGTGAAATCGCTTGCCGAACACGTCCCCATCGCTCTCGACGTGCTCGCCGACCTTGTGCTGAACCCCACCTTCGCCTCCGTCGAAATCGAACGCGAGCGCGGCGTCATCCTCGAAGAAATCAAGATCGACGAGGATAACCCCGACGTTCTCGTCCACGAGCTCTTCACCCAGAACTTCTGGCAAGATCATCCCCTGGGCAAGCCGATCCTGGGCACCTCGGCGACCGTCGGCCGTCTCGATCAGGACAAGCTCTTCGACTATCACAAGGTGCGCTTCGCGGGCGGAAACATGGTGTTCTCCGCTGCTGGAAACCTGGAGCACGATCAGTTTGTCGATTCGGTGGCGCGCAAGTTCTCTGACCTGCGCCTCGGCGGGGCGACCCCCGAAGACCGCGCTCCCGTTCCCAGCGCGCGCATCGTGTTGCGCAATAAGAAGGCCCTCGAGCAGGTGCAGATCTGCCTCGGCGTCCCTGCCCCCTCCATCACCGACGAGAACCGCTACATTACCCTTATCCTCAACACCGTCCTGGGCGGCGGCATGAGGTCGCGCCTCTTCCAGACCATCCGCGAGGAGCGCGGCATGGCCTACTCCATCTACTCCGACCTCAACCCCTATCGCGACGCAGGCACCCTTTGCATCTACGCCGGAACCTCCGTCGGCAAGGCCCTCGAAGTGGTCGACCTGATTCTGCTCGAGTTCCGCAAGCTCAAGGAGAATCCCCTCGGCGACGAAGAGTTGACCCGCGCCAAGGATCAGCTCAAAGGCAACATCCTCATGGGCCTCGAGAGTTCCAACTCGCGCATGGCCAACCTCGCCCGCCAGGAAATGTACTTCCAGCAATTCTTCAGCGTCGAAGAGATCACGGCGCGCATCGACGCGGTGCAAGCGTCGCAGGTGCAGGCTATGGCGCAGCGGCTCTTCGACCCCGCACGCATCGCCATCACCCTCCTCGGACGCCTCGACGGCATCAAGCTCACCCGCAAGCGCCTGGTGTGCTGAAAGACAGGGCACAAGGGACCAGGGCGTGGCATTCAGCTTTGAAGGGACACAGCTGGCTTCGGCTTTGTCCGGTCATGGCTTCAGCCATGCTGCAAGAATGCCGCGGCTTTAGCCGCTGAGGGATCTTTCTCTCCTTGTTCAGCCGGAGTGCCCCTTCTCCGCGTTCTCCATCCTCCGAGCGCCTCATTTCCCTTCTGCGTCCTTACGTTGTAGCATTTGGTCGGACGGACAGGTGTGCCCGGATCAATACACGAGGTTTTCCATTCTCATGGGTAAGTTATCTCTCTTCAGACGGCTCGGCAAAGACGACCAGCAGCAGGAAAACGGATTCACGCTGATGGAGCTGCTGATCGTCATCTCCATCATCCTGATCCTCATGCTGGTCGCCATTCCGACCGCGGGCAAGATCAAGAAGCACGCCGACGAGCTCTCCGCGCAAAAATCGCTCCAGACCATCGAGCAGGCCGAGTCCATGTATGAGTCGACCTACCCCACCAACGGATTCGCTTGCAGCCTCACGGCTCTCGGTGGCGATTCGAGCGCCGGGCCGCCCAGCCCAACCGCGGCCGGCTTCATCAGCGGCGAGCTCACTACCGGCATCAAGTCCGGATACATCTTCAACATCACCAACTGCACCAAGGTGACCATCAACAGCGGCGACCGCATCACCGGCTATACCCTGACCGCCGTTCCTGCTACGCCCGGCAAAACAGGAGATCGCGGATTTTGTCTTGAGTCCGGCGGTTCCATGAAGGCCGACCCGGCTGGCGGCACCAACTGCACCCAGATGGTGCAATGAACATACCCAGGCATCAGGAATCAGCGTTCGGCAATCAACCAGCTCGACCCACCCCCGCGCCGAAAATTGCCGGACCAATGAGCTTGGCCCTCGCCCTTCTCACGTGTGCCCTCGCCACGCCTTCCCTCCTCCGCGCCCAGGACAATCCAACCGCGCACGACGTCGCGGCGCTCGTCGATCGCCACTACAATCAGCTTCATTCCCTCCGCGCTGGATTCACCGAAACCTACGTGGGCCTCGGCATCTCGCGCTCCGAAAGCGGAACACTCCTGCTGCTCAAGCCCGGCCGCATGCGCTGGGATTACTCACAACCCGCGGGCAAGCTCTTCCTCATCGACGGCAAGTACGCATGGTTCTACGCGCAGGGTGAGGCCGAAGTGCAGCGGATGGCAGCCAGGCAGCTCGACGACCTGCGCTCGCCCCTGCGCTTCCTCCTCGGCCATACCGAACTTGAAAAAGAAATGACCGGGCTGCATCTCGATCCGGCTTCCAACGGCGCCGGCTACACCCTCGTGGGCCAGCCCAAGGGCCAGGAAAACCGCGTGCGCCGCGTTTCCCTCACCGTCGCCCCGCACACCGGCGCAATCCTCGCCATCGAGATCGACGAGCAGGATGGTGCCGTCACAAAATTCACCTTCACCGGCGAACAGCCCAACCCATCAATTCCCGCGAACACTTTCCACTTCACGCCGCCTGCCGGCGTGCCCGTCGTCGACGCTCTCCCGCCCGCCTGATCGTCGCATCTTTTCCGCACCTCAAAGCAGGCTGACCGCCTGCCTATCCCCGTCACTCGTAGCGCAGGGCTTCAATGGGATCCAGATTCGCCGCACGAATCGCCGGGATCATTCCGCTCACCAGTCCAGTGATGGCCAGAATGATGGTGGCCACGACCACCGAAAGCGGCGAGATGCGCAGATAGATGTCTGCGGCCTCCGCGTGCAGAGCGAGTGCACTGTAAAACGGAATGCGCCCCACGAGCAGTGAGACAAGATAGGCCAGCAGGATGCCGCTGAATCCGCCCACTGCCGTGATCACGAAGGCTTCCGCAAGAAACTGAAGCAGGATATGCCGTCTGCGCGCGCCGAGGGCTTTCTCGACGCCGATCTCGCGCGTGCGCTGCTGCACGGCGACAAGCATGATGTTCATCAGGCCGATCCCCGCGATGCCCAGCGTCAGCGCGCCCACAAACGAAAGCAGCACCTGCAAGGCAAGTGAGAGAATGCTGAACTGGTGCAACTCGGTGAGAAGATTCGCGACGTAGATAGCGTTGTGGTCCGTCACCCTGAAATGGTGCGCGGCGCCCAGCACTTCGCGCATATTCTTTTCGGCGAGCTGGTAGTCGCCTTGGTAATTAAACCAGATGCCATCCAGATACTTCGTGTCCTTGATGTCGCTCATGGTGCTGAAGGGCACGTAGATCTGCCGGTTGCGGTCGCTTTGTTCACCTTCCTGCATCTTCGGCTCCAGCACGCCTACAATCGTGAACAGCACCCCGTTCAGCCGGATGCTCTCGCCCACCGCCCACCCGCCGGAGAAAAGCTTGGTCTTCGATTCGGAACCAATCACACAGACATGCGCCCGCTGCTGGTCCTCCGCGCCGTTAAAAAACCGCCCCTGGTCCACGCCAAGCTTCCAGATGTCCTGGAAAACCGGCCGCACGCCGTTCACAGTCCAGGTGTAGCTGTGCAGATCGTTCTGCACCGGCACGTCTTTCTGCACCTGTTCTGAAATGTGAATGATGCCCTGAACCGAGTTGGCAATGCGATCCACGTCATCCTCCGTGAATCGCACCTGCACGCCCGACTTCTCCCCGCCCGCCTGCTCGCTGGTGCGCCCCGGGAACACGCCGATGATGTTGGTGCCCCACTCGGCGAAGATTGCCTCGATCGCATGCGTGAACCCCGCGCCGTACGCCAGCAGAAGGACCACCGTCGCGATCCCCCATGCCATGCCGATCATCGTGATCGCGGTGCGACGCCGGTTGTAGAGCATCGCCTCCCACGCCTGACCCCAGATGTCTCGCAACATAAATACAGCTCCTAGGCGCGAACAACGGCCGCTTTCATGCTTCGCGGCGCAGCGCCTCAATGGGATCCATCTGTGCTGCCTTGCTTGCCGGGTATAAGCCTGCCGCCACACCCGAAAGCGTCAACGCGACGAGCGCCAGTGCCGCCGACCATGGCACCAGCCGCGGCGGATCCCACCCCGGCATCTTATCGGTCAGCGCATACTGCAGCAGCCCCATGAATCCCGCCGACAACGCAATCCCAATCACGCCGCTCAAGCCAGTCAGCAGCAAACCCTCCCAGAAGAACTGCGCCAGGACGCTGCGTTTGGTTGCGCCGAGCGCTTTCAACAGCCCGATCTCGCGTGTCCGCTCCGTCACCGAAACCAGCATGATGTTGATGATCCCCACCGCGCCCAGTCCCAGTGTCACGATCCCCACCCCGCCGAGGAAGACATCCATCGCCGTAAAGATCGCGCCCACCATCTTCATCTCTTCGATCGTGTCCCACTCCTGAAATGCGTCACTCAGCGATGGATCGAATCCATGCCGCTCTCCGATGACGCGATGAACCGCCGCCACCGCGGCCGTCGCATCGCCCTTCGTCGTGGGCTGGTATTGGATCGAGGTCAGCGCGTCTTCAGGAATGTTTTCGCCCTTGAGAGGAAACAGTTCCTGCATGGTGGTCACGGGCACATAGACTTTTTGATCATCGAAATCGTTGTTGCCGCGGCTGATCTTCTCGACGGAACCGACGACGGCAAACCCGGTGCCGTTGATGGTGATGGATTCGCCAAGCATCGGTCGTCCATTGAACAACAGGTTCGCCGCCTTCGCGCCCAACACCACGACGCGCCGCTTCTGCGCGACATCCGCGTCATCGATGAAGCGTCCAGTGGCCAGGGGGATGAAACGAACCGCGGGATAGTTGGGTGTGACTCCCATGACGTGGCTCGAGGTGTTGCTCCACTGGCTCACCTCGTACAAATCCGACCGGCTCAGCTCGACCGTGACCGCGCGAAGCTCGGGCAAATGCCTCAACGCCTCGGCATCCCCCATCGTCAGCTCGTAGGGACGCATTCCGGTGTGCTGGTTGGCGACTGCCGGAATGGTCCCGTTCCACATCATCACCAGGTCGTTTCCAAGCTTGGAAAGATTCTTCCGCTGGCCCGAGCGGAAACCCTCGCCCAATCCCACCAGGACTAGCAGCGATCCCACCCCCCACGCGATCCCAAACATGGTCAGGAAGCTGCGCAGCTTGTTGGCCGCGATGGCGCGGAACACCTGGCCGAGTGTGTCAGAGAAGGTCTGCATGGCAGTTCGACTCCTCCCGCCGGCAAACGGCATCGGGGCGCTGTCCTTGAGGATGACGGCTGATTGAAACTACGCACGACACCGCCCGCCGGTTCCCGCTTGCCCGCTAAACCTTCATACAGTCCCGCCGCGAGATCTGGATGGAACAACTCCGCCAACACGCCCCAGTCTGTGACCAACCCCTTTGTGCGCGCCCTGAACCGCCAGGATGTGGACCGGATGCGCAACCTGAGGTCGCCCGGGCACCGTTTGTCGACTCTCTGGGCAGCGTCGTGGAAGAGCGCGAGAAGATACGCACAGGGTCGGCCGCCTGCACCCTCGCGATCGAAGAGACCTGCGCGAATCATCCGGTGGTGATCCTGCTTGGCCAGGCGGAAGGCACCTACTCGAAAACCGGCAAGCTGGATCCAGCAGACCGCTGGCACCCGCCCTTCCATCCGGCAGCAGGGCCACATCAGCGAGCTTCGTAGCTGAAAAATCCCTTCCCCGACTTCCGCCCCAGCCAGCCCGCATCCACCATGCGCACCAGCAGAGGGCATGGCCTGTACTTGGGATCGCCAAATCCATCCTGCAGCACGCGCAGAATGTCCACGCATACGTCCAGGCCGATGAAATCCGCCAGCGTCAGGGGCCCCATGGGGTGGGCCATGCCCAACTTGAATACCTGGTCGATCGCCTCCGGCGCTGCCACGCCCTCCATCACCGCAAACGCCGCCTCGTTGATCAGCGGCATCAGCACACGGTTCGACACGAACCCCGGAGCGTCGCTCACCTCCACCGGTGTCTTGCCGACCAGCACCGCAAGTTCGTGCACGGTCGCGTACGTCGAGTCGCTCGTCGCCATTCCGCGCACCACCTCCACCAGCGCCATCACCGGCACGGGGTTGAAGAAGTGCATCCCGATCACCTGCTCCGGCCGTTCGGTAAGCGCGCCCAGCCTTGTAATCGAAATCGAAGACGTATTGCTGGCGAGCACCGCGCTCTTGGGCGCAATTTCATCGAGCGCGCGAAAGATCTCCGCCTTCAACTCGAACCGCTCCGGTGCGGCCTCGATCACCATCTCCGCTTCGGCCAGCGCATCCCGCGAGACATTCACATGAATCCGCGCCACTGCCGCGTCAATTTCGCTCGCCGCCAGCTTTCCCTTCGCCGCTTCGCGTCCAAGATTCGCGCGGATCTGCCCCAGCGCGCGGTCCAGAAACCGCTGCTCCACGTCGCATAGCAGCACGCGAAATCCGGAGCGGGCAAAGACGTGCGCAATGCCGGAACCCATCGTTCCCGCGCCCACTACGCCCACCGTCGTGATATCAGGCATGATCTCCCTCTCGTCCAACGCCAGAGGGAGTGTAGCAGGCGCCCACGATGAGGCTGTCCTTCTGAGCTTCTGTCGCTTCGGACTCGCGCTTGCATGGAGGCAAGCGGAATTAGCCTGGCGAAGGATCTGCTTGTTCGCAATGAAGGCGCGCGATTTCGGTCGTTGCGTAGCGACCCAAAAGACGAACGGGTATTAGCCCCCCGAGCTCGAGTCCGCTAACGCCGGAGCCGAGTCTCCGCAGCTCAGTTCCCGCTGTTGTTTGCCGGCTCCATGTGCACCCGCTCCGTCAACGTCAGCATCAGCACGTCGCCGGAATCGAGATGCGCCTGCGGATGGCTCACCAGCAGATGCGTCGTCACCACCCCCGCGCCCACAATCGTTCCCGCCAGCGCGCCCACCGGGCCGCCCAGCATCGCCCCCGTCGCAGCGCCTCCGCCCATCACGGCGCCATATTCAATCCCGTCGCGCTTGAGCCGCGAGTCGGGGCTGATCGTCCCCTCCGCGCCCACCTTGGTGTGCGTTCCCGGCGCGCCCGTCACCACCGCATGCAGCCGGAAGGTTTCTCCGTTCGGCATTGTGACCGTGTCGGGACGCAGCATCATCGTTCCGTGCCCGCCGAAATGCCCCGTCGAAACTTCAACGACTCTCCCCGAAATCTCGGCACCCGCCGGAATCACCACGTTCCCGCCCTCCAGAACATCCGAAGCCACCCGGCTGCGGAATGGCTGGCCCTGCTCCGTGAACGCGCTCGACAAGTCGTTCATCAACCGGACACGAATCATCGTCCCTGCGCGCATCTCCCCGGGTGCCAGCGGAGCCGGATGCACGATGTCGCCATCGGGATCCCCTAAAGCCGGTGTCAGGTCCGCAGGCGCGCTATTCGCATTCATCGCCGCCGCCCTGGCTGGCGCCGTCTGCGCAGCCGAACTGGCCGTCGCATTCAACGGTACCCCCGCCGCCGGCTTGGCCGGTGGCTGCGGCTGCTGATCGGCATCCGTGATGATCGTGTCGTCTGGGGGGGGATTCGAAGTGCCCTGCAAGGGAGCGGATTGGTTGGCTTGCTGCGCAACCAGCGAAACCGTGGCTGCAGCGAAGAATGCGAAGATCAGTACCGGCCGATTCATCCAAGTCTCCTTCTCACGGGCAGGGCTTCCCCTCTCTTCATAGACCCGGTCCGAAGCGAAAAGTTGTTCCAGAGTCTCGATTCAAGCCCGAAACCGGCGGCTTGAAGCGACAAAACCACTCACTTGCATGCTACCGTCGGCGGCAAATCGCGGCGGTGGCGCGCCCCCGCCAGGTGCCTTCAGCGCTACGAATCAAGCTAGATAACTCCAGGAATCGCCGCTTCCGCGCGCCTTTCGACACCCTTCACGTGTGACCGCTGCCACACCGGCCGCCGTGGCCTCGTTTGTTAGAATCCGAACGGATACACCTTCGTTTTTTCTCGGCGTTTCCAGAATCTCAACAGGATCGCAATCCCTTCACGAAATCTTTGGGCGCCGCGACGCTCTCCGCGTGATTGCGCACGTGCGAACCGATCAACCCAACACGATGTCTTTGAAAACGGGACGGGGAGGAAACCATTGAACGCGCAAGGCCTTCTGACAACGATTCAGAATGCCGCCGGAGAAGACCTTGCCGTCGATCGCCGTCCCAAATTGAATGACCGGCTGCTGCACCGCATGATGAGGACCGATATGACTGAGATTGTTGCCATTCGCGCGCGTGAAGTACTCGATTCCCGCGGCAATCCGACCGTGGAAGCAGACGTGATTCTCGAGAGCGGAGCCCTCGGCCGCGCCATTGTGCCTTCGGGCGCGTCCACCGGCGAACACGAGGCCGTCGAGCTGCGCGACGGCGACAAAAGCCACTTCCTGGGCAAAGGCGTTCTCCAGGCCGTCGCCAACGTCGAGACCGTGATTGCCCCCGAACTCGAAGGCATGGACGCCGGCAACCAGCGCCTGATCGATCAGACCATGATCAATCTCGACGGTACCCCCAACAAAAGCAAGCTCGGTGCCAACGCCATCCTGGCCGTCTCCATGGCCGCATCCCGCGCCGTCGCCCAGACCCTTGAAACCCCGCTCTATCGCTACCTCGGCGGCATTAACGCCAGCATCCTGCCCACCCCCATGCTCAACGTCCTCAACGGCGGCGCCCATGCCGACTCCAATGTCGACTTCCAGGAGTTCATGATCATGCCCGTCGGCGCCGAGCGCTTCTCCGATGCTCTCCGCTGGGCCGCTGAAACCTTCCACACCCTCAAGAGCGTGCTCAAGAAAAAGGGATACAACACCGCCGTCGGCGACGAAGGCGGATTCGCCCCCTCCCTCAAAGCAAACAATGAAGCCGTCGAGCTCATCCTCGAAGCCATCGAGCAGGCGGGCTACAAGCCCGGCGAACAGATCGCCATCGCCCTTGACCCCGCCTCCAGCGAGTTCTACGACAAAGACAAGAGCAAATACGTCTTCAAGAAGGGCGACAAGCGCGAGCTCTCCAGCGAGCAGATGGTCGACTTCTACGACAACTGGATCCGCCAGTACCCCATCGTCTCTCTCGAAGACGGCCTCGCCGAAGACGACTGGAACGGCTGGAAGATTCTCACCGACAAACTGGGCAGCAAAATCCAGCTCGTCGGCGACGATCTCTTCGTCACCAACACCAAGCGCCTCCAGCGCGGCATCGAAGAAGGCGTCGCCAACTCGATCCTCATTAAGGTCAACCAGATCGGCTCCATCACCGAAACCCTCGACTGCATAGAGCTAGGCCGCCGCTACGGCTACACCTCGGTCATATCGCACCGCTCCGGCGAAACCGAAGACACCTTCATTGCCGACCTCGCAGTCGCCACCGGCGTAGGCCAGATCAAGACCGGCTCGGTCAGCCGCACCGACCGCATCGCTAAATACAACCAGCTCCTTCGCATCGAAGAAGAACTCGGCGCCGGCGCGGTCTTCCTCGGCCTCGAGGGCCTCAACTACAACGACTAAGAGGCTTCCATTGCGCGAAGTTGGGTGCCCCGGGTCTCGATTCTGAGAGCCGGGACCCGCCTTCGCTTTTCTAGCTCCGCTAACCCGCGCGCAGCGCGGCTGACTTGCTGGCTTGCTAACACGCGCGCAGCGCGGCTAACCCGCTAAACCAAGGAACTCCCGTGCCTTCCACCAAGCATCCTCTCGTTCTCACCATCCTCGACGGATGGGGCTACCGCGCCGAGACCGCCAACAACGCCATCGCCCTCGCCCGCAAGCCGGCCTACGACAAGCTCCTGCGCGAATTTCCCAACACCTTGATTCGCGCCTCCGAGCATTTTGTCGGCCTCCCCGACGGCCAGATGGGCAATAGCGAAGTCGGCCATCTCAACATCGGCGCCGGCCGCATCGTGCAGATGGACATCACCCGCATCGACGCGCAGATCGCCTCCGGCGAGTTCCGCAAAAATCCCGCCATCGTCCAGGCCATGCAGCGCGCCCGCGAAGCCGGCCGCCAGCTCCATCTCTTTGGCCTCGTCTCCGACGGCGGTGTCCACTCCCACCAGGAGCACCTCTACGCCCTTCTGCGCTCGGCCAAGGAGTCTGGCCTCGAGCGCGTCTTCGTCCACGCCTTCATGGACGGCCGCGACACCTTACCTACCTCCGGCGCAGGCTACATTGCCGCTCTCGAGCAGAAGATGCGTGAGTACGGCGTCGGCAAAGTCGCAACCGTCAACGGCCGCTACTACGCCATGGACCGCGACAAGCGCTGGGAACGCGAAAAGAAAGCCTTCGACGCCATGGTGCACGGCAAAGCCGAAGGCGGCGCCCATGCCAACGCCGTTGCCCGCATCAAGGAAAGCTACAACAACGACGTCACCGACGAGTTCCTGATTCCCTTCGTCGTCACCGACGCTGCCGGCAAGCCCGTTGCCCAGATCCGCGACGAAGACGTCTGCCTCAACTTCAACTTCCGCGCCGACCGCGCACGCCAGATCACTCGCGTTCTCGCCCGCGAAAGCGGACTCAACAAAAAGGGCGGCCGCGATCTCGATGCCTGGGAATCCCTCGACGAAACCATCCCCCGCAGCGAGATTCCCAAAAACCTGCACTACGTCTGCATGACCCAGTACGACAAGCTCTACGAGCTGCCTCTGGTCATTCCGCCCGAATCGATGGACAATATCCTCGCCAACATTCTCTCCGCCCACCACCTGCGCAATCTGCGCGTGGCCGAGACTGAAAAATTCGCGCACGTCACCTACTTCTTCAATGGCGGCATTGAGACGCCCTTCCCCGGCGAAGACCGCACCCTGATTCCCTCGCTCAAGGTCGCTACCTACGACCTCGCGCCCGAGATGAAAGCCGAAGCCATCGGCGACACCATCGTCAAGGCCGTCAACGACACCGCCTTCGACCTCGTGGTCGCCAACTTCGCCAACGCCGACATGGTCGGCCACTCCGGCAAGCTCGAACCCACCATCAAGGCCATCGAAGCCGTCGACGCCCAGCTCGATCGCATCTACAAAGCCATCAGGGAAAAGAACGGAAGCTGGCTCATCACCGCCGATCACGGTAACGCCGAAATGATGGTCGACCCGGTCACCGGCGGACCACACACCGCCCACACCACCAACCCGGTCCCCTTCATCTACGTCAGCGAAGACGCCACCCGCTGCCACCTGCGCAACGATGGCTCGCTGCGCGACATCTCGCCAACCCTGCTGAATCTGCTCAAGCTCGGGCTCCCCAAGGAAATGACCGGCGGCGACCTGCGTGTGGCCTCGCGCTAGTCTCCTGGAGGTTAGATCTGGCATTCTGAGCGCACCTGTCCCGAACGTCTTTCAGTTCGGGGTGGCTCCGATACCTCAGACAGCTCAAAAACACCAAGGCCTCCCACCCGGGAGGCCTCGTTTTTCAGCTTTCAAATTCCCTTATCGCATCCGAAGGCTCTTCAGCGCATCCGGTAACCGCTCTTCCAGCAGCTTTGCCCGTTCCGCGGCGATCTCGCTCAGGTAGCTCGGGGCCGGCGTCGCCATCATCACCAGGGCAAACGCAATCACCGAGAAGCAGATCCCCGCAATCGAAGCGGAAACCAGCATGTGATACATGTCCGCAATGTCCAGGCTCAGGATCTTGAATGCAACATGGTCGAGCGGCTTCACGTGCATCAGCGCAGCAAGTGCAAAAACCGAGAAAAACACCGACAACGCGGTCAGGATCAGAAGCGAAACATCCACGCCTCGATGAAATTTCTGGCTTGCGCTGCAGCGAGGGCAATCCGCAAGATGCTGCTCATAATCTCTACGCATCTCAGGAGATAGCCCGGAAATGTCGTAACGCCAGCTTGCCAGAATAGCGCCTACGACTCGATCATTGCATCCGTTTCTTGCCATAATTGGTTAAACCCACTTTGCAAGAGGTTGGGCGCGCTTCTCAGTGATGCAGCGCACTTTAAAAGGCGAATCGGCGACTCACACCCTTTGGATGCTTGAGGGCCAAAGTTGATTCCCCTTGCACCAAAATTCCTGCTGGGCTCGCCTCGCTAAGGCATCTCGGGTGCCATTCGAACTGGCCGGGGCCGATGCCTTTTCATCCCATTTTATCGTAGTTCGTTAAAAACAAACAGGGATCAGCGGCTGATGTTGCTCCGCAAGCAACAGCCGGTTGGCCAGCAAACTGGCTTGACCGTTCAGCGCACGCTCCGCCGTCACCCGCGCCAATTCCGGAAGATTATTGCTTTCAGAAAGATGGCCGAGAATGATGTACATCGCTTGTCCGTCATACTCCCTTTCGAGAAAGGCCGCAGCAGCCTCATTCGAGAGGTGACCAACGCGTGACAGTACTCGCTGCTTCACTGACCATGGATATGGCCCGTCGCGCAGCATCTCCAAATCGTGGTTCGACTCCAGAAGCAATAGATCGAGCTGCCTCAGGCTCGCTTTCACATTGGGCGTCACGTAGCCGAGATCCGTCGCGACTGCCATCCGCACGCCCTCGGCCTGAAACACAAAGCCCACCGGATCCACCGCATCATGCGGCACTGTGAACGGGCTCACCGCAATGTCCCCAATCTGCAGCGGCTTGCCCGCTTCAAAATACTTCACCGCGGGAAGCCAGGTCGGATCCCGGCGCTCTTTCGGCTCCTTCGGCGTCTCTTGATCGGCTCCCTCCGAAGCGCTCGCCGCCAAGTCCACCTCGTCCGCCTCATCCGGATCGCCTTCGCTGGCCTCGCGCTCGGCCTGCCGCGCCGACGCCTGCTCGCGGCACTGTTCGAGCCATTGCTTATAGGTCATCTGCCGGCGCGGCGTCAGCCACCGCATCCACGCGCGGTGCGTTCCCTCTGTGAAATACACTGGAATTCCCAACTTGCGCGCGGTCACGCCTAGACCATTCACGTGGTCCTGGTGCTCGTGGGTAATCAGAATCGCGTCCAGCGTCGCCGGATCCTCGCCCGCCAGCTTCATCCGCCGGAACATCTCCCGGCAACTCAGCCCCGCGTCCACCAGGATCCGCGTCTGCCCGCCCGACACCACGGCGCAGTTGCCTTTGGATCCCGAAGCAAGCACCGTGAATCGCACCATCCTCAGAGCATACAGCCCATGCCTGTGCATCGCGCGTACCAGGGTTTACTCGCGGGGCACTGCCCTGCCGATTTGGTTCTCAACCCATTCCCCCATTTCAAAAATTCGCGGTCACAGCCCCGCTGGCCTTATCCTTGCCTCAACTGGCCGACCTTCCCCGCCGGCTTCACGCTTTCTCCCGAGGTCTTCGCCCAATGAGGTCACGCCCTGGTCGTCTCGTCTCCGTTTCCCTGCTCATCGCCGCGGGAGCCCTTCTTGCCTCGTTCTCAAATCCCGCAACAGCCGCCGACAAATCCGCGCCAGCCGCACCGCCCGACTGGAACAAGGAGGCTGCTGCCCGCTACCTCGACAGCCGCGAAATCTGGTGGCAATCCTGGGATCGCGCCCAGAAAGACCACGGCACCCTCTGCGTCTCCTGCCACACCCAGGCTCCCTTTGCCCTCGCCCGCCCCGTCCTCCACACCGAGCTCGACGATCGCAACCAGCCCGACGTCGAGAAGGCTCTCCTCGCCAGCGTCGAAAAACGCGTACGCATGTGGAAAGACGTTCTCCCCTTCTACAGCGACGCCGTCTACGGCACCGGCAAAGAGATTGAGTCGCGCAACGCCGAATCCGTTCTCAATGCCGTGATCCTCGCCAGCTACGACACCGCCGGCGGCCACCTCCGCGACATCACCCGCACAGCCTTCGACAACGCCTGGGCACTCCAATCCAAGTCCGGCCCCGACGCCGGCGCATGGGTCTGGCAGAACTTCGCCTACACCCCGTGGGAGTCGAAGGAATCACAATACTACTGGGCCGCCATGCTGGCCGAGGTCGTCGCCAACGCGCCCGACAACTACCGCGCTGACCCCAGCGTCATCGGCAATCTCGCCGCGCTGCGCATCTACCTCGTCAGCCACTATGATGCCCAGCCGCTGCTCAACAAGATCGTCGCGCTCTGGGCTTCGGCGCGATTCCCCAACCTGCTCACACCCGCGCAGCGCAACGCGCTCCTCTCTGAAATCAACGCACGCCAGCGCGACGACGGCGGCTGGAGCCTCACCGACTTCGGCTCCTGGCAGCGGCGCGACAAGACTCCTCTCGAGACGCGTTCCGACGGCTATGCTACCGCCATCGCCGTGCTCGCCTTCGAATCCAACCACATCGCGAATTCGTATTCGCGCCGCGGCGTGCAATGGCTCATCACCAACCAGGACAAAACCACCGGCGCCTGGCCGGCCTGGTCCCTCAACAAGAACCGCGATCCAAAATCCAACGTCGGCCTGTTCATGAGCGATGCCGCCACCGGCTACGCCGTCCTCGCCCTCTCCCCGCAACATTAGAACTCAGAGCCGCCGCTTCATCCCGAGCTTCAGCACCCGTCCGCCCCGCGTTCGCGTGAGCGAACGCGATTGCCTACTTCGTGCTGCTCCCCCTTGTCCCTTCACCCCAGGCTCGCCGGAATCTCAATCGAAACCAGCGTTCCCCGTCCCGGATTGCTCACCACGCTGAACCTCGCTTGCGGCCCATACAGCACCTCCAGCCGCTCCTGCACATTCTTCATTCCGATGCCCGCGCCCGTCCGCCGGATTGCACCCGGCGGCCGATTCCCCATTCCGACCCCGTCATCCGCAACCTCGATCCGCACGCGATCGCCCTCGAGCTTGCTCCTCAGCGTCACCGTCCCGCCGTTGATGCGCGGCTCCAGCCCATGCTTGATGCTGTTCTCGATCAGCGGCTGCAGCAAAATACTCGGCACCAGCACATCCAGTGTCCGCGGATCAATCTCCTTCTCGACGTGCAGCTTGTCCGCGCCGAATCGCACCACTTCGATATCGAGATAATCGTCTGTAAACCGCAGCTCATCGCTCAGCGGCACATACGCATCGTGATCCTTCAGCAGCGCGCGCAGAATATTCGCGAGCTTCACCGTCATCTCCCGCGCCAGCTCTGGCTTCACCCGCACCAGCGACGCAATCGAGTTCAGCGTATTAAACAAGAAATGCGGATTGATCTGCCGCTGCAGCGCATCGAGCCGCGCTTCCAGCAGCAGCCGCTTCTGCTCCTCAAACTTCAGCTCCATGCGCAGCGCGTTCCACACCTTGATCGCGATCCCCACCACGATCGGCGCCGTCAACAGCACCAACGCCTGCAGCCACAGATCCGACGTCACCAGCGCGAACAGCCGGTGCGGAAATTCGTGCGCCAGCCAAACGCGGCAGCCCTCCGCCGCCACGATCGCAAACAACATCAGAAACTGCCGATCCACCCGCGGCTTTCGCACGATCCGCCGCACCCAGCGATACAGGCTGAGATCGATGAACGGCGTGAACGACCAGATCTCCTCCCTGTCCACGCTCCGCCCCAGCAGTCCAGCCAACACACCCAACCCCGCGTTGAAGGGAAGCGACAGGTACTCGCCGTGATACAGCGCCGGCGCTGACAGCACAATCCCGCCCAGCACCGCCCACCGCGTGCCGATCAACAACCCCAGCAGGATAATCGTCTCGAAAGAAATATCCGCGGCCAGAAAATTAGAAACCGTCGTCCGGATCCATACGCCCAACGTCAGCGGAACCAGGAAGAACGCCAGCAGCACCAGCGTCTGCCCCGGACGCCGATTCTCTGCGAAGAAAAGCCGCCGAAACGTGCTCGCCCGCGCCAGAACGCTCGCGACCGACGCCGCCACACCCAACTTCACCAGCAATGTGATTAGAATCAGGCGGTCGGTCACCCCATCACTCTATCGCGTTGCCTGCCGGGCCTCCAATCTTCGGTCATCGCGTCCCTGCCGCGCACCGCTTGCCTCACACGCCCAACCGGTAAAATAAATTCATGCCGTTTGAAAGCGTCAAGAAGATCGCCGAGGCGGACTTTCCCACGCGCTGGGGTAACTTCCGCATCCTGGGTTTCGAAGGCGTCCTGCCTGCCCCGCGGCCATGCTGCGAAAACGGCGCGCGATCCGGAAAAAAGACCGAGGGCCTCGTCGCTCTGGTCATGGGCAACGTCCACGCCGCGCCGCCGATCGTGCGCATCCACTCCCAATGCCTCACCGGTGATGTCTTCGGTTCGCTGCGCTGCGACTGCCGGCTGCAGCTTGAGCTCGCGCTGCGCAAGATCGCCGCGGAGGGCGCAGGCATTCTCCTCTACGAGCAGCAGGAAGGCCGCGGCATTGGCCTCATGGCCAAGCTCAAAGCCTACGAATTGCAGGACCAGGGCCTCGACACCGTAGAAGCCAACGTCGAGCTCGGCTATGCCGCCGACTGCCGCGAATACGAACTACCCGCCGAAGTCCTCAAACAGCTCGGCATCGCCCGGGTCCGCCTCATCACCAACAATCCGGCGAAAGTGGCGGCCCTCGAATCGGCAGGCATCGCCGTCACCGAACGCGTCTCCGCCGAAGTCGAGCCCCAGGAAACCTTCGAGCGTTACCTGCGCACCAAGCACGAAAAGATGGGCCACATCATCGACGATGTCAGCGAAGCCGACCGCGTCAGCTGACCATCCCCGCCTGCCCACCCGAGTGCTAAAATCAATCAGTGCCGGGTCCTACGCGACGTAATCCCGCCAACCCCGCCAGGTCCGGAAGGAAGCAACGGTAACGGGCTAGTACGGGCGCAGTAGGTCACCCGGTACTTTTTTGGCGCCGTGAGCGATTTCGTTGGGGTCAGAATTCTTTGCTCCACGAACACCGGCGCTTTGGCTTCGCATCGCAGCCACCCGCACGCGATCAAGCGTTGTAAGGAGAAGTTCATTGACCCTCGCCGTTCGTCCCGTTGTGGGCCGCCGCGCCAAAATCACCGCGCTCGGCACGTACGTTCCTCCTCAGGTCCTCACCAATCAAGATCTTGAAAAAATGGTCGACACCACCGACGAGTGGATCCTTACCCGTACCGGCATCCGCGAGCGCCACATGCTTGCCAAGGGCCTCGGCGTGAGCGATATCTGCGTTGAAGCCGCTAAAAAATGTCTCGCCGCGCGCGGCCTCCAACCCACCGATGTCGAAGTCATCATTGTCGGCACCGTCACTCCCGACATGATGTTTCCCTCCACCGCCTGCCTCGTGCAGAACAAGATTGGCGCCCAGGGCGCTTGGGGCTTCGACGTTTCCGCCGGCTGCTCCGGCTTCGTCTTCGCCCTCCAGGCCGGCGTCAAGCTCGTCGAGAGCGGTGCCCACTCGCGCGTCATGGTCATCGGCGCCGACGCCAACACGCGCATGACCGACTACACCGACCGCGCTACCTGCGTCCTCTTTGGCGACGGCGGCGGAGCCGTCCTCATCGAGCCTTGCGCCGATGGCGAAATCGGCTTCATCGATTTTGTCCACGAGATTGACGGCTCCGGCGGCGTCTCGCTTAATCTCAAGGCCGGCGGCAGCCTCAATCCCCCCACCCACGAGACGATCGATAAAAAAATGCACTACATCTACCAGGATGGCCAGGCGGTCTACAAATTCGCCGTCCGCAAAATGGCCGAAGCCACACTGAAAGTCCTCGAGCGCAATGGAGTCACTGGCTCCGATCTCGGTTGCTTCATCCCCCACCAAGCCAATAAACGCATCATTACATCCACCGCCGAGCGCCTTGGAATGGATGAAGAGCGAGTCATCATCAACATCGACAAGTACGGCAACACCTCCGCCGGCACGATTCCCCTCGCCATGGAAACCGCAATCGAACAGGGCAAACTAAAGAAGGGCGACCTTGTCCTTCTCTCCGCCGTCGGCGCAGGATTCACCGTCGGCGCCGCCCTCCTCCGCTGGGAAATCTAGATTCGACGAAACAGAAGATGCACGATCCTCGGTGCCCCGGGTCTCACTTTTGAGACCTTCCAAAGGACACATCGGAACTTCAGAATCGGCGTGCCCATCCTTGCGCAATCTCATCGCGCGAGGTTGGGAAACCATAGCCTTGCTACCCTTTCACCCTGAGTGGAGTTGCGCGAAGCGCGAGTTAGCCGAAGGATCTGTTCCTTCCGCTAGCTCGCAGACTCGGTGACTTGCGGGCTCGCTATCTTCACCTGGTATTCCGGCAGTACCCCCGCCTCCGCCGCCATTCGGAAGAATACCCGCATCCCTTCCGCACACTCCTCGTCCAGCACGTAGTGGATATTCTCTGTCAGGTAGGAGTGAATCGCCTGCTCCGTCAACGGAATCTTGCGCCCCCACTCCCGCGCCAGCTCGTCCATATGCGCCAATCCATGATCCCGCGACCGAATCATGTCCTCAACAACCTTCTCGTTCAAAACCCTGCTCGATGCAATCGACCAGACCGCAGAAACAAACGGCAACCCTGTCAGCGCTCTCCACTCCTTGCCCAGGTCGTGATAGATCAGCTCCTCGCCCGTTCGCTCATAACGGTTCGCGCGCTCTTCCAGAGCCATCAGCGCCGGATCTCCAATCACGATCGCCCCATCGGCGCGCTCCAGCATTGCATCCAGATCCGCCGCCATGGGCACAAACTGCACCCCTGCGTTTCCCCATTGCTGAAAAAGGATGCGCGTGTGCGCAATCGTCGTTCGGCTGGCTGTGTCCGCCGCCACGCTGCCTAGCTTGCTCAGCTCTTGCGCCGCCCGCCGCACCAGCAGCAGCGATCGCACGCTCCCCTTCGACGCAATCGTGCACCCCGGCAGAATCCGCAATGCCGGGGTCGTTGCCAGGGCCGCGATCGGCACCAGACCTATGTCCGCTGCACCCGTCGCCAGCCGGTCCGCACACTCCGACGGAAGCATCCAATCGAGGCTGTATCGCTTTCCGAGCTCCTCGCCCAGCGGAGGATGCTCGAAGTCCCACATCAGCGGCGCGGGATTCAAAAATCGAATAGCCGCAATCCGTAGCTTGCGATCGTTCGGCGAACTCACGCTTCTTAGACTAACAATGCCCCCTCTTCGATTCTGGATCCATTGGCTGCGTTCCCCTGGCCCCTGTTCCCCTGACCCCTGTTCGCTGACCCCTGATCCCTGCCCCACCGACCTCCTGTGTCCCCCGCCCTTGACTTCCCTTCCCACCCCGATTAACGTGGCCGCAAAACCTCTAGGAAAGTAGTTCCGAACGACCCGAAGGTCGATCGGGCTTGCGTTCCTCTGCCCCGGCAAGTGGATCGAGGGCAGCCTGAACGCATCAAACGGGCTCTTGTGAATACCATCCTCCCTCACGACGCGGCCGCAGCCGCGCCACCCGCCCTCGACGACGATCGCCTCGCATGGCTTGCCCTGGCTCTTGCTCCCGGCCTCGGCCCTCGGCGCATCCTCGAAGCCGTCCGCCGGCTCGCCTCGCCGGGCCGCATCTTCCAGATCTCGCTCACCGAGCTCGAAAGCCTTCGCCTCCCTGCCGAAGCCGCGCAGTTCGTCTTTGACGGCAAGGCGCGTCACGCCGCAGAGCAGGAGTGGACGAAGATCGCTGAAATGGGCGCATCCATCCTCACCTTTGGCTGTCCCGCTTATCCCGAGCGGCTCAAGGAAATCTACGATCCTCCGCCGGTCCTCTGGGTTCACGGCAATTCGCAATGGCTCGCCCGCCCAGCCATCGCCATCGTCGGCACGCGCCACCCTTCGCCGTATGGCTCTGGCGTTGCCGAAATGCTCGCCCGCGATCTCGCAACTCGCCGCTTGCTCATTCTCAGCGGCATGGCTCGCGGCATCGACTCGTGCGCCCATAAAGGCGCCCTCGCCGCGCACATGCCCACCGTCGCCGTCTGGGGCACCGGCATCGACGTCGTCTATCCCAAGGAAAATAAAAAACTCGCTGACGAGATTCTCTCGACCGGCGGCGCCATCGTCTCCGAAATGCCCCTCGGCACCTTCCCCGCTCCTCAAAACTTCCCCCGGCGCAATCGCATTATCAGCGGGCTCAGCATCGCCGTCCTCGTGGTCGAGGCCGGTGAAAACTCCGGCACCCGCGTCACCGCCCGTTGCGCCGCCGACCAGAATCGCGACCTTTATGCCGTGCCGGGCAACGTGACCAGCAAGAACTCCTGGACCCCTAACACATTGATAAAGCAGGGCGCAAAGCTCGTCGCCACCTGGGAGGACGTCTGGGAAGAGCTACCTTCCCAAGTCCGGCTCGAGCTCGAGTCCGAAGCCGCAAATGAATCCCCAACCGCATCCCCCGCATCTCTTTTGCCTGATCCCGTTTTGAGGCCCGAAGAAGCCATGGTGCTTGAAATTATGCGCGCCGACGACTCGCTGCAGATCGACGAGATCCTCGAAAAGCTCGAAACCCAGCTCACCTCCGCTGAGGTATTCACCGCGCTCTTCGAACTGGAGCTCGCGGGCCGCATCCGCCAGTTGCCGGGAAAGAATTACGTTCGTGTTCTGTAAATTCCGCGTCGTCTCGGCTTCGTCCCCAAACCTCCGAATTTGCGAAGGTTACCACGACATTCGCCGCATTTCCGGGTACTCACTCAGGAACGTTTCGTCTCCCCACGCATCTTTTGCGAGTGGAAACGAAGATGGCTTCCGTGTTAGCTTGCAACTTTTGCGGCCTGTTTTCCTCAGACGCGAGATTGGCAACCGTGCAAAATGGCCTTACCGGCCCCGCACAAGCAAGACGGAATACCTCTTCCACAGTCAAAAGGCCGGGCACTACCGGGCCGCAATGAATAAGGATGGCAATGAGTAAATCACTTGTGATCGTCGAGTCCCCTGCGAAAGCCAAGACGATCGAAAAATACCTGGGCAAAGGATTCGAAGTCCGAGCGTCCGTCGGTCACATCATGGACTTGCCCAAGAACGACATCGGCGTTGAGCTCAAAAAGCGCACCTTCGAGCCGGAACTGATCGTCTCCCCGGGCAAAGAAAAGGTCGTCGACCAGCTCAAGAAGGCTGGCGCCAAGGCCGACGAAATCTTCCTCGCCCCTGACCCCGACCGTGAAGGCGAAGCGATCGCCTACCACCTCTTTCTCCAGCTCGGCACCTCGTCCAAAGAGAAGAAAAAAATCCGCCGCGTTACCTTCAACGAGATCACCAAGAAGGCCGTGCAGGATGCCTTCTCGCACGCCCGCGACCTCGACCAGCATCTGGTCGACGCGCAGCAGACCCGCCGCGTCCTCGATCGTCTTGTCGGCTACCAGATCTCTCCGCTCCTCTGGGATAAGGTTCGTCGCGGTCTCTCCGCCGGACGCGTGCAAACCGTGGCCCTCCGTCTCGTCGTCGAACGCGAGCGCGAAATCTCCGCTTTCAAGCCCGTCGAGTATTGGACCCTCGAAGCCCAGCTTCATCCCGAACGCCGCGCCGAGCAAAGCTTCAAGGCCCGCCTCATCGGCATCAACGGCGAAAAAATCTCCGTCGACACCGTGGGCGCTCCCGCTCTTCCCAACGAAAAAGAAGTCAAGGCAGCCCTTGCCGCTCTCGAAAAAGCCCGGTGGACCATTGACTCCATCTCCAAGCGCGAGCGCAAGCAGAGTGCGCCTGCTCCTTTCACCACCAGCCAGCTCCAGCAGGATGCTGCACGCAAGCTCGGCTTCAACGTCCGCCGCACCATGGGCGTTGCCCAGCGTCTCTATGAGGGCATCGAGATAGGAGCCGAAGGCACCACCGGCCTCATTACGTATATGAGAACCGACTCGCCGCGCGTCTCCCCTGAAGCCGTCACCGGCGCTCGCTCATGGATCGAAAAAGAGCTTGGCAGCAGGTATCTCCCCGATTCTCCCAACGTCTTCAAAGGCAAGAAAGACGCACAGGACGCGCACGAAGCTATTCGCCCCACCGACGCGGCACGCACCCCCGAATCCATCGCCCGCTTCCTCAGCGACGAGCAGCTCAAACTCTACACCCTCATCTGGAAGCGCTTCGTCGCTTCGCAGATGGCCCCCGCCCAGCTCGCCGTCACCCAGGTCAACATCTCTGCCGCCAGCCCCGTTGACAAAAAGACCTACGACTTCCGCGTCAGCGGCACCACCGTCCTCTTCGACGGCTACCAGAAGCTCTACGAAGCCTCGAAGGAAAAGAAGGACGAAGACGACGAATCGCTCGCCAACAAGCTGCCCAACCTCGATGGCGTCAAAGCGCTCGAACTCGAGCAGCTCATCCACGAACAGCACTTCACTGAGCCGCCTCCGCGCTACAACGAAGCGTCTCTGGTCAAGGAGCTCGAAGAGCGCGGCATCGGCCGCCCATCCACGTACGCATCGATCATCAACACCATCCAGGATCGCGAATACGTCGTCAAGCACGGCGGCTCCCGCGGACGCTTCTATCCCACTGAAATCGGCATGGTCGTCTGCGATCTGTTAGTTAAGAATTTTCCCTACATCTTCGACACCGCTTACACCGCCAAGCTCGAAGAAGAGCTCGACGACATCGAAGACGGCAAAGAAAAGTGGACCACTCTTCTCAATGGCTTCTACGACCACTTCGAAGACGAGCTCAAAGTTGCCGGCAAGAAGATGGAAAACATCAAGCGGATGGAGAAGAAGACCAACGAAAAGTGCGAAGTTTGCGGCTCTCCGCTCATCCTCAAGTGGGGTAAGTTCGGCAGCTTCTACGCCTGCTCGGCTTACAACAAGAAGGACCCCACCAGCTGCACCTTCACCAAAGAAAACACCGCCGCCAAGCCCGACATGAATACTCCCGAAGCGCAGGAAGCCGAAGAGAGCGAGGAATACTGCGAAAACTGCGGGCGCGTCATGGTCCTCCGCCGCGGTCCGTTCGGCATGTTCATGGCCTGCCCCGGATACAGCGAAGATCCACCTTGCAAAACCATCCGCAAGTTGAGCCAGAAGCAGCAGCAGAAACCGCCCCAGCCTACGGGCGAAGACTGCCCGGTCTGCGGCAAGCCGCTCGTCCTGCGCAACGGAGCCTATGGCGAGTTCGTCTCCTGCTCCGGCTATCCAAAATGCAAATACATCAAGCAGAACCTCATTGAAGGCATGAAGTGCCCCAAGTGCGGCGAAGGCGACATCGCCGAGCGCAAAGCGCGCCGCGGCAATGTCTTCTGGGGCTGCACCAACTACCCCAAGTGCGACTTCACCTCCAACTACAAACCGGTTCCCAAGAAATGCCCGCAGTGCGGCAGCCCCTACCTCGTCGAAAAAACCCTGAAATCCGGCATCTATCTCGAGTGCCCAAACAAAAAGAAGGGCGCCGAAGAAGAGGTCAAGCCAAAACGCGGCAAAAAAACCCAAGAACCAGCCGAGAGCGCCGTAGTCTGCACCTACTCCAAACGCATCGGCAATGCGCCGCCTCCACCCACTGCCGAGACCCACGGCCCCGTGACCGAAAAGCCTGACGCAAAGAGGGAGCTGCTGCCGGCGTAAAGGATCAGTTTGAAAGAGATCGTGATCCTTGCAGGCCCGAACGGCGCCGGTAAAACGACCGCCGCACGGAAGCTTCTGCCTAAGTTTCCCGAGATTCGCGAATTCCTGAATGCCGATGAATTCGCCCGTCGCATCGCTCCTGACAGTGTCGGATCTGCCGCTTTCGCTGCAGGCCGCATGCTCCTTAAGCGAATGCACGACCGTGTCGAACGCGTTCAGCGTCGCGTTCTTGCAGGGGGGCATGGAGTTCCGGTTGAAGACATTCGTCGTCGATATTATGCGGGACTCGCAAATCTGGTGAGGCTCTACACCCCGCTGGCAGATGAATTGGAGAGATACGATAATTCCTGCAAGCGCGCTCTCATCGCGAGCCGCGGGGAAGGCGGGATTCTCCATCTGTGGGACATGAAGCGGTGGCGAAAACTAAGAAGAGCAGCGCGTCAAGAACGATGACGTCTCGCGAGATCCATGCCGCAATCCGCAACGCGCTCGACGAAGTTGCTCACGGTTTGGCGTCCGGCGAGCTCGACCGTGCGGGTCGGTTTTACTCTGATGCGGAATGGAACGGATTGCTGAGCGTTGCCCGGGCTCCAAGACGAATTCAGATCTCTACCCCGCGACGAAATCGGCGATCCACCATGCGTTCCGCCTGAATCCGTTACCATGACCCTGGAGACCAAACCATGGAACGGATGCTCGCGACACCGGCCGACGCCGAGATTATCCTCAAGCTCTACGAACTGCGCACCGAATCGCTGATGCGCCAGGCGCGTGCATGGATGACCGGCGAATTCTGGCCCGACACCGTGGAAGACTTCTTTGCGGTCGCGTCCAACTCCTCCAATCCCCACAACGCATACTTCCGCCAGGTCACGACCTACTGGGAAATGGCCGCAGCCATGGTGCTCCACGGCGCCGTCTCCGCCGATCTTTTCGTCGATTGCAATGCCGAAGGATTCTTCCTGCTGGCGAAAATGGCCCACATCCTTGAAGGAATCCGGGCGAGAATGCCGGGGTTTCTGACCAAAACCTCTGAACTCGTTAACCGATTCCCGGCTGCCGCTGCTCGCTATGAGATCGTGCTCAAAAATGTCGAAGCGCGCCGCAAGACGTTTGCGCCCCGCTGAGACTCGCCGGCAAAGATTTCTATTCGACAAAATCGTGACATTTCTTTGGCTTGTCGAACCATGGCCCTTTAGAGGATCATGTCACCGGTACAACATTCCTATCTCCCGGAGGCTCAAGTGAAGCGATTGCTAGCATTGTCCGTCCTGGTCGCCTCGTCTGCACTCACCGCGTTCGCGGCCGACTCATCCATCAATGGCTGGATCTCCGACTCCATGTGCGGCGCCAAGCACGCCGGCTCCGGCGCGGCCTGCGTGAAGAAGTGCATCGAGGGGGGAATGTCCCCCGTCTTCGTCGACGAACAAAAAAAGGCTGTCTGGAGCATCGACAACCCTGACGCCGTCAAAGGCTACTTCGGCGAGCACGTCACCATCCATGCCACTGCCGACGCCGGCAAAAAGAGCGTGCACGTCGATTCCATTACCGCCGCCAAGTAGCTCGCTCCAAACCCTTTTCCCGCAGTCGGACTCGCCAACGCGCGTCAATCTCTGGTAGTGTCATATCCGTTAATCCCCGCGCCGGCAACTTGCCGGCGAATTGGGGATCCAGATTAAGATTGGCCGGTAACTTCAATGGCAAGAGCAATTTGGAATGGCAAAGTCATCGCCGAAAGCGATGTCACCGAAATCGTCGAGGGCAACGTCTACTTCCCCGAGGCCAGCCTCAAACGAGAATATTTCCGCCCCAGTAGCACCACCTCCACCTGCCCCTGGAAGGGCCAGGCCCGCTACATGAGCCTCTACATCGACGGACAGGACAATCCTGACGCCGCCTGGTACTACCCCGATCCCAAACCCGCGGCCCGCAAGATCAAAGGATTCGTTGCCTTCTGGCGCGGCGTCGAAATCGAGAAATAGCCCATCCCTGCTCGCTCTCCCGGAGAATCTTTCATGTCCCAACGGCCCCCTTGGCTCATCCTGGCCCTTGTTCTCTTGCTCGCCGGCTGCGCCCACAAGGCCCCGTCTGCCGTTGCTGTTGCCCCCACTCTCACCGGCGACCCCAACCACCCCGGCCAAACCAGCAATTGGGTCGATACCAGGCTCTACTTCGGCCTCGGCCCTATGGACCACCCTGAACGCGGTGTCAGCGAAGCACAGTGGCGCGACTTCCTCGACAAGCAGGTCACCCCGCGCTTTCCCGACGGCCTCAGCGTCGTCGACGTCTACGGCCAGTGGCAAGGCAAAACCCAGACCGTCCCCGAACGACTTCGCTCCAAGATGCTCATCATCGACTATCCCAACACCGACGAAAACCGCGCCAGGATCGAAGCCATCCGCGCTGCCTGGAAACAGCAGACCGGCGATCAGTCCGTCATGCGCGTCACCCAGCCGGCCGACGTTTCCTTCTAATTCGACAACCCTCCCGCCGCCCCAGAGACGCATCCCTCGCCGATCAATAAACCCCAGGAATCAGCCTCCAGGTCCGCGCAACATAGGCATCGTAGGCGGCGCCAAAATGTTCCCGCAGCAGACGCTCCTCCGCACGAATCCGCCCAACCAGCGGCACCAGGAGGCTCAGTGCGATCACGATGCCCGTCCAGCCGCGAAAGGCCAAACCCCACCCCACCATGTTGACGATCATTCCCAGATAGCTCGGGTTGCGAATCAGGCGGTAGATCCCGCGCGTCTCCAGGGTATGACCCGGCTGAATCGCCACCAGGCCGCTGAATCGGGATCGCAACACAAAGACCGGCCAAAGTCGAAGCGCTCCGCCGAGGGTGTAAACGACCATGCCCACCCAGCGGGTCGTTTCTCCGTCGATCGTCCACAGGCCAATGCGATCCGCATACGGCGGCACAGTGGCGCTGACCAGCGCGATCACACTGAACGCCTTGAAGACCCAGCGATTGGCTCGATCTTCCTTCTCGCCCGAACTTAGATTTGCGCCGCCAAACGGCGCCACAACAATCATCCCCAGCGTCGCAACTGTGAGCGCCGTCAGCGCCGGATGGCGAAAGAACGCCGTCCATCCCCCGAGCAGAAAGATTGCCAGCCCAAATTGCACCACCACTGAGACCAGACTGAATAGAAACACTCTTGCCGGAGTCAGACGCCTTTCCATGCTTGAAGCTCCTTAGGTCAACCATTATATCTCTAAATTTGCTATATTCGGGATATGTCGAATATAGCGAAGAAGCAAGCGCGCGACCGCTTTATTCGCGGGATGGCACAGATTCTTGTCCCCCTTGGGGTTCCGCAGACTGCCGCCCGCCTCTATGGCTACCTGCTGCTCAACGACGGACCCGTCAGCCTCGATCGCATCGTCGCCGAACTCGAGATCAGCAAAAGCACCGCCAGCGTCGCCGCTCGCCTCCTCGAGATGTATACGCTCGTTCGCCGCAGCGGCCAGCGCGGTTCGCGCAGGATTTTGTTCGAGGCGTCAGATGACTACAACGCCATGATCAATTCACAAAAGCGATCGCTGGAACAGCTCGCCGCCTTGATCCATGAGGGTGCCCGGACTTCGTCCAGCAGGAAAACTCGAGTTCGCCTCAAAACCATGGCCGACTTCTACCTGCTCAACCGCAACGCCATGGAGTCGGTGCAGCGCGCGTGGTCCGAACGACAGTGAGACCCGGCGTGATCGCCGCGCAAAGCGCATGCTCTCTCAACCCTCAAAACCTCGCGCATAGCTCAGAACATCGCACCGCGTTCCCGGCGACAGATTGGGAAACTCCGAATGCGCCTCGGTCACTCCCTCGCAGGCGAAGCCGCATTTCTCCAGCACGTGCGCCGACGCCCGATGCTCCACGTGACACACGGCCTCCAGCCGCTTCACCCCCAGCCGCGCGGCTAGCTCCACCATCGCCTGCAGCGCCTCCGTCGCGTAGCCCCGTCCCCACGCGTCCTGCGCCAGTATGTATCCGGTCACCGCCAACTCCGGCGTTCGGAACGAGAGTCCCGTCCCGCCCAGCAGCCAATCTTTCTTTTCCCTCGAAAACACCAGGTACGAGCCCGCCGGCCACAACTCCCAATCCGCATCGCTCCACGCCAGAAACGCGCACGTGTCCGCGATACTGCGGTGGGTCGGCCAGCTCATGTAGCGCGTCACGACCGGGTCCCCCGCGTAGCGCTCAAACACCGCCTGCGCGTCCCCGATCCTGGGCTTGCGCAATTCCAGTCGCCCGGTCTCCAGCCGCGCGGGGCCCTTCATCAACGCTGTCTCTCCCGTCTTCAATTCCGCGGCCCAATCGGCTTGCCGATCTCCCAGTGGTGGCCGAATGGATCCACCAGCCGTCCAATCCGCCATCCATACGGCTGATCGACCACCGGCCACAAACCCTTCGCGCCCGCCCCCACCGCCTGCTCGTACACTTCATCCGGATCGTCCACCACCAGCACCATCCGCACAGTGCTTCCCCCAAGCGTCGCCGGACTGAAATTCTGATTCTCCGGCGCCTCATCCGCAATCCAGAACTTGCAATCCCCAATCGCGAGCCGCGCCACCACCGCTCCCGCCTCGCTCACCGTGCGAAACTCCTCAACCGCTGCAAACGCCTTCTTGTAAAACTCGATTGCCCGGCTCCCTCTGCGCACCGACAGCAGCGGCGCCATGGTCGCCCTCCTGGTCATGCTCTCCTCTTCCAAAACTGCCATTTGCTTCTCCTTCAAGAATGACAACAAGTCGATCAATAAGCCTGCAGCTGATCCAGCGGCAAGCGAACTCGAAAACAAGTCGATCCCGGCTCCGACTTCACGCTGATATGCCCCTTGTGCTTGCGCACAATTCGCATCGCGTTATCCAGCCCTAGCCCCAATCCCTGTCCCGGCGGCTTGGTCGTGAAGAATGGTTCGAAGATCCGGTCCTGCAGCTCCGGCGGAATCCCCGGCCCCGCATCCCAGATCTCTACCAGCAGCATCTCGCCTTCCAGCCGGCACGCCAGCCGCAGCATCCCTTCGTTTCCCATCGCGTCCAGCGCATTTTCAATCAGCGCCATCCACACCTGGTTCAGTTCGCTGCCATACGCGCTGATGTGCGGCAAGTCCGCGGCGTATTCGCGCTCCACCGTCACCTTTGCCATGCGCGACTGCAGCATCTGCACCGTCGCATCCAGTCCTGCCGGCACATCCAGCTCTAAAATCGGCGCGCGGTCCATGTACGAATACGCCTTCACCGCGCTGATCAGGTCAAAGATGCGATCCGTCGCATTCTGTAGCGTCTCCACCGACCTCGATGTCCGCAGGTAGCGCGCAAAAAACTGCAGCGCCACCGCCGTTTCCCGCGGCGCCAGGATGGTCCGCAGCGCGTTCAGCTCCGCGACTCCCACACCTTGCTCATTCAGCTGCGCAGCCACGTCCCACGCCCCCTCGCAGGGCAGCTCGTTCAGCCACTTTCGCAGCTCCTCTTCGCGAACGATCAGATCCCCTGCGCTTACCCCCTCGTTCGGCATGTGCCGGCTCAATACCTTCTGCTCCCAGTCCTCAATCCCCCTGATCTGCTCTTCCGAGAGGCACAGGTTCACCAGCTTGAAGCGGTTCTGCCGGTTCGCCCGCAACTCCGTCACCAGGCTCGAAGCTGCCCGCTGCGCTGCCGAAGCGGGATTGTTCAGTTCGTGCGCAAGATTCCCCGCCAGCTTGTTCAACGACGAAAGCTTCTCCGCCTGCTGCTCGATCCGCGTTACCTCGCGCACCCGGTCCAGCAAAGTCGAAACCACCCGCTGCCCCATCGAAGGGATCGCTGCCAGCATCTCCGGGAACAGAGTTTTGTGAATCAGCAGCCCCCAGACCGGCGAAATCGCGAATCCCTGCCCGCCATAGCTCTTCATACGCGAGAAGGGCAGCAGCCCCGTCATTTGCCCCGTCCGGCCGATAAATAGCGACATCGGCCCGTTCTGGTTGTGGCGCCGTACGTGGATCTCGCCTTTCAGAATCAGCATCATGCGATCCGCGGGCGATCCTTCTTCAAACAACACGCTGCCCGCGTCTACCACGATCTCTTCTCCGTGGCGCGCCAGCCACAGCCGGTCCTCCAGCGGAAGCCCGTGCAGCGGTACGATCCGTTCCAGCGCAGCCGCGATCTCTTCAGCTGGGGTTGGACATGCAGGCGAAGTTACAGCGGGGGAAAGCATCCGAAAACCTCCGGAGACGCACCTTCAGAATATCCGATGAGGGATTAGACTCGCGCCCAGCCCATCCGGC
>DATJMC010000070.1:0-9277 GCA_035508975.1 Occallatibacter sp.
CGCACGCCGGCGGACGCGGCGAACACGCTGGCGGAGGCGTTGGCCCCGCACGGCGGCGTGGTGATGTATCGCGCGTTTGTCTACAACCATCATCTTGACTGGAACGATCGGAAGGCGGATCGGGCGCGGGCGGCGTACGACATCTTTCATCCGCTGGATGGGAAGTTTGCGCGGAATGTGATTGTGCAGACGAAGGAGGGCCCGATTGATTTTCAGGTGCGCGAGCCGGTTTCGCCGCTCTTCGGCGGCCTGCAGCAGACGCGCCAGGCGATGGAAGTGCAGATCACGCAGGAGTACCTGGGGCAGCAGCGGCACCTGGTGTATATCGCGCCGATGTGGAAGCAGGTTCTGGATTTCGACATGCGCGTGGATGGCCGGTCGACGCCGGTGAAGGCGATCCTCTCGGGGAGTGCGTTGGGCGATTCTGCTGGAGCCGAGTCGAGGTCCTCGCGGACGGGTCCCGGTTGGCGGCGTGGCGGCGGCATGGTGGGAGTTGCCGGCGTGGGACGCGACGCGTGGCTGGGGTCGCCGCTGGCGATGGCGAACCTCTACGCATTCGGGCGGCTGGCATGGGATCCAAATCTCGCGCCGGAAAAGATTGCCGAGGAGTGGGCCGAGCTGACGCTCTCTTGGTATCCAGGTGCGAAGCTGCAGGCGGAAGACATTGGGCGGGTGGTTGGGATGCTGATGCGCTCCTGGCCCGCGTATGAGAGCTACACCGGGCCGCTGGGATTACAGACCTTGACCGATATCACGGGGAGCCACTACGGGCCGAACATCGAGGCCAGCGAGAACAATGGCTGGGGACAGTGGCATCGCGCGGATCATGAAGGCGTGGGGATGGATCGCACGGTGGCGACGGGGACCGGATTCGTGGGGCAGTACTGGCCGGAGGTTGCAAAGGTGTATGAATCGGCCGCAACAACGCCGTACGATCTATTGCTGTTCTTCCATCATGTGCCGTACACGTACAAGCTGCAGGATGGGAAGACGGTGATTCAGTATCTCTACGACAGCCATTATGCGGGCGCGGCCGAGGCGGCGGAGTTTGTGCATGACTGGGAGACGCTGCAGGGGCGCATCGATCCCGCGATTTATGACAACATGCATGCGCGGCTGGAGTACCAGGCGGGACACGCGATCGTATGGCGCGACGCGGTGATGCAGTATTTTCTGAAGCTGAGCGGGATTGCCGACGAACAGGGGCGCGCGGGACATTTTCCTGGGCGCATGGAAGCGGAGGATGCGCGGTTGAGCGGGTACGTGGTGGTGGACGTGAGCCCGTGGGAAGATGCGTCGCGGGGGAAGGCGGTCGAGTGCGCGGCGCATGAAGGAACTTCGCCGGGAACGTGCTCGGCTGAGTGGACCTATGGCGGAGTGGCGGGCAAGTTCGATGTTGGCGTTGAGTATTTCGATCTGCAGGGCGGGGTGGCGACGTTTGCGCTGGACGTGAACGGCCGGCTCGCGGGCGCGGATGCGCGCTGGAAGGCCGATGCGGAGCTTCCGTCGCAGCGCCTGCATGGAGACAACTCGGTGCGGCACACGGTACGCGATGTGGCGCTCAAGCCGGGCGATGTGATTCGCGTGGAAGGCAAGGCGGACGGGAAAGATCACGCCGCGCTGGATTACATTGAGCTGGCGCCGGCTGCGCCTGGGGCCGATTGACGGAGCCGGGGGTTGAGGCGCATTGTTGCTGGTTAAGCCGCAGGGAAATGGAGAGCGATGAGCCGGATGGGCGAGTTGCGATTGCTCGGCTGGAGAAGGAAATGATGCGGGTTACGACGATCATGGTGCTGGTTGCGGGCCTG
The DNA here is from genome assembly GCA_035508975.1 of Occallatibacter sp. Lineage (GTDB taxonomy): Bacteria > Acidobacteriota > Terriglobia > Terriglobales > Acidobacteriaceae > Telmatobacter. Next base: position 1,809 of record DATJMC010000070.1, read on the forward strand.
GCGGGGCCGGCAGCGGGACAGGATGCGAAGACGCCGGAGCAGGTCCACGTGCGCAAGCTGGTTCTTACGTCGAAGGACGCGACACCGCCTGGGGATCTGGGGACGATTGCAGCATCGATGGAGGGCGGGACATTCGGACTCGACGAACTGCAAGACCGGGTTTCGCTGAAGCTGCATGATGAAGGCTACTACTTTGCCAGCGCCGAGAATCCGCAGCTGACGCATGTGGAGCGGGCGGGCGGAGTTGAGACGGCGGATGTGGCGCTCGATGTGACGGCAGGAACGCAATACAAGATGGGAAAGATCACGTTCCGGGGGACGAAGGAATTCAACGAGGACAAGCTGCGCGGCTTGTTTCCCGTGGCTGCGGGGAGCCTGTACAGCGCGAGTGGACTGGCCACCGGACTCGAACAACTGAAGAACCTCTACGAAGAGCAAGGGTATGCCGATGTGGGGGCCGTGCCCGATGTGGTGGTGAACGATGCCGCGCATACGATCGACGTGATCGTGCAAGTGGAAGAGGGAACCCCGTACACATTTGGGCCGTTGACCATCACCGGCGCCGAACCTACTGCGGGCGCGAGCAAAACGCTGCTCTCCGCGTGGAAACAGCTGGAAGGGAAACGGTACAACCCCGAAGTGCTGAAGAAATGGCTGGCCGCCAATGCGCCGAAGAATGCGGCGGGCGCGCCGCCGATTCATCCGCACGCGGAGGGAGTGGCGGATCCGGATGCGCACCTGATGGATGTGAGGCTGAGCTTTGAATGACGTGGGCAGAGGCAAGCAGCGATGCTGTCTGGGCGCGAGGTTGATCGGGGCGCGTACAGGCCATCAAGCCAAAACTTCCCTCAACGCCCGGGCCTGACGGGCTACTCTGGAACGAAGGAAAAAATTCCCCAGGAGGATGACGAGCCCCATGCAGGAAATTTCGCGGAGGGGATTTCTCGGCGCGAGTGCGGCAGCGGCTGCGTCGCTGGCGGTGCTGCCGGCCGAAGCACAACCATCGAGCGCCATGTCTCCGGCGATTGCAGCGCTGCCGGTTTTGACAGGCCAAGCGCGCCCATTTACCAGCGCGGAGCGGCAAGCGCGAATCGAGAAGGCCAAGGAACTGATGACGGCGGCCAAGATCGATGCCATTGTGCTGGCCAACAGCACTGCTTCTTCGGTCTATTTTGCCGATTTGCGGTTGAACGGCGGCGAGCGGCTGTGGGCGCTGGTGATACCCGCGAGGGCCAAACCATTCCTGGTGTGCCCTGCGTTTGAGGAGGGACGGGCACGAGAGATGCTCGACGGCGGTCCGCTGGGCAAGGATGCCGAAGTGCTGGCGTGGCAGGAAGACGAGAGCCCGTACGCGCTGCTGGGCGCGGGGCTGAAAGCGCGGGGGCTATCTGCCGGGACCATTGGCCTCGACGAGAACATGAAGTTTGTTTTTGCGGATGGGATTCGCGCGGCCAATCCGGAGCTGAGGATCGTGCCGGCGACGCCGGTGACGGCGGGTTGCCGGATGGTGAAGGACGCGCACGAGATTGAGTGTTTGCGGCTCGCCGGTCACGCGACGCTGCTGGTGTATCGCGCGGTTGCGCAGTCGGTGAAAGAGGGCATGACGACTGCCGATGTGCAGGGGCTGGTGGCTGCGGCGTATCAGCGCGTGGGCTTCGAGGGCGAAGCCAGCCTCAACGTGGATGAGTTTACGGCGCTGCCGCACGGGTCGCGCAAGCCGCAGACCTTGCGCGAAGGCAGCATCCTGATGCTCGATGACGGCTGCATGGTGGAGGGGTACACGTCGGACATCACGCGGACGTTTGTGCTGGGCAAAGCGACAGAGAAGATGAAGGCGGTGTTCGACCTGGTGAAGCGCGCGCAGACGGCTGCGGTGAAGACGGCACGTCCGGGACTGCGGGCAGCGGACGTCGATGCCGCGGCGCGCAAGGTGATCGTGGATGGCGGCTACGGGCCGGGGTTCACGTATTTCACACATCGCGTGGGGCATGGGCTGGGGATGGATATGCACGAGTGGCCCTACCTGGTGAAGAACGACATGTTCGGCTGGGACCTGCAGCCGCATTTGCAAGCGGGCAACGTGACCAGCGACGAGCCGGGCATCTACATTCGCGGGGAGTTTGGGGTGCGGCTTGAAGACGATCTGCTGGTGACGGAGTCGGGCGCCGAGTTGCTGACGCCACAAAGCCCGTCGCTCGAAGATGCCTTTGGGAACGTGGGTTGAGACAGGAGTAGAAAGCTCTCGCGGATCTACCAACGAAGAGAATGGGACACTGGAATGCGGGCCGCGGGAAAAATTGCCGCCGAAGATAGAGAGCCAGATTCACGGTCGTGTTGAGGCCGTGGGCGTTTCCGCCAGAGCATCAGGCAGGGCCCTTGATCATCCTGACGACGGGCAGAGATTCGCCATTGGCAAGGGGAACGGCGATGCGCTGTGTTTCGACATAGCCCTTGAGTCGGTAGAGGGGTACGCCGGTCAGCGTAGATCCCATCTCGAAGCGGCGAAAGCCCGCAGCCCGCGCGGCGTTTTCGACGGTGGCGAGGATCAGGCTGCCGAGCCCCTGGCGCGCAAAATCGGGATGGACGAAGATGGCGCGCACCTTGGCGGCATCGACGGCGGGATCGAGCAACTGAGGCTCGCGGCCGGGGCCCCGATCGGCGCCGAAGAGGGTTTTGCGTTTCGACCATCCGCCGCACCCCGCAGCTGTTTTCTGGCCTTGGACGAGGGTTTCAGCGAGGAAATAGGTTCGGTCGCGGATGAGCTGGGTGTCGACGCCAAGCACGGTGCCGAGCGCGCCCTCGATTTGAGCGGGGGTATAGTCGCCTGCCTGCAGGCCGCGCACGGAAGCGTCGATCAGGGCGTGCAGCGCGGGAATATCGTCGTCGGTTGCGAGGCGCAGGGTGAAGGCGGGCGGCATCCAGGCTCAGACTACATGATTCTGCCTGTCACGACGCGAAAGGCGCGCTCATAGGAGCCGAGGTCGAAGACGTTTGTGTAGCCGATGCGGGTGAGCCTCTCCTTGGCCTTTTTGCTGCGCAGCCCGAACTGGCAGTGCACAAGGATGACGCGGTTGCGGTCGCGCACTGTCTGCGAGATCATGCCTTCGATCTCGTCGACGGGCATATTGAACGCCTGCGACAAGTGGCCGGAGTTGAACTGCTCGGGATGGCGCACATCGACAACGAGGGCTCCTTTGCGGACGAGATCGCTGGCTGTTTTCCTGGAGATCTGGCCCCAGCGCCGGAAGACGATGAATGCGACGAGCCCGCCGAGGGAGAGGAAGTAGACGGTCCAATAGGTGCTGATCATGGCTTTGCCTCGCAAGCCGCGCGCGATCTCGATACGGGCGCAGATGGACAGGGGTGAATTGACGCTGAAAACTCCTCAGCGCGGGTCCAGAGATGGGTTAATCCCGATCCGATCGACGCGGGGTAAGCGGGCCGCGTAGCGGACACTCTCAAATAGACTTTTGAGGCAATTGCAATTCGACCCAGCGAGGGAAGAAAAAAGCGGTACAAGTCTGAATCCGTTTAAGGGTTGGACTCATTCTAGCCGTGTCTGCAGGATTGCGGGTGAATTTTTGTCTTGTAGAAGGGAACCGACTAATCTTTGGTGACCTCGACGAGGGTGGAGTAGAAGGTGGCTCCGGCGCCGAGGTCGGTGAGGCGCTCGCTGGTCAGCACGTTGACGTTGTCGCGATCTCCGTGCAGTTTGGCCCAGTCGAGTTGCGCGGCCACAACGCCGGCGGGAACGCTGCCGTTGACATGCGCGGTGAGGCGCAAAGAGCCGCGTTCGTTGAAGACGCGCACCGAGTCGCCGTCGAGGATGCCGCGCGGTTGGGCATCGAGGGGGTGCATTTCGAGGCGCTGACTTTTTTTAGCTTCCATCTTGCGATGGCCATCAAGGTTGGCGAAGGTGGAGTTCATGTAGTTGTCGGCCTTGCGGCTGAGAAACTCGAGCGGGAAGCGTTCCGCGCTCTTGCTCCATCTCGACTCGCTGGGGGGAACAAACGCGGGGACCGGGTCGAGGCCCTGGGCGGCGAGGACTTCGGAAGCGAACTCGATTTTGCCGCTGGGCGTGGGCAGCGGGCCGGAGAGGTAAGGCTGGAAGGGATGGGTTTCGGGGCAGCGGTGGAAGGCGAGGGGGACGTGGCCCTCGCGTTTCAGGTGGTCGAGGGTGATGTGCTCCATGGCCGGGATCGTGGCGTGGCCGTCGGGACCGATGGAGAGTGCCTGCTCGAGCATGTCTTCGGTCTGGTCGTGGAAGCACGATTCGGTGAAGCCCATGCGCTGGGCGAGGGTCGCAAAGAGCCAGACATTGGGGCGGGCTTCGCCGGGCGGCTCGATGGCCTGTTGGGAGAGCTGCACGAAGTAGTGGCCGTAGGCGCCCTGGATGTCGGTGTGTTCGAGAAACGTGGTGGCGGGAAGGACGTAGTCGGCGAAGTCGGTGGTGTCGTTGAAGAAGAGCTCGTGGACGACGGTGAACATGTCGGGCCGCAGCATGCCGCGGCGGACGGCGTTGCGATTGGGCGCGACGGCACCGGGGTTGGAGTTGTAGACGAAGAGCGCGCGGACGGCGGGACCGTCTTGCGGATTCGCACCCAGCTCGTTGAGGGCATGGCCGAGCGAGCACATATTGACGACGCGGGCATGGCGCTTGAGCGGCGATGCGAAGGCGAGATCGGGGCGCTCGACGGCCTGCTTATTCCACTCGAAGCCGCCGGAGGTGGTCAGTTGCGCGCCTCCGCCGCGATGCTTCCAGGCGCCGGTAAGCGCGGGCAGCATGCAGATGGTTCGCGCGGCGGTGCCACCGTTTTCAGTGCGCTGCACGCCATAGTTGAGGCGCAGGGCCGCAGGCTGCGCGGTTGCATATTCATGGGCAAGCCGTTCGACTTCAGAGGCGGTCATGCCGGTCCAGGCTGCAATACGCTGAGGAGCGTATTCGCGCACGCGCTCGGCCAATGCATCGAAGCCGTGGGTCATTTCGGCGATATAGGAGCGGTCTTCGAGGCCGTCGCGCAGGATGACGTGCATCATGCCGAGAGCGAGGGCGCAGTCGGTGCCTGGACGGATGGGGATGTGCCAATCGGCAAGGGCGGCGGTACGGGTTTTGTAGGGATCGATGACGATGAGGCGAGCGCCGTTGCGGCGCGCCTGCTCGACGAACGGCCAGAGGTGGACGTTGTTGCCGTGGATGTTTGCGCCCCAGGCGAGGATCAGCCGGGCGTGGCGGAAATCCTCAGTGGGCATACCCAGCTTTTTGCCGTAAACGAGCTTCCAGGCGGTGCCACCGGCTTCAGAGCAGATGGTGCGGTCGAGCTGGCTGGCGCCGAGTCGATGGAAGAAGCGGCGGTCCATCGAGCCGTAGCCGAGCAAGCTCATGGTGCCCGCATAGCTGTAGGGCAGGATGGATTCGGGGCCGTAGGTGTCGCTGATTTTCTGAAGGCGAGCAGCGATGGCGTCTAACGCCTCATCCCAGGAGATCCGCTCAAAGGCTTCGTGTTCGCGGCCTCTCTCCAGCGGCCCTTTGGGCACACCGGGCTTGCGCCGCATGGGATAGAGGATGCGGTCGGGCGCGTAAACGCGGTCGAGATACTTAGCCACTTTGCCGCACAGGAAACCCTGGGTGACGGGATGAGCGGGGTCACCCTGCACCTTGACGGCGCGGCCGGAGCTGTCGACCGTGACCAGGACGCCGCAGGAGTCGGGGCAGTCGTGCGAGCAGACGGTGTGCACGATGCGGAAGGGAGACTCTGCGGTGGAGGCCATAGATTCATTGTAAGCTGAAGCGGAATTTGAATGAATGGGAGGCGGGGATGAAGCACGCTTTGGTTTTGCTCGTGTTGCTGACGGCATTTTGCGGGGCGGCGAGGGCCGAGGAGAATGCCGCTGCAGAGAAGGCGGCGCTGATGACGGCGATGGACGCGCAAGTGGCGGCATGGAATCGCGCGGACATTCCTGCCTTCATGCAGGAGTATGAGGACTCGGACGATACGACGTTTGTCGGGGCGCAGGTGCGCAAGGGATACCAGCTGATCTTGAAGCGCTACGAGGAGAACTACACGACGCGCGAGCAGATGGGCACGTTGAGTTTTCACGATGTGGATGTGCGCCTGCTGCCGGACGCGTGCGGCAAAGCCGAAATTGCGCTGATGACGGGCAAGTTTCATCTGGAGCGGACGGCGCATGGCGCGGCAGCGAAGGATGACGGCATCTTTTCACTGGTGTGGCGGAAAGGGCCGCAGGGCTGGAAGATTGTGCTCGATCACACGAGCTGATGAGGAGGGGCGGGCGCCCGCAGGGGAGAAAGGACGCGCACGTCGAGGAAAGCGGCGAAGGGTTCAGGATTTCCGTCGGGCTCAGCCAGAGCGACGTAGCCGTCGGGCCGCACCAAGTAGGCGGCGTTGCGGCGCAGACGAACGCTACGTGCCTGGGGGCTATAAGGGAAGACGTGCAAGGCAAGTCCGCGGCGCTCGCATTCGGCCTGGAGGGCGGGTTTGACATCGCCGTAGACGTGGACCTGCCAGTCGAGCGAGCGAAGGGGAGCGAAGTTGTCGCTTTGGTTGTTTGGGTCGGAGGGCCTGACCCAGGGGAGGCGATCGCCGCCGTGCACGGCGCCGGCGACTCCCTTGCTGAGCTGACTGCCGCGATAGTGGATCGCGGTTTGAGAGACGGTGCGGAAGACAAGGCGGCGGGCGGAGGGAAAGGAGAAAAAGAGGGGACCAAACAGGGGAGCGAACTGCATGCGGAACAAGCGGGCGGAAGCGCGCGAGCTTGTGACCTGCGTGAAGGCCTGGTCAGTGGTTTCGACCAGATGGCGTGCGAAGCCGATGCGCTCAGTTTCGTAAGACTCGAGCAAGGACGGGTGGGCGCCGCGGAGGACGGCAGCGAGTTTCCAGGCGAGATTGACGGCATCGCCGATGCCGGTGTTCATGCCCTGGCCGCCGACGGGGCTGTGGATGTGGGCGGCATCGCCGAGCAGAAACGCGCGGCCGCCGCGAAAATGTTCGGCGACGCGGTGATGGACGCGATAGGTGGAGAACCAGTTCACCTTTTTTACGTCGATGCGCAAGCGGTCGAGGACTTTTCGGCTCACGTCGTCCCATCCGAGGTCGGCCTTGTGGAGCACATCCTGGTCACGAACTGTGCCTACCAAGCGTGCGCGGTTTTCGCCGTGGAGAGGAAACATGACGAGGAAGTCGCTGCGGTCGAGGGCGACGTTGACTTCGCCGTTGACGGTCTGGCCGGTCGCCTCGACGTCGGCAACATAGAACGTATGCTCGTAGGTCCCGCCGGGAAAGCCGATGCCAAGGCGTTCGCGGACGACCGAACGAGCGCCGTCGCATCCGGCGATGTAGGCGACGCGGCAGAATTCGCGGGTTCCATCGGGCCTGGCGATCTGGGTGCGAATGGAGAGGTCGGCGTGCTGAAATCCGACCAGCTCGGTTGAGCGTTCGACGGGAACGCCG
>DATJMC010000071.1:0-27862 GCA_035508975.1 Occallatibacter sp.
TCGTAGAAGTCGCAGCCTGATTCGCTTCGCCTGCATCTCTCAAGGGTTGCTAGAATCGGATCATGCCGTTGACCCACCAACAGGCCCTCGATTATTTCCAATCGCCCGACCTCATCGGCCTTGGCTTTCAAGCTGACGCGGTTCGCCGGCGCCTGCACCCCGAAGGCGTAGTCACCTACATCATCGACCGCAATATCAACTACACCAACTTCTGCACCGAGTACTGCACCTTCTGCGCCTTCTATCGCCCGCTCAAGGGACCCAAGGCGAGCGAGGGCTACATCCTCGACTTCGAAACCATCTACCAGAAAATCGCCGAGACCCTCGAGATGGGCGGCACCGGCGTGCTGATGCAGGGCGGCATCCATCCCGACCTCAAAATTGATTGGTTCGAGCGCCTTTTCACCGGCATCAAGCAACGCTTCCCGCAGATCTGGCTGCACTGCCTCTCGGCGTCGGAAGTGCTGGCCATCGCGGAGTACTCGAACCTCGACCTGCGCACCACCATCACCCGCCTGCGCGATGCCGGCCTCGATTCCATCCCCGGCGGCGGCGCCGAGATCCTCGACGACGAAGTGCGCTTCCGCATTGCGCGTCTCAAGTGCCGTACCGAGGATTGGGTCAGCGTCCATCGCACGGCGCACCAGCTCGGCATGCGAACGACGGCCACCATGATGTTCGGTGTCGGCGAGACCATGGATCAGCGGATCAATCACTTTGAAGTCGTCCGCCGGCTGCAGGAAGAAACAGGCGGCTTCACGGCTTTCATCCCCTGGAGCTTTCAGCCCAAGCACACCGCTCTCGGCGGCCGCGGCTGGGACGAAGCAACCAGCGTCGAGTATCTGAAGGTGCTCGCAATCGCCCGCCTCTATCTCGACAACATCGAGAACGTGCAGGCCTCGTGGGTCACGCAGGGACTGAAGGTGCTGGAGCTCGGACTTCACTTCGGCGGCAACGATGTCGGCTCCGTGATGCTCGAAGAAAATGTCGTCAAGGCAGCCGGCACCTCAAACTGCACCACGGAAGAAGAGCTGCGCCGCATCATCCGCGATGCTGGGTTCAAGCCCGTGCAGAGAGATACGCTGTACCGGACGATGTTTTTGAACTAGCGCGCTCCAGCCGCCGCCTCACCACCCCATCTGGCGCATGCGCTCCTCGATCAACCCGCTGTAGTGGTTCATGCGCTCGGGCTTTCGCCTCAGCGGAGCCGGCAAGATCGCAGCCAGCCTTGCGGCCTGGTCCCGGTCGACCCGTTGCGCCGCCGCGCCGTAGTACACCCGGCTCGCCGCTTCAGCACCGTAAACTCCCGGCCCCCATTCCACCACGTTCAGATAGAGCTCCAGGATGCGCCGCTTGCCGAGGACGAACTCCGCCACCGGCACCAGCGTGAACTCCGCGCCCTTGCGCAGAATGGAACGGCTCGTTCCGAAGAAGAGATTCTTGACCAGCTGCTGCGTCAACGTAGAGGCGCCGCGCTTGCGGCCGCCCTCCATATCCTCGTCTGCTGCAATTTGAATCTCATGCCAGTCGAACCCGTGGTGCTGATAAAACCGCGCGTCTTCAGCGGCCACCACGGCGTGCTGCAGTTGGGGCGAGATTTCGCTCAGAGGAACGAATTCGTAACGCTTGCGATAGGGCTTACCGTGCGCCCAAGCCTGCGCGCGGCGCTCGATCTGGACCATGGTGGTCGGCGGATCGATCCAGCGAAGGGCCACAAGCAGGAGAGCTCCCAGCAGCCATGCCGCCAACGCCGCGAGGCCAAGACCGACGACAAAGAGCCGAAGAAGACTGCGCGGGGTTCTCGTCTGCCTGCCAGGTTTTTGGGCCACAGATCAGAATAGTCGGCGCAGCCCGTCGATTCCCGATGCCGATCCCGCCTCCCATCCGCCAAAATCTTTGCGCCTGTAACCGCAATCACGCTTGCCCGCCGGCGGGACGGTGGTATTCTGGCGCGTCATCTCAGACAAGTGAGGAAACGCGCATGAGAAACGGCTTTCTTGTTGCCCTTGGTGGATTGGTGCTCCTGGCGGGCTGCAGCAGCCAGGGAGATAAGGCTGCCGGGATTCCGGTCCAGCCCAAGTGGAAAGGCCCCGCCTATCGCATCGCATTCGACACAAACGCGCCCACGCCGAACCCTGCCGGGGTGGCCCTCCCAGCGATCAAGTTCACCGCGAATCCCGAAGCACTGGAGAGAAGAGCCAGCCTTGTCGTTCGTTTCGATTCTTCGGGTGTGAAAACCGATCGCCAGATCATGGACCAGATGATCATGGCTCCGGTCGATATTTCCGGCACCGAGGGCACCCTGCCTGCCGACTACATCGATCGCGCCGACAAGGGACTCGCGCAATTGCTCGGCGCCTACTGCATGAAGGGGAAAGTCAAAATCACCGTCCTGCTGGCGCGCTCATCGATCAGTCCCCAGGCAAGCGATGCGGAGATCGACGCAAAACGTTTGTCCGACTGGCTGCCAATCGAGCTCGTCTTCAAGAACCCTCATCCGAAGTGCTAGGCGGGCACGCCAGGAGCAACCGAGGACATCTGCGGCATAACCAATCAACGCTTGCTGCTGCTCAGTGAGAACGACTAAAACTGTTGTCGGCGCCATCAACACGGATTCTCCGCAGCCGGGCAACACGCCGGGTCGCTTGTGTAAGAATCGCGGAAGCGATTTTCCCGACTGATGTCCGGTCGAATACTTTCCCGAGGGAGTTGGTCCGCGCCCGCTTGGAACAACGCCCACGCCGCCTTGGTAGATCGCTCAGAGGCTTGCCGGAGATGGCCTGCTCCTTTTCTGGAAGCACTCGATAAAGAGGCTCGCTGAGCAGCCCGAAAGCTCTGAACAGCCCACCTGAAAATTCCTCATCCCTGGGTTCCCGCTTCAAGTTCGAAGAAGCGAAGCAGTGGTGCTGTGGCGCGCTCGCCTGTGGCAGCGCGCGGCGGGGAAGGCTTTGTGCCAAGCCACCCCCAAAGAAAATTCTTGATTTGTAAAGGAAGCACTCGATGAAGTTGATTTGGAGTTTTTCTTCCGCCTGCATGGCTCTCGCATTGGCGGCGACGCCTTCGCTCGCGCAGACTGTCATTACCAGCCCCACCAACGGCGAGCAAGTCTCTTCTCCTTTCACTTTGAACATGACTGCCACTTCATGCTCTTCGAAGCCTGTGACCGCGGTCGGCTACTCGCTCGACAGCAGCAGTAGTACCTCGAGCTGGCCGGCCACTTACATCAACGGCCCGGTCGGAGCGCCCAGCGGGGCGCATACTCTGCACGTGAAGGTCTGGAACGGCGCCGGCGGAGTCTGCGTGACCGATGTTGCGATCAACGTGACCGCCGCGGCCGCAGCCAGCAACTCTGCGAACGGCAGTTCCGTTGTCCCACCCGATGCGGTTTCGGTAAGCGCCATCCAGAGTCTGGGAAATTGGATCACGATTCATGATGGCGGCACCTCGGGCTCGTCGAACGGCACCATGAGCCTGGTAGCGACGCCCACCCTGACGGGAACTTCCCGGCTCTTTGCGAACCAGTTCAATGATTTCGGCGGGCAGCGCTACAGCGTCCAGTTCGATGACAACACCACGGCGCAAAACTTCTTCTACGATGGCTGGGTCTATATCGCGGGGTCGACCTCCGGCTTTGCGAACCTGGAGTTTGACCTCGATCAGACCATGCCAAACGGCCAGACCGTGATCATGGGATTTCAGTGCGACAGCTGGATCCACCGCTGGGATTACGCTGTCAATTCCGGCTCACCGGCGAGCCCCAACGACACCTGGCTGCACTCTTACGCGGCGTGCAACGTACAAAGCTGGGCAGTCAACCAATGGCATCACGTCCAGATCTACTTCTCCCACGATGAGTCAGGGAATGTGACCTATCACTCAGTTTGGCTCGACGGCGCGGAGCAAGACCTGAACTTAACCGTCTTCTCCGGGTATGAACTCGGATGGGGTCCGGCGATCGTGACGAATTTCCAGATTGACGGGAACAGCAGCGGAACCACCTGGGGCAACGTATATCTCGACGAACTGACGGTTTATCGCTGGTGAAGGTTGCGCGGCGATGGTCTTCTGCTGCGTCTCAAGCCTGCGGAGCGAACGGCCATTGACGCAGCCTTTTTGCGCGCACCAGATAGATGACCGTCCCACTGCAGGCGATGCCTGCCGCCACAAGAAGCCCGGCGAGAGCATTCACCCGATTGGCGAGGATGAAGGCAAAGCCCGCCATCGCGGCCAGCGGCGGAAGCGGATAAAGCGGCATGCGGAACGGCCGCGGCAACTCCGGCCTTTGCACGCGCAGGACGATGACTCCAACCTGCTGCAGCGAAAACTGCAGCAGGATGCGCGTGATCACCAGCATCGTGATGACCTGCTGGAGCGAGAAGAAGCAGAAAGCCGACGCAACCAGGCCCAGGGCTACGAGCGACCGGTGCGGAATGCCGTGGCGCGGATGCACCGCTGACAGCGCGCGAAAATAGTTGCCGTCACGGGCCGCCGCAAAGGGCACGCGCGAATACCCCAGCAGCAGCGAGAACACGGATGCGAATGCCGTCCACATGATGAGCGCGGCCATTATGCGCCCGGCCCAGATGCCGAAGGCCGAACGGGCAATGTCGGCGACGAGCTGCAGGTTCGGAGCCGATCCGACGGCTTGTGCCGCATGAGCCGCCGATTCGCGAATGGCAGGCAAGGCGGCGAAATTCATGGCGACATAGAACGCCGCAACAAACAACACCGAGAGAAGAATCGCGCGCGGGATCGTGCGTTCAGGCCGCCGCACCTCGCTCCCCAGGAACGTAATGTTGTAGTAGCCCCAATAATCGTAGGTGGCAATCAGTGTGGCCTGCGCTAGGCCGCCGATCGCCAGGGCCATGGGCTGCGCGGCATGCGGTGGCATGTAGAAGTCTCCCGCGTGAGCGGCGTGCGCAAACCCTGAAACAATCACGCCGGCAATCGCCGTGAGTACCCCGATGAAAAGTACCCACGCGAGCCGCGTAATCGAACTCAGGTTGCGATAGAGAAGCGCCGTCACCAGCAGACACGTCGCGGCGGCCGCGAAGTTGGCGTAATGAAGCGACGGCATCGCGGCAATTGGAGCGTTGTTGAGGCCCGGCCAGAACCAGGCAAGGAAGCTCGATAGGCCGATGCAGCCCGAAGCAATGGAAAGTGGCGCCGAGAAGCTTAGCTGCCAGACATAGAGAAAGCTCAGCCAGTTGCCGGCGCGATCGCGGCCGTAGATCTCGCGCAGGAAGGCATAGGAACCGCCGGCCAGCGGAAAGGCAGCGCCCAACTCGGCCCACACCAACCCGTCGGCAACCGCGATCGCCGCTCCCAGCACCCAGGCCACGACTGAGAGCCGGTACCCCGCTGCGGCGATCACGAGCGGAAGAGTGATGAACGGACCGACGCCGATCATCTCGAGCATGTTGAAAAGCACCGCGGAACGCAGCCCGATCCGTCGTGTCAGAGCAGTCGCGGGATCGGAACTCGATGCAGACGTGGTCAATGGGTGGGCTCGGTTTTTGGGTAGTACTCTGGCGGATTGTACACTGGCGAGGACTATGCATCTTGCGCAAAGCGTTCATCGTGCTGCAGTGTGCTCGGCCCTCGCGGGCCTGTTTGCCGGGGCCTCGCTTCCAAACCTGCTGCGAAGCCAGGAATCAAAACCGGCGACCATCGCCTCCACGAACACGGAGCCGACCCCCATCGCTCTGCCGCTGCCTGAAGACCGAGGCGAAGCCGCGCTCGAGCAGGACCTGAAGCGCCTGGGTACCACGGCGAGCCTGATGATGATCGTCGCCCATCCCGACGATGAGGACGGCCCGTTGCTGACCTACCTGTCGCGCGGCCTGGGAGCGCGCTGCACGCTGTTCACGCTGACACGCGGAGAAGGCGGGCAGAACGCGATGTCCGCGGACAGTTACGACGCGCTGGGCCTGATCCGGACCAATGAGTTGCTCAAAGCCGATGAGTACTACGGCGCGAAACAACTTTGGGGCACCGAGGCCGATTTTGGATTTTCCAAGACCCAGGAAGAAGCCTTCGCACGATGGGGACACGAGCGCGTGCTCTACGACGCCGTGCTTGCTGTGCGGCGCGAGCGGCCGCAGGTTATCGTTTCGACATTTGTCGGCGGCATCACGGACGGGCACGGCCACCACCAGGTCTCCGGCGAAATTGCGCAGGAAGTTTTCAAGGCCGCGGCCGACCCAAAGATTTTTCCGGAACAGTTAAAGGCGGGGCTGAAGCCGTGGCAGCCTCTCGCCGTCTACTCGATGGTGCCGTTTGCTCCCGTTACCGAGAAAGGCATGTTTGACTACGCGACGGGCAAGTGGGCGCCGGCGAAGTTTCACAATTACGTGACTGGCGAGTGGATCAACGGAGTGCCTTCGACCGATGTCACTATCGCCGTCGGCACCCGCGACGCCGCTCTCGGCCGCAGTTACACGCAGATCGCGCGCCAAGGCTGGGGCGAGCAGAAGTCGCAGAACGGCGGGTCGAACCCCACGCTCAGCGGCCCCTCGAGCACCAGCTATCACTTGTGGGCGGTTGCGGCGCGAGCGCAGGCACCTGCGGCTGAGCAGGGGGGCAACAGCGACCTTTACCACAACTCCAAAGTGAATATCGATACCAGCCTGCAAGGACTCGCGCTGCTTGTTCCCGGCGGGGCGCCGGATTGGCTCAGCAGCGGCCTCAAGCAGATTGATGTTGCCGTGAACGGCCTGGCATCGAAGTGCCCTTGCGCAGCAACCGTCGACGTTGCGCATGAGGTGGCAAAGGTCTACAAGCAGACTCTGGATCTGCGAACGCGAGTCGCCGGGAGCGAACTCGACGCTCGCCCCAAGACCAGCCTGCTCTTCGAACTCGACGAGAAGATACTCCAGTTTCAATCGACTTTGTCAGACCTGCTGGGCCTGGACCTGATTGCGTATCGAACCAATGAAAAAAGTGCGGAGGTCGGCGGATTCCGCGGCGGCTCGGCGGATGAAACGCCGCGCAGCGTCGCTCCCGGAGAGGAATTCAGGGTGCACATTCACGCCTCCGCTGCGAGCCCCGAAGCTCATCTGGCGAAGACCTGGCTCGCAGATCAAACGGGCGAAGAATGGAAACATGGCGCACCCTTGAGCGCGGCTGTAAAAGATGGCGTTTCCGACGCGGTCTTCAGTCTGAAAGTTCCCGAGGATGCTGAGCCAACGAAGCCGTTTTTTACCCGGCCGTCGATTGAGCAGCCCTACTATGACATCTCGAACGAGGCGTGGCGCGAGCGCTCGTTTGCTCCGTGGCCGCTGGCCGCATGGGCGGAGTTCACCTTCGATGATCTTCCCATCCGCTTCGGCGCGGTGGTGCAGACCCTCAGGCGCGTCACCGGTCCTGGCGGAATCTATCAGCCTCTCGTGGTGACTCTCGCGATCGGCGTGCGCGTCGATCCCGAGGCGCGTATTTTGCCTCTCGATGGAAGCCCGTTGCCGATGCGAGTCACGATTCACACGCAGTCGGCGGCAGAAGGCACCGTTGCTCTGAAATTGCCGGAGGGTTGGCGTGCGGAGCCCTCCGAAGCGCACTTCAAGCGCTCGAGCGCCGGCGACACGGAACCGATCCTTTTCTCCGTTGCGCCTGAAGCCAGGCAAGCTGGTGCCTTCTCGATTGCAGCCGTGGCACAGTCCGGCGGCCGCACCTACAGCACAGGGTGGCAGAACATCGGTTATGCAGGTTTGCAACCATACAACCAATACAAACCCGCCGAACTGAAGACGCGCAAAGTGGATGTGAAGCTGGCGAGCGGATTGCGCATCGGCTACGTGATGGGAACTGGCGACCTGGTCCCGAACGCGATCGAGGGCATGGGCGTGACCCCACACCTTCTTTCTGGGGAGGAGGTGTCTACTTCAGACCTGGCCGCGTGGAACGTCATCGTGATTGGGATTCGCGCATACTCTGTGCGCCCTGAACTCGCCGGCGCCGAGGCCCGGCTCGAGGATTTCGTCCGCCGCGGTGGCACCCTGATTGTTCAATACCAGAGCGGCAACTTCCCTGCACCGCTCCCGCTCTCCATGGGACGCATGCCGGAGCGCGTGGTCGACGAGGACGCCCCAGTGAACCTGCTCGATCCGTCAAATCGCCTGCTCAACTGGCCGAACGCCATCACCCCTGCCGACTTCAATGGCTGGGTTGAAGAGCGCGGTCATTCCTTCCTCGACACCTGGGATGCGGGCTACACCGCACTCACGCAGACAGCCGACGCAGGCCAGGATCCCCAACGCGGCGGGCTCCTTGTAGCTCACCCAGGCAAAGGAGCCTATATTTATGTCGCCTACGCGCTCTACCGCCAGCTCCCTGAGTTAGTACCAGGAGCCTACCGGATCTTAGCCAACTTATTGAGCGCCGGCGGCGACAAGTAACTGCCTATCCTGCGTTCATTGTCCAGCTGCGACCGCATTTTAAGAGGCGATTCGCCTACCGTGAACGCACCGATAAGTATGTGAACATACGATGAATTTACCGCGCATTGATTAAGCTATCTTGCAGAAACTGCTCTGTTAAAAATACATGAATTAGTCAAATATTCATCAAAGTCTGCGAGCCTTTCAAACAGATACGGCTGGAGAAAGCCTGCTTGCTGCGTTGCCGCTTCTCGCGGCCGTTCGGATTCGTTCGCAATTCTCTTGGAAGTCGCACTCATGTAACTGGAGCATTCGTGGATGCGGAAGTGATTGTGCTCGCGCAGTCCGTGAGCGAAAGCACGAATCAACTTGAAATTGAGAGGGAAAAGAGAGGCCCAATGAACTTCAGAACGTACTGCGCTGCCGCGGCAATTCTGGCAGCATGCGTTGTTACCTCGTATGCCCAAGAAGGCGCCGCCCCTGCGCCTGCAAAGAAGAAGCATGCCGTGGTAAGGAGAGAACCCAAGCCGGATGTTGAAGAGCAGCTCGAAAACATGCGGCGGGATTTTCAGAACCAAATCGATGGCCTGAAAGGTGACCTGGCCGCCAAGGATGCGCAATTGGAGCAAGCTAAGCAGGCGGCTGCCGCTGCGCAGGCGGCTGCCGCCAAGGCGCAAGCCGCCGCGGATGCACAACAGCAGACTCTGACCGACAACGCGTCCGCGGTGAGTTCGCTCCAGGGAACGGTCAACGACCTCAAGACGAACACGGCCTCCCTGGCAACGACAGTTTCAGACGAAACGGCGGGCCTGAAAAAGGCCATTAACAATCCCGACGCGATCCATTTCAAGGGCGCGCTCATCTCCTTCTCCGGCAGCTTCCTGGCGGGCGAAACGGTGAACCGCACCGCGGCCACTGGCGGTGGCTTGAATACTCCGTTTACCGGCGTTCCGCTGCAAAACGCCGATGCCGCCCAGTTGAGCGAGTTCCAAGGCACCGGGCGCCAGTCGCGTCTCGCCATCAAGGGCACGGGCAAAATGAGGGACTGGGTCATGTCCGGCTACTGGGAGGCTGATTGGCTGGGCGCGGGCATCACCTCGAACAACAACCAGTCGAACAGCTACGTGATGCGCCAGCGGCAGATGTGGGCAGATGCCAAGACTCACAGCGGCTGGGATTTCTCCGGCGGCCAGGGATGGTCGCTGGTGGCAGAGACAACCCAGGGCCTCACCCGCGGGACCGAGATTCTGCCTGCCACCATCGACCCCCAGTACGAAGCCGGCTTTATGTGGACCCGGCAATACAGCTTCCGCGTCTCCAAAGACATCGGCAAGACCTTCTTCGTCGGGGTGTCGGCTGAAAATGCCGAGACGCTGAACCCGGCTGGAAATGCGCTTCCACTGAACGAAGTCATCGGTTCGGCTGGCGCCGGCGGCGGACTTTACAACGCGACCGCAAACTACTCCTTTAACTACGCTCCTGACCTCGTTGCCAAGGTTGCGATTGAACCGGGCTGGGGACACTGGGAAGTCTTCGGTCTGCAGCGCACCTTCCGCGACCGGATCTACCCCAATGAAACCTGCACTACGGCCAGCCCCGTCAATGGAACCACAACCATCGGGGGCATTACCACCACGGTATGCACCGGCAACACCTCCGGCGCATACAACGACAAAGAGATTGGAGCCGGCCTGGGCGGCGGTTTCCGTGGACCGCTGTTTGGCAAAAAGGTTTCGATTGGACTCAAGGGCCTGTGGGGCCAGGGAGTGGGCCGCTATGGTTCCTCAACCATCGCCGACGTCACTATCCGTCCTGACAGCCAACTCTCACCCATCCATGGCTTCTCGGCGCTTAGCACGCTGGAGCTGAACCCCACTCCGCGGCTCATGATGTACCTCAACTACGGCGGCGACTACCTTGATCGCGATTGGGTGCTCAACGGAAAGACCGATGTGGGATACGGCGCACCGAGCGTCAACATGTCCGGCTGCAATACCGAACCCGTCAATGGCGGCACTTCAAACACCTACGGTGGCGGCGGCACCGGATTCCTTCCAACCGCTCCCGGCAGCTGCGGCGGCAACACCAAGGACGTGCAGGAGTTCACTGCCGGCTATTGGTATAACATCGCGTCCGGCCCCATGGGACGTCTGCGCCAGGGCATCCAGTACAGCTGGATTCGCCGCGACATCTGGTCCGGTGCGGGCGGCACGACCAACCCCGGCGGCGGCGCTTACGGCACCGACAACATGGTGTTTACATCGTTCCGTTATTACCTGCCGTAAACAGCGCAGTCTTGAAGAATGTCGTACAAAGGGGCAGCCTCTTGGGGCTGCCCTTTTCTTTCAGATTCTCGTTCGCGGTTCAATCTCACTTCGGCGATTGCGGCTGACGAAGGGCGGACCAGGAATCCGGCTCCGGCGCCCAGTTTCAACTTGACGTTGTCAGCGACCAGAACAATGGTTCGCACCGGGTCGCGCCGCCCCGCGTGTCCGATCCGGATGTTCGAAAACCCCTGCACATCGCCCGCGTCGCTCGAAAAAAGCCAGAACGCCTGCGGTCCGTGATTTTCTCCGGCACGGCTGCCCAGCTTGAACCCGCGGCTCATCCAGGGCTTCCCAGGGCGTGACCTTACCGACGGTCGTGTCGCCAACGGCTACCGGGCCGCTCCCCCGGCAGTACCGGTCGCCCCGATCTGTCGTGTCGTCCTCGCTCCGGCGTAAGGCGGCGAGCATCGATTGCAGCAACATACGATACCTCTCGGCCGGCAGCCCCCCTGTTTCCCGCTCCCCGGTGCTTTCATTGATCCGCAAACGAGACAGCAGTTTGCGCGAAGCCTGTAACCGGCAACCGGTCGCGCGCACTTCTTCAGGCACCCACGCATCATCATTGACTGATTTTGGGGCCGCGAGGATGCTCTGTTCTCGAAACAAAAATCCGGCTCGTTGACACGGCAAGAGTATCTTGCCGCGCTAACGCGTCGCCGGCTCGCCAGTGGAATGAAACGCAATCCCCGTGAGCGCCTCGCCGGACGCAAGTGCATCCCGCAGTCGTTCGGGATTCGCGCCCGTGCGAGCGATGCCCGCCTGGATCAGCCGCAGCGCGGCGACCGGTGGCGTTGAAGAGGG
Organism: Occallatibacter sp.; assembly: GCA_035508975.1. Classification (GTDB taxonomy): domain Bacteria; phylum Acidobacteriota; class Terriglobia; order Terriglobales; family Acidobacteriaceae; genus Telmatobacter. The sequence continues at coordinate 11,504 of DATJMC010000071.1, forward strand.
CAGCCGGAAGATCCACGGAAGGTTGGTCGAGGTAAGCGTCTTGTCGTCGCTCAAGGCAATGACAGGCACAAATGCTTTGAGAGCCAGCTGCGCGGAGAGATGAGCCGAATCGCGATCGAGCGCAACAATTGCAAGCGCATGCTCGTCCCACAACGCGTGAACGAGTTGAGTGGTTTGGGCGCCCCAGCTTTGATCGCTGCGGACCGGAACCAACTGGAGGGCGGCGTTTTTCGGTACATTCGCGGCGAGTTCGGCTTCGACATCAGGAGCATGCGCAACCTGGTCGGCCTTTGGCCCAAAGAGAACCAGATGAAGTGGCCCTGGCGGCGCGTCTGCGCGATGAGGTCCGGCATAGCTGATTCCGTCTTCTCCGACACGCGCATAGGGCACGAACCCCTGGGCAGGCGCAGCGTCCGCGGCTTGAGCTGGCGGCTTCACCTTATCCATCCTCGCGATGCGATACATGATTGTGCCGTGGTGGACGGTGCCGAGGTACATGGGCGCGACATTCTTCTGATTGGGATCGAAGATCATGCGCCCAGTGACGCCGTCGTACTCTTCGATGTCAGCAAGTGCATCGTGAATGCGCGCCCGGTTGAGGCCGGCCTTGCAGATCGAGTCAAGCAGCGCGTTCATGGCGTCGTAGGCGAGAGACGCGAACTGTTCCGGCGGCTCGTGGAAGCGCGCCTCGAAGGTGCGGTTGAAGTCGAGCCATTGCGGGTCGTTCCGCGTCGGGTCATACGGGAAGACCGCTTCGAAACCCTCGGCGGCCGGCCCAGCCTCGGCCAGAAGTTCGGGGCCAAGCGTGCGATAGGAGCCGAAGACGCGCTGCTTCATGCCCAGAGCCCGCATTTGTTTCAGGATGTTCGCAGCGGGAACCTCGTCGGTCCAGAGAACAATGGCGTCGGCGCGAGAATCCTGAATGATGCGAAGGGCACGCGTGTAATCGGTGTCGCCGGGCTGGAATTTTTGCTCGATCACGATGGGATGGCCGAGCCGCCGCGAAACGTCGCGAAACTTGAGCACGCCGAAGCGGCCATAGCGATTGTTGACGCGCAGGAGTGCAACGCGCTTGAGGCCGATCTCGGTGTAGATGCGGCGCGCGAGCGTCAGGCCCTGCACGCGGTCATCCTGAAGGTCAGTGAAGAACCACGGGATGTAGGTCTCAGGGATGGTTGGATCGGTCGATGCTGAGTTAACGATGGGAATTTCGGCCTTCAGCGCGACACGCAACACAATGTGCGTCGACTCAGAGTTGATCGATCCGAAAATTGCCCAGTCCTGATCGTCGTAGATCATTTTCACGGCTTCATCCGAGGGCGAGCCCCAGATCGCGGGATCGGTTGGGCGTTCATTCCCATAGACCGCGCCGGCCTGCCAGTTGTCGTAGTCGTTGTGGAGCATCAGGCGAAACGGCTTGCCGCCATAGCCTCCGCGCGCATTCGCTTCTTCGACCGCGAGTTCGGCGCCGTGAAGCATGCGCAACCCGAAAACCTCATCGGAGTTGTGCTCGATGGGGCCGAAGAACCCGATGCGGACTTCGGTGAGATTTTTCGGCTCGGGAATTTCGCGCCCCGCTCCGGTATAGATGTTGGGATGCGTGTAGTTGAGATCGTAGGGTGCGGCGAATTTCGCATAGGGACTCATGTCGGCAGGCTCGCCGGCATAGGGCTCAACCACCCGATCTCGCGGCGGCCCGGGAGGATGCGCGCCGCACTCGCAGACATGGTTGGTCTTCGCCGGAGATACAGCAGGCACTTGCGACGGCGCCTTTGAGCACATGGCTCCTGCCAAAGCCGCAACCACAAACCATCTCGCGCGCATTGCAACACTCCTCGAAACGATCGGACCTCGTCTCTTTTCCGTGTCCCTATTCCCTATCCTTGTTCCTTCGTTCCCTGCTTGTCCGTACGGAACATGGCGATGGCTTCGATCTCCACCAGCAGTTCGGGACGGCAAAGCTTGGCCTGGATGCCGGTGGACGCCGGCAGAGGATCGAGTTTCTGCTCCGCGAAGAAGGCGGTGCGCTCTTCGTTGAAGGCTTCATAGTCGCGATCGATGTCGCGCAGGTAGCAGGTGGTGCGCACGATGTCGTGCCACGTACAACCCTCGCTTTCGAGCAGGCCGCTGATGTTGGCCAGGGTGCGGCGCATCTGGGCGCGAAAGTCGCCGATGTGCACGCTCTTGCCGTTCTCATCGATCGACGCCGTGCCCGAGATGAGCAGGATGGTCAGGCCATTGAGGTCGATGCGCATGCCCCGCGAAAACGAGCTGGGCTTGGCATACGCGTAGGCTTCGTTGAGAACGCCGTGATTGGTGACAGCGCGTTTTTTGATCGGCGCGTGTGCAATGGTCTCCAGAACTTCGGCTACGTCAAGCATGATTGTGGCTCCTTATCTTTCTTTCTGAAGAATTCCGTGGCTCAACCCCTTGGCCGTGGCAACCCAGATGTCGTCGCCTTGAACGTCGATGTTGAGGATGTAGTTGTGCGCGGGTGCGCTGGTTACGGGAATCGCTGTGACACGGCCTGCGGCATCGCGTACCGTCATCTCGGGCTTACCCGTGGTGAGCGACGGCCGGTACACCGCCCAGTTTGTGCCGTCATAGTAGGCGAGGCCTTTATCGGTGCCGAACCATGCGCGGTTGGCGTCGATTCCTTTCACCACGTTGGTGAAGTTGGACGGCAGGCCGCTATCTTTGGTCAAGAAGTTGTGCCAGTAGCGCCCGTCGTAGCGGCTGTTTCCGAAGTAGGTCGCCACCCATACGATGTTGTCGACATAGCTCACCGAGGTGGTGATTTCGTGAATCAACCCCTGGTCTTTGAAAAGCACCATCTCCGTTTCGCCGTCGGGGTCTTCATACTTATCCCAGACCTTGGTCTTCTGGTCATACTCAAGAAGCCCGCTGCCCCATACCGCGTAATAGACCTTGCTCGGCGTGGCGGAAACACCGTAGACCCAGATCTCGATCATGGGCGTGTTCCGTTCGTTGAAGAGCGACCACTGGCTGGTGCGCAGGTCAAGCCGGCAGGCTCCCGCGGCCGTCGCGACCCAGACGTTTTCGCCCTCGACGGAAACCCCGTAGACGACGTCGTTGCTCAAGCCGGAATTCAGCTGCGTGAAGGTGTCGATCCGCCCGCCGGAAATGCGGCTCAGGCCACCCATGGTTCCAGCCCAGACATCTCCGGTGCGCTTATCCAACGCCAACGACAGCACGGCGCGATGGGCAAGCCCGTCCTTGGTGGAGAATGTCTTCCATTTGCCGTTCTCATAGAGGCCAAGGCCATTGTCCGTTCCCGCCCAGATGCGATCGCCGTCCACGAGCACGGAATAGACATGATCGTCAGGAAGCCCGTTGGCCGTGGTGAAGTTCTCAAAGCGATACCGCGGCATGTGCGGTGCGGCCTCATGCGCTGATGTGGTCCTTATGCCGGCGGCAGATGCAGCCAGCTTCGACGCAGAATTCGATCGCGGCGCGGCACTCACGGAAACCGATAGTGCGGCAGCAAGAAGAGCGAAAAAGAAAACCCTTTTCATCGCGTCCTCAGATACTCAATCAGGTCGTTGAGCTCGTCTTTGGTGAGGTCGTTAGTACGTCCATGCCGGTCGTCGGGATTGAAACTCGTCCAGATCTCTTCGAGTGAGGCGGCCGAGCCATCGTGGAGGTAGGGAGCGGTGAGCGCGATGTTGGTCAGCTGTGGAGTATCGAGTTTCCCGGAGTTGTCAGTCGGCTTTTGAGTGCCCACGTCGAAGGACTTCTGGTTGGTGCCCTTGGGTCCGCTGTGACAAAAGGAGCACCGGTTCGTGAGGGGGATCGCGTTACCAAACTTGTCTACGCTTCGCTCGAAGATCGCCTTGCCGCGTTCCTGCGCCGGCATGAGTTCTCCTCCCGGCCGTCGCCAGCGGTTGGGACGCGGCGGAAGACTGCGAATGTAGGTCACGAGATCGGTGAGCGTGAGGTCGTCGTAATTCTCTGAACGCCAAAAGTACTTTTCAGTGCGCGGGCCGCACTCGGTGGGAAGATCGGGATTGCCGCCGTTCCACTTGTAGGGCTCCGTATCTTTCACGTCTTCGAGAATTTTGTTGTCAACGATGTCGCGGCCAAAGCCGTCGGGCTCGAGGTCCCAGGTCAGACCGTCGAAGGTGGAATCGATGTGGCAACTGGCGCAGCCGATCTGTCCCTGGAATGAATAGCGCGCCGTATAGAAAGTCTGTTCGCCGTGACGCAGCACGGAGACTTCTTTCGGGCCTTCGAGCACGACGGTGGACACGACGTGATTGGTGCGCGCGTCGATTACGCTCAGCGTGTCGTCGAGGCGATTGGCAACGAGCAGGCGGCGGCCATTGGGCGAGAAGACAATGCCGCGCGGATCGCTCCCCACCGGAATGCGAGCGACAACATAGTTGGCGCTTGCCGCGAGGTCGTGGGTAAAGGGCGGCTGGTGGGTGTGGAAGAAATGCAACAGCCTCGGCACATCCACGACGGTCACGACTTCGGATCCGCCGCTGGTGACGTAGATCCGCGACGCGTCCGGCGAAATGGCAACGCCGAAGGGCCTCGCAACGTAGCGCTCCAGTTCGTCCAGGGGGAATCCGATCGGCTTCGGGCCAATCGCGGGCCCGAAGAGCGTCAGCGTGTCAGCGAAGGCTCCGCCGTGCTCGAGATGAGCCAGCGGGATCAGATTCTTTGGGTCCAGAGTTGCCGCGGCGCCCAGGCGTCCGTTGGAAGAAAACACCACATGGAAGCCGTGAGCGACGCCATCCAGAGGAATGCGATCGGCAACGACACTGCGAGCCGTGTCGATCACGGTGATTTCCGAATGAGGCGCCGTGCGCTGCGGCGTGGGGTTGGGGTAGACGTGAGTCACAAAGAGGCGCGCGCCATCGGGTGACGCCGTGAGATAACTCGCGCCGCGGCCCGCCGCGAGCCTTTTCTCTTCCTCGCCGGTCTGGGCACTGAGAACGGCGACATCGTTGCTGATGCGATTAGCGACATAGACACGTTTGCTCTCGCGATCCTCAAAGACGCCGGAAGGCTCCGCGGAAACAGGCCAGGTTGCGATGACGCTGAGAGATGAGGTATCGATGACCGAGATTGAGTCATCCCAGGAGTTGGCGACGAGAAGGCGTGAGCCGTCAGGCGAAAGCGAGAATCCGCGCGGAACATGGCCGACCGGGATGTTTTTGACGGGCGCGTAGGTCGATGCGTCGAGCACACGGATCTGGTCGCTGCCCTGGCAGAGCACATAGAGGCGCGCGCCGTCGTGCGAGAAAAGCAGTTCGAGAGGAGACGCGTAGGTAAGCACCTCGCCGGTGCGCGAGGCCGCGGCGCGGGCTGAGTGGCTGCTCGAGAGCGCAAGCGCAAGCAGGGCAAGGGCGAGAACGACGCTCACGACAACCGCCGCTCGCCGCGCTGGCCTCGCGCCGTTCACCGCGGCTCCTCGAGGTTGAGGACGCGATCGGCGCTTTGGTTCTCGACGGTCTGCTCGCGACCGCTCGGCCAGCGCACCACGATCTTGTCGATCGACGTCGCCGATCCCAGTCCGAAGTGAAGGCGCTCATCGTTCTGCGAAAGGTAGCCTGATCCGGCCACGCGCTCCTGCATCCAATGTTTGCCGCCCGTGTAAACATCCACCTTGGCGCCGATTCCATCGCGATTGCTCTTGGTGCCTCGCAGCTTGATCGCCAGCCAATGGCCCGTGCTTGTGGAGACATTGTGGAGCAGCGTTCCTTTGGCTCCAAGATTCACCAGGAATGCATCGACCTTGCCGTCGTTGTCGTAGTCGGCAAAGCAGGCGCCGCGCGCCACTGTGCGCGTGCTGAGTACGCTGCCGGCGGAGCGCGAAACGTCTTCGAAGCGGTCGTTGCCGAGGCCGCGAAACAGCGTGTGCTCCTGGGGAATGAGATGAATCAATCCGCCGTGAAAGATGAGGATGTCGAGCAGACCGTCGTTGTCGAAGTCGAAGACTCCGGTTCCCCAGCTGACATATTGCGCGTTGGCCTGTGAGACGCCATTGGTGGCGCCGATGTCATCGAAACTGACATTGGCTGCGTTTGACGCGGCGGAGGAGGCCTTCTCGGCAGCGTTCCGCAGCAGGCGATTGTAGTGGCCGTCCGTGACCCACAGGTCCAGCACTCCGCGCCCTTCCAGATCGGCGAAGACCGGGCCCATCGATGAGGTCGACTCGCCGTTCTGTCCGAAGGCGGTGCCCGATTCGTTGCCGATTTCTTCAAAGGTTCCGTCGTGCTTGTTGTGGAAGAGGAAGTTTTCGGTGCGGTCGTTGGCGACGTAGATGTCGTCCCAGCCGTCGCCGTCGAAGTCGGCCGCGGTGACGCCCATCGTGCGGCCCACGTAAGCGCCGATCCCCGACTTGTCCGTGACATCGGTAAAAGTGCCGTCGCAGTTGTTGTGGAAAAGCTTGTTGGTTTCGCCTGCGTAGTCGAGCGGACCGGGATAGTTATCGGCGGCGTAGTAGTTGTGGTATTTCGGATCGAACTTGACATAGCGGCCAATGAATAGATCGACGCATCCATCCTTGTCGTAATCGAGCCACGTGGAGCTGATGGCCCATCCATCGACCTTGATGCCGGCCCTTTCGGTTACGTCGGTGAAGTGGCCGTTGCCGTCATTGTGGTATAGGATGACCTTTCCGTAGCCGGTGACGAGCAGGTCGATGTTGCCGTCGTTGTCGTAGTCAGCCGCGGCCACGGCCATTCCGTACATGTCTGGATTGAGACCCGCCTGCTCGGTGACGTCGGTGAAGTGGCCGCCGCCGTCGTTGCGGTAGAGATGATTGTGCGGGGGCGGGTTCGGCTTGACCTTGAGCGGATGCGGATGCATGGAATCATCCAAGGGCCGCCCGTTGACGACATACAGCGATGGACGGCCTGAGTTGTTGTAGTCGAACCAGACGCAGCCAGCGCCCGTGCCTTCCAGCAGCGACCCGAGTTGCGCCGAGCCGAAGCTGTTAACGTAGTCGATGCCGGCCGAATCGGTCGCATCTTCAAAGCGGATCACCGGCATCTGCGGTGAGGCGGACCCCTGAAGTTGTGCAGTTTGCGGCGCGACTGCCGGCGCCTGCGCGTCCAGAAGCGCGCCCGACGCGACAAGAGCGAGTACCGTGCAGAGGAGAGACAAGCGATTCATCGGGAGCGGCCTCCTGAAATCGCAGAAGCGGGAGCCTTGGTCAGATCGATGGGCGTGGTAGAGCGCAGCAGAACGGACGGCACCTTGTTGTCAGGTGCGCGCTCCGGTCCTGCATGACAGCCGACGCAATAGCGCTGCTCGCCCCCGCGCGCCCAGAACCAGCCATGCTCCTGGCGAAGAACTGCCCCTTTGGCGTCGAGCAGAGTGAAGCGGAGTGGCTTGTCTCCGGGAACCTTCACGAAAAATGAGCCGTCGGTTTCGACCGGAGCAGTGCCGAGGAGCTTTGCGCGGCCGTCGGCGCCCTGCGTTTCAAGCTGCACCGTTGCGGGAGACGCGCGCAGTGCACCGTCGCGCGAGATCCTGGCGTCGAGGGCAAGCAGATTTGCGTAGTCCCACGGGTGCAGTCCCGAAGGATGACGCTTGGGCGTGAGCCGCGGAGCGATAAGCACAGGCTCGACCAGGTCTTCGCCACTTCGGGCAAGGATCGACTTGAGCGATGCCGCACCCGGCTGCCACAGATCGATCCCATAGTGCCCACTCTTCGCGATGCGCGCGCTCATCAGCCACGAACCGGACGGCGTCTCGGCGATCCCCCCCGCATACTCCGCAGGCGGAGCAGCGATCCGCACTTCATGCGCCAGCGGCGAAGTGAATCGGGCCAGCGAGACACCGTGCGTGAAGACCACATCGCCGGAGGTAAGCTGCCTCCCGCCCCAGCGCGCCGCGCCATGGTCGCAGCGGTAAGCCTCCACGCCCGATCCATCCGAGTAAACGAGAAACAGTTCGGGGACGGATCCCGAACCGAGGGGAAAATCCGACTCGAAGAGGATGCGGCCATCGGCCAGAACATCGGAAGGAACCGCATTGCCTCCGGCGAAGGTCAGGGTTACAACCCCACCATGCCCCGAGGCCAACCGGGCGTCGCGCTCAGTCTGCGCAACTGGCGCAATCCGCAGCTGAAATCCGGTCGCCGTCTCTCCCGCATACACAAAACGATCGCCAGGCAAATAGAGCGGGCGGATCGCGTCGGTTGCCTCAAAGGTGAGTTGCCGGATGGAATGATCGGCCAGCGTAAGTTCCCACACCTGCCAGCAATCGACCGCCGCCTTCTTGCCGCTGAAAATCACCCTTGCGCCATCGAACGAAACATCAGCATCTGTGGTCGCCGCAAAGTTCTGCAGCAACGGCTCGGCCTTCCCCTCGTGCACGAGCAGCAATTCGGCGCCTTTCGGGAAGCGCTCCTGTCCGCGCAATGCCTTCAGCGGCTCGTAGACCGGCGCCCCCGTCACGAGGAAATCGGTGCCAGAGGTGCGTGACGGATTCGAATGGAAGGCGCAAAGCGTCACGAGCGTCAGCATGCAGGCGGCAACACGGGAGCTCGCAGATTGCAACCTCATCCGCACGCCTCCAGAGGCAGCCTGCATCCGGGCTCGCAGAGTCGGCCTTGGCGCAGCTCGATCAACGGATCAAGCGACTCCATCAGGGCGTCGAACGCTGCGAAGTCGAGCGACTGCTCTCCATCGCTCCACGCCTTGTCAGGATTGGGATGGACTTCGACAAGAAGGCCGTCGGCGCCCGCGGTCACCGCGATGCGCGCCAAAGCGGGCACCAACTCGCGATTTCCCGCCGCGTGGCTGGGGTCGGCAATGATGGGCAAATGCGCGATCTGCTTGGTCAGCGCAATGGCCGTAATGTCGAAGGTGTTGCGGGTCGTCGTCTCAAAGGTGCGAATGCCGCGTTCGCAGAGGATGACGTTGGGATTGCCGTTCTCGAGGATGATTTGCGCGGAGCGGTAGAAGTCGGGCAGCGCCGCCACCATGCCGCGCTTGAGCAAGATCGGGCGTCCGGAGCGCGCCGCGGCTTCGAGCAGCGTGTAATTCTCCATGCTGCGCGAGCCGATCTGCAGAATATCGGCATACTCGGCCACCAGCGGAACATCGTCTTCCGACATCACCTCGGTGACGATGGCAAGGCCCGTCTCTTCGCGCGCCTTCGCCAGCAATTTCAGGCCTTCGCGTCCATGACCTTGAAATGCGTAGGGAGACGTGCGCGGCTTGAAAGCGCCTCCGCGCAACACGCGCGCGCCGGCGCGACGGACATGGTGTGCCGTGGTAAGAAGCTGGGTCTCGGTCTCGACCGAGCACGGCCCAGCCATGGTGATGAACGCGTCCCCACCTATCTCGAAATCGAGAACCCGCACAACGGTCTGTTGCCGATGCGGATTCTTGAGAACGTCAGTGGCCTCAGCAAAACGTTCTTGCCAACTTGCGCGCAACCCTGCGCTCCAGTCCGCCTCCATCGAATCAGGGAAGCGTTAGAGTACTGCGGCCGGAGTCCCTGCGCATCCATCCGAGGGTTGAGGTGCACGAGTTGTGACCGGCCTCACATTTTTCTTTTTATCGGGGGAGTGAACAGTTGTCTGTGACGGATGAACTTGACCTTCAGGCGCGCGGGTCAGGCGTACGAGCCGACCTCTATCGGTTTTTCGCGGTCAATGGACTTCAAGCGCTCGGCGTACTCCGCGAGCCAACCGGCGCGCACCGATTCCTCGACACGCGCAGGACCGTAGAAAATGGACGGCGCAAGCACATCGAAGCCCGTGAACCGGAAGATGCCGCGGTGGATGGGACGAAGGATCCCCAGGATGTCGCCTTCTTCACCGCCCGTGATATAACTCGCCTCAAAGCCGCCGGTGGTGAGCGAGAGCAGGGCGCGCTTCCCCAGAAAGTGACCCTTTTCATAAATACGGCCCCTGCCGTAAGCGCGACCCATCGCGAAAACGCAATCGACCCAGCCCTTCATGATTGCCGGGAGGCCGAACCACCAGAGTGGGAACTGAAAGATAACCAGATCGGCGGTTTCGAGCTTGCGGATCTCCGTTTCAAGCTCGGGAGCAAAGCTGCCCGTCTCGGTGGCGTGCATCTCCTCGGCCTGGGGCTTGAAGTAGGCCGAATTCTGAAGGTCGAGAAAATTCCAGGGCCCGGACTTTGGTTCGAAGGTCATTCGATAGAGATCGCTGGTCTGCACGCTGTGGCCTTGGCCGGTGAGAGTTTCGATCGCAGCATCGAAAAGCGCGCCGTTAAAACTCCTGCGTTCGGGATGCGCGAGGACAACGAGAACGTTCACCCTTTGGCTCCTTAGAAGATCCAGACTGTCATTCGACTTATAAGTAGTGATGCAGCAGGCTGCCGTAAGCGCCAAAAGTTCTCAGCCAAGTGCCATCGGGGGCGGCTGATAGCCAAAAGCCTTGTCGACGATGTCGGCAATGCCCAAAGCCGCTTCATCCTCAAATGGTCGCGCCACGATCTGAACGCCGATAGGCAGGCCCTCTGAACTCTTGCCCGCCGGAACGACGGCGGCCGGGCAGGCGAGCACATTGAACCACTGCGTGAAGCGCCAGGCGTCAAGATACTCGACCGTCCGACCTTCCACCGTCCACGCACGCTCGCCATGGCGAAAGGCGGGCACGCTGGCCACGGGACAGAGCAGCACCGGATGCGCGCTCATCTCCTCGAGCATCCTGGCGCGCAGCAAGTCGAGTTCGGCCCATGCGTTTAACAACTCCGTCGCGGTAAGCGACGGAAGCGCTTCCGCAATGCCGAGAAATTCCGCGAAGACGGGGCTAAGGTGCTTCTCCTTCCCGCGAATCGCCGGCTCGTAAAACATCGCGCCGCATTGCACGAAGAACTGGACCCACAGCTTGCGCAGCGCCTCGAGCGCACGCGGGCGAAAGGCCTCGACGTGGAAGCCGGCATCGCTCAATACCGACGCAGCCGCTCGCACGGCTGCGCGCGTCTCCGGTGTCACCGGGACAAGCCCGTCGTCTTCAAAGACCCCAATGGGAGTCGCGCGCAACTCTTCCGCGGACGGCGAACGCAGCGCAACCGGCGGGCTCGCGGGATCGTGCGGATCCTGGCCGCTGAGCACGCGAAACAGTAACGCGACATCTTCCATCGTCCGCGCCATGGGGCCGATGGCGCCGAGCGTTGAGAATGGCCCAACGCATGGCGGCAGGTGGCCGCTCCCGGGAATACGCCCGGGAGTCGGCTTGAGCGAGCAGATACCGGTGAAGTGCGCAGGAACGCGCACCGACCCGCCGCTGTCAGACCCGAGGCCCGCCGCTGATAGGCCCGCCGCGATGGCTGCCGATTCCCCGCCGCTCGAGCCGCCGGACGTGCGCGTAAGGTCCCAGGGATTCGCGGTGCGTCCATGCAGCAGGTTGTCGGTCTCGTAGGCCATCAGGAATTCGGGGCAATTGGTAGTGCCGAGAATCAACGCTCCGGCAGCGCGCAAGCGCGCGACAACCACGGCGTCTTCTTGCGGAACGTTGCCTTTGTTCAGCAGGCTGCCAATCTCGCATTTGTAACCCGCTGTCGCAATCGACGACTTGACCGTAACCGGCAGCCCGTGAAGCGGACCACGGTTTTCCCTCCGCGGATCGAGCGCCCGCGCCTGCGCGCGCACGCGCTCCGCATCGAAATCGGCGAACGCATTCAGTTGCGCATTGAGCCGCTCGATCTGCGCGATGTGTGCTTCGGCCAACTCCGCCACCGACACCCTTCCGGCGTGCAGCATTTCCAACTGTCGCGTCGCCGGCTCCAGAACCATCGCGCTCACGGCTGCAACGAGCCCTTTGCCACGCAAGCGCCTGGCACACCGCAGGCGCCGTCGTCTTCCGGTGTCGACGGCAGCATCCGATAGTCGAAACGATACGAGCGCACCGGCTCACCAGAATCGAAACGATCGTTCCAGTTCAACTGATAAGACAGCGCATCGGGGCCACCCGGGAATTTCTCCGTCGCTGGATACGGATACGTGCTCATGCCATGAAACGGCAGCTGCGCCACGGTGAAAGGCGATGCATCCCACCAGTCCATGTCTTTCACGTAACCGTGGGCATAAAAGAAGTAGTCGCGCTTCCAGTGAGGCGGCAAAGCCGGCAGTCGCGTTGCATCGAACTCGGTCGCGATCTCTTCGCCGCTGCCGAAGATGGCGAAGCGGTCGTCGATGCCTTGCACCAGCGCGGTCACGTCGCCGAAGCGCGTGTAGTTGCCGCGTTGATGCTGGAAGGGCCCGGTAAGGCTGACGCGATCGTAGTCGTAGTCGAGATCGCCGGGGCTTGCGCCTTCGATCTGGGTCGGGTAACCGCGGAAGCGCTCGATTGCATGCGCGAGCGGAACCTCGGTCGTTCGCGTCGCAGCTTGCGGCGCATCGTCGATCAACACCTGGTCCCAGTAAATCTCGAGGTTGCTCACAAGGCGTATGCGCCGCGTGCCTGCGGGCAGCTTGCCGGTCAAGTCAACAACAATCGTGCGTTCGAGCCCTGCCGGGAAGCCGGCTTCGCCGGGGATGCGCCGCCAGCTGCCATCGGGCAGCTCCGCTTCCACGTAGGGCGAGATCGGCTTGATGCCAGCCTGCCACGCCGCGTAGAGCGAGGTCGCGCTGAAGTAGTTGACGTATCCGGTCATGAGCAGCCGCAACGGAGAATGCGCATCGAGCGGCCCCAGGTCGAGAGTCAAGTTGTGCAGGTTGGCAAAGCCATCGTAGGGCGTGGGCCTGAATCCACTGGCGAACTGGTGATCGCGCTGGGTCAGCTTCGTGAGCACGTCGCGGCCTTCGCCGTCCCAGGCGCCCAGGGGCAGATGCGCAGCCTGCGATGCGACCACGCGGCCCGAAGCGAACGGCGGATCATCGAGGAACCGCTCGTCGGGATTCACTTCCACGTTGTCCGGATGATCCACCGCGATCAGACGCAGCTGATCGATGTAGTTGACCTCTTCCATCGGCTCGATGAATCGCAGACTGAGCTTGCCGTCGACCGCGGCGAGGCGATCGCCGTCCACCTTCACCCACTCGCCGGGGTTGGGAATGTTCCGCCGCTCCGGGGTAAACCAGTGGCCGACCACCGCCGCGCCGATCACGTCGGTCACGAGCCGGTATTTGTGCCCATCCCATGCAAAGAGCACGGGGCATGAGCTGCCGCGGCGATCGGCTTCTTTCATCGCGATCACCTGCGTGTGCGGCAGATTGATCTCGTCCTGCAGCACGCCGGTGGGCCAGAGGATGCGCAGCAAATCGATGCCCTCGGCTTTGCCCAGGCCCACCAGGATCTGCGGAGCCGGTTGCGTCGCATAGCCCGAGGCTCCGGTCAGTTCCCACTTTTGCCACTGGCCGTTGGCGAAAATCTCCACCTTACTCCCGATCGCCGTTTTGTTATCGGCAAAGCCGCTCAGGTCGATGCGCGCAAAATGGTTCTTATTGGCGCCGACGTTGCGCAGCAGGATCGGCGGAGCATTCGCCTGCGTCACGATGAGGTCGGCGGCGCCGTCGCCGTCTACATCGGCGGCGATCAGGCCGCGGGGCGCTGTCAGTTTCAAAGCCTCAAGCCCGAGCGCCCGGCTGACATCTTCAAAGCTGCCATCGCCGCGATTGCGCAAGACGCGAAGCCGTGGACCAGCGCCGGTCTCGACAATCGCAGCCAGGTCGATCCAGCCGTCGTTGTCGATGTCAATCGGGGTCACGCCCCATCCCCTCAGCACGCCGGAGAGCGGAAGCGGGACGCGCTCGAACCGGCGGCCAATGTTTTCAGGACCGGCGACATTGCGCCACAACGTAACCCCTGGCGCGCCATCGTGTGTGACGGCAATATCCATCCAGCCGTCCTTGTTGTAGTCGAGGACGGCGATGCCCTTGGTCGGCGGCAGCTTCTCGTCATACAAAGGCTGCTGCGGATACTTCCCTTCCCGCGGGTTCACAAAAAGGATCGGCGACGCAGCGTCGCCGGTCACCGCGAGATCAACTGCGCGGTCGTTGTTGAAGTCGGTGAGGATGACCGCCGCAGATTTTCCGCTCCCGCCAAGGCCCGTGGGATCTGTCCACTCGGTGAAGGTCTTGTTGCCATTGTTGCGCCACAAAACGTTGGGCGCTGCACCCCCGTCCAGGGGCTCGCCGGTCAGCAGCAGATCGAGGTCTCCGTCGTGGTCGTAGTCCACGAACGTGATCCCTGTCGGCCGATTGCGCGGCGCCAGCCCCGCTTCGGCTGTAACCTCCTGGAACTTGCCGCCGCCGAGATTGCGGAAGAGCAGCAGCTTGTCATCGAAGGCGACAGCGAGGTCGTTGAGGCCGTCGCTGTCGTAGTCGCCCACCGCGCAGGCAACGGCGCGGCCCGACGCTTTGAGGCCTGCTGCCGCTGCGTCCACATCCACAAATCTGCCATCCGCTGCCCGGTGCAGGACGCGAATCGCCTGCGGTCCCGACTGCATCAACACCAGATCCATCTGATGCGAGCCGGTCACGTCGAGCATGCAGGCGCCCCCGGTTTCCGTCCCCGCATCTTCTCCGATCATTGGCTGCGGATCGAGGTGAATCGGGATCATGGTGCGGTCGATCGCCTGAGGTTCTTCGATTGGAATGACAGTTGAGTAGTGCCCTTGTTCGCCGTAGGCGAGCCCGATGGCCGCCGAGATTTTTGTGCTCGTCAGGTGCTGAAAGATCTTGAAGTGTTCTTTCGCTTCCGGCGTGTGCCCGGTGCGTTGCAGGGCGCGCGCCATGGCAAACTCCGCCGACGCATGCAGCGGCTGGATCGCGAGAGCCTGTTTCAGAACATCGATTTCCTTGTCGAACTCCTTGAGCTCGCCATAGCAGAGACCCACGAAGTAGAAGGAGTCGGCGTCGCGGGGATCGTAGTGGGTGGCCTGCTGGAAGCTTGCCAACGCCTGCTCGACTTCGTTGTCGGCGTGCTGCGCAAGCCCGAGGTTGTACCAGGCCTGCGCATTTTTGGGATCGAGAGCAAGCGCAGCCTGAAGAGTCTTCTTCGACTCGTCAAGGTTTTGCAGCGTGAACAGCGCGATGCCGTCATTGATAGCGGCCTGGGCCATCTTCGGATCTTTCTTGAATGCCTCGGCAAAGCTCGCGGCGGCCTTCTCAGTGAACTGCTGGCCCATGAGCGCGACCCCCCGGTTGTTCAGCTCAATCGCTTCCTGGTTGAATCGGGGCGTGGCTCGTACAGCCGACGTTGAAAACACGAGGAGGAAAAGGACAACGGCTCTTGCTATCGGTTTGGGCTGGCGTGGCAACGTTCTCTCCGGATCGTCTGTGGCGCAGTGAAATCGGTGGAACCATCCAGTGTATGCGAGAGGATGGTACCTGCGGCTACACATCATTGACCTCTCGTCTCTGCCGCAGAAACCGACAACGCAGCGAGCGATGCTCATTGCCGAGCTTCGCGATGCGCCAATTTATACTTCACCTGTGATCCCAACTCTGGCCAAAGTGGATTGGCGCCGTTTCCTCCGACGTCGTCCGCTGCCTGCTCCGCCGCCCCAGACCCTCCAGGCACTCCAAAAGGAACGGATCCTGGTTACAGGGGCGGGCGGGTCCATCGGTTCGGCGCTTGCTCTTCGCCTGGCGGCGCCCGGCTCCGCGCATCTGGTCTTGCTCGAAGCCTCGGAGAGTCATTTGTCTCGATTGCAAGCGGAATGCGCGAATTCCTCTTGCGATTCGCGCCCGCACTTCGCGCTCGGCAACGCCGGCGACGCCGATCTCCTTCGCGAGCTCTTTGCCCAGTCCCGGCCGACGCTCGTTTTTCACACGGCGGCCTACAAGCACGTGCCGCTGCTCGAAGAACAGCCGTTCGCCGCGGTCCAGAACAATATCATCGTCACCGAAACGCTTGCTGCAATCGCTTCGGAATTCGGCACTCGCATCCTTCTCCTCTCGACCGACAAGGCTGTTATGCCGGCGTCCATCATGGGCGCAACCAAACGCGCTTCCGAGCAAATCGTGCGCTCTGCCGGCGGCACGGTCGTCCGCCTGGGAAATGTCCTTGCCTCGAGCGGGAGCGTGGTCGAGATTTTCTTGAGCCAGTTGGTCAACCTGGAATCATTGACGGTGACCGATCCGCTCGCCCGCCGGTATTTCCTCACGATTGACGAAGCCGTGAATGTGCTGATCGCCGCGTCCGCCGAAGAAGAGCCAGGATGCCTTTTTGTCCCGGCACTCCCCGAGCAGCAATTCATCACCGACCTGGCGGAATTTGTTGCCCGCGAAATCGCCCCCGGCCAGAAGGGTCGCATCGCGTTCACCCAGCCTCGCCCTGGCGATAAAGAATGCGAGCAGATGTGGTCCCAATCCGAGCATGCAAGTTCTCCTGATGCGCGGGCATTGATCAGGATCGACTCTCCGCGAACCTCCCCGAGTTTATTGAGAAGCGCA
>DATJMC010000072.1:0-128752 GCA_035508975.1 Occallatibacter sp.
CCACACTTCCCTTACTCGGTTTTGGGAAAGCCGCTGCCGTTTCGAGGCGAAGATTCGTCAAAGGGAAGGATCGCTCACGACCCGCCCGGAATCCTTATTTACTCCGTCCCCCTCAGCGGTCCAGCGACGCGACCAAATTAGGATTTGAACATGGAACCGTTCTGGATTGAGACCGGCAATGCGATGCGCCTGGCAATCGTTCCGCGCCCTCGCGGTGGCGATTGGCTCGAAGACGAGGCCATCTCGATGAAGAATGCTGGGTGTAGATATTCTCGTTTCCATGCTTCGCGCTGACGAAG
Organism: Occallatibacter sp.; assembly: GCA_035508975.1. Classification (GTDB taxonomy): domain Bacteria; phylum Acidobacteriota; class Terriglobia; order Terriglobales; family Acidobacteriaceae; genus Telmatobacter. The sequence goes on from DATJMC010000072.1 coordinate 300, forward strand.
CAGCCGAACTCGGGCTGACCGCAGAAGCTGATGCGTGCCGCGCCGCTGGAATAGAGTTCAAGTCCTTCCCTATTCAAGACCGCGAAGTACCATCTTCCCTTGGTTCTTTCGCCTCATTCGTAGATGAGCTACGGCGCGTGCTTCACTCCGCGCGAAGCCTAGCTGTCCACTGTAGAGCTTCAATAGGACGATCCTCCCTGCTGCTTGCTGGAGTTTTATGCGCTGAGGGGTTTACACCCGAAGACGCCTTCAAGCGTCTTGCAAAGGCACGAGGCTTACAAGTTCCAGACACTGTTGAGCAAGTTCAATGGATTGAGAAATTCGCCGCAGGCTCAGTCTTGGACAACAAAGTCACCTTCGCTGTGCAGTGAAGAACTTTATTGTTCAGTGAACGACTATTTTGTCTAGAGCCACTTCGCCCGACTCCTAACGAGCCGGCCTACTCCGGGAAGACCCGCCGGAACTCGTCAAACACGTCTTCAAACCGCTCAAGACCCGCCGCCCTGAGAATGTCGGGAAAGCGGATGCTCTTATCGGTTCCGCGCACCGCCCGCCAGAAATAGTCGAGCATCGCTGTCGAGGTGGGGCGTAGCTCCATGCGCAGCCGGGTCAGCGCGACCCCCTGCCTGATCTCCTTGGTCGCCCGCGGAGAGTTCAGTGCCGGCTCCCAGAGGCGCCGGTAAAGCCATTCGTAGATCTCCTGCCGCCTGCCTTCGAGTGCGACGCCGGTTACGGTTCCGATTTCCATGGTGGTTCTCCTCATAGGAAGGCGATTGATTCGCCCTCTATAAGCAAGAGAATTGTTAGCTCCGTAGCAGATGAGTGGGCAGCCCGTCCTCATGGGAGGACGTACACCAGCTTGCCCGTATCAGCGGAGATGTAGCCGAGTTAGTGCCCGGCCGGATCGAAGAAGTGGAGCTCTCGCCGCCTCTATATGACGACCCTCTGACTTCTCAGGTGATTTGTTCGGGTTAATGTTGTCCAGTTCGGTTTATTGATGTCCAGTTCGGGATACTGTTGTCCGTCTCCAGTAGTAGGGAAATTCAGGGCCCGGCTATTCCACGGTCACTGATTTTGCCAGATTGCGAGGTTGGTCCACATCGCAACCGCGGCGGACTGCGATGTAATAAGCCAGCAGCTGCAGCGGAACAATTTCAATGAGCGGCGAGATCAACTCGAATGCGGGCGGAATCTGGATAACTTGCTCAACCAATTTGCCAATCAGCGTATCGCCCTCGGTTGCCACCGCAATCACGCGTCCGGAGCGAGCCGTCACTTCCTGGATGTTGGAGAGCGTCTTTTCGTACCGCAGTTTGGAGGCGGGATCAGATTCATCTCGCGTGGCTAATACGACGACCGGAAGGGTCTCGTCGATCAACGCATTTGGTCCGTGTTTCATTTCGCCTGCGGGGTATCCCTCGGCGTGAATGTAGGAAATTTCCTTCAGCTTCAGGGCGCCTTCGAGGGCGATGGGAAAATGGATGCCTCGCCCAAGGTAGAGAAAATCGCGTGCATGAGCGAAGTCCTTGGCGAGCTGCTCGCACTGCGCGGAGCGCGCACGCAATACCTCCTCAATCTTGGCCGGCACCCGGCTCAACTCTTCGATCAGCTTTACAGACTGCTCCTGGTCGAGGCGTCCGCGGAGTTGCCCGAGTTTCACCGCGAGCAGAAAGAGGGCCGTAAGCTGCGAGGTAAATGCCTTGGTGGAGGCAACCCCGATCTCGGGACCGGCATGCGTGTAGATGGCGCCATGGGCATCGCGCGCCACCATAGCTCCCACCACGTTGCAGATCGCCACGGTTTTTGAGCCAAGGTTCTTCATTTCGCGCTGTGCGGCGAGCGTATCGGCGGTTTCCCCTGATTGCGTGATGAGCAGCCCCAGCGCGTTGCGGTCGGGAATGGGGTTGCGATAGCGATATTCGCTTGCGTAATCGACGTCCACGGGCAGGCGCGCCAGCCGCTCGATCATGTACTTGCCGGCGAGGGCCGAATGCCAGCTCGTGCCGCAGGCAGCGATGTTGATGCTCGATGCGCCCGCAAGCTCCTCGTCTTCGATCTCCATCTCGCCCAGGAAAATCTTGCCCGAATCGAGCGATACGCGGCCCAGCGTAGTATCGCGAATGGCCTGGGGCTGCTCCCAGATTTCCTTGAGCATGAAATGCTTGTACCCGCCTTTTTCCGCCTGGATCGGGTCCCATGCGATGCGCGTCAGCTCGCGCTGAATGTGCTTTCCCTGGAAGTCCGTTAACTCGACGCCTGCGGGCGTCAGGATAGCCATGTCTCCATCTGCAAGGAAGTAGATATTGCGCGTATGGTGGAGAATGCCGGGCACGTCGGATGCCACAAAGCTCTCGCCGTCGCCCACCCCAATCACCACCGGAGGCCCGGATCTCGCGGCGATGATCTTATCCGGCTCGGCAGACGAAAGGATCCCCAGCGCAAATGCGCCTGCCAGCCTCTTGACCGCGAGCCGAACCGCGGCTTCCAGGGAAATCGGCTGGCCTGTGGCTGCGGCGTCTTTCTGCACCTGTTCGATCAGGTGCGCAATAACCTCGGTATCGGTCTCGGTAATGAACTTGTGGCCCTGCGCGGAGAGTTCGCTTTTGAGCTCGAGATAGTTCTCAACAATTCCGTTATGAACAACAACGATGCGGCCCGTGCAGTCGCGATGGGGGTGCGCGTTCTCTTCCGTGGGCCGGCCGTGGGTCGCCCAACGCGTGTGGCCGATCCCGAATGTGCCTTTCAGCGGCTGCAGATCGAGCGCGTCTTCAAGGTTGCAGAGCTTGCCGGGCGCGCGGCACACTTGAAGTGTTTTGCACTCCGGGCTGCCAACGGCAATACCCGCCGAGTCATAGCCCCGATATTCCAGGCGCCTGAGCCCCTCCAGAATGACAGGGACCACCTTTTTCGGTCCCACATAGCCAACAATTCCACACATATCCGCATTCTATGCGAGGCTGAGAGATCGCACTGTGCGCTGCGACCGGGCCACAGACCCTGTCGTAACGTAGCGCGGCATAAAGAAACTTCGCGCAGCAGCCGGCCTCGTTGCATGGCGTGCAGGCACCATCGGGAATCGGCTGAGAATCGCTTCACTTGGGCCGAGGCGCGCGACCTGCGCCTGGACTTGGCTTGGCCAGACAGGCTGGCTGGCGGAGAACCGCCGTTCAGTCCTCGATGCGGTACGTGTACTCTTCAATTACGGGGTTGGTGAGGACCTCTCGGGCGATCCGCTCCACTTGGGTCCGGGCCGCGTCGGGAGCAAGTCCATCGGCCAGCGAGAGGGCAAAATACTTGCCTTGACGCACCCCCGCCACCGCAGAGAATCCAATCTTGTGCAGAGCGTTCTGGATGGTCTGCCCTTGTGGATCGAGAACCGACGCCTTCAAAGTGACATAGACATGCGCCTTCATGATCGATGATTATAGTAGCTCCGGCATCCGCGCCGGCATGGCCCCCTCACGGGGCTCTTCGCTCTCATTGTTCCCGCTTTTGAAGGAGAAGCAAGCACGATGGCTAACTATCTTGAACTGCCGGTCGGCGACCGAGCTCCCGAGGTCTTCCGTGCAGTCATTGAAATCCCCAAAGACGCAACCAACAAGTTCGAATACGACAAGCAGCTACACGTATTCAAGCTCGACCGCAATCTCCACTCACCGGTTCACTATCCCGGTGACTATGGCTTCATCCCCTCCTCGCTCAGTGACGATGGCGACCCCCTTGACGTCCTCGTGCTGGTTCCTGGGCCCAGCTTTCCCGGATGCGTGCAGGAAGTGCGCCCCATCGGGTTACTCGAAATGCTCGACCAGGGGATCCTTGATGAAAAGGTGCTCGCCGTCGGAAAAAACAACCCGCGCTACGCCAATATCTGGAATTACACCGATATCTACCCGCACATGCTCAAAGAAATCACGCACTTCTTTTCTATCTATAAGGACCTCGAAGGCAAGCGCGTTGAAGTGAAGGGCTGGCATGACGCTGCTTACGCACGCGACCGAGTCGTCCGTGCTGTCAAGATGTTCGACGAATCCAAAGCGAAGCAAGCGACAAAGCAGAAGCAGGTCAAATAAAAGGCAGTTCTTCAGCTTCGATCTCAGTCCGCCGCCGATGCCGCCGCAACCCTGCGGCGCGCCAACGGCGCGGCCGTTAACCAATACAGCAGAGGTCCCAGCAGCGCCACGACCACCGCGAAGAGAAGGGCCGAGGTTGAGCCGGTCAGTTTTTCGCCGCGCGATGTGTAGAGCGCATAGCCGATCAGCGCGGTTGGACCAACGCCGAGAGCGATCGCGAATGCCAGATTGCCGGCCTTGAATGGCCGTTCCAGATTCGGCTCGCGCAACCGCAAAACGATAAGCGCTACAAACTCCAGCAGAAGGCTCGACCCGTAGAGAATCAGGTCAATCGAGATCAGGCGCTCAAACGGAAGCTTGAGCGCCAGTGCCCATGCGGCCCCGCACACAAGGATGCTGACCCAGGGCACGCCGCGGGCGTTCCTTGCGGCGATGAAGCGCGGCATCATGCCATCGTCGGCCATCGCCATCGGCAAGCGGGTGTAACTCATCGCCAGCGCATTGAACATCCCGAATCCGCAGATCACACCACCCGCAACCACCGCCAGGCCCATCCAAGGTCCACCGATCGCGGCGGCGGCCTGCATCCATGCACCGGTCGTGAAGCCATCGGAGGAGAGCCCAGCCAACGCCATCGCGGCAAGGGGCAGGATATACGTGATCGCGACTAACCCGGCAGCCGCGACCATCGCGCGCGGATAGTTTCGCTGCGGATTTTCGACTTCCTGGGCAACGGTCGAAGCATTATCCCAGCCCATGTAATTCCACATTGCAACCAGGACCGCTGTGGACATGGCGGTGTCGGACGCCCCGTGCGACCACTGCACGTGGGGATGAAGCGTGATTCCGTGCCAGAACCCGATCACGACGAAGGCTGCAAACGGCGCCAGGAGCAGGAGGAAAAGTCCGATCGAGCCTTCGCCGACCGCCGGCGCTCCGCGCAGATTCCAGACGCAGCACAGCGCCACCACGGCCAGCGACCAAGCGTAGCCGCGCCAATCGGAGGTCAATGCCGGGTTGAACTTGCCCAGGTAGAGCACGAAGATCGTCGGGTAGAGCGCCATGTCGAAGATGCTCGCCGCCAGCGACAGCCAGCCCTCCTGGTATCCCCAGAAAGGACCAAGCGCACGCCGCACCCAGACATAAAACCCGCCTTCTGCCGGAATCGCCGCCGCCAGTTCGCCGATCATCAGCGCCGTTGGCAGCGACCACAGGAACGGCAGCACGAGCAGGATCAGGATGGCGCGCGCATATCCGGCCCCGCCCAGGATGTCTTCAATCCCATAAGGACCGCCGGACACCATGAAATAGGTCGCTGCAATGAGCGGCAGGATCCGCAACTTGCGTCCGCCCGGCTTCGGCGCTGGCACCATATCTGTGAATCTAGCAATATTTCTCGCGCGCAGAAACAAGAAACTGCTGCCGCGCGACGGGTGCGAGTTTGCCTTGCGGGCCGCCGCTCGGCGTTGCGCGAGCCGAGGCCAAGTAAAATCCGTCTCCGAACGCGCCTGGAAGAAATTCTCGAAAGTTTCGCTTCCGGTATAATCCCCAGTGGGACCCGGAGAGATGGCCGAGTGGCTGAAGGCGGCGGTTTGCTAAACCGTTATAGGGTCAAAAGCTCTATCGGGGGTTCGAATCCCCCTCTCTCCGCCAGCGTTCAAGCGACCCTCCTTGCTTTTCGGTAAATACAACATTTCACATTGTTTAAGATATATCTTTGAAATGTGCGGCCGTGTGACGAATGCTCCTCGAAATCTCCTTCTGACGCGATTTACTTCACAAAATCGAAATTGCTTTCACGGCGGTTTCCGTGCGCTGCTCGCGGCGAGGGCGGCCTCACAGAATATCCTGCGATCGGAGAGCCGGCGTTCATGACTGACATAAATCGAGGCTGGCCTCTAAGAGGAGATCGCATTGCTTCAAGGTGCCGCTAATTCTCAGCACTACAAGGGAACAGGGCCCGGAGGAAACCAGCGTCTTCGTTACCGGATTTGGATCCTATCCTTGCTGGTTTGCATACCAGCGATCGCGGTCGCGTTCGCGTACTTTGACGTGCCGGTTGCCCGTCGCATGTACGGGATTCTGGGGTCAGCCGAAAGCCTGGCGACGGGGTTTGCAAGTGCCGTCCTGCTCAGTATCGAAGCGGCTATTGTGCTCGCGCTGGTAATCCTTCGTATTACGCGAGGCCGTCTGTCGCCTTTTCGCGAAGCGACCGTCTTGGCGTGCCTGACCTCCATTTGTGCATATGCAATCAACGACAGTGCGCTGAAGTTCTTTTTCGGAGTACCGAATCCTGGGGCGATGTTCCACGGCGCTTCCCATGCTTTCAACCTTCTGGGCGGCTCCGCCAGATGCAGCTTTCCTTCGGGACACATGGTCCTCGCCGGCGCATTTGCCGGCGTTTTCATGCGTCTTTATCGAACCAGTATCTTGCCGTTGTCCGTCCTGCTGCTGGTCGCGGCCGTGCTTCTCATTGTGGGTGACTGGCATTTCGTAAGCGACGTGATCGCCGGGGCATTTGCCGGTGTCTCGGCCGGTCTGCTGGCCGGCGAACTCTGGCTCGCCCATTCGAACGGGGCCTCAAGAGACTGAGGATTGCCGATCGTTCTAGCGGCACCTGGGCTGGATGGTGCCCTCCTCGGCATCACCAAATGTCGTGGAAACTATCAACGCCGTCTGGTCCGCCGCCTATTCTTGGCAGCGGGCCTCGGCGGAGGAGGCGGGAGCGGTGGCAGGCCGGCAACTGCGAGAAGCAGCTTGTTTGCGGCATTGAAGAGGTTCAAATGCGTATCGACAGGCCCATCTGTTGCAGCAAGAAACAGTGCGGTGCGGCGAGCATGATTGATGACAATATATGTTTCGAAACCGGCTCCGCCGCCCGTCTTTTCGATCATGTGGGATGGACTATCGATCGGCAGAATGTGAATCCAGCCGAGGCCGATGCCGGTCGGCTCGCCCGCATGATCGAGTCCTCTTTGCCTGATAAGACTTGAGGGATCGATATAGATGGCCTGAGCTGCTGGATCTTGTTCCCGCTCTCCGGCGCCGAGCAGGTACTTCAGCCAGATTGTCATGTCTCCGGCTGTCGAATAGAGACCAGAACTTCCGGCTGTCGCTTCGGTAACGCTGCAGGCCCTCTCGTCTCGTGCGCCAACGAGCAGTTCCTTGCACTGTTCGGCGCTTGGGAAAAACGTCGTGCGGTGCATTCCCAGCGGGTTAAGAGTGCGCTCCGCGAGCAGCGCCGCATACTGCTTGTGTGCAGCGCTCTGGAGCGCATCACTCAGAAAATCGTAAGCGACGTTGGAATATAAAGCGGCAGTGCCGGGGGTGCTTTGCAGGTTTTGATGGCGAAGCCAGAGCCAGCGCGTGCGATAGTCGGGGAAGGTGAAGTGCGCACTCCGAGGTGGTGCCGCGCCCACTTCGCGCGGCAGGCCCGAAGTGTGCGTCGCCAGATTGAGAAGTGTAATAGGACGTCCCCGTTCCGGTACGACCTTGTGGGGTGGCGCAAGGAGTTGGAGAGGTTCGTTGAGCCGAACTGTCTTGTCCGCGACGAGTTTGGTGAGCACATCGGTGGTGAATAGTTTTGTGAGCGAGCAGAGCCTCACCACGGAGTCTTCCGTAGGAACCTGATGAGATCCGGGCGCCGTTTCGCCATATCCGTGAAAGATGACCTGTCCTCCGCGTACGACGACGAGGACCATTCCGGTGGATCCGGATTGGACAAAGAGATCTTGACCCAGAGCGTCGATCGCCTGAATGTTCGGAAGAAGAGACGGGGAGAGGTCTTGACCGGCTGCAGGAACCAGGGGAGACAACAACAGGAATGTGAGGAACTTCTGCAGGAATCCGCGGCAGCTCATTTGGTATTGGCTTCAGGTTACATAACCTGATTGGTTCTCTGAAAGAAATCGAGACTTCAAGCCGCGGCGTGCGATCGAGGACCATCAATGCGACTATAGATACCATGAGCCAACGGGGTAGCAAACGGGTCGCTCTGCGATGCAAAGCCATCCTGTTTGACATGGATGGAACGCTCGTCGACTCAACCCAGATCGTGGAGGCCGCGTGGGGCACATGGGCCGCTCGCCACCACATCCCCCTCAAGGATGTGTTGTTGTTTTCCCACGGCCGTCCGACGATCGCGACCCTAGAGCACTTCTTTCCCGGCCGAGATCATTCCAAGGAACTCGAGGAGCTTTCGCGATTCGAAGAGACCCAGACCGAAGGCATCCTGGCAATACCGGGAGCCGCCGATGTTTTGCATGCGCTCCAGACACAAAATCACCCCTGGGCGGTCGTGACCTCCGCGTGGAGAAGGCTGGCGGAAACCCGCGTCGTCGCTGCAGGCTTACCGTTGCCCAGGGTCATCGTGCCCATTGATGAAATCCGCAATGGCAAGCCGGATCCGGAGGGCTTTCTTCATGCGGCTGCACAGCTGTGGGTAGAGCCAGAAGAGTGCGTCGTCTTCGAAGACACACGTCCGGGAATTGACGCGGGGCTGAGTGCCGGCATGCAGGTTGTGGGCCTGCTAACCACGTATTCCTCTGAGCGGTTGCGACACCGGCCCGTCATCGGCGATTTTCGAGATGTGGAGATCCAAAGCGAGGGTGAGGCCCTCAGGATCAATCTACGAGAGCCGTCGGCCTAAATTCTGACGAACGAATTGGAAGCGCTCTGGCCGGCAGCGCAACCTAAAACCTGGTTGAGACCGATATCGCACATACTTTAAGATATTGGTCGCACGGATTCCTCGCTGGATTAAATGCCCAAGCCGTCTGAGCAGGTTCGTCCATCGATGCACGCATCTTCCTCCTCACAATGGGTCAAATCGCACAACCAGGACCTGGAGAGCTCGATGAAAGGCTTCGGCCAATCGCTCTGCTCGTAACTTCGCCAAGGATGGCAGCCAAGGATGGTTCGATGAAGCGCTTCAGATGGCTCGTTCTCTTCGTAGCATTGGTTCCCACCTTGTTGTCTGCCAAACCGAGAAAAATGACGGTAGCTCAATTGCAAGATTTTCTAACCGGGCTGCACAAGGCTCAGAAGAGCGACGAGCAGATTGCCAACGATCTGAAACAGATTGAACTGACGGAAGAGCTGACCTCGTCTGCCATGAACAGCATGGCTAACCTTGTCAATGGACCACTCTCGACCGAGCAGATGTACGTGCTTGAGGCGCGCACCGCCATCCTTGCCCCACCCGACACCGACCTGCCGAAGAAAGCTCCTCCCGAAACGGGCGCCCAGCATGCTCTGCTTGCCAAAGCCGAGGACTATGCTTCCAAGACCTACCCTCAGCTGCCTCAATTCACCGCCACACGCCTGATCGCCCGTTTTCAGGATGGCGTCGAGACCATCCCGTCTTATGGCGGCAATAAGCTCAAAATCCTCTCCAATGACGACCCTTTATGGGAGCAGATCAACCACGATGTTCGCCTGGTGAAAACCCACACGGACACGGTCGAGGTCGACGGCGGAATAGAAAAACCTGGCGGCAAAGACGCCACTCCCTGGGGACGCAATGGGTTCGTTAACTCCATGCTCCCGTTCCTTCCGCTCAATCTGCTAACGAGTGAAGCCATCTCCTCCGGCAAACCCAAGTTTCTCCGCTGGGAGACCGTCGACGGCCATCAGACTGCCGTCTTCATCTACGCCGTCAACAAGAAAAAATCGGACTATGCCATCAACTATTGTTGTTTTCCTGAAACTTCGAGCCTCAGCACCGCCTTATTCGGCGGGAACGGCGCTCGTGGAGGTGGTTTGTCCGGCTTTAGTTCCGGCAGCCTCAGTTCCGGCCCATTAGCTCGGCCGGCCGGCAATGGCAACCTTTCCTATGTGTCCGACTGGAATCCCTTCAAGGCCAAGTCCGGCTACCATGGCGAGCTCTTCCTCGATCCTGATTCCGGCGCGATTCTTCGCACCATCGTCGAGGCAGAGTTCAAGCCTTCGGCTTTTGTTCACTATGAGGACATCCGGGTTGACTACGCTCCCATCGGCCGAGGCAACCTCTACATCCCGGTGCGTTCCTTCACCATCGCCGAGGTCGTGCCCAATGGCGCCTCCTTTGTAACCCGGTACGCTGTTCGTCATCAGTTCGTCACCCAGGACTATAAGGACTTCCACGCGAAGGACGGCGCATTCCAGGTGGCTTCCCTCGTAACTCAGGTTCCGAAGACAGGAGTATCGCAGACTTCTTTTACACGCCGGGTCGTGGACGACTCGGATGTTGTTCCCCCGGGCGGCTTCCCGGCTCTTGAGACCATCTCTCGCCCTTCCGGTCCGCTGGACATTTCCGCCTCTGCCAATTCCATCCTCCGTCCTCCCGATGAAGAAATCACGGCGCTCCTGGCCGAAGCCGCTCAAAACGCGAATAGCTATTGGGACTCCCTGCCAAACTTCACCTGCCAGCAAGTCACAGAGCGATTTGCAGGTTCCACTCGCGGAGACAAATGGGATCAGATCGATGCGATCACCGGGCGGCTCGACTACTTCGATCGCCAGGAACACTGGGAGTTTCAGGAGTACGAAAAAGACCACAAAAAACACCACGACAACGACTTTGATCCCAGGCATGGCATTTCCGACTTTGGAATCTTCGGGGGTGTCATGCGCGGAATTTTCCGGCCCGCCTCCAAAGCGAATATCTCCTGGTTTGAAAACGACACGCTCGGCAAAGCGACCGTGCAGGTCTTCAAATATCGGGTCGCGAAAGAAAACTCGAATTTCTCACTTCGTGCCAGTTCCATGGAGGTGACTTTCGTGGGCTATCACGGCATGGTCTACATCGATAGCGGTACGGGCGAGGTTCGTCGCATTACCCAAATTGCCGACGACGTGCCAAAGGGATATCCAATCTACGAAACGCTTGTCAGTACCGACTATGACTACGTCTCCATCGGCGGCCAGCGGTACCTGCTCCCTATTGGAGCGCAGGTCGTCCTGCGGGAACGGAACCACAGGGGGAAATTGGAGCTAAACCAGATTCAGTTCACCGACTTTCACCGCTTCCGCTCGACGTCGAGGATTTTGACCGATTCATCAACGCACAGCAAATGATGGCGATGCTCTCCCCCATGCGCTCTGCTCCAGACGGCAGGTCTCGCAACGCTGTTCCAGGCCTGGGCACTGGCAAGTGGGTCACGGATCGAACCGGCTCCCTGAGAACGGAGATACCACCTGAACATTCATCTCGTTGACGGCACCTATGAGCTGTTCCGCCATTTTTACGCCGTCCCATCGGCCTGCGACGCTGAAGGCCGCGAGGTGGGAGCTGTCCGCGGAGTACTGGCGTCCATGCTCCGCATGCTGAAAGAAGGCGTGACACACCTGGCGGTTGCCACAGATCAGGTCATCGAGTCATTTCGCAATGATCTTTGGGCAGGTTACAAAACCGGTGAAGGCATCGATCCTGATCTATGGGCGCAGTTTCCGATTCTCGAGCGCGTGCTGGCTGTTGCCGGCATCGTGGTGTGGCCCATGGTCCAGTTCGAGGCCGATGACGCGCTTGCATCCGGAGCGTCAACCGCTGCAAAAGACAATCGCGTCGAGCAAGTACTCATTTGCACGCCAGACAAGGACCTCTCGCAGTGTGTCCACGGTACGCGAGTCGTTCAGCTGGATCGCCGCAAGGGAACTGTCCGCGACGAAAAGGGCGTGCTTCAAAAGTTCGGCGTTCTGCCAGAATCTATTCCTGACTATCTTGCCCTGGTGGGCGACGCGGCGGATGGCTACCCGGGCCTGGTGGGCTGGGGCCCGAAGTCTTCGTCCAGCGTCCTTGCGAAGTATCTTCATCTCGAACAGATTCCCATGAACTATCTCGACTGGCACGTCAATGCCGCGAACGTCAGCATGCTTTCCTCGACCCTTCGGCGCGATTGGGAGCGCGCCTTGCTCTTTCGAAGTCTCGCCACCCTCCGGACCGATATCCCGCTTTTCACGGATGTCGAGGAACTGCGTTGGACCGGTCCGACGTCGGAGTTCGACGAAGTAGCACGGAAACTCGACGCCGCCCGCAAGTCCCAAACTCCGTGACATCCGCGTCGCTGGAGATCCAGATTCTCAAAACTACACGCACTGAAGGAGCATTGGCGCCGTCAGCTCTATTCCGACTGCAGGAGCAGGGCCCAGTCATTCCGGTCCGGGGCTTCTGGAGAAGTCCAGCTTGGACCCGTCACATCGGGGAGATCGATCTTTTCTCCAGTCGTGGCGCTGAACCAAAATGCGCGGTATCGCCCGGACTGCAGTTGAATCGTCACCTGGCCGGCGCGGGGTAAATAAACGGCATATGTGTGGCCTGGATCCGCCAGACAGTAGTTGCCGTTGTTCACAAGCTCATCGTGCGGATTGGTCTTCCACCACTCGAATCCGGTGAAAAAATCCACCATGTGCCCGTAGCCCAAAAACATGGTCATCGTGTCGTCGCCCCGCGCATTCATCCAGCCGCCGCCGGTATCAGGCCAGATGTTAGTGCCCCGCCGCGCGCTTTCGCCGGCAGTCTGGTAGGCGCCTGCCATCGCGATATCCCAAGCGGTTCGGCGCAGTACGTCGCTCGAATCCGATCCTGGCGCGGCCCACAAGGGATAGTGATCCTCATAGCCGTACTCTTCGTTCGTCTGCGGAATGATGCGCCCTGTATCCTCCTGGCGCTTGCGCGATTCGAGCATCAGGCGGTGCTGATCGCGTGACCAATCCTGGTACGACGTGAATCCGAACCAGCTTGATGCTCGGTCCTGGTGTTCGATGTGCACGGGGTGGCTGGTTTCCAGGTGATGATAGGGATCCCAGCCTTGAAGCAGCATCCCCGTTTCATGCGTCCACTTTTCGTCGCGAAATGAGTCGAGGTCGTCCCCCAGGTCCCAGGTGATATTCGAGAACGCGCCGAACCGCGCTACCGCGTAGCGGATAAAGCTGTGCTCGTCGTCGCTGCCGGCGGCCGGGTGCACATAGCTGTCGTTCATATCCAGCACCAACGAGATGTTCATGTCGCGCTCGCGGGCAAACCGGAGCATGCGATCGAAGCGCTGCCAGTAAGACACGTTGAAACGCGAGTAGTCAAACCCTGGGTGGGAGTAGTCCTCGGCGTTCTGCGCATGCCACGGCGTCAGAAACACGGACCATGCAGGGCCGTTCATTACCGGTTCGCCAAAGAATGTGGCTTCGCGTCCGGCGATGGCCACCCGCATGCGGTTGACTTTGAGGCGATGTAGACGCTCGATGCTGAAGCGGATGACGCGCTCTTCTTTCCAGCCCATCAGGAAGTAGGCGGTAGTTCCGTTGAAGAAGAAGTGCTCGCCCGTTCCGGCCCAGATGAAATGCCAGGGATACGCTGGATCGACGGAGAGAAGTCCGCGACGGTGCGCCTCGATTGCCCGGAAAGTACCGCTAGCTGTCTTCTTAAAGTCTCCCTGGCGAAAAGTCACGGTGTATTTGTATTCATCGGCCGCAGCGGGCATAAAGCGTATGCGAAAGACGCTGCCGTCTTCGCTATCGGCAAACCCCTCGATCTCCCAATGCCGGCTGCCATCGGCGGTCTCGACCGTGCCGGTGAGCGAGACGTCGGTGAAAGGATTGCGCGCGTCGGGCGATTGCACCGAGGCCGTGACCTCCACGAAATCGAATCGCTCCACCTGGGCCGGGGCGCTTGAGAACGAGACTCGGGATGGGGCGGCGGCAAGCAACGAGGGCAACAGCATAACGGAGCTGATCGAGCTCCACTGGAGCATGCGAAGCATGGCGTGAGTCCTCGCAGTGCATTGTAGACCGCCGCAGGACCCTTTCAAGCCGATGGTTTCGTCCCGAATGCCAGGCAGCTTCCGGTATGCCCAAAGCTCACGCCGTGTAAGATGTTGCCATTCCTGCAGCGGCTTTCCTGGGAGGATCCTGATGCGCTGGTTCCGTTTGCCTGCTCTTGTTGCGGCATTTGCGATGATTGCCGCCTTCGCCCACGCCCAATCCGCCGAGCGCCACATCCTGCAGCATCCTGCGCTTAGTAAGGACCTGATCGCGTTTGGATACGCGGGTGATCTGTGGACCGTTCCGCGCGCCGGCGGAAGAGCCACCCGCCTCACCGTCGGCGTGGGCATCGAGACCAGCCCTGCCTTTTCGCCCGATGGCTCAACCATCGCATTTACCGCCGACTACGACGGAAATACCGACGTCTTCACCATTCCCTCGACCGGTGGCGTTCCCTTTCGCGTGACCTATCACCCTGGAGCCGACCAGGTGGTGGGCTGGAGCATCGACGGCAACGATATTCTCTTCCGTTCCAATCGCAACTCGGCCAGCCGCTACACGCAGCTCTTCACCGTGGCCGCCAAAGGCGGCATCGCCAAAGTGCTTCCGCTGCCCATGGCCTATCAAGGCCAGTTCTCGCCTGACGGCAAAGAGATCGCCTATTCGCCGTTGTCCCTGGCTTTCAGTTTTTCTTACAACTTCTACGTGGCGTGGGGAAACTACCACGGTGGCCTCGCCAGCACGATCTGGGTGACCACGCTGCCTGGCCTCGATTCGTTCGAGATCCCGCATGAGTCCGCGTCCGATTTCTTTCCCGTCTATGCAGGCGGCGATATTTATTTTCTTTCGGGTCGTTCCGGGCCGATCACCATCTTCAAATATGATCGCGCCACGAAAAAAGTGAGCGAAGCCTTGCATAACCGCGGCGCAGACCTTCGAACGCTTGCCGGCGAAGGAAACACTCTCGTCTATGACCAGCTCGGCGAGATTTACCTCTTTGACACCACGACGGGCAAAAGCCGGCTCGTTCCCATCGAGATCAACGCCGACCTCCCTGAAGTGCGGTCGCGTATCCAGGACGTCTCCGATGATATCCAGAGCGTGACGATCTCAGCCACCGGCGTGCGCGCCGCAGTCGAAGCACATGGCGAAATCTTCACCGTGCCCGCGAAGAAAGGTCCCACACGCGACATCACCAACACGCCTGGGGTAGCGGAGCGCTCGCCCGCCTGGTCACCGGATGGCCAGTCGATCGCATACTTCTCTGACGAGTCAGGCCTTTACGCGCTTCACGTTGCTCCCCAAACCGGCGATGCCGTGTCCGGGGCTCCGGCTGTGAAGAAGTTCGCTTTGTCACCGGAGCCCGCCTACTACTTCGATCCCCTCTGGTCGCCGGACTCGAAGCGCATCGCCTTCCACGACAACCGGCTGAAGATTTGGATGGTCGACACAACCACGGGCAAGCTGGCGCTGGTCAGCGATCAGAACGAATACGGAGGTTTCTCGAGCCAGAGCTTCAATTTTGCATGGTCGCCGGACTCCAAGTGGTTTGCCTACGAACGCTCGATGCCAAACCATCTGCACGCGCTCTTTCTCTACAACGTCGATACAGCAAAGTCGACGCAGATCACCACGGAGATGGCCGACGCGGACTTTCCCGCGTTCGATCGCGACGGAAAGTACCTCTACTTCATCGCCAGCACCAATTCCGGGGCGACCACCGACGGTCTCGACATGACCAGCGACCTCTACGAGGTCACGTCGCAGGTCTATGCGGTCGTTCTGTCCACGGGAGAGGTTTCGCCGGTCGCGCCCGAGCTTGGCGACGAAAAAGCGCCCGATGCCGAAGCGAAAAAGGACGACTCCGCCCAAAAGCCCGACAACGACAAGACAAGCGCAAAGCCCGAGGACAAATCCGGCGAGAAAATTACGGAAGAGAAAGGCGCCGCCAAAGCCCCGGAGCCGCCAAGGCCCACGAAGGTGGATCTCGACGGCATCATGAATCGCATCGTCGCTCTCCCGCTTCCTGAATCGAACTACATTGACCTCAAGACTGGTCAGAAGGGCAGCGTCTACGTGCTGGAGCAGCCGCAGTCAGGCCGCTTCGCCGGGCATGGCGCCACGCTGAGCCGCTGGACCCAGGAAGACCGCAAGACCGAGAAACTCGCCGAGCACGTGATGGGATTTGAGCTCTCGGCGGACGGCAAAAAGATGCTGCTCTCCATGGGCAACGGTGGCGACGACGACGGCGGTGGTCCGCCTTCGTGGGTCATCGTTCCTGCGGATGCTCCCGTGAAACCGGGCGACGGAGCGCTTTCGTTCGGTGAATTGAAGGCGCGTGTTGTTCCCCACGCCGAATGGGAGCAGATGTACCACGAGGTGTGGAGAATTGAGCGGGCCTACTTCTACGATCCACACTTTCACGGCGCTGACACGGTGGCGGATGAGAAGCGCTTCGAGCCGTACGTTGCCTCGATCGCCTCGCGCGCAGACCTGAACTACATCTTCCAGGAAATGCTGGGCGCCTTCTCTGTAGGCCATCTTCGCGGGTTCGGCGGAAATATTCCGGACGCCAAGAAAGTGCCTGGCGGCTTGCTTGGCGCCGACTACGAAGTCAAAAACAATCGCTACTGTCTCGCCAAGATCTACACTGGCGGTTCATTCAATCCGAAGATCAAGGCGCCGCTCGCGCAACCGGGCCTCAATATTTCCGCGGGCGACTGTATCCTGGCCATCAACGGGCAGGATCTTACCTCGGCCATTGACATTCAGCAGCCTCTCGAAGGCACCGCCGGCCAAGTCACAAGCCTTCGCATCGGCGCCGCAGATGGCAAGAATGCGCACGAAGTTTCGGTGATCCCGGTGGCCAGCGAAGCAAGCCTTCGCAACATTGACTGGATCGAGACCAATCAGAAGAAGGTCGATCAACTCTCCGGCGGCAAACTCGCGTATGTCTATCTGCCCGACACCGGCGGAGGCGGATTCACCAATTTCAATCGTTATTACTTCGCGCAAACTGAAAAGCAGGGAGTCATCATCGATGAGCGGTTCAACGGGGGCGGGCAGATGGCCGATTACATGGTCGAAGTCATGGGCCGGCGCATCGAATCCTACTGGGCGCCGCGCTATGGGATGGTGGAGCACACGCCGAATGCCGGAATCTACGGACCCAAAGTGATGATCGCCAACGAAAACTCCGGTTCCGGCGGCGATGCGCTGCCCTGGCTCTTCAAGCACGAAAAGCTCGGGCCGCTCGTGGGCAAGCGCACGTGGGGCGGCCTCGTCGGCATCGGCAGCATCCCGGTGCTCATGGACGGCGGCACAGTCACATCGCCGAGCGTCGCCTTCTTCTCGCCGAAGGGCGAGTGGGACGTTGAAAATCACGGGGTCGATCCTGACTATGTTGTCGAGCAGGATCCGAAGGCAGTGAGCGAAGGCCACGATCCGCAACTCGAAAAGGCAGTTTCGCTGGCATTGGAGGACCTGAAGGAACACCCTCCAGCGAAAGTCGAGAAGCCGGCGTATCCGGACTACAAGAACATCCACTAATCGCCGTCCCTTGCTGCTTGCTGCGGGTGCCGATCCCGCGCTTGTTGGCTGGATGTTTCCCGCCTGCCGCGAGCAGCTACCTTCCAGTACACTTGGTCAGTGATCCGCTGACCAAGTTCCCAGAAGCAGGCCGGCTCGATCAGACCCGGCAAGCACATTGAACGCCTCTGGAGAGGACCTCTTGTCTTTCGCGTCCTGGCTGGAAAGACTAACCAGAAGAAGAACCGTTCTACTCTGCGCGTCGTTGATCCTGGTTTGCGCTGCAGCCGTCGCTACGGCAGCGCCAAGCCAGGGAGCGCAGGCCGGAGGCCAGGAAGGTCCGCAAAATCCTCAGGCAATGACGCCTGAGCAGAGAGCCTCTTTGACACGCGCCTTTCTCGGTCTCGGAACTGTGCCCGACAAAGCCGCGGCCAAGCGTGGCGCGCCCTTGTTTCAGCAACGCTGCGCGTTTTGCCATGGCAGAATGGCGCGAGGGGCCACCGGGCCGAGCCTGATCACATCCGACATCGTCCTCTCCGACGACCATGGCGAACACTTGAGTCCCTTTCTCAGAAAAGGGCTGCCCGAGAAAGGCATGCCTTCCTTTGCAACCCTGCCGGCACGCCAACTCACTGACATCGCCGAGTTCCTGCACTTGCAGGTGGAGAATGTGGCGAACCGCGGCACTTACCATGTCCTGAACATTCTGGTGGGCGATGCCGCCAAGGGTAAGTTGTATGTCGAAAACCACTGCCTGTCGTGCCACACCGCCGAAACGTTCGCGCATATCGCCGCCCAATTTCGTTCTCCCGATCAACTGCAGCGCAACTGGATCTGGCCGGCGCACGAAGCCAATCTCACGGCCAGCGTGAAGACGCCTAACGGCACAATCTCAGGCCGAGTCACACAACTGAGCGATTTTCGCATCACGCTTTTGGATGCATCCGGGACAACTCATGCCATCGATCGCGAATCGGGTGTCGAGGTCCAAGTCAACGATCCCCTCGCGGCGCACGAATCATTCCTGACGACGCTTGCCAATAACGACATGCACAACGTAACGGCATATCTTGAGACGTTGAAATGAGACCGGCACTGAAACTCGGCACAGCGATTGCCGGCGCGGCGCTGCTTGGGGCGGCGCAGCCCACACCGTTTGTGTCTGTGAACCCAGACACGATCGGGAAGCCGCCCGTCACGAGTTGGCCGACCTTCAATGGCGATTACAGCGGTCAACGCTATAGCACCCTCACGCAGATTGATGCCACAAACCTCGATCGGCTCGATTCGCAATGGGTTTACAAGATCACCGCGGTGGGAGCGCAGAGAGGTGCGCCCGTTCCCATCATCAAGTGCACCCCGCTGCTGGTGAACGGCGTTGTGTATATAACGATCCCCGATCACCTCTGGGCGCTCGATGCGCGCAGCGGGAGAGAGTTGTGGCACTTCGACTGGGTCGATCACGGCGGCCATCTCGTGGGACAACGCGGCGTGGGGATCTGGAAGACCCGGGTATTCTTCCTTACCCCCGATAACTGGCTGGTCGCGCTCGACGCGAACACCGGAAGACTGCTGTGGAAGAAGAATTACGCTGACGCTCGCAAGCAATACTTCTCGACCTCCGCTCCGCTGATCGTGAAAAACCACGTGATTGTCGGAGTGGGGGGCGACGCCATGGACATGCCCGGCTTCCTTGATTCATTTGATGCCCTCACCGGAAAGCTCCAGTGGACATGGTGGTCGACGCCGCGCGCCGGCGATCCAGCACTGAAAACATGGCCGAATGAAAGCGCCTCGGACCACGGCGGTGGCATGACTTGGATGCCCGGTACCTACGATCCGGCGCTCGATCTGCTCTACTGGCCGACGGGCAACACAAATCCCGTGTTTGCCGGGCAGGGAAGACCGGGCGCAAATCTCTGGACCGAAGCGATTGTCGCGCTCGATGCGGACACCGGAAAGCTGAAGTGGTACTACCAGGTGTCGCCCCACGATACGCACGATTTCGATAACACCACCGCGCCGATTCTCTTTGATCGCACTGTGAACGGCAAGCAGGAGAAACTGCTCGCGCAGGCGGCGCGCAACGGGTTCTTTGTCACTCTCGACCGGGTTACCGGCAAGTACCTGGTCGTAAAACCTTATGTGCCGCTCGATTATTTTTCCGGCCTGTCGCCGCAGGGCGAGCCCATTCCCATTCCCGACAAGGATCCTTCCGTAGGCGGTTCCATCAATATTGTGAATGCGTCCAATTGGCCCGCGCCCGCGTACAGTCCGCAGACGGGTCTCGTGTATGTGAACTCCGTCGAAGGCAAGGCGATCTACTACCTCACTGACGACAGCGCCAAGCCGTCGGGCTACGGCGGCACAGGAGTCGGCATCGGGCGCGCAGTGCGCGTGCTGCAGGCGATTGATCCACTCACCGGAAAGACGGTGTGGCAGCATGCTTATCCAAACCTGAACAATGCGCCATCCACGTTGGGCCCAAGCCTTCTCACCACCGCGAGCAATCTGCTGATCTCCGGCGACGACCAGAAAAACCTGATTGTCTTCAGCGCCGATACCGGCAAAATCTTGTGGCATCACGAACTGCATGCCAATGAATCCGGCGGCATCATTACGTATCTGCTCGACGGCAAGCAGTACATCGTCTTCGGCGCGGGAGATAGCCTGTATGCATGGAGTCTGCGCAAATGAGGCCAAGCCGCGCGCGCTATCGCGTCGTCCTGCTGGCCGTCGGGCTTGCTGTACTTTCTTACGTGCAGCGCGTGGCGATCTCCGGCGCAGCCGTGCCGATTTCGCACGATTTGCACCTCTCAAAGGAACAAATGGGCCTGGTCTTCGGAGCATTTGCGCTTGCCTACGCGTTCTTCGAGATTCCCATGGGACTCGCCGGCGATAAGTTTGGCGTGCGCCGCGCATTGGCGCGGATCGTACTCGCGTGGTCAGCCTTCACCGCGCTTACCGGCGCTGCATGGAATGCCGCATCCCTTGTGACAATCCGCTTTCTCTTCGGAGCGGGCGAGGCGGGATGCTTTCCCAACCTGACGCGCATGTTGAGCGCCTGGCTCCCGGCCCGTGAACGTGTGACCGCGCAGTCGCTCATGTGGGCCTGTACGCGCTGGGGAGGGGCGGCGACACCGCCCCTGACACTCCTGTGCATCGCGTGGTTCGGCTGGCGCTGGGCCTTTGTGAGCTTCGCCGCACTCGGGCTCGTGTGGTGTGCAATTTTTCTGGCGTGGTTCCGCGACGATCCGGCAGAGCATGCCGGCGTCAATGCGGCGGAACGGGAGATGCTTGTCGCCTCGCGTATCCTCACCACGGAGGCGGGGCGAAGCTGGCTATCGCTGCTGTTGACGCGACGAGTCGCCCTGCTCGTGCTGCAGTACTTCTGCTTTTCGTATGTATGGACCTTCTACATTACCTGGCTGCCGACGTACCTGCGGGAAGCGCGGGGCCAGTCGGCAGGCCGCGCCGCCGCACTCTCGATGCTGCCTCTGCTCTTTGGCGGATTCGGCTCGCTGACGGCTGGAATCTCGTCGCGCCAGCTACCAAGGCGTGCAATTGCCTTCACCGGATTTGCAGCCACGGCGGTTCTGCTCTTCGTTTTCACGCGCGTTCACAATGTGCTGCCGGCGATGGTGGTGATGGGCCTAGCGAGTTTCGCCAGCGATCTGACGATGCCGATTTCGTGGGACGCGTGCGTGGAGATCGGGGGCGCCTATACCGCGACTGTGGCGGCTGCGATGAACATGCTGGGCAATTTCGGCGGATTCGTTGCGCCCGTCGTGGGCGGAGTAATTCTGCAACGACTTGGCTCTATCGCGCGAGGATGGAACCTGCTGATCGATACGATGGTAATTGCAGCTGCGGTGTCGGCAGCGTGTTGGCTCTATCTCGATCCCGAGTCCGCGCGCCGCGAGCGGGAGCGAGTTCTCAATGTGACGACGGCGATCGGTTCGGATCCGTTATCTAATTAAAGGGAGAAACTGGAGGAGCACGATGATGCAGATCGATCTGGAAGGCCGCACCGCGGTGATCACCGGCGGAAGCCGTGGGCTCGGCGAGGCAATGGCAAAAGCACTGGCGGGTGCGGGCGCTCAGATTGCGCTCGTGGCCCGGGACCGCGCCCGTCTCGATCGAGTTCGCGGCGAGATTGCCGCGTCGGGCGCCACCGCCGAGGTGTTTGCCGCCGACGTCACACAGGAGAATGACGTAGCAAGACTGGCGGCAAACGTTCAGTCGCGCTTCGGCCATGCGCAGATCCTGATCAACAGCGCCGGCATCAACCTCCGCAAGGAGCTCACCGACTTCACGCTCGAAGAATTTCGCAGCGTGCTCGATGCGAGCCTGATCTCTACGTTTCTCATGTGCCGCGCGTTCGTCCCCGGTATGAAAGGCACGGGCTATGGCCGCGTCCTCAACATGAGTTCGATCATGAGCCATGTCTCGCTCGCAGGGCGGGCAGCCTATAGCTCGGCGAAAGCGGCATTGCTGGGACTTACGAGAGCGCTGGCGCTTGAACTCGCGACAGACGGCATCACGGTGAATGGAATCAGCCCGGGACCGATCGGAACCGACATGAATCGTACGTTGATGAATAGCCCGGAACTCAACGCGCAGTTTGTCGCCAACATTCCCGTGGGACGATGGGGCAAAGTGGAAGAGATTGGCGCGCTCGCCTGTTATTTGTGTTCCGACGCAGCGGGATTCATCACCGGAACCGACATTCTCATCGATGGAGGATGGACGGCACGGTAGCTGCAATCACTCAGCTAATGCGGTGATACGCTTGGCAGCGTATTTGTCTTCGCCGAAACCGGCGGCACGTAGTCGATGAGTGTGCCGACTGGCTTTTGAGCGGCCCACGCGATACCGCGAAGCAGCATCTGCTGAATCTGGTAATTGGCAAAGTTTGCGTATTCATGTCCCTGCATCCACACAAACGCCCGCGCCGGCCGGCCGCCTGCAAGTGTGTGCTCATACGTCCATATCTGCGGAACCACTTCGCCCTTGTGCGCCCCCGCGCTGGGAGTTCCGGGGATGACGGTCGTTGCCAGGACGTGAATCCCGGGGTCGTGCGCCCACGTCATGTTGTAAAAAGCCTCATCGAAAATTGTGAAGTTCGACATGCCCTTCATGATGGGATCGGCGGAATCGACGACCGTATACGCGATTGGCGCACCCAGCGTGTAATTTACTTCCCCGTGCTTCTTCGCGCCCCCAACCAGCGTGGCGAAGAACGCGGGATCGGGACCGCAGAGCGAATCGTGCAGGCTCACCAGCCCTCCGCCGCGCTTCACGTAGTCTTCGATCGCCGCTTTCTCTGCGTTGTTCAGATACCCGGCATCGCCTTTGTAAATCACCACGACGTCGGTGTGCTCGAGATCGGCAGCAGAGGGCGCATGCAGCGCGCCGTCAACCACTGCGCCATGCTCGGTCAGGATCTTGCTCCAATCGGCAAGAAACTGCGGATAATCATGCTGTCCCGGATAATGCGACTTGAGTCCCGCCCAGATGTAAATGTGCATGCCATTGGGATTCTGCCCCCAGGGGCGAGGAGCCTGCCCCGCGGCCGGGAGGGCTGTTTGGCCCAGAGTGACCGGTGCAATCCACAACGCGCCCACCCACAGTAGCACTGCGGGCACGGCACAGAAGGCTTGCATCGCGTCCTGCAGCGATCGCACTCCGCCAGAAAGAGCCGCAGCTCGCGGATTCCGGTTCGATTGAACAGTCAATTTTGCATCTCCTGGATTTTCTTGAATGCGGTCGAGCGACCACCGTAACAGGGATCATGGATACAAGATTCCGAGAGTCGATGTCAATTGCGCTCCCGGACTCTGATATGTGCTCCCAAGTCGGCACGTCGTCGAGCGCTCGGTAGTGCAATCCTGTAGATGCCCTCTTTAGCTGCTGCCCTGCAAAACTGACTTTCGCGATACCATCCGGTGGAGAATGCGCTTGCCGCGAAAGACGCGCGACTTCACTGTTTCGGTGCGCACGTTGAGCAATCGTGCGGCAGTGATCTGCGAACACCCCTCCAGGAAACAAAGCTCGAGAGCGCGCCTGCATCCCGTGCTCAACTTTCCCATCTCCGTGTGCAGGATCGTTTCCATCTCCTTGCGCTCGCAGCATTGCTCGGGCGTGTCGCGGTTGTCAGGAAAATCCATGCCAGGTGCGGAAGAGGAATCGGTTCCCACCGGCTCGATTGGAAGAAAGAGCCGTCCTTTGCGACTTCGCAGATACTCGAGCGCCGTGTTTCTCA
The DNA here is from genome assembly GCA_035508975.1 of Occallatibacter sp. GTDB lineage: Bacteria > Acidobacteriota > Terriglobia > Terriglobales > Acidobacteriaceae > Telmatobacter. The sequence continues at coordinate 23,895 of DATJMC010000072.1, forward strand.
CGATTGCGTTCAGCCACGTCGACATCTGCGAGTCGCCGCGAAACTTCGGCAATGCCTGGCAAGCTTTCAGAAACGCCTCCTGCAAAATATCTTCTGAGTCTTCACTGCGATTGGTGATTCGTCGTGCCATATGCAGCAACTGCCCCCTTCGCTGCTCGGCGGTTTGCAGAAACGTCTCCATCTTTTCTTCCAGGGCCAGCGGATCGGTTGCCATGGTCACCGGATCGGAACCAGCACAATCCGGGAATGTCGTGCTCGCCATCGTTCGTTCCTCGCTTTCCATCGTCATACGTACCTCTCGTTCAGCAGTCGTCGCACTGCGTTTAGCAGGGTCCCTGCCGCAACCGGCGGCACCATCCGATGGTCGTAGAGGGCACCATCCAGAAAGTCTTCCCCCCCAAGAATCACCAGGATTCGCGCGCCCGGCCATCGCCGACGGATGATTCGGCTCGCCGACTCCAAGTCGAAGGTCGAAAGAGCCAGATGAAGAACCGCCAGTAGAAAAGGCTCTTCTTCCGAGAGGAGCCAGAGCTCGCGATAGTCCCTGGTGGCGAAGATTCGCGAAGACAGCCCGTCGAATAACGCGTCGTGAATTGGGTCGCCGAATTGCTCAGGCCCGACAAACAACACGTGGGGCACGTCCAGGCTTCGCGGATCGCGGGGATTCTCAATGTGAATCTGGGCGCGGCACTTCTGCGCAATTGGTCGCAGCATGGTCATGCCGCCTCCAATCGCAGCTGAACAGCCTCCAGCGCGTTGAGCTGTCCGGAAGCTCGCTTGCACGATTTCCAATCGGAAAGAAAAAGACAGCTGTTCGTTCTCACGCACATCGTCACGCCGCGCGCGAGATGCAATTGCTCCGGCGTGTTCATCACTTCTTCGTTCAACGTCTTGAGCCTGGGGCGATCGACAGTGTCGACCCTTCGTGACTCTGCCTGGCATCGCCGGTCAACAATGATTACGTCCAGAGCTTGTGTCGCAGCAGTTCGATCTCCGCTCGCCGAGTGCGGCGCGGAATCCGCCGCCTGAGACGCTGAGCGCATTTTTTCCCAGGTTCGACCTTCAGTGCGCACCGCCGGCCGCTCCATTCGCGGCCAACCGATCACGTTTGCCAGCAAGCAAGCCGGCTTTGTCCAATAGGGCTGCATGAAACTCCTCCACCGGGTAGGGCATCGCGAGAAGATGCAGAGGATCCCTCGGCACGCGAAGCTACGCGTACATTTCGGCCGCGAAACCGCAGTGCCGACTAATTGAGGAGGAAACTGGAGGTAGGAGGAGCTCGGAAGGGAATTAACGAGCCGGGAGTTGCGGCGCCATATGCTTCAAGCTTCTGGTGCACGCCTTCCTCGGCAACCGGGCGCCGGATTGCCGGCGCCGGATCCGCAAGAGGTAAGAAAACAGCCGAAGTCGGGAGCGTCGCCCGTAGCTTCGAAACCGTTACACCCACGGTGTCGCGGTGTTCAATATACAACTTTGCAACTGAAAGGCTCTTTGCGCCTTCGCTCGATTGCTCGTAGAGAGAAAGCTTATAGCCGTATCCCCACAGGGCCACGGCGATCGCCAAGCCTGCGAAGGCAAGGACGCACGGGCTAAAGATCGCAGCAACGGCCCTACCGGGCAGACAGGCACTCCCCGGCTGCTCAACCCCTCTGGGGATTGAAGTAACTCCTTTGCGCGATGGGACGAGCACTGGCATGATCGCTCGATCTTGCTCCGAGCCCTCTGATTATAGACGCACTTCGGGTCCGAAATACACAAGAATTGTTGATGGTCTCTTCCCGAGGCACCGTCAAAGCCGCTAGCGGCGATGCCGCCCAGGGTTCCTGTGTGGAACTCCGCCACCCCAATCGAAGCAGAAAAAGCAGATAGGCCTGAAGTCTCGAACGCCTGGTTCTCAAAATGGACGGCAACAGTTTTGCTTTCGTTCGCAGCGCGTCGTCCACAGAGGTATCTGGTCCCCAAACGCTCGCCGAAGCATCGAAACTCGCTACCGCCTGGTCACGCGCGGGACCGCTCTGCCTCGCTCAGCCAGCCGCGGCGCAGTTTCTCCATCGCAATGCTCGACATGTAGGGCTTGATATCCAGAATCGGCGTTCCGTCCAGCATGTCCACGCCGCGCACATGCAGCGATCCGCCGTCTCTTCGCAGCAGTTCCACCACGGTTAATCCAATTGGATTCGGCCGCCGCGGAGACCGTGTTGCGAAAACGCCGTGCGGCTTCTGATCCACAGGGGGCGCGCCGACGAGTTCGAATCCTTCCGAGCGGTCGAAAACCCACAGCACAAAGAGATGCGAAAAACCTTCCACATCCTTCAGCCCAGCTTCGAACTCCGGCAGAATCTCCAGGATTCCTTCCGCGTCATGTTTCACGCCAAGCCCCTTCGGAATCGCCGCCGATTCCGTGTAGGGGCTTTTCACAAATCCGATCGTTTTCGGTGTGAACATCGCGGCCAACCCCCTCCCTCCATCCTAAGCCGCCTCCGCCCGAAACTTTCCCGAAGAAACAATGGTGCCATTAGTGACGGTCTCGTCGCGTTGTTTACCAGCGCAAAGCTCTCGTCATGGATGCGCTGATGAGGCCGCATTCATAATCGTGCTTTTCGCTCAGCCACTGGTTGCAATGAAAAAGGATCCGTGCAAATCGCCGGTGCATCGGGGCTGCTCTTCCTGATCAAGCTGTGATCGTGAGGACGGGGCAGGATGCGTCGGCGATGATTCGGAATGCGCCGGAGGTGCGCATCACCAAGCCGATATGGGATGTTTTCCGGATGCCAAGGACGAGAAGATCGATCGCGTGTTTGTGGATGTGCTCCACAATGCGGTCGTGCGCGTTTCCAACCTCGATGTAGGTTTGCGGATTGCAGAAGTCGCGCGACTGCTCGGGCACGAGGTTATCGAGGGCTCTGCGGTAGCGCTCCGCAAGCGAAGCGAGCGGCGGGTCGTTTTCGTCGGAGCGAGGCGGAATTACGTTGAGGGTGTCGATGGTGCCGGCAGTCAGACCCGCGAAGGTGAGCGCATAGACAGCGGCGTTTGCCGCGGCGGGAGTGAAGTCGGTGGCGTAGAGGATGCGATGGAAGGGAAGCGCTGTTCCGGATGGAGTGGGAGCCTGCGGCCCTACGGTGAGGCAGGGCCATCGGCTGGAGCGCAGGATGCGCTCGGCAGTCGATCCGACGAGGCCATGCTCGATGCGGCCGCCGCCGTGGGTGCCGAGCACGATGAGGGCCGGTGCGTTGGCTTCGGCGCAGGCTGGAACCGCGTCTCCCGGAGTTCCGTCGAGCAAAACCGGCCTGGCCTCGACGGTCGAGGTACTGAGCGCTCTGGCCCTCGCGCCAAGGGTCTGTTCCAGGTCTTTACGCTGCTGACTGACAGACAGGTCGCGCGCCTCGACCTCCTGCGCGGGCTCGGAAAGAAGAAACGCGTGCGCTACAAAGAGCTTTGCCGGCAACTGGTTGGCAAGCAGCCGCGCATGACGACCGGCATTCTCAGAACAGGAGGAGAAGTCGGTTGCGTAGATCACCGCGTTGAGATTGATGTCAGGACGATCGCCGATGATCGGCACAGGACAGGCCTCCTCACGCCATTGGAAACTTCACGCTCCTTCGGAGTGGAGGACGCGCGGGATAGCGCCTCCCTCATGACCGCTCAAAAAGGAGTTGTTACCTCTATGGATGTAAAAATGCGCGGATAAAGGGGCATCGCACAGGCGCAATTTTTTGCCCGTGAAAATCAGGTTCGGGTGGGTCCGCGTCCTGCAACTGCTGACCCTACTCAGGGCGTGTCGGGCAGCGGCGTGACGGGTATGCGCAAGCTGGAGTTGAAGCGGGAAAACATCTCGAAGGCGGCAGCAACCGCTGTGAGTTCAATGATTTCCTGGGGGTTGAAGTATGCGGCGAGGGCGTCGAAGGCAGCTTCATTGACGGCGTGGCCGGACTGGTGAAGCAGGCTGGCATAGCGAAAGCCGGCTCGTTCTTTTTCAGTGAAAGGACCGTTCTCGAAGTCATCGTAACTGGCTACCTGGAGAAGGGTCGCGCCGCGCTTGAGGGCGAGGATTCGGTGGGCACTGACGCAGTAGTCGCAGCGGTTGAGCGACGCAACGCGGGTGGCGATTAACTCCTTGTACCACCCCGGCAATGCGCTCTCGGCCATCAAGGGCTTCAGAAAGGCGGCGATCCCGAGGACGAGATCAGGCGTACCCGCCAGCGCCTTGAACATGTTGGGAACGACGCCGCGCTCGGCCAGGAGTTTGTTGTAGAGGTCCGCAATCTCCGAGGGGACCTCCTCCTGCTCGAGTAACGGAACACGGGATGAAAGGATGCTGGACATGGGTCTCGGGGCCGCGGAGGGTCCGGCCTTTGCCAGTGTAAACGGATGCACTTTCATGCTGGACCGTAGGTAGGCCATTGAATACATTCAGGGTCTCCGTGAAACTAGAACGGCATCGCGGCAGAGAATCCTTCGGGCTGGGGGGCCAAGCCAAGAAGAGGATGAGAGAGAACTCAGAATTTCAGGGCGGCGGAGGGGCCGTGGAGTGCAGAGGCCGGCATTGTGGAGCGGGCAGAAACGCGTCAAGCATCGCTGAGGGAACTGGCGCTGCAGTACCAGGCCGTGCTGAAGGCAGATCCCGGGCAGCCGGGTGCATTGATCGGCTTGAGCGTTGTGGCGCTGGCGAGCCGACAGCCCGAAGCTGCAGTGCGAATGGCTGTAGCCGCCGTGAGTGCCGCGCCTGAAAGAGCGAACGCGTGGGTTGCGCTGGGACAAGGACTGAAGGCCGCAGGACGCGCCGGCGAGGCGGAAAGGGCGTATCGGGAGGCGATCCGGCGCGATGGCGGGAACACCCTGGCGCGGATGGGTCTGGGGGAACTGATGCTGGCGGCGGGAGAACCGAAGCAGGCTCTCTGCCAGTATGAGCTTGCCTTGCGGGGCGGCCCGGGGATGGCGGCTGCGCACCTGGGACGTGGACATGCACTGGCCTGCATGGAGAGATTTGCGGAGGCGCTCGCGTCTTACGAACGGGCGCTCGCATTTGCGCCACGCGAGTCCGAGGCGGAGTTTGCCACAGCGTTTGCATTGGCGAGGATGAGGAGAAACCCCGAGGCGGAGAGACGCTACCGCCGGGCGCTGATGCTGCGGCCGGATTTTGCCGCAGCCTGGATGAACCTGGGCTGCCTGCTGCGCGAGGAGGGACGCGCGACGCAGGCCGAGGCTGCATTGCGGCGTGCGGTGGAGTTGCGGCCGGATCTGATCGCGGGCTGGATCAACCTTGCGGGACTGAAGTGCGAGCAGCGGTCGCTGGTTGAGGCAGAGAAGTGTTTGCGGCAGGCTTTCGCGCTTGATCCGGAGCGGGTTGAGACGCTATTGGCGTGGTGCCACTTTCGCGCCGCCGAGAAGGACCTGGCGGGCGCGTGGGAATGGTTGCGCTGGGCCCATGCACGCGACGAGACGAATTGTGAGGCCTCGAATATGCGAGGCGTTCTGCTCCACATGGAAGGGCGTTTCGCCGATGCGGTGCATGCCTTCGAGTGCGCGGAGGCGCTGGGGAGCCGGTCGGCGGCGAGCAATCGCGGCAACAGCCTCATGGATGTGGGAAAGATGGAAGAGGCGCTGCGCGTGCACGAGGAGGCGGTGAAGCTCGATCCGCAGAGTGCCGGCGGACGCTACAACCTGGCGTTGACGCGGCTGCGGCTGGGAGATTGGAAACGAGGCTGGGTGGAATACGAGGCTCGCTGGGATTTTCGCGAGGTGCATCGCGCACCGGTGAGGTTCCGGCAGCCGCGGTGGCGGGGAGAGCCACTGAACGGGCGCAGGATCCTGCTGTACGCCGAGCAGGGATTGGGCGACGCCATCCAATTCTGCCGGTATGCGGAGATGGTGGCCGAGCGCGGCGGCCACGTTGTTCTGCAGGCGCATGAGGCAGTAGAGCGGCTGGTGTGTTCGCTCAGAGTGGTGCGAGAAGGAAAGACTGAAGTGGCGCGCCTAGGCGAGGAGCCGCCGGAGTTCGATGTTGAATGCCCGCTGATGAGCCTGCCGGCTGTGTTTGGGACGACGGTGGAGACGGTGCCATGGCGCGGGCCGTATCTGGGAGCCGACGCCGAACTGGTGAAGACGCGGCGCGGGGAATTTGGCGAGGTGTTCAAGCGGGGTCGGCTTCGCGTGGGGATCGCGTGGGCGGGCAATCCGCGCTATCGCGCAGACGCCAGACGGTCAATGAAACTGGCGACGTGGGTTCCCTTGCTGCGCGGCGCGCGGGGTGTGCGGTGGGTGTCGCTGCAGAAGGGAGAGGCTGCCGAGCAGCAAGTGCAATTGCCGGAAGACGCCGAGGTTTGGGATGGATCGAGCGGGGATAGCGACCTGGCGGAGACGGCCGCCCTCGTGGAGTTGCTGGATCTGGTGATTACGACGGACACCTGTATCGCCCATCTCGCCGGGGCGATGGGCAAGCCGGTGTGGATTCTGCTGCCGCATCTGGCCGATTGGCGGTGGATGGAGGAGAAGGAGACGACGCCGTGGTATCCGACGGCGCGGCTTTTCCGGCAGCGGCAGGCAGGAGACTGGGCCGGGGTGATGCGCCGAGTAGCGAGCGAACTGAGACGCATGTTTACTGAGAGTAGCTGCCGAAAGGTTCAAGGCTCAGGTGTGTGTGCACATTGACATAGAGTACTCTGTATTATAGAGTAATTGCGCCGTGCCATCCCCCGTCGCACCGGCATGAGCAATGGAGGCCGATATGAAAACTCATTCCAACTTGTCGTGGGCGCGCGTTTCTGCGGCGATGGCGGTAGTAGCTCTCGGCGCGAGCGGACTCACGGCCCAGCAGCCGGGCAATAGTGTTGCCGTGCAACAGGAGGCGATGAAAAAGCTCGCGTTTCTTGCCGGACATTGGTCAGGTCCGGCGACGATTGCGCGGGGACCCGGCGAACCGTTGCACCTGACGCAGACCGAGAACGTGGAGTACAAGCTGGATGGTCTCGTCTTGCTGATCGAGGGGAAGAGCACTGGCGAAGACGGCAAGGCGCAGTTCGAGGCGCTGGCAACGATTGCATATGATGATGCCGCGCAGAGCTATCGTTTTCGCGCCTACAATGGCGGGCATTACGTCGACACCGAGCTGAAGGCCGCGCCTGACGGGTTCAGGTGGGGGATGGACGCCGGACCAGCGCATATCGTGAACACGATGCGCCTGACGGCGAAGGGCGAGTGGCAGGAGACAACGGAAGTCACGTTTGGAAGCAACCCGCCGCGCCAGACTGTGGAGATGCTGCTGAGGAAACAGTAAGAGAAGCGGAAAGATTGTGCGACAACGAAGCGAGGTTAGCATGCCGAATGAGATGAGCGCGAAGGACTTACAGGATCGGCTCGGATTAATCGAAAGCATGATCGTCGAAGGACGGCACAGCACTGCGCGATGGGGATGGTGTTTTGTGCTGTGGGGCGTGGCGTTTTATGTGGCAATGGCCTGGGCTGAGTGGGGATCTCATCAGGCGTTGTCATGGCCGCTCACGATGATTGCAGCGTCGGTCCTCACGGTTATTTTGGCGGGAAGTCGCGCGACGCGAATGCATCCGGGGACGACGCTGGGACGCGCCGTCTCTTCGGTCTGGATCGCGGTGGGAGTCTCGATGTTTGTCCTGCTCTTTGTCCTGGGATGGGAGAGATTGCTGGAACCGCCGATCTTCATGGGAACTGTTTCGGGGATGCTGGGAGCAGCGAATGGCGCCTCGAGTCTGATTCTGAAATGGAGAGTGCAGTTTGCTTGCGCTCTGTTGTGGTGGGCGACCTGCATAGCGTGCGTGATGGGGACTTCACCGCAAAGCACCGCGGCACTGGTGGCAGCGATCTTTCTATGCCAGATCGTGTTTGGCGTATACGCGATGATCGTAGACGCACGCAGGCAAAAGCAAGGCGGAATGGCGCATGCCTGAACTGCCGGAACTGAATCCGGTAGTGCACGGAAAGCTGCGGCTGGCGTTGCTTTCGCTGCTTGCGGGCGTGGAGGAAGCGGAATTCACCTGGCTGCGCGCGAAGACCGGATCGACTGATGGGAATCTTGGAGCACAGCTGGCGAAGCTCGAAGAGGCGGGATACGTCTCGGTGAAGAAGAAGTTTGTCGAACGCAAGCCGCAGACGCTGTATCGCCTGACGGACGCGGGCCGTACGGCGCTTGCAAAGTATGTGCGGGCGCTGAAGCAGCTCCTTGGGGAGGCGATGGAGTGAAAGGCGTACACCTGGGAACAGAGATCAGTCGTGAGATCTCAAAGCGAGATACCTGGCCGGGAGGGAAACCGCTGCGCCCGGGGGCTTCGCGGGCGGTCACGTTTTCTCAGCTGAGCATCAAAGCTGTGGCAAACTTGGAAGACGCGGGAGGTGCGATGGCGGATCCGAGACCGATGCGCGAGAAGTTGGCACGATTCCTTGTGCTGTCTGCCGTCCTGCATGTGGCGGTGGCTGTGCTTCTGCTGATCGTGTGGAGGCAGGCGCGCATGCGGGTTGTTGTTGCGCAACCCAATGCGACCAAGTACTATGCGACGTCGCTCAAGATCGCGGGCGGGATCAAGGCACCATGGACGCCGGAACATCCTGGTCGAAAAAAGCACTCCACCGCCAAGCCGAAGCCTTTGAATCCGGAGGTTGCGAGGCTTGCGCCGCCTGCCCCGGCGAAGGGTGAAGCGCCCGCATCGCCGACGAGTGCCGGCGCGGGAAACGGGTCTGACCAGGCGAATGCGGCTCCGGCATTTCCGGTATTTTCACCGCGCCCCGCGGTGCCCGATCGGTCGCTGCTGCCCGATGCGAGCCGCGAAGTGGTTGTGGATGTCAAGGTGAGCGCGCAGGGCGATGTGGTAGACGCCACGCTGGTGAAGGGAATCGGGAACGCGCTCGATCAGCTCGTGCTGGAAACAGTGAAGACGTGGCGTTTCCATCCTGCGTCGATTGCCGGAACCGCCGTGGCTTCGGAAGCGGAACTGATTTTTCCCTTCGACCAGCACTACACCACAACGCCGAGTTGAATGACGCAGGGAATACGGGCTAGGGTTCCGAGGTTGAGGCGCTTGCCTGTGCCGGCAGCGCGAGTGAATTGCGGACGCGCTGCATGATGCCGAGGTAATGGGCGAGGTTATGGATGGAGTTGAGCGTGCCGGCCAGCGGCTCGCCGGCTTGCATCAGGTGGCGGAGATAAGCGCGCGAATAGCGGCGGCACACCATGCAGGCGCAGGCGGGATCGAGCGGATTCTGATCCTCCGCGTATTTTCTGTTCTTGATGTTCAACCGGCCTTCGCTGGTGAAGAGCAGGCCGTGGCGAGCGGCACGTGTGGGCAAAACGCAATCCATCATGTCAACGCCCATGCGGGCGTAGAGCTCGATCTCGTCGGGATAGCCGACGCCCATGACGTAGCGCGGTTTGTTCCTGGGCAGCAGCGGAAGCACTTCGGAGATGACCTCCAGGGTAGCTTCGCGGGGCTCGCCGACGCTGAGGCCGCCGATGGCGTAGCCGTCGAAGTCCATCTCGACGAGCCGCTCCGCGGATTCGCGGCGCAGGTCGGGATAGACGCCGCCCTGCACAATGGCGAAGCATTGCATGTAGCGGGATTTACGGACGCGACCCCGTTCGTGGGGATCCCGGTTCGCAGGCTCATTGGCCCATGGGACTTCGTGCTGGTGGGCGCGGAAGTGCGACAAGGAACGTTCAGCCCAGAGCATGGTGAGGCGGAGGCTTTCGCGGGCGCGCTCGCGTGTGGCGGGATATTCGGTACATTCGTCGAAGGCCATGCAGATATCGGCGCCGAGTGCGATTTGGACATCCATGGAGTGTTCAGGCGTAAATACGTGCGTACTCCCATCGAGGTGCGAGCGGAAGGTCACGCCTTCGTTGCTGATTTTGCGTAGCTCCGCGAGGCTGTAGACTTGGAAGCCGCCGGAGTCAGTGAGCATGGCGCGTGGCCAGCTGATGAAGCGATGCAGACCTCCCATGCGGCGGATGGCCTCGTGGCCGGGGCGCAGGTAGAGATGGTAGGTGTTGCCGAGGATGATTTGCGCGCCGAGAGATTCGAGGACGTCTTGGGGCACGGCTTTGACGGAGCCTGCGGTTCCGACGGGCATGAAAACCGGCGTTTCGACGGTCTGGTGGGGCAGATGGAGCTGGGCGCGACGACCGCCGGAGGGATCTTCGCGGAGCAGATTGAATTCTAGGGCCACGCAACGATTTTATCGGGCGTGCGTTGCCAGGGAGTTCCATGAGGAACTTCCTGGCGGTTGAAGCGCTAGCCGATGCGGCTGTGTTTCACGCGATAGATGCGATGAGATGCCACATTCTGCCGGTGGGCAAGGATACGGCGATCGCGCATCGTGAGGCGGCCGTTGTGACGGGCGCGCATCATGCGAGCTTCATGGCGAATGCTGCGCTGCTGGCGCTCGAGACGAGCGGCCCGGCGGGGGCGAAGCCGGCCGGTGCGCACACCGTCGGCGATGCGTCGCTGCTGGTTGAATTCCCTCTGGCGGATTGTCTGATGTTGCACCGCCGGTGCGGGTGCCTGGGCAAAGGTCATGGCGGGCGCGGCTGCTAACGCCGCCACAAGGACATGTTTGAAGAGTCTCATGGGTTCTTCTCCTTCTGTGACGGCGGCGGCTGAACTTTGTCCATCCTGCCACTCACACTCGGAGAAACCCAGGCCCTGGGGAATCGTTGTCAATCGAAGGATGGAGCCGAACCGTGGATAGGATGTTATTCGCAACGCTTGCGAGCGAGGTGGAGCAGCGTGAGGTTATGTTTCACCACGCGACCTTCGGGACGCGCATGGATCAGGCGCCGCATTTCGCCAAAGAGCCATTCGCGTTTTGCCGGTTCCAGCAAGCGATGGTCAGAGGCGGTGAGCATCATGGCGACATGTTCGTCTGCCGTAAATTGTTCAGACCAGACACGGCGAATGACGCGGACATCGTCAAAGAGGCCGGTGTGCAGGATCTCTGCGCGCGAGTCTTGAATCGATTCGATGGTGGGCGGAGGCCAAGGCAACCTGCCGACGCCGATAGCCTCGTAGGCATCCTGAATGTCTTGGAAAAATGGGTCGAAGTCGTGAGGAAAAACGTGCTCAGTCTGGGTGAACGCTAGAAATCCGCCTTGCCTGAGAGCCGCGGCAGCGCGTGGATAACGCAACCCAGGATCGAGCCAGTGCCAGGCCGTGATGGCGAGAGCGAGATCGAACGGTTCGGCCGGTGCCCAATCTTCGAAGCTTGTGTTGACGATGTGCACGCGGGGAAAGGCGGCCAGACGCTCACACGCAAGATGAGCCAGATTTTCGCCCATCTCCAGCGCGACGATATGACATCCGCGGCGAGCCAGGGGCAGCGTGGATTTTCCGGTGCCGCAGCCGATCTCGAGGATGCGCGCGGCGGCGGGATCGAGGCCTGTAGACGCGAAGAGACACTCGTAGATCCACTCGGGGGGTTCGCGCCGGGCCTTGTCATAAAGTTCGGCGATCTCGTTGAAGGTCCGAGCGCGCAGGATGCGCTGTTGGTTGGAGAGCTGCAAAGTATGATCTCCGGGCGTTGAGTTACTTCAGCTCGCGGCCGAAGAGGATCTGGAGGCCGGCTCGCGCAACGCGAGGTTGGCCGAGAGTTGTGGTGGGTGTCTTTGAAACTTCGATGGAACGGTCGAAGAGGTTTTCGCCTGCGGCGAAGAGCTGGAGCCGTCGGCCGATGTCGCGAGAGCCGTAGGCGTCGAGACGGAAATAGCCATGAAGCAGAAAGAGATTGGCATCGTCGTCATACTGATGTCCGCTGAGGCGGCTTTGCAGGCTGAGAGTTCCAATTGAGGGTTTGAAAATGCGCAGGTTGAGCGTTGCCATGTTGCGCGCAACTTCAGGAATCCAGTTACCGTAGTCTTGGGGCCCGCGCGAGACCACGGCGTGCGCGTACTGATAGCCGCCATTGAGCGAGAGCCAGTGTTGGGGTGTGAGCTCGAAGTCGAGGGCGACTCCACGGCTTTCGATCTGGCCGAGATTCTCGCGCAGCAGAAGAATGGGCGAGGAATTGGGATTGGTGGTGACGGCCACGATGGGCCGGTTGACCTGGGTGAGGAAGTAGCTGGATCGGACGGTGCCCCAATGCCATTCGCTGGCGATGCCGGTTTCCCATCCGGTGGCGCGTTCGCTCAGCAGGTTGCCGTTGGGGAGTGTGAGCTTGTTGCCGACCTGGGTGGAGCGGTAGAGCTCGCTCGGGCTGGGGGAGCGGAAGGCGCGAAAGCCGGAGGCCGTGACGGCCCAGTGGGTGAAGATTTTGCGCGAGAGGCCAAGGCGCGGATCGAACAGACGCTGGTCGCGCTGCGAGGGCTGGTTGGCTGATGGAATCCAGGCTCCGCTCTTCAAGGTGCGCAGGAATCCGTCGTAGTTCTGAAACCAGTCCATGCGGGCCGAGGCAGACGCGGTCCAGGCGCGGTGGGTCCATAGGCCTTCGGCATAAAGGCCGGAGTCGCGCTGGTGATCGGAGAGATTGGTAAGCGCCGCGGTGGCGCCAAAGGTTTGTTCGCGATCCCAATAGCGCACGTCGTGCACGTCAGCGCCGGCGAGGCCCACGAGGCCGGCGGTGAAGGGATGGGTCCAGTGTGTCGCGGCGCCGAGCTCATTGACCGGGACGAGAGCGAAACGGGTGGGAGTCTCGCCGCAGCGATAGGTGCAGGTTGGATCGGCGGCATTGGGAGTGTTGATGATGCTCGAGAAGGTTTGGCGGTAGTGCTCTGTGGAGCCGTAGACGCGGAGGATCGCTGCATCGCCACTCGAGCCTTGCCAATCGCCGCCTGTGACATACCGCCAGAGGCGCGTGCCGTTGGTCTGGTAAGGTGTGCCGTTGGCGCGGGCTTCATTCATACCGCTGCCGCGCGCGAAGAGGCGGAGCGGGCCGCGCAGATGTTCGGCGTCCAAGAGGCCGTTCTGGCTGTGGACGTTGGAGGCGATGTCGACGGGACCTCGCTGGTAAGGCGCTTCCTGGATGTAGCCGTCGGTACCGATGACCCCTCCGGCGGCGAGCAATCCCCATGCCCCTTGTTTTGTTTCGGCCATCACGCTGTTGTCGTAGGTAGCCTCGCTGCCGTAGCTGGAGCGGAGCTCGAATTGGTCGGTCGTGGGGCGCACCGTGATCATGTTCAGCACCCCACCGATGGCGCTGGAGCCATAGAGATCGCTGGCCCCGCCGCGCACCAGTTCGACGCTTTGAATCGCTAACTCCGGCTCCTCCTGCCAGTGAATCCAGCCGCCGATGGGGTCGTTGAAGGGAACGTCATCCTGGGTAACGAGGGTACGGCTGGCGGAGGTGGAACCGAGGCCCCGCACGCTGATGCCCTGCGAACTAGGGTTGGCGACCATCGAACTGGAACGGCGAAATAGCTCGACGCCGGGAAGCTGGCGAACCTCGTCATCCAGCGTGTTGGCCGCGGTGCTGCTGAGCTCGAGAGAAGAAAGCGTGCGGGTGGTGACCGGGCTTTGCAATTCCCCGAGCGGCTCGCGGTAAGCCGTAACGGTCACTTCTTCATTGGCGCCAGCGCGTTCGAGGTGCACGGTTTGGTTTGCGGTGAGCTCGAAGAAATTACCGATGAAGCCCTCGGCATCGATGCGAACGCTGCATGGGATAGGGCATTCGAAAGTGAAGCGTCCTTCCGAGTCGGTATGGCCGAGAGAATGGCCGGCGGGCTTCTGGACCGAGGCACCCGGGATGGGGCTGCCTGCGTTGTCGGTGACAGTGACGGTGAGGCTAACGGGCTTTTGAGCCGCGATCTGCAGGGGAAGCAGGAGCGCGGACAGGGCCACGATGCCAAAGTTCGCTTTGCAAGAGTTCCACTTCATAGGGTGCTCTTTTGTGACGCTCCAGCAGGGCGTCGAGAAGTTGTCGAACTGTCTTGCCGTGGGGCGGAACGACGACCCCGTGTGCGATTTCGTTGAGCGGAATAAGGACAAAAGCTCGCTCCGCCAGCCGGGGATGGGGAATCTGCAAACATGGCTCGCTGCGTTGGATATTTCCAAAAAGAAGGATATCCAAGTCTAGCGTACGCGGACCGTTCCGAAATGCTTCCGCGCGGTTACGACCGAATGCCCGCTCCAGGTCGAGAAGGGCATCGAGCAAAGGGCGCGGCTCGAGGCGAGTCTCAAGCCCCACAACGGCATTCGTGAATCGGGGCTGATCGGCGAAGCCGACGGGCTTGGTGGAATAGAGCGAAGAGCGCGCGGTGACGCGGCCCAGCGATCCGAAGCGCGACGCGACAGTGGCCAAAGTTGCGTCGGGCGGCCCGACGCGGCTGGCGAGGTTTGCGCCCATTCCGATGTACGCGGTCTGCACAGATCCTTAGTTCCTTGTGGGTTGAGATGCGTTCAAAGCTTGCGTGACAACACGGAGACGGACAAGGGTTGCGGCCAGCGCGGCGAGAGCGGCGAACCACACAGCGAAAACTGCGCGCACGGCCCACGCCGGCGCGACGCCAACACGCTTGAGCAGAAACGGAAGGAAGTTCCAGGTGGTCATGTGGACGTAGTCCCACGGGTCTTCGTGAAGCGAGTCGGTTGCCAGGCCCCAGGCGTCCATCTTGCCGAGCGCGAAGGCAGCGATGTTTTTCATGCGCAGGGCAATCACGAAGGTGGGATGACCGAATTCTTCCATCTGGTAAAGCTCAAGCGGGAGCCAGAAGGCGAGAGAGGCGAGTTGAATCATGATGCTGAAGATCAGCAGCGCGATGCCGGTGATCCAGAGCGGACGACCGAGCACGGCGCGATGGCGCAGCAGGAGCGGGATGGCAAGGAAGGCGGCGAATTCGACTGACGTGGAGACGTAGCGATCGCCCCAGGCATCGTCGCCGGCCCAGGCAAAGTAGCGCGCGTAGAAGCAGATGTAGGCAAGCAGCATCAGGAACACGGCGATCGTGTAGGCGCGCACGGCGGGGTTGAGGCGATGCCAGGCCAAGACAGAGAGAAGGATCGCGAGAACAAGCAGCGGATCGAAGAGGAAGATGGATTTTTCCGGAGCGAAGAGGGCGCCGAAAAACCCCTCGTGAAAGGGCGCACTGAAGGGGTAGCTTTTGGGCAAGTCGGGATTGCGCGCGAGAGCTTCTTTAGCGACGACGCTGACGTAGGTGTTGGTGAAAGAGCCGAATCGATAGAACTGGTAGAAGCGATCGAGCAATCCGAAGAAGGCGTAAACGGGGATAGCGACCGCGGCGTAGCTACGGCAGCGAGTAAAGAAGGCGGGCCGGAGCGTGGCGTCGAAGGCGAGAACGAGGAGCACGAAGGCGGCCCCGCCGAGCAAGTCCAATCCTGTGGTCAAACGCGTGAGCAGGTTGAGGCCGAAGGCGGCGGTGCCGATGAGGAGCGCGCGGCGGCTGCGGGTCAGGAGCCATTCGTATTCGAAGGAGAAGCCGGCTGCGGTGAGGAGAAAGATGTAGTTGTTCTCCATCATGTTCTGCGTGTAGTGGAGATGTGTGGTGGCGAGGAGCAGGGCGAGCACGCCGGCGACAGATTGGTTAACCGTAAAGCCGAACTGGCGCAGCAGGCGGAAGGTGATCAACGCGGTGAGAACGGTGACCAGGATGTTGGTTGTGAAGCTGACGAAGATGTTGCGGACGGTGGGATCGGTGTTCTTGTAATGGGCGAAGATCGGGAGGCTGTCGAGGAAGGTTCCAATCATGTCTTGCGGAAGCATGAGCAGCGACTGTCCGATGCCGTACCAGCTCTGCAGACGGCCGTCGCGGCCATGAACGCCGAATTCCGGATACTCCCACGCGAAGACAGGCGGGTCTGAGGTCCAGAAGGCGTGTGTCGAGTTAAGGCGATGCTGGGTGTCGGCGGTGCCTAGTTCCCCCGATTGCACCACGAAGGCGATCAATCCCGCTGCGAGGGCGAGCAGGAAGACCGGACTGCGAAAGCGATCCCGAAGAGTGCGTATCATGCCTATCTCCCAAGGGTATCGCGGTGCGCCTAACCCGGCGGGATGGATGCGCCATCTGTTAGCATCCAGTTCGGAGAGTGTTCAGAATGGACTCAATCGATGGGGCGGCGCTGGGCATCCGGCGCAATGAAGACATCGCTCTCGACCTGCTGAAGTTTGTGGCTGGAACAACCGGTGTGGGTCGCGCCGTAGCGGGCTCGACGGGCTTCAGCGGCGCGGCGGGAGCGAAAACCGAGGAGCAGGTGGCTCAGTTGCTGGAACTCTACGGGCGCTGCCTGCGAGCCGTGGAAGGCAAAGGGGCATCGAAATAGCCGCCGGGTCCATGGTGCGCGTTGCGGTTGCTGGGGCCGGGGCATTTGGGCGAAACCATCTTCGCGTCTATCGCGAAATGGAGAAGGATGGCGAGGCGGTCGTGCTGGCCGCGGCGGTGGAGCCGGATGCGACGCGAGCTGTCGAAGCCGCGGAAAAGTTCTCCATTCCTGTGTTTTCCGATGTCGACAAGCTGCTGAAGGCAGATCTGAAACTGGATGCGGCCAGCGTCGCCGTGCCGACGCTCGAGCATCACGCTGTGGCCTCGGAACTGCTGGAAGCGGGACTCGACGTGCTGGTTGAGAAGCCTATTGCGGCAAGCCTCCGCGAGGCCGATGCTTTGGTCAGGCTGGCAGAGGGGCGGAATCGCATTCTGCAACCCGGCCACCTGGAGCGATTCAATCCGGCGGTGCTGGCGGTCGAGCCGCAGTTGAGACGGCCGATGTTCTTCGAAGCTCATAGACTTTCTGTTTTCACGCCCCGAGCGCTGGACGTTGACGTGGTGCTGGACCTGATGATCCACGACCTCGACGTTGTGCTGACGTTTGCCAAGTCGCCGGTGCGCGAAGTGCGGGCGGTGGGGCTGCCCATTCTTTCCCCCAGGGTGGATATTGCCAATGTACGCGTGGAGTTTGCATCGGGGTGCGTCGCGAACTTCACGGCATCGCGTGTTTCGACAGAGCGCGTGCGCAAGCTGCGCTTCTTTGAGCCGCGGCAATATGTGTCGATCGATTATGCGCGGCGCGATCTGCTGGTGATTCGGCTGGATGGGAGCGTGCCGCCGGAGATTGCGGCGGCGCTGGAAGGGGGAAGGCTCGACCCGGCGGTACTGGCGCAGCTGGCAGCGGCGGGTTCGAGCGGCCCCGGTCCCGGTCTATCGTTCGCGAATCCTCCCGTGAAGCCGGGCGAACCGTTGCGGCTGGAGATCGAGTCGTTTCTGGACGCGGTGAGGACGCGACGCGGGCCGCGTGTGACGGCGCGGCAGGGCCGCGATGCATTGGCGTTGGCGCTGGAGATCCAGTCGACCATGGCTGCACACGCAGAGCGCGCCGGATTGCAGGACTTCTTCGTTCCGGGTGCCTAGCCACCTGCGGTGGGGTTAAGCGCCTGTAAATAGGTGTCAGCGCGTTGATGACCCGGCCGTCCAAGTTTGGCGGCCTGCGCGCGAAGTGCGGTTCGCCGGCGTTTCCTAGTGCGCGGCTCCCGTACGCGGCCACCAGCGTTTCACATGGGCACAATAAGCGACATACTCCGGCCCGAAGGTCCTCTTGAGGGTTGGTTCCTCATAGAGCAAGACGAACAGGTGCGTGACCACCAGGAAACCGAAGACGAAGGCGAGCAACGAAGTTGATTGATAAAACAGGGCGGCTCCCGCGAGTGCGGTTGCAGCGCCGATGTACATGGGGTTACGGACGAAGCGATAGGGACCGCGGATCACGAGGCATCGCGGAGGGTCAAAGGGGGCGGGCGTGCCTTTGCCCAGCCACGCGAAAGCGCCGACACACCACAATGCGATTACGGCGCCGAGGGCGCAGATGAGCAAGCCGGCGATCTGCGGCCAACTCATCAGCGTGGGACGGATGATACCGGCCCATCCCAGCACGCGGGCCGGCAGGTAAACGAGTACGAAGCCAATGAAGAGACTGGCGTAGGTGATGGTGCGAATCAGGACGAACATGGAGTGGCTCCTTCGTTCGATGAAGCAGGCTTCGCCTCGCGGGGCGAGCGGGTTAGTTGCGTCACGCGATGCCTAGGACCCGGTTCAGGAAACCGACGATGTATTTCCAGGCCAAGTAGTAAGCGGCGAGCGCGGCGAGAAACATCGGGGCAATGGACGTGAAGGACACGTCCAGCGCCTGAAACCAGACGATGCCGTGGGCACCGATGGCTAGGATGCCGAGGTAAGTGGCAAGCACTGCGCCGCAAGGCATGAGGATGCACGGCAACAGAGCTCCGTGGATCCCGATGGGCAGGTGCGTGCGGGCGTGGGATCCGATCCAGAGCATGTTCCAGAGAGCCCAGAGCAATGGGACGAGTGCTAATGGGAAGACCAATCCGCGTTCGATGGGAAGCGCGACCTGCAATACCAGTCGAGCGACGATGAAGCCGGCGAGCATGAGGGGCAGGACCAGCGTGGGTACAAAGGCTCCTGCAAGGAATGCCCGGAGATACGGATGCGTGTTCATAGATCCTCTCTTTTTTGCGGAGCTCGTTGCTCCGCGGCTTAGAGGTAGTAAAGGAACAAGGGAATCGCGGTTGGAAACAGCGCAATGAAGAGTGCCAAACCTGCGGCCAGAGCCCAGTCGAACCACGGCGGGGACGGGCGCGCGTCAAGCCGGCGCAGGATGCTGGGCCACAAGTCGCGCGAGGGACCGGTATCGGGCGCTGGGGCCAGGGTTTGCTTGAGCAATTGCCGGATGCGGTCTTCATCGTGGGTGTTCATGGTGTGATCCCCTGTTTGAGCAAATCTTTTCGGAGCAGGCGTAAGGCGCGAAACACGCGCAACTTGACGGCTGCGACCGAGATGGAGAGCGCGGCGGCGATTTCCTTGTGCGGCAGTTCTTCAACGACAGAGAGCAGAGCGGCAACGCGCAGCCTGGGAGGCAGACGGGCAAAGGCGGCGGCAGTTTTCTCGCGGATCTCGAAGGCGATGCCTGGATCGGGCCGCTGCTGGGCTGCCAGATCGACGGGCAATTCCGTTTCCTGCTTGTGCGCGCGCAGCCAGTCGAGAGCGACGTGGGTGGCGATGGTGCGCGCCCAGGCTTCGAAGCCGCGTTCGGGATCAAAGCGTGCATGGGCGCGGTAGATCCGCCAGAAGGTTTCCACGGTCAGGTCTTCGGCAGTGGCGGAATTGCGAACGATGCGCAGCAGCCAGCGATGAACGGCACTCTGGTGGAGGCGGAAGAGCATCTCGAACGAGGTTTGATCCCCATGGCGGAAGCCTTGCAGTACTTCCTGCGAATGCGGCCCCGGGCGGATTTCCACGCTGCCTGCCATGGGATTTCAGCCTCTATTCAACTTTACGGGGAACTTTGGGAAAGGTTACATCGTATTGCTGCTGTGAAGAGTTCGCATGCCCGGAAGCGGCTTGAGCTTCGACGGGCAGTCGGGAGGTCATCCCATGTTCCACATTCCCGCGTTCTTTGTTCTGATTGCCCTGTACTTTCTGCCAACGATCATTGCAAGCGGCCGCCATGCGTATGAGCGCGGCGCGATCGCTATGGTGAATCTCTTCTTCGGCTGGACATTTCTAGGCTGGATCGTCGCCCTCATCTGGGCGATCACCGCTCAGGCCCCTTACGGCTACCCGGTTCGTCCGCCGTATCCGCCGCGTTCCTGGTAGCGCTTAAATAAACCGATTTTTACGCGGGTGCACAGTGATCTGCGCTGCTTGACAGGCCGTCTCGGGGGCAGTATGGTTGGCTGCCGGGGGCGGGTGTCCCATCCTGCAGTCATCCCGTCTTGTCCTGCCCCTCGAAGGGGATCGAATGGAAAGCTTGCGAAGCGCGTTCAAAGCAACGGCGCTGGTCGTCCTGGCGGGGATTGCCCTGCGTGTGAACGCACAAACCCCGGCATACCTGGACACGAAGTTGCCGCCGGAACAGAGGGCTGCGGACCTGGTGAAGCGTCTGACGCTGGAAGAAAAGGCAAGCCAGCTTGTGAACCAGTCGCGTGCGATCCCACGCCTCAACATTCCGGCGTACGACTGGTGGAGCGAGGCTCTGCACGGGGTGATCAACAACGGCACGACGGAGTTTCCCGAGCCAGTTGGCCTGGCGGCGACCTTCGATACGCCGGCAATTCACAAGATGGCCCAGGTGATCAGCACCGAGGGGCGCATCAAGCATGCGCAGGCCGTCCGAGAACATCGAGGCAACATGTTTTTCCAAGGGCTCGACTTCTGGGCGCCGAACGTCAACATTTTTCGCGATCCCCGCTGGGGACGCGGACAGGAGACGTATGGGGAAGATCCATTCCTGACGGCGCGCATGGGCGTTGCGTTTGTGACAGGCATGCAGGGCGACGATCCGAAGTACTACAAGGTGATTGCAACTCCGAAGCACTACGCCGTACACAGTGGGCCGGAATCGACGCGGCACACAGCCGATGTCCAGGTGAGTAAGCACGACGAAGTCGACACGTACCTGCCCGCTTTCCGAGCCACAGTCACGGAGGCGAAAGCGGGCTCGGTGATGTGCGCCTATAACGACATTAATGGACAGCCGGCCTGCGCCAACGAATTCCTCCTGCAGGATCAGCTGCGTGGTAAATGGAATTTCCAGGGCTATGTGGTTTCCGATTGCGGGGCCGTGGTCGATATTTTTCGCAATCATCACTATGAGCCATCGCAGCCGCAAGCTTCGGCTATCAGTCTGCAGCGCGGGATGGATAACGAGTGCGTCGACGGCGGCTTTTTGGTGAAGGGCGACAGCGATTACAAGGCTTATCTGGACGCGGTGAAGGAAGGCTACCTGAAAGAGAGCGACATCGACAGAGCGCTGGTGCGGCTCTACACGGCACGCATGCGGTTGGGGATGTTTGACCCGCCGCAACTCGATCCTTATTCGAAAATCAACGAAAACGAACTGAGCAGCCCCGCGCATCGAGCTCTCGCCCGCGAGATCGCCGACGAGTCGATGGTGCTGCTGAAAAATGACGGCACGCTGCCGTTGAAGACCAGCGGTATGAAGATCGCAGTTGTGGGGCCGCTCGCCAATCAAACCAGGGTCCTGCTTGGCAACTATGCAGGCACGCCTACGTATACGGTTTCAATTCTCGACGGCCTGCTCAAGGAGTTTTCGGGCGACACGATCACGTACGTGGCGGGGACGCAGTTCCTCGGGCACGAGGGAAGGCCGGTGCCCGGATCCGCATACTCGGTGGATGGCAAGCCTGGGATCAAGGTCAGCTATTCGAAGCTCGATATGAGCAACATCAACAATCCCGAGGCGATGAAGCCGGTGGCGACGTCCACCGCGCCGACACTGGACGGAGGCGCCTTGCAGTTGCCGCCAGAGGCTGCGACCGTGCACCCGCTGGCGATTCGCTTCGATGGGTCCATCACCGCGCCGGAGAGCGGCGAATATGATCTCGGCCTGCGGGCGAACGGCTATTTCCGCGTGCAGCTCGACGGCAAGAACGTGACTTCGGCCTACGGAAGCGAGGCAGGTGTGGCGAGGATGGGGCGGGTGCATCTGGAGGCGGGCAAGCCTGCTGCGTTGCACGTGGACTACTCGCCCAACGAAGGGAGCAAGCCGGATGCGGTGCTGGTGTGGTCGAAAATCGATTACACACCCAAGCCCGAAGCCATGGAAGCGGCGAAGAATGCGGATGTCGTGATCGCGGTTCTTGGCATTACCAGCGAGTTGGAAGGCGAAGAGATGCAGGTGAGCGAGCCGGGATTCAAAGGCGGCGATCGCACGAGCATCGATCTTCCCAAGCCGGAAGAGGATTTGCTTGAAGATTTGGCGGCGACCGGAAAGCCGGTAATCCTGGTGATGACGAACGGCAGCGCGCTGGCGGTGAACTGGGCTAAGGAACACGCGAATGCGATTCTCGAGGCATGGTATCCGGGCGAAGAGGGAGGGACTGCTGTTGCGGAAACCCTCTCCGGCAAAAATAATCCCGCGGGGCGGCTGCCGGTGACGTTCTATACGGGGGTCGATCAGCTTCCGCCTTTCGAAGACTACGCGATGAAGGGGCGCACCTATCGCTACTTCCAGGGCACGCCGCTTTATCCGTTTGGGTATGGGCTGAGTTACACAACCTTCGCGTACAGCGACCTGAAAGTGCCGACGGAAGCGGTGAATGCGGGCGACGGAGCCAGCTTCGAGGTCACAGTGACAAACACGGGGAAGGTCGCGGGGGACGAAGTGGCGCAGCTCTATCTGAGCTTCCCGAATCAGCCCGGTGCTCCGCTGCGTGCCCTGCGCGGATTCAAGCGCGTGCACTTGGAGGCGGGTGCGTCGCAACAAGTGCACTTCGATCTGAAGCCGCGGGACCTGAGCATGGTTTCGGCGGAGGGTGAGCCGGTGATTGTCGAGGGTGACTACACGGTTTCGGTGGGCGGCGGACAACCGGGGACGACGGCGCCGGTGGTGACGAAGAAGTTCCACATGGATGGAATGAAGACACTGCCGGAGTAAGTCGATCCGTAAGAGAGGCGCATTCGAGACAACGGTGCGCCTCTTATTGAGGAGCGGAGTTGGAGGTAGGCGCGGCGTCGCCGATGATCTGCTGCATCTTCAGGTAGACGGCGTTGGTCCAGCCGAATCCGACCTGATTGACCGAGTAGCCCACACTGACTTGCACATTCGCATTGGCCGAAACAACGTTGTATTTTTCGCGGATGGTGCCATCGTGGGCGAAGCCGTTATCGATAGTCGCGTTCCACTTACGGGCGATGCGCCGGGCATCGCTGCGATAGCCGGTAGCGTCGAGGCCGGCGGTTGCGATCCAGTTGGTCGGCGCCCAGCCGAACGGCTCATCCCATTGCAGGCCGGTGTTCGTGTTGCTCATGGAGAGTCCGCCCGGTCGTTCGAACAGGTTCAACTGCGCCACCATCTGCCGCGCCTGTTCTCGCGTGGCGACGCCGGCCCAAAGCGGATAAAGGGAGCTGATGTAGGCGTAGGTTGAGGGCTGATGGCGGACGAAGTCGAAGTCCGCGAAGACGCCGTTCTTAGGGCGCCAGAGATAGCGTTGCATGGCGGCGAGCCGGAGTTTTGAGCGGCGCTGCCATCGAGCAGCGTCTGTTCCTCTGCCGAGAAGCAACGCGAGATGCTGCATGTCACGTTCGTAGCGATAGAGCAGGCTATTGAGGCAGACCGGCGCGTAGTGATGCGTGGCTCCGTCGAAGGGACCGAAGCGGAAGCTGGGATCAAAGCCGGATTCGCGCATGGCGCGGTCTCCGACGTAGAAGTCGCGCGTGAGCCGGTAGCCGGAGAACCACGCTCGCATGCAGACCACGCTGGCGCGCACATCGCAACTGGTGAGCTTCAGACGCGCGGCTTCGGCGTCGTCAGGGTGCTCGGGACCTTTGATGAGGAATGCATCGCCGCCGGCGTGAGGGTGCGCGACCAGCCAGCGAAGCACGTTGATGTAGTAGTCGCTGTCGTCGGCCGTCTCGGGAACCGGGCCATGGCCGTAATCGAAGTAGCGTGCGAGACCGGTGAGTCCGGCTTTGTGCTCGGGGCGCGTCCAGGTGCTGTAATCCTTCTCGGCCAGGGTGAACGCATGCGCGAGCCAGGCGCGCGCTTCGGCGCGCCCCGCCGGTGTGGAAGGAAAGCTGGCCGGATTCTCGTAGACTGCGCGAATCATAGAAGTAAGGAAAGGCGGCTGGGAGCGCGTGAGGTAATACGTGCGATTGGCATTCAAAACCCCGCCGTAGTGCTCGATCTCGTAGAAAAAGTTGTCGACCATTCCTTTGCCAAGGGCTTCGCGGTGGTCGGCCTCAAGGCCGAGGAGGATGAAGTAGCTGTCCCATCCGTACATTTCGTTGAAGCGGCCGCCGGGCACGACGTAGGGATTGGGCAGGTAGAGCAGGCCTTCGGCGGGTAGTTCTTCCGGATGGACGTCTCCGATCTTCTCGATGCTGCGGGGCAGGGATTTAACCTGCACATGACACTTGTCTTCAAGTGCGGTGACCTCGGGCGGCGCAGGCGTATCCGCGGGCATATAGAGAATCGGGTTCGTGGTGACTTTGATATCGACCAGCGAATGGCACTCGGTCATGGAGCGGGTGAGCGTATCCCATGCGCCGTGAATGTAGGAAAGCGTCGCGGCGGGATCGGGAGTGCCGCTGGGGGCCGCATCCTGGCACCACGAATTCGCGATGAAGATTGCGGCAACCACAAGAACAAACAAGCGAAACAGCTTCATCCTGACTCCCGGTACGTGGGCTCTGCTCGCCTGTAGCGAGCGGCCCTTCTCGTAAACCGTATGGAGTGTACCGCACGGCTTACGTGAAAGCACGGCGCATTTCGTATGCGCTGGAACAAATCCAGTGACGCTGGTGTCTACACAAGCACAATGGTGTTGATGGAGATGTGCAACCGGCTTCGGACTCAAATGCCGTGGCGCCTGCCCGCGCCGGGCGGCTGACCGGATGCGCCGGCGCGCCTCCCCGCCGGCGCTCTTGTTTTGGCTTACGGTCTGACCTGAGCGAGCAGACCGTAAGAGGGAGGCACTGCATGTTTGAAGATGCAACATTTGAATCGACAGGGAGAATCCGCACGCGCAGCCGCAGGTGGATGGCTGCCACGTTTCTCTTGAATGGAACGATCCTGGTGGGGCTGATTCTGATTCCGCTTATCTATCCGGAGGCGCTGCCGCGGCAGGCGCTGGCATTCTTGCTGACCGCGCCGGCTCCGCCTCCCACCCCTCCACCACCGACGAAGGAGCCGCAGCGGAAATTTCACGGCACGCCGGAGATGCAGAGCGGTGAAATAGTCGTGCCGGTGAGGATTCCGCGCGAGCCCCTGATCGCGCACGAGCCTGAGGAGAGCCCTGTCGGGCCCATGATCGCTTTAGACCAGAACGGTGTTCCCGGCGGCAGCGGCGCGGATGTTTTCAGAAGCCACAGAGCGCCCGCGGTTGTTCACGCATCGCAAGGCCCGGTACGCTTGTCTTCGACACTTGTGACGGGATTGCTGCTTTATGAGCCCGCGCCACCTTATCCGGCGATCGCCAAAGCTGCAGGTGTCGAGGGAACAGTTGTGTTGCAAGCGACGATCTCAAAAACAGGAACAATCGAGAAACTGCGCGTGGTAAGTGGGCCGCCTATGTTACAAGAGGCCGCGATCGACACCGTGCGAGAGTGGCGCTATCGGCCGTATCTGCTGGATGGATTCCCGGTGGAGTTGGAAACGACGATCAATGTGGTTTTCAAAATGAGCCGGTAGGCGTCGCGCAGGGTCGGAACCCCATCATCTACGGACCTCCCGCGGCCCGGGCTCCGCGTCGTGCCCTTTCACAAATCCAATTCTAGGCGGTCGCCTGGAGTTTCTCGCGGGTCAGCTCATTCCATTGCGCGATGGAATCGGGCATGGGTGGGCTGACCGCGCCGGGAGCAACGCGTTCCAGAACCTGCTGGGGATCGAGGCCGCCGCGGCGGTCTCGCAGCATGCCCTTGACCCAGCCGATCGCGGCCAGGCCATGGCTGCCGGTGAACGTTTGTTCCATGTAGAACCAGCGTTCGTCCCAGCAGATGAGGCGCGAGGCGATGGTGAACGCCGAGAACAGGGGCAGCGAGCGGCGGTAAGTCATCCAGACTGCGCCGACAAGCGCTTGCCAACGAGAGCGTACGATGTGTTCGAGAATGCGGCTGCGCGCGAGCAGATGCATGCGCGCGTAGTCCATCACGCTCAGGTAGCGGGCATTGTTCATGTGCAAGTTGAGATCGATATCCTGTGGCCAGACGTGCATGCGGATTCGGTCTTCGTCAAGGACGCTTAGCGGGGGCAAGGGCCGGATGTTCTGGCGAATGGCAAGCGCCGGGATGCGGACGAAGCTGATGAAGTGCGACAAGCGTAGTCCTTTCGTTCCAGTCTAAGCTCCGCGTGGGGCTGGCATAGGCCGCGGGCGATCGGCGACAATCGCTGCCATGGCTCATTCTTCGCGCCGCACCTTTCTCAAAACCACATCTTCGGCCGCACTGGCCGCGAGCGTTGCGCCGGCTTTCGCGGCGGCCGATACACAGAGGGTTTTCGTCGGTTCGAATACCGCGAACGGAATCCTGGCGTATGACTGGAACGGAACGACCGGTGAATTGAAGGCCGCGGGTGTGGCCGCGCAGGTCCCAACCGTGGATTGGCTCGCATATTCGCCGGGGCACTGGTATCTGTTTGCTGCCTGTGAAGTGGACAGCTTCAACGGCAAGCCGACGGGGGAAGTGGCAAGCTTCCGCGTGCGCAACGGTGAGATTCATCCGCTGTCGGCGCAAAATTCGGCCGCGAAGGGTACGTGTCACGTTGCGGTGGACCGCACGGGGCGGGTGCTCTTGTCGGCCGACTATGGCGGCGGGGCGGCGGCGAGTTTCCTCATCACGGAGGGGAAGCTGAGCCCGGCGATCTGGACCGAGCACTACACCGTGCATGGACCCGACAAAGACCGGCAGGAAGCGGCGCACGCGCACTTCTGTTCGTTTTCACCGGACAGCCGCTTTGCGTACATCAATGACCTGGGCGGGGACATGATTCACATCTATCGCCTCGATACCCCGACAGCGATGTTGACCAAGGCAGGCGCGTATCACGCCAGGCCGGGATCGGGCCCGCGGACGCTGCACTTCCATCCCAACGGGCACACCGCTTACTGCATGAACGAAATGGCATCGTCGGTGGACGTGCTGGAATGGCACCGGGCGGACGGCAGTCTGACGCGCGTGACGACGGTGGAGTTGCTGCCGCCGAATCCGCCGCCCGGGGTGGTGTCAACGGGGTGCGACACGGTAATTACGCGCGACGGGCGATTCGTGTACTTTGCGAATCGCGGCGATGATTTTCTCTACGCCTTTAAGGCCGATGCGAAGACGGGAGCGCTGACGCCCATGAAGCGCTCGAACTGCGGGGGCAAGACGCCGCGGAATTTCGTGCTCGATCCCACGGAAAGCTGGATGCTGGTGGCGAACCAGAATTCGAACTGGATCAGCGTCTTCGCACGCAATCCTCAAACCGGCGAGTTGGCGAACGACGGGAAGAACTTCAACGCGGCCACGCCGATGCGGATCCTGTTCCCCTGAGAGGACTCCTGAACCCGGACTATGGGCTTATTCGCGATCTGCGCGCAGTGCGGGGACTTTTCTAAGCGCCGATCAGGGCGGGGCGCCGTACGGCCACGGCAGCCAGGCTGTCGGACTCTTGCGGAGCCGGTGCGTTCACCGGGACGCGGGCAAGTTCCCAGGCGGAGCGATCTTTCAGCAGGCGCGAGACGAGCGCGGTGTGCATGGCGTGGCCCGCGCGCTCGGCCACCACAAGACCCTCGATGCGGCGCCCGGCAAGGGCCAAATCTCCGATAAGATCGAGCACCTTATGCCGCACATATTCATCTTTGAAGCGCAGCGGGCCGTTTTCCGGTCCCTTGGAACCGAGGACAATTGCGTTTTCAGGGCTTGCGCCTCGAATCAGGCCCATGTCGCGCAGACGCTTCTCATCGGCCTTGTAGCCGAAGGTGCGGGCACTGGCGATGAGAGCGCCATAGGTTTCAGCAGCGAGGTCGACGCTGGTTTTCTGCTGGCCGATGGGAGCGGGGAAGTCGATGGTATAGCGGATGCGATATCCCGAGCCGGGATAGACACCGATGAACTTGTCGCCCTCTCGGACCTCGACGGGCTTGAGGATGCGCATGGATTCGCGCCGGCGGCGCTGTGTTCGGATGCCGCCACTTAGGAATGCGTCGACGTAAGGTTTGGCACTTCCATCGAGGATCGGTAGCTCAAGATTGTCGAGTTCGACGATGACGTTGTCTACGCCCATGCCGATGCAGGCGGAAAGCAAATGCTCGGTCGTGGATATGAGCACGCCCTGGCGCATCAGACTGGTGGCATAGCTAACTTTGGCTACGTTGCGGCCGACAGCGGCGATTTCGAAGTCATCGAGGTCGGTTCGGCGGAAGACGATCCCTGAACCGGCTGGAGCTGGTAACAATCGCATCGTGACCGGTGCGCCGGAGTGAAGGCCAATCCCCTTGAATTCGAGGGACTCGGCGATGGTCTGCTCAAAGTGCGCAGAAAGTGACAGAAAACTCTCTCCAACTGTGGAAAAGACTTGCAAGCGGTAGATTAGACGTGAAATGCAAAAGCAGTGTGTGGCATTTTTGCCACAGTATGCATCCCGGCAACCACCCGCTCACGATCACAATGGCACCCTTTCGCTATAAGTTGCTTATTATCAGCAATTTCCTGAAAAGAGAAAACGAATACCGAGGGCGGTACGAATCCGTGATTTGGCACCCTCCTTGGTAATCATCCAGGATGTTGGCGGACACCTCGATACACTGGGCATGCGATGAGCTCGAAAACTGCAAGGGTGGTTGACTCGCTCGAGGCGCCGCCGATGCGCGCACTGCTTGCCGGCGCGCGCCGCAAGCAGGCTGCGCTGGTTCGGTTGGCGAGCAAACTCGTTGTGGCGGAGTCTCCGTCCGATGAAAAGGAAGCGGTCGACACTTGCGTTGGTCTGGCGAGCGGATGGGCGCGCACTCTCGGGGGAAAGATTACGCGACATCGGCAGAAAAACTTTGGCGATGTCTTGGAAGTGCGCTTCGGAACCCGGGCAAAGAGCACGCGGGGCTGCGTGCTGCTGCTGGGGCATCTGGATACTGTGTGGCCGCTGGGAACGCTGAAACATATGCCTTGCCAGGTGCGCGATGGCCGCTTGTGGGGACCGGGCACCCTCGACATGAAAGTTGGCGTGGCCATGGCGCTCGCGGCGATTGAGATCCTGATCGAGGCAAATTTGCTGGAGCGAGAGATCATCCTGCTCTTGAACAGTGACGAAGAAGTAGGCAGCCCGGTGTCGCGCCCAATCACCGAGCGGGCCGCGGTAGGGTGTGAGGCCGTGTTTGTACTGGAGCCCGCGCAAGGGCTTTCCTACAAGACCGCGCGTAAGGGCACGGGCAATTGGCGCGTCGACATCAAGGGTGTGGCGGCGCACGCCGGAGTGGATTTCGAAAAAGGAGCGAGCGCGGTGCGAGAACTGGCGCGCGTGATCAATTCGGTAAGCGGTTGGACAGATCTGACGAAAGGCTTGACGGTGAGTGTTGGACAGGCTGGCGGCGGGTCGAAGACGAATGTCATTCCCGCGGAGGCGTGGGCTGAGATTGATGTGCGCATCGCGCGAAAGGTCGACGGCGGACGGATTGAGAAGAAATTTGCGCGCTTGAAGGCGACCGACGAGCGCTGCTCGTTGCGAGTGACCGGGGGCATCAACCGGCCGCCCATGGAACGTACACGCGGGACCGTGAAGCTGTATGAACGAGCGCGCCGGCTGGCGAGCGAGCTGGGTTTCGATCTTGCGGAAGCAGCGACGGGCGGGGCTTCCGACGGCAACTTCACTTCAGCGCTGGGCGTGGCAACGCTGGACGGGATGGGGGCGGTTGGCGAAGGCGCACACGCGAGCCATGAGTCGGTCGTGATCGAGCACCTTGCGCCGCGGACAGCGCTGCTGGCGGGAATGCTGGCTGGCTCGTAGTCCTTATGGGTGATGCAACTGATTCGCCAGGAAGAAGTAGCCGGCAGTCACAAAGCCGATGATCGCGACGGCCCAGCGCATGACGCGCTGATTTACCTTGCGGCTATAGTGTGCGCCGAGATAACCGCCCGCCCCGGCCAGAATCGCCATCTCGAGGCAGAACCGCCATTGCACTCGGCCTGCGAGGATGAAAGTAACCGCGGGAATACCGATGGAGACCACGGCGGTGACGACTTTGAGCGCATTCATCTCGTGAATGTTATGAACACCGCAGATGCCCAGCAACGCCATGACGAGAAACCCTCCGCCAGCGCCAAAGTAGCCCACGTAGATGCTCACCACGACCATGCCGATCAGAAGCCAGGTACTGTAGCGCTTACCGCCGGAGAGGGACTGCAGCCAGCGCCCGAGGGGAAAACTGAGAACGAACATAATGGCAGCGAAGAGAAGCAGCCAGGGAAGCAGTTCGCGAAACATCTTATTGCCGGTTCTAAGCAGCAGCCATCCGCCGATCCAACCGCCGACACCCGAGGCGGCTGCGAGAGGAATGAGACTCTTGCGGTATTCACGAAGATCTTTGCGGAAGGCGACCAGTGATGTGAGCTGGCCGGGCCAGAGAGCGACGGTGTTTGTAGCTTGCGCCGTGACGGCCCCCACACCGATAGCCGAAGCGCTGGCAATAAGCGCGGGGAGCGAGAGAAAAGAACCTCCGCCTGCGATTGCGTTGAGAACGCCGGCAAAAAAAGAAGCAATAGGGAGCCAAACGAGGTGCAGCGCCTGGGATACCGATTGGAGCATTTCTCCAATGTAAAGGCCAAATGCATAAAGACGCATAAGGCTGGCGTTGAAACTGAAGTGTAACGACGGGGGATCGCACGGCTGGAAGGCGAGGAACTGCCTGATAAACTCCGAACAGAATCCAGCTGGAGTTTTCTCTTCGATGAGATGTCTCGCCCTATTTTTGATTCTTGTCAGTGCCGGTATGACGCCGGCAATCCAGGCCGCAGCGCAGGGTGCGGCCGCAACCAAGCCTGGAGCAACGGCTGGCGCAACCGCGATCAAGCTTCCGGCTGGAGTGCCGCGCGCTCGGGGTTTAGTGAAAACGGCCTTTTCGCTGCGCTATCAGGACATCAAGATCGGCAATGGAGCCCAAGGCGAGCCGAACAAGATCTACAAGGTTCTCTATACGGGATGGATCGCCGCCGACGGCCGCAAGTTTGATTCGACCGACGATCATCGGATTCCCTTGCGCGACAAGGACGGCAAGCCCGTGATGGGCGACGATGGCAAGCCCAAGCTTGGAGATCCGCAGCCGTTCACGTTTGCGCAGGGAATCGGGCGATTGATCCCGGGATTTGATTACGGATGCTTGGGAATGAAGGTGGGCGGCAAGCGGCGTCTGTTGATTCCCTGGCAGCTTGCGTATGGCGCGCACGGACATCCCGGGCCCGATGCGCAACATCCGGGGATTCCCCCCAAGGCTGATCTGATCTTTGACGTGGAGCTAGTCGATGTGGCGGACATGCCCGCTCCGATGAACCGGCCCATGCCCAACCCGGTGCATCCGGGAGTGAGCATGCCCGGCCGGCCGGGGACAAATCCGCCCTCCGGTTCAGCGCAGCCCGCAACCCCGGGCAGCACTCCGCCGGCATCGAAGCCGGCACAGCCGCAGCCGTAAGCCTGACCCGATAGGCTGCGCCGGGCAACTTCGGTCTGGCCCCAACAGCTCACGCCATTGAAGTGCCGTCGATCGAGTTGCGATGGCGGATCATCAAGGGTTCAAGGGACGAGGCATATAATTCCCGAACGCCGAAGCGGACCCCGCACGAAGATCGGGTCTTCGGCAAATTCACATCGAGCGAGGACCCTCCCCCTTGTCGACAAACGGATTCAGCTTTGCCAATCCCACGTATACCGCAGATGATTTTTACACTTACAGCGCAGGCGACATTGAAGCAGATGCTGCGCTCAAGGAAGAGCAGGTTACGGAGCCGATTCCCGCGCCGCGCGTGAACCCTCCGGTAATGGACCTGAGCGCGGTGTTGTCCGCGAGCGCAATGGAAGCGATCCAGGGCGCGGGACAATTGGTTTTTCATGCCGTAGGCGACACCGGCGGCGTCGTGAAAGCCGAGCCGCAGTTGGCGGTTGCCGATGCGATGGCCGCCGACCTGACCGGCAAGACGTACGCTACTGGATTGCCCGCATTTTTCTTTCATCTGGGTGACGTGGTGTATTACTTCGGCCAACAGGAATACTATCCCGAGCAGTTTTACGATCCCTATCGCAACTACAACGCGCCGATCTTCGCCATTCCCGGGAATCACGATGGAGTGATGTATAAGAACGAGCCGGTGAGTTATTCGCTTGAAGCATTCATGGATAACTTCTGCGCCGTGCAGCCGGCCATTGGAGCGTCGGGCTTTGCGCGGACGACGATGACGCAGCCGGGTCCCTACTTTGTGTTGACCGCGCCTTTCGCGCGTTTCATCGGGCTCTATTCGAATACGGGCGAGAGCGTAGGCGTGCTCAGCGGCGGTGTGATCGGCAACGACCAGATCACGTTCTTGCAGCAGCAACTGGCAGCGGCATTGGCGGCGCGAAACGCCGCTCCAGCGAACAAGCATCCGCAGGCGCTGATCCTCACAGTGCATCATCCGCCGTTCACGGGCGCGAGCGATCACTTTCCGAGCGTGTCGATGCTGCAGGCGATCGACCAGTGCTGCGAGCAGGCAGGTATTTGGCCCGATCTGGTGTTGTCGGGGCATGCGCATTTGTATGAACGCTACGTCCGCACAATGAAGGCGGATGGGCGCGAGATTCCCTACATCGTTGCGGGGAATGGCGGCTACTACAACCTGTCGAAGTTGAAGACGGACGAGGAAGGAAACAAGCCGGCGCCGGGCCAACAGACGGAGCCGGATGGCCAGGGCAATACGATTACGCTGGCGCAGTACAACGACACAAATTTTGGATTTGTGCGAATTGCAGCGAGCGCGGCGAGTCTCGAGGTGACTGCCTTGAGCATCAGCGGCACGGCGACCACGACTTCACCGACGACACCGATCCAAGCGCCAACCATCGTCGATCAGTTTGTCGTGGATCTGGCGAATCACACGATCGCAACGCCGTCGCCGGCGAAATCGGCCGGCAAAAAACATGCGCCCGCTGCGGGGAAACACGAGAGGAAGCATGCGGAGCCAAATCGCGGCAAATGAACCGCGCGGCGCCGATCAAACAGCTCAGTCAAGCTTGGGATGCAGCCTGTGAAACTCAGTGGCCTGCTGGAATGCGCGTCCAAAGGCGGCCAGCTTCGCGTCCTGATAGTGGCCGGCCAGGAAGGTGATGGACACGGGTGTGTCCGGCCCGCCCGATCCGCTGAAGGGCCCATCGTCGGGGCGGACGATCTCCGGAGGTGAGTCGGGGCCCCGCAAGCCGATGGGGACGATCAATGCGGGATGCCCAGTGAGATTGGTCGCGGTGAGCTGCGGGCCGAAGGTGGATGTCACGATAATGTCGACTTTTTCAAAGAGCGCCGAGATCTGCTGCACGCCCAGCGTGCGTGCGCGATTGGCCTGGATGTATTCGACCGCGGGATAGAGGCGCGCGGTGCGGAAGGTGTTGGGCCAGTCGTCGGCGAGTTGACCGGTGAGCAGCTTATCGCGGCCAGAGCGGGTGAGGTCATCGAAGGCCGCGGCGGCTTCGGCTTCGAGGAGCGGCGCGATCGCGCCCCAGGGAAGTTTGGGGAGTTCCATGGGGATGAGGTCGATGCCCATGGCGCGCAACTTGCTGAGCGCTGCGAGCTCCATGCGCCCGTCATATTGACCCGCGATCCAATATTTTTCGTGCATGGCGTTGCGATCTTCGCGCTGCTTCTTTTCTTGGGCGGCTTCGTTGGGTTTGGCTTCTTCGGGCTTGGGTTTTTCCTGGGATGGCCCGAGCGAACTCTTGAAGAAGCCGATGCGCAAGCTCTTCCAATCGAAATCCGGGTCCCAGCGAAAGCTTGCGGGATGGACGGAAGTGTCTTTGCCGTCGGGTCCGTGAATCGCCTCGAGCACGAGGGCGCAGTCTTCTGCAGAGCGGCAGATGGGTCCGAGCTTATCCATGGTCCAGCTTAGGGCCATGGCACCGGTGCGCGGCACAAAACCGAAGGTAGGACGAAGACCTGAGTCGCCGCAGACGGTGGAGGGAGATGCGATGGAACCCAGCGTCTCCGATCCGATGGCGAAGCCGACGCAACCGGCCGCGACTGCGCTTGCCGATCCGGCCGAGGAGCCGCTCGAGCCTTGATTCGTGTTCCACGGATTGCGCGTCCGCCCGCCGAACCACTTGTCGCCCATGGCGAGCGCACCTAGGGTGAGCTTCGCGACCAGAACGGCGCCCGCGGCATCGAGTCGCTGGACCACGGTTGCATCTTCTTCGAAGGCCTGGTGCTCAAATCCGCCGGCGCCCCAGGTTGTGGGGTAGCCCTTGACGGCGAGCAGGTCCTTCGCGCCCCAGGGAATGCCGTGCAGCGGGCCACGATACCTGCCGGCAGCGATTTCGGCGTCGGCGGCTTTGGCCTGCGCGAGAGCGCGCTCTTCAGTGAGCGTGATAACGAAATGGAGCTTGGGGTCGTAGCGCTTGAGGCGTGCGAGGTACATCTGAGTGAGCGCGAGCGACGTGATCTTACGTGCACGGATCAGGCTGGCCAGTCCACTCACGGAGGCGAAAGCGAGGTCTTCGATGTTGGCGGGTGCGTCCACGGGGGCATCGGGCTCCCACGCGGTCTTGCCCGGGACAATGGGCGCTTCGCGCGTGTCTGCGTTCGCGGCGGGCAGCGGATGGAAGACGAAGGCGGGCGCGACGGAGTTGGGCAGATTCAGTTTGCGGATCGCCTTGAAGGAGCCGGTGTGGTCGACGAGTCCGTCGATCATCATCTGCTTCTGCTCGGCTGTGAACGGGCCCACGCCCGCAAGGACAGCGGCTTGATCGATCATCTCGGGGGAAATTTTGGGTGGCTGTGACTGATCATTCGGATCGGTTTGCTGCGCCTGTGCGGCGAGAGTGTAGAGAATCCCGGGCAGAAGCGGAGAAGCGATGCCTGCGCGCGTACAGGCAACGAGAAACAGACGGCGGTCGAGAGTCATCATTGTCCTCTGCAACGAGTCAAATTGGCACGAATCGAAGACGGCGGTGCGGCAATTATCTCAGGCTCAGGCCGTGAGGCGGTCTGGAGAGATGACGGCAAGCGGCCAGTGAGAGAGAGCGACCGTGTGGGGTCCGGTGATGGCAACTTCCACTTCAGTCGCTCCCGGCTTCACCTCGTAGACGCGGCTGGTGAGGGCTTCGCGGCCGCCGATGAAGCTTTCGATCACAGAGCCGTCGAGGAAGAGATCAAGGGACGGACGCGCCCAGGGAAGCGATGGCAACGGAAAGGTCTCTTCTCCGCAATGAATGGCGTTCGCGGCCACATCGATGGTCAACTCCCACACCTGCGCACCGGCGGTGAAGAGCCGGACTGAGACAGCGCGAGCCGAGAGACTGATGGGGATGGAGAGCTCGTGACGCAGGGTTGTGAGATGCGCGCGCCAAGGGTTCTGCGGAGTCAATTTCACGTGTTCGACAGGACCGCGCAGGCTCTTGACCTCGGCAGCGGGATTGATTTCGAGCTGCCCCTTTGAGTCAACGGTGAGCACGCGGGGAAGGGACATCACGCCCGCCCACCCGGCGGCGGCATATTCGGTTTGCGGACGCGTTTCCTGAATCCATCCCCAAAGGACGCGACGCCCATCGGGGGCGAGAAAGCTTTTGGGGGCGTAGTAGGCGCCGTGGTCCAGAATGCCCTCGTGCTGCGCTTTGAAACGGTGCGCATGCATATCGTAGCTTCCAGTCGACCAGAGGACCTTGCCCTCGGTGGAATAAAAGAGGCAGTGGTGGCCATTGAGTGCGAAAAAATCGGGGCACTCCCACATCTCGCCGCTGTCGCAGGGATTCACCGCGACTTTGCCGTTGGGCTTGCCCTCGGCG
Organism: Occallatibacter sp.; assembly: GCA_035508975.1. Lineage (GTDB taxonomy): Bacteria > Acidobacteriota > Terriglobia > Terriglobales > Acidobacteriaceae > Telmatobacter. The sequence goes on from DATJMC010000072.1 coordinate 59,309, forward strand.
AGTTTGTGGAGATACTCCCAGTGACGCAAATCCTGGGATCGGTAAAGAAGCACGCAGCCGCCCCTGCCCCGCTCTCCGGACCCGATGCCGAGATACCATCCGTCATCTTCGCGCCACGGGCAGGGATCACGAAAGCCCGTCACGGTGACCCCGGCAGGCGGAGACGCGATGACGGGAGTCTCGAGTTTTTTCCAGTGGAGCAGATCATCTTCCTCAGAGGTGGCAAGCATCTGGGTTTCGCGCAATTTGTCGCTGCCGTCGTGGAGCGTGACCCTATCTGGCCGAGCGTTTTGAACGCCGGTATAGATGAATGTGGGGACGCCATTGTTCACGACCGCGGAGCCGCTGAAGCAGCCTTCGCTGTCGGCGCCGCCCGGCGTGGGAGCGAGCGCGATGGGCTGGTGTTGCCAGTGCACCATGTCGGGGCTGACCGCGTGTCCCCAGTGCATGTCGCCCCATACTGCCGCGTGCGGATTGAGCTGGTAGAAGAGGTGATATCGACCTTTCCACCAGATGGGGCCGTTGGGATCATTCATCCAGTTATGCGGAGGGAGCAAGTGATATTCCGGGCGCAGCGGATCGTGGGCGATGCCGGATGGAGATGCGGATGCGTCAGCGGACCATGCACGAGGAAAGCACAGAGCGGTTGAACCGGCTGCGAGTCCGGCGAGAACGGTTCGACGATCGAGTGGCACGCGTGGCATGACGGGGAGGATAGCACGCTTTGGTACCGTGTCCTGACTGCAAGAGAATGTGCAACACTTTGCGAAAACCCGGGTTTGGAAGATGCAAGGCTGAGAAGCATCCCTCTTGGCGATCACGGGGTTCTGTCTCAGCGAGTAAAAAGAAACGCCTTTCACTCATTCAAAGGATGGATTTCATGATGCGCAAAGCACTTGCACTTTCTGTTTTGTTGCTGCCCCTGGCCGTCGCCGGATGCTCGCATCCGCAGCCAGTGGCCTATGCTCCGCCACCGCCCCCTCCGGGTTACACCGAGATTGCGCAACGCGGTTACCACGATGGCGTCGAAGCTGCGCGGCGTGACGTTGCCCGAGCTTTGCCGCCCGAGGCGAAGCGGCATCCGCGTTTTCGTAACCCTCCGGTGCCTCCGCCGGCGTGGGAGGATTATCGGCACGGCTTCCGCGAAGGATACCAGGCTGTGTTCCGCAACGGCCCGCCTCCGGGGCCGGGCTACTGAGCGCACGCAGGGCCGCCTCATTTGGCTGCGGGCGTCAGCCTGAGGGCGTAAGCGTATTTGCACGCCACGCTCTCAGGCAACGTGACGGTGAGTGCATCGGCAGCCTGCGTCCACACGACTTTTTCCGCTGAGCCAAGCAATTCGACATTCGCGATCGGAATTGACGCACCTTCGTGCGCCCATCCCAGCGAATGGATCGTAGCCTTGTGATCGGGCGGGCACGCCATGCCAATGGCGTAAACGGTGTTTCCCTTGGCGGTGAACCGGAAATCCTCGGGCGTATAGGGTTTCGTGTCGGTGTCGTGAAATGCGCCGCCGGTGACCTGCGTGGGACCTTCGCCGAAAGTCTTCCATGGCGTGGTCGCGTAGATCGCGTCGCCGTTGACTTTGAGCCATGTGCCCATCTCCAGCAGAGTCGCGCGCACCTGTTCGGGGATGGTGCCGTCGGAGCGCGGGCCGAAGTTGAGCAGCAGATTGCCATTCTTGCTCACGATGTCGATGAGCTGGTGGACGAGGAATTCGGGCGTCTTGAAGGTGTCGTGTTCGATGTAGCCCCAGCTTGCGTCGCTGATCGAGGTGTCGGTTTGCCAATGGTCGGCGACGATGTGGTCTTGCTGGCCGCGCTCGAAGTCGCGCACGCCTGCTTTCCAGTCGAGCGAATAATCTTTGAAGTTGATCACGCCTGTGTAGCCGTGTGCTACGGCGTAGTTGTAGTAGAAAGCGGCGAACTCCGCGACGGCAGGACGGAAGTTGGGCTGGCCGATCCACCAGTCGAAGTAGACGATCTCCGGCTTGTATTTCTCGACGAGCTCAGTGGCGCGGGCAAGCCAGTCGCGGGTCCATGCCTGGCTGACATACGTCCAGTCGTTGATCAGGGTGTGGTTATCGCCGGCGGCGTCGAACCACTGATGGGCAGGGCCGTAGAGTGACGCGTATTTGGGATCGTTGACGTCAGAGCGGATGGCGCGGCCGCCATCATAGAAGAAGTTGTGCTCGGCGCGATGCGAGCTGAGGCCGAAGTGCAGGCCTTCGGCGCGAACAGCCTTGGAGAGCTCGGCAAGCGTGTCGCGCTTGGGGCCCATCTTGACCACGGTCCAGTCGCTCAGGCCGGAGTCGTACATCGAGAAGCCGTCGTGGTGCTCGGCGACGGGAACGACATACTGCGCGCCGGAGTCTTTGAAGACGCGCGCCCACTCTGTGGCATCGAAGTGTTCGGCGCGGAACAGCGGGATCAGATCTTTATAGCCTTTCGACGCGTCCCCGTTCGCGAAGTGGTCGTGGAAGTTTTTGTACGCGCCTTCTTTCGGGTAGTACATGTTGCGCGGATACCACTCATTCTCCGCGGCGGGAACTGAATAGACGCCCCAGTGAATGAAGATGCCGAATTTCGCGTCCTTATACCACTGCGGCTGCTCGTACTTGATGAGCGTGGCCCAGTCGGGACGGAATGGGCCGTCATGCGCTTGTTTCTCGGCTTCTCCGAGCAGGCGATTTCGCTCTGCGTCGTATTTGCTGACCGACTGCTGCCACTCGAGATCGATCGCGTCGGCAGACTTAACTCCGAGGGTGGGGGCCAGGGGGTCCGGCGCCTGCGCTGAAGCTGTGGAAACGTGCAGGAAAATCAGGAAGGCAACGCAAGCAATCAGTTTTCGCATAAGCCCGCATCGTAAACCTGCGCTGGATTTGGCTGCAAACCTTCCACTTTGAGCCTGTGCAAATCTTTGCAAAGTACCATTTGACATATTCCTATATGGGAATGTAATATTCTTTCTGTCATGGCGCGGGCTGCTACCACTTCCGATGCATTCAATGCCGTAGCCGAGCCGCGGAGGCGCGAGATTCTCGCGCTATTGGTGGTGCGAGAGCACGCGGTGAATGAGATTGTGGCGGCCTTGCGCATCGATCAGCCGTCGGTCTCAAAGCATTTGCGGGTCTTGCGCAACGTGGGATTGGTGCGTATGCGATGCCAGGGACGGCAGAAGCTTTACCAGACGAACGCGGAGGCGATCCGACCATTGCACGAGTGGACCGCTAGCTTCGAGCGCTATTGGAGCCACCAGCTCCATCGCATCAAGGAACGCGCCGAAGCGAAAATGCATGGAAATCTGAACCAGAACACCAAGGAGAACCGATGACTGCGACGCTCTCAGAAATCGAAAGCCTGACGTTGACCGTGAACCAGGAGATGCGCGTGCATGCGCCCATCGATGTGACGTTTGACGCGCTCCTGGAGCAGCTGGGACCGGGAAATGAAACGCCGGATGGAAGGCCGCTGCAGATGAAACTCGAGCCGTGGCCAGGGGGAAGGTGGTTCCGTGACCTTGGAAACGGGAGCGGGCACTTCTGGGCGGTGGTGCAGGCGATCAAGCGGCCCACACTGCTGGAGTTCTCGGGACCGCTGATGATGTCGTTGCCGGTAACGAATAACGTGCAATACCGACTCAGCGAAGAGAATGGCGTGACCCTGATCAAGTTCCACCACCTGGGCTTCGGCCCAATCCAGGACGACCACCGGAAGGGTGTGTCGGTGGGCTGGAACTACATGATGGAGCAAGCCAGGAAGCGCGCCGAAGCGGCCCGGAAACAGAATTCATTTTCCTGAAGAAGGAGGACAACATGCCCGTTGCGGAAACAGCGACCCCATCCATTGCGCAGACGATGCTTGCGGAGTTCGAGGTGCAAGCCTCTCTCACCAGGAAGTTTCTTGAGCGTTTGCCGGAAGACAAGTTGGCGTGGAAGCCGCATGAGAAATCTCTGACTGCTGGTCAGCTGGCCTATCATCTGGCCCTGGTTCCGGGAGGGGTTGTGCGCTTTGCGCAAAGCAACCCGGGAGAAGCGCGTGGCTTCAGCTTCCCGCAGCCATCTGACCGCACTGAAATCCTCAACGCGATGGACGAAAGCGTGGCGACGGTGCGCGAGGTGCTTCCGCAGTTCGACGATGGTGCGATGGGCGAGACATGGCGCCTGGTGGCAGCCGGAAAGGAACTGCTGGCGATGCCGCGATCTGCCTTCCTGCGCAACATCATGCTGAGCCACTGGTACCAGCACCGCGGACAGTTCAGCGTGTATCTGCGGTTGCTGAATGTTCCTGTACCCGCCACGTGGGGACCGAGCGCCGACGAGCCTCCACCGTTCATGCAGCAAGCGCAAGCTTAGGACGCGATGGGAGCGGAATATGTGCCCTTTTTGCATTGCGACCGCGGCGATCATTGCCGGGAGCGCCACGGGTACGGGCGGATTATCGGCGCTGATCGCGGTCACGGTTTTAAAGAAGAAAGCACACAAAGATTGACGGACGAGAGCGAAACCAAAGAGGTGGAACATGGCCACAGCGGCGTTCGAGGTGAAGGAGAAGAAGGTCATTTCGCACGATGAGTGGGTTCGTGCGCGCAAGGAATTCCTGGCGAAGGAAAAGCAGTTTACGCACCTGCGCGATGACCTGAGCCGGCAGCGGCGCGAGCTTCCGTGGGAGAAGGTCGAGAAGGCGTACCAGTTTGAAGGACCGCAAGGGAAGCTGGGGCTTGCCGATCTTTTTGCGGGCAAGAGCCAGCTGGTGATCTACCACTTCATGCTGGGGCCAGGCTGGCAGGAGGGATGCAAAAGCTGCTCGTATCTCGCAGACCATTTCGACGGCATGACCATTCACCTGGCAAACCGGGATGTGACACTGGCTGTAGTCTCGCATGCTCCCATCGCCGAGATCGAAGCGTTCAAACGGCGCATGGGGTGGAAGTTTCGCTGGGTGTCGTCATTCGGCAGCGACTTCAACCATGACTACCAGGTGTCGGCGTCACCCGAGGAAGTCGGCAAGGACGAGGTCTACTACAACTACGAAATGATGAAGTTTCCAGCCGAAGAACGGCCGGGGCTGAGCGTTTTCTCCAGGGATCGAGACGGCATCTTCCACACCTACTCGACCTATGCGCGCGGACTCGACATGTTGGTGGGGACGTACAACTTCCTGGACCTGGTGCCGAAAGGACGCGATGAGACGGGTCTGAAGCACACCATGGCATGGGTGCGTCATCACGACAAATACGACGAGGGGTATTTCGTCGATCCCAGTGCCGGCTGGGAGCATCCGAAGGTTGCTGCGAGCAAGCCATCGTGTTGCGCGAGCGAAGACCCCTGGAAAGCATAAGGGCAGGCACACAAACAAGACGTGACACCGGGATCCGCGAGGAGGCAGATCCCGTTTGTCGTTTGGCGCTTAGTGTGCGTCGGCGAGCAGTCTCTGGGCCCGTGCCAATGCATCGAGCCTGCTCTGCTTTTCCGAGCCGATGTCCACGTTGCGCAACGCGCTTTGACCCATGCGCTTGACGAATTCGTCGACGCGTTCTGCGAATCCCTGCTGCACGCCATCGACAGCCGTTTGCGCATCGAGAATCACCTCGTGAAAGTGTCCGATCTCCTCTTTGGCTCTTTCGGGGTGGTAGCTCAGGCGGTCGCCGGTTTGCATGGCGTCAATCAGCGGATCGGGCGGCTGCGCGATGGGCCAGGTTTTTTGAAGCGCGTCGTAAGCGCCGCGCAAGCGGGTCATGGCGCCGGCAAAGCCGTCCAGGTCGTCGCGCCGATTGGTGAGGCCCTGGGCGCGGCGTACTTCGATGGCGACCCGGCTTGCTCTGCTTATGCTGGGAATCGGGATGATGGTGGTAAGTGTGTTGCCCTCGAAGCTCCAGCCTGACCTGACCCCGGCCGTTCCTTGTTTCAGGGGCGAACCATTCACCACGACCGATTCCGGCGGCCAATCGGCGGAAAGGCGTAGTTCGTAGCCGCGGGTTTTCAGCATGCCGGGATAGCTGCCTTCGACGGGGCCGATTTCGACGGTAAGCAAGTCGCCGGTTTGCTTTGCTTGAATGGGCGTGCGCGCGAAGACGCCGCGTTGATAATCCACCGAAACGCCGGAATCTTCATAGACGGAATAGCTGGAACTTGTGCCCGGCTTCAACGGCCAGATGTTGACAATGAGCGGGTCGACGGGCTTCTCGCTGGTATGGAGCGTGGGCGGTTGCATAGGAACAATCGCGCCGGCCTTTAAATAGACTGGGGTTTGATCGATCGAAAAGTTGCGGTCGAGCCTGGCGGGGCCGATGAAGTGTTTGCCCGTCGGCCACTCGATCCACTCGCCCTCGGGGAGCCAGACGCGTTCTGAGGCGAGGCCACTGATTTTTTCGGCAGGCGCCACGACCGGAGCCACGAGCATTTGATCGCCGAACAGGTACTCGTTCTTGCTGGTATAGGCTTCATTGGCTTCGGGCCAGTCGTAGTAAAGCGCGCGGAAGAAGGCCACACCGGTGTCGTAGGTGCGGCGGGCTTCGGTGTAGAGGTAGGGTTGGAGCGCGTAGCGCATCTGGAATGCCGAGCGAAGAATCGAGGAGTACGGCTCGGGATAAGCCCAGATACGGCGTTCGGAGTCAGGATTCTTGGTGGTGTGGGTGCGCAAGATTGGACTGAAGGCGCCAAACTGCACCCATCGCGTATACAGCTCGGGATCGACCGCGCCAGGCATGTGGCCGCCGATGTCGTGGCTCCAGTAGGCGTAGCCGACGTTGGCCGCGGTTGCCGTGAACCACGGCTGAAAGGCCAGCGAATCCCAAACAGAGATGGTGTCGCCGGAAAAGCCGATCTGGTAGCGGTGGTTGCCGAGGCCTCCCCAGCGATGAAAGAGCAGGGGACGCTTGCCTTCCCGCTGCTCGTCGGTGAAGTGGACGTAGTTGAGCCACCACGTAGGATTCACGCCGGGAAGTTTCGTGGTCGACTCCTGCTGCCAATCGAGCCACCAGAAGTCGATGCCCTGTTTCTCGAGTGGATGGTGAAGCAGGTTCATGTAGTTCGTCGCGTACTTCTTGTCGGTGATGTCGAATGGGACGTATTTCTTTGTTGCCGGGTCAATGCCCATCGCGCGCGCCATCGCGGGATAGGCTTCTTCCCAAGGCTGCACTCCCGACGCCGGATGCATGTTGAGACTGGTTTTCAGTCCGTCGGCATGCAGGTGGGTGAGAAATTGGACGGGATCGGGAAAGAGCAGTTTGTTCCACGTGTAGCCGGTCCATCCCAGCGATTGGCCGGCCTGGTCCTTTTCTCCCATTGCTTCGAGTTGTTCGCGATTGATGTGCCAATCCATATCGATGACGAAGACGTCGAGCGGCGTATCGTTTTCGCGGAAGCCGCGGATGATTTCTTCGATTTCCTGGTCGCTGTACGCCCAGTAACGCGACCACCACGCGCCGAAGGCAAAGCGAGGCGGCAACGGAATGCGACCGGCGACGCGGACGTAGTCACCGAGAGCTTTCTTATAGTCGTGTCCGTAGCCGAAGAAGTACCAGTCCTGGCGGTCGCCCGCAGGACGCTCCATGACCCATGGCCAGGGACTGTTCTCCCCCTCAAGGAAACGAAAATCGGCGGAATCGAAGAGAGGCCGCGTCGAATCGTCTTCCACCGCCCAGCCCGATCGTGAAACGAAGCCGTTGCCGATGGGCTCCTTGGTTTTGTCGCCGAGAGCACCATCCAGGGTGCGCGTGGTGCCGAGCAGGTTTTGGGCATCGTGGGCCCCGGGCTTCCAGGTTACGGGCTTGCCATCGACCTCGAGCGCGATGCTGAGATTGTCCGCGGTGAATCGGCCGTCGCCGGAAGGAGAGTAGGTAAGCCTCAACGCATCAGTTTGGATCTCCAGAGACGGCGTCTTCCCGGCATATTCGATCCTGCTCGTAAACTTCGGCACGGGCATACGCCGATTGATGAAGACCAACGATGCGTGATCTTCGAATTTGCTATCGGCGGACCACTCCATACGGATCAGCTGCGGCGTGAGCATCGTGAAGCGCGCTTTGCTGAGAGTCACCACGGCCCTTGGGTCGGCGACCGGATTGTCCACCGGTTGCTCTTGCGAATGGATGGAGGATGGTGAGGCCGAATCTCCGGCAACGATTGGAGCCTCGCCTGGGCCTGCGGAAGCCACGGGCTTGAGCTGCTGAGCCATGACTCCGATGGTCCAGCCGGCGACGAGCGTGATTGCGGCAAAGGGATGCAATGAAAGTTGCACAACTCCCCCTGGTTTTGAGTTCAGTGGAAGGCTACCATGCAGGGCGGAAGTCAAAGTGTGAGGCCGCTAACGGGGGAATGTGCGCGCCGAGGCGAGGGCGTCGCGGGATGCGTGAGCCACATGGGAAGAACTGTGGCTCCGCATCGCGGGCTGGGAGATAGGTTAGATCGAAAGCAGCCGGCCAAAGAAGGACCGATAGCGGCGTAGCGCCAGGCGCAGGTCTTCCGTGGAGACTGCATCGCCGCGGTCCCATTGCTTGTCGAGTTTCGCGCGCTCGTCGGCAAAGATCTGAGCAAGGCGCTGGATTGCGCTGGCAACCAAACCGTCCGCTTCTTGCACAGCACGTCGGGGTTCATCGACAAAGCCCACCTGCACCGCGTCCCAGCGTGCATGAAAGTCGTTCGTCTCGTGAGTCGAGAAGAGCGGAGCGGTGAGCGAGCTGTCGTCGGTTGAGTCGGTCGGAGGATTGGCGGATTTCATCTTCCGCCAGTCCTGCTCTTCCACCTGGTCGGGCTCGTTGGAAAAGGGAGGATCATCCCGTTCGAAGAACGGATTCACCGCGGGGCGATACGGGCTTCGATCCGCTGAACGGTCGAATTCACCGTCAGCCTGATTTCTGGTCGTCCGACTGACTCGATTCGTGTCGCGTTCGGAATCCGGGTCCGTCGAAATGGGTTCACTGGTTTTCGCGAGATCGGCAGTGGTCAATTCGAGGTCCCGCGGATCGCTTCTGAGCTGCTGATTCATAAGAAACTCTCCCTGTGCGATGCGCATTGGCTGCAAGCGCTTGTTTGGAAACCAACGCTCATCGGAAGCCGCAACGCAACCGCTTCCCGCGTGAGATCGACGCTCACAGCGAAAGGTTGCTCCTCTGCCCCGACGGCAGACCGCCCGCGAGACTGCATGGAGCATGAGCCTGTGGATATTGGTGATCCAAGCAACCCAGGAAGCAGTTCGGCTTTCCAAATGTTCTGGAAAGCACCGTGTGCCGCACCTCAATTTTTGAGCGGGTGCCGCGACGCGAACCATCGCACGTCGTTCTAAGGAATCGCGTGCAGGAGATATGTTATGCACCTATCAGATTTGACTGCCGGACAGATTGCCGCGATCATCGCCGTCGTTGTTGTCCTCGGCGGAGTTCTCGTGTATCTGCTGGAGAAACGTCGCTCCGAACGGCTACGGCGTCGCTTTGGCGAGACAGAGTACGAGCGAACCCTTATGGAGCGCGGGGATCGTCGCCGCGCCGAAGAGCAGCTCGACGCACGGGCTAAGCGCGTCGAGTCGTTTCACTTGCGCACCCTGTCGGCCGCTGACCGAGGGAGGTTCATCAGTGCGTGGGACCAGGTCCAGGCGCGCTTTGTCGATGCGCCTGCGGGAGCTGTCGCCGAGGCCGACCAGCTGGTCGGGGACCTGATGTCAACCCGGGGCTATCCGGTCGCGGATTTCGAACAACGCGCCGAGGACATCTCGGTGGATCACCCGGTGGTGTCGCAGAACTATCGGGCGGCTCATGCGATCGCACTGCGGCACGCGCAAGGCCAAGCCAGCACCGAAGATTTGCGTCAGGCTATGATTCACTATCGCGTTCTGTTTGAAGACCTCCTGCGCGATGCGGATGTGGTTATCGAGCAGAAGGCGTGGCGCAAGGCTGGATAGACTGAGGCCGGCGAAGGCGCAAGTGTAGCACGTGGTTGAAGACGGTTCGGGCGCGTTCCGGTACGATGGGTCCTGATCCCCGCTTCGGTGCGGAGAAGAATGTCGTTCCGGACCTCACCCATGCCTCGCAATGCGCTCCTTCCTCTAATCGTTCTCTGCTGGGCGACGAATTTATCTGCCGCGTCCATTTACACATCACGGCTGAACGATCCGAAAGCCATTTATCTGAATGCTCCCGAATTTGGGGCGCGCGGAGACGGCAAAGCCGATGACAGCGCTGCCATTCAGGCAGCCATCGATAAAGCGGCGAGCAACGGCCGCGAAGGCATTGTGTTTGTGCCGTCGGGGCGGTATCGGCTGACGCGGACAGTCTATGTCTGGCCGGGCATACGCGTGTTTGGTATCGGGCTAACACGCCCGGTTTTTTATCTCGCCGATCGCACGCCCGGCTTTCAATCGGGTGTGGCGGACATGGTGATCTTTGCCGGACTTGGACCCCTGGGGATGCGGCGCGCCGGAATACGTGTCGCCTTCCCGCCGCCGGGAAGCGTACCGCCCAACGATGCGATTGCCGACGCGAATCCAAATACGTTTTATTCAGCGATGAGCAACATCGATTTCGTGATTGGGGAGGGGAATTCTGCGGCGATCGCGATTCGTTTTCACGTGGCGCAACACTCATATTTAAGCCACATGGATTTCCGTATTGGGTCTGGACTTGCGGGGCTGACGCAAGTCGGCAACGAGGCCGAGGATCTGCATTTCTACGGAGGACGCTACGGGATCCTGACGGAAAAGACGTCGCCGGCATGGCAATTCACCCTGATTGATTCGACTTTTGAAGAGCAGCGGGAGGCGGCGATCCGCGAGCACGAGGCGGGATTGACGCTGATCCGCGACACGATTCGCAATGTGCCCGTGGGCATCGACATCGATGAGGGGTATTCGGACGAGCTGTGGGCGAAGGATTGCCGCTTTGAGAATGTTTCGAAGCAGGCAGTGACAATCAGCAAGGAAAAAAGTCCTCTGACCGAGATCGGTTTTCAGAACGCTGTGCTGGCGAACGTGCCGACGTTTGCGACGTTGCGCGAGAGCGGGAGGAAGATTGCAGGCAAGGGAGCGGCATATCGCGTTGATGAGTTCAACTTTGGATTGATTGTTCCGCGCGAAGGAAGCATGGGGTCGATGGGCGAGCGACTCGACGCGACCGGATTGAAGACTCTGCCCGGCGCTTTGCCGCCCGCGATTCGCGCACTGCCGCCGACCAGCGAGTGGGTAAACGTGCATGATCTTGGCGTGAAAGGCGATGGCGCGACCGACGACACGGCGGCGATCCGTGCAGCGATCGAGGGGCATCGCGTGCTCTATTTTCCCAGCGGCCATTACGTGGTGAGTGACACGATTGCACTGAAAGCGAACACGGTGCTGATTGGGCTGCATCCGACGGCCACGCAATTTGATCTGCTTGATTCGACGGCGGGGTACCAGGGCGTGGGCTCGCCGAAGGCGGTGCTGCTGGCTCCGGAGGGCGGCAACAATATCGTTTCGGGGATTGGCATTTTAGCGGGCGGGATCAATCCGCGCGCGGTCGCCCTGTGGTGGAAGGCGGGCGCCGATTCCCTGGTGGATGATGTGCGCTTTCTTGGCGGTCACGGGAGCGGGACGAATCCTTACAACAACAACCATACGGCGGATTCGGATCTGCGCAAGCGCTGGGATGCACAGTATCCAAGTCTGTGGGTGACGGATGGCGGCGGAGGAACGTTCGCAGACATCTGGACGCCGAACACGTTTGCCCAGGCAGGGTTTGTAGTGTCGAACACGAAGACGCCCGGGCACGTGTACGAGCTGTCGACCGAACACCACGTGCGAAACGAGATTAAGTTTGAGCACGCGGAGAACTGGGACGTGAATGCGCCCCAGACTGAGGAAGAGGCGGGCGAGAGCCCGGAAGCGTTGTCGCTGGAGTTCGACTGGTCGAGAAACATCACGATCGCCAACTATCACGGCTATCGCGTGACGCGCTCGCGCGCGCCTTCCGCAGCGGCGATCAGACTCTACAACTCCGGCGACATTCACTTTCGCAACGTGCACGTGAATGCGGAGAGCGGATACGGAATCGCGGATGAAAATGGGCCGGGAACCTTTCTGCGCGTGAGCAAGTTTCCCTATGAGAATGCGGTCCAAGACATGACGCATCACCTGGAAACGCGGGAGCGGGAGTTTGCGGTTCTCGATGTTCCGGTGCGGCCGCAGCCGCCTGCGGTGCCCGATGCGACCGCGGTACTGGCGCCAGGCGCGAAGGTTGCCAAGCTCGAGGACGGATTCTTCTCGATTTCAGGGGCGACGGCGGATGCAGCGGGGAAGCTTTACTTTGTCGATCACCACGAGCAGCGGATTTACGGATGGTCGGAGTCGGAGGGGCTCACGGTGGAGCGGGACAATTCTCTGGACGCGGTGAACCTGGCTGTCGATCGAGGTGGAAACCTGCTGGTGGTTTCGTCGGCCGGGCCGGAGAGCACTGTGTATTCGTTTCTTCCCGGATCGCCGGATGCGGAGATCAGAGTGCTTCAACCACAACCGGCAAAGACGACAGAAGCTGCGGTGTTGTTTCCGGTCAACTACTGGAACAACGGCGAGTTCAAAGACCAGCTTGACGTGCAGACATTTCGGTTCAAGACGCTGGCCGAGATGTTTGCCGAAGATGTGACGACGGCAAAGGCTCGCGAATATCTTTCGCCGGATGGGAGCCTGGTGCTGCCGGCGGGGCGGGTGTTTCAACAAGGACCGGCAAGGGACACGTCGGGCTGGCGCTTCTCAGACAATCTCGATGCGTATGGGCTGATCGCGGCGCGACCAGGTGAGCGGGTGTTTGTCACGAGCGCATCGGAGGATCGCACGTACTCGGCGACGGTGGGAGCTGACGGGACATTGCGAGATTTGAAGCCCTTTGCGGATCGTGGCGGTGAATGTGTTGCTGTCGACGGGCGGGGAAACGTGTATGTGGCGAACGGGCAGATTTTCGTTTACGACCTGGCTGGGAAACAGATCGCGGAGATCGATGTGCCGGAACGCCCCATCGACCTTGTCTTTGGTGGCAGCGATCGACGAACGCTGTTTATCCTCGGGCATCACGCGCTCTACTCGGTTACGGTGCAGGGCAAAGGATGAGAGCCTGCGAATTTCTGAAGTCACAGGCTGCATTGTGGGAGGGATTGGCTGCACCGGAAGCGGCGTAGACTGGGAAGGTCTCGCCCCGGGAGGGCCCGGAGCGCGAATCTAGATGCATCGCCAGCCGGTGGCGATCAGGGAGGCGCTTGGCAATGAACGCCAGTGCAGTGGTACCCGGTTTTGTAACGCAAGACCGGTTGGCGGAACGCGACCGCAACTCCGGGGCGAACCCCGCTCCGCGGATTCACCTCTACGGTCTTGCGGCCATTGTCGTGCTTTCCCTTTCGCTGGCCGGCGTCACGGCAAGCGAGTGCCACTCAATCTTCTATTTTCCATCGTCGCTTTACGGGTTCGTGTTGTGGGGCTGGTGGGGATGTCTTGCCTCGCTGCTATGGACCATCGGTTTCACCTCGCCGTCGGTCATGAAGGCTTCGCCGCTAGCGCTGGTTGGCGACGTGCTGGTGGGATGCGGCCTGGGTGTTGTTCACCTGTTGTTGCTGGGCAGCCTTGGGTTTATGAACGAGGGATGGCAAGAGCACTCCACCGCTCGGGCGGTTTGGACGAGCATGTTGAGTCTCAATCGGTTCGGACTGGAGATCCTGATTTTTGGTTTTGTGCTGGGCATGATTGGCGTCGTCCATTCTCAGTTGCGCGCGCAGCGGGACGCGATGCGATCGCTCGAATTGGAAAAGCAGCTCTCCGAAGCGCAGCTGCGCGCATTGCAGATGCAACTGGAACCGCATTTTCTGTTTAACACACTGAATGCGATTACGACGCTGGTGGAGCTGGGGCGACAGGAGGAAGCGGCGGAGATGCTCGGCCATCTGAATGCGATCCTGAAGAGCACGCTGAAGCGGACAACGCCGCAAAAGGTTCCGCTCGCGCAGGAACTGGAAGTGATGGAGAATTATCTCGCCATCGAGCAGATCCGGTTTGCAGATCGACTGCGTATCGAGATCAAGGTGGAACCGGGAGCGCTGGACAGCCTGGTGCCGTGCTTCCTGCTGCAACCGATTGTGGAGAATGCAATCCGGCACGGGATTGCGCGGTGCGAAGGGAATGGGCTGGTCGAGGCGTCGGCGCGGCGCGACGGAGGAATACTGCGTCTCGAGGTGCGCGACAGCGGCGGAGGCGATGGACAATCCAAGCCGGGAAACGGAATCGGGCTCAAGAACACGCGCGAGAGGCTCACGCATTTCTACCGGAATGAATACACGATGCGCGCGGAGCCGCTGGAGCGCGGGGGGTATGAAGTTGCGATTGCGATTCCTTATGAGCAAGCCTGAATGAAGCTGCGGGCGCTGATTGCGGATGACGAGCCGCTGGCGCGGGATCGGCTGCGTCTGCTGTTGGCCGAGGATGACGAGATCGAGATTGCCGGGGAGTGCCGCAACGGCCGGGAAGTGGTGGCGGCGCTCAAGGATGGGCGTTACGACGTTCTCTTTCTCGACATCGAGATGCCGGGATGCAGCGGCTTCGATGTGGTGGAGCAGGTGGGCGCTCCGCACATGCCGGTTACTGTTTTTGTGACAGCGCACAATCACTATGCGTTGAAGGCCTTTGAGGCGCACGCTCTGGATTACCTGACCAAGCCGGTAGAGTTGGCGCGGTTGAGAGCGAGCCTGAAGCGCGTGAAAGAGCGCGTCGCCTCGCAGGCCGCGCTGATGACGCAGGAGCAGCTGAAGACGGTGCTGGAAGCGCTGAGCGCAAAGGAACGCCGGGAGTATCCGAAGAAACTGGTGATTCCCAATGCGGCACGCGAGAGCTTTGTAAATGTCGACGATATTGAATGGATTGAGGCCGCGGACTACTACTCATGCATTCATGTGGGTTCGCGGAACCTGATGCTGCGGGAGACGATCAAGCAGCTCGCCGAAACCCTGGACCCGCGCAAGTTTGTGCGCGTGCATCGCTCGGCGCTGGTAAACATCGAGCACGTGCGCGAGATTCTGCGCGAAGGACGGAGCGAGGGCTGGGTTCTGCTGTCGAATGGGCGCAAGCTGAAGATGAGCAAGGCGGGATGGCAGACCCTGCTGGAAGCCACGCGCACGGCCCGTGTGTAATTCGAGCGGGAGGCCGTTCGGCAAACAAGGTCAGGAACAAGCCGGGAAGCTAAATCGGGTGAGGCGTCGTGTTTTGAGCGCCTGTCACGTTGTCTGGCTCGTCGGTGAAAGTTTTGCCTGCCGCGAAGGCTCGCTTTTCATAGTGCGAGCCGACCCGCCGGATCGCGTCCTGCGCACCGTCATCCCAAGTGATCTGCGCCTCGCCGTTGAAATAAACCCAATGGCCATGGACGTCACCCAGAGAGCGCATCGCGCTGCCACCCTCCTTCAGGGTGATGTAGAAATCATTGCCGCTGCCGTCGCCCACTTTCCAGCGACCGATGAAACGCGGTGGCAGCAGGGAGTCTGAGGGCAGGTTTGCTGCGACGTTGGGGCTTGGAAACTCCACGCGTTCGATGTCAGCGAGGTTGAAGGTCTGGCGGTGACCGTCCTTGAAAACGATGACAATTGTGCCCTCGCCGGCCTTTGCAGCGGATGGGCTTTTGGCAAATCCTGAAAGGGCGCAGAAGCTAGCCAGGGCGGCAGCAAGAGCAATTCTCGTGTACTTGCACATGGAGTGTCTCCCGGCCGGCGACCGGGGCCGAGGAAAGCTGTACCAATGCCGGCCATAAAAACTGTTACGCGGACAGGATAAGGGATGTTCCTCGAAACTTTGACGGTTTGACGGAGGATGAGTCGGAGGCTCGATCAGTCAGAGACGCCGGGGCCGGTTCTGCAGGCCAGCCGGTAATGCGGGTGGGGGCCAGTGGATGCGCCGGCGCTCAAGTCGAAGGCCAGGTGAACATTGTCAGATCGGATGCCGACGGGCCCGTTCGTCAGGCCGCTCAACTCGGGGCCCAGGTCACCCTCCCAGACCGGGTTGCCGTCGACCAACACGCGAAGCGCGCCTCCGTGCAATTCTGCGCCGAGCGTATGGGTTTCGCCGGGTTTCAAGGCCGGTACCGTCCCGGTATGGCTGGGTTTGATGTTTTGGTAGCCCTGGTTACCGCATTCCGCACTGGTCGATTGGCCGGGGTTCTTCTTGACGGAGACGACGATCTTCGATTCCGGCTCGATTCGCCACATTGCGTAGATCAGATTGCAGGCATTCTGGGCGCGCAGCTTGAGCCCAAATTGCCTCCGGACGATGCCGGAACCGAGTGCGGATTCCTCGGCGGTGCCGCCGATATAGGTGAAGTGGGCGTAGATCGCATCAGCGGTCCACGTGTTCGCGTAGGCCCGCATCTTCGTCGTTTCGACCGTCAGGTGATTGGCGGTGTCGGAGCCGATCTCTCCTTCGGTGACGCAGAGGTTCTCGCGGCCAAGTGAAATCTGGGTTTCGCCCGTCTCAGCTGGCGCCAGGATTGACGCTGCCGACACAAGAAAAGCCGCAATCATGCGGTATCGAGTGAAGGCTCCCATCTCTGCCTCCTTGCTCTGGTCCAAAAACCTGCCCGCGTTCCACGCGTTTCTTATGTTGATGCGCAGGCCAATGCATTGTTGTCCAAATCTGATGGGAAAGCCAAGGCAAAAAAGGCCCCTGATGGTTTCACGGATTTTCGTCTATTCCAGGCGTAATCAAGCCTGACATTCTCTTGGTCCCGATTCGGAAATTTGAAAGTCCAATCATTCTCTGGTATTCCAGATACGTTGTCTTTTCCTCCCCCCAACTGTTTGCAGTCATTCAAGCGGGATCGATTCGCTTGTTGACCGGAAGTTGCACAAGTTCCATTTGCGAAACGAAAGGAAAGTCCATGTTTCGGAATGTGAATGCTTCCTGGCCGGTTGTTCACCTCGCTCGGTCAAACAAGTCGCCGTTGGGCATTCACCTCATTGCGTATGTCTTGTTCATGGGCTGCGCGATCGTCGAGGCGCAGGCACACCCAGGAGTGGAGATTAGCGTCCAGGCGCCCGGAAGCGCCTTGCCAAACCACGTTCCGCAGTGGGCAACGTCAGCCAATGATGCCGGCGCGATCCCGTCGAGCCAGGTGCTCGAGAATATGTCGATCGTGGTTGCGCGCACACCGGCGCAGCAAGAGGCGTTCGACGAGTTCACGAGAGAACAGCTGGACCCATCCTCACCGGAGTACCACCACTGGCTGACTTCCGCTGAAATTGGTCAGCAGTTCGGGCGTACGCCTCAGGAGATCCAGTCGCTGACCGCGTGGCTGGCTTCGCAGGGGCTGCAGGTGAAGTGGGTTTCACCAAGCCGGGGGATCATTCGATTCAGCGGAACGGCGGATGCCGTCGGGAAGGCGTTTCAGACCCAGTTGCACTCCTTTAACGTCCATGGTGTGCAGCGCATGGCGGTGATTACGGCGCCGACTGTACCCGCATTGCTGGCTCCATTGGTTCTGGCTGTGCGTGGTTTGTCGTCTGAGGAGGAGACTCCGTTGCACCACAGGAGGGCGGTGCAATCGCCGTCTCCCGCGTTCAGCGTTGGCGCCAGTGATTACATCGCTCCAGGGGACTTCGACACCATCTACGACGTGCCCGCCGGACTGACCGGAGCAGGGGTGACGGTGGGCATTGTGGGAGAGTCGCGAACCGACTTTGCCGACTTTGCCAATTTCCGGACGATGACAGGCGCGACGTTTGGGAATCCGACGGAAATCGTTCCCACAGCACTCGGAGGGATAGACCCGGGGCCTGCCTACACCTCTCCTCCGGCGCAGAGTGTTGACACTTCCGCTCAGGGCGAGGCGGAACTCGACGTATTTCGGGTGGGAAGCGTGGCCCCGGCGGCCAAGATCGAACTGGTGGTGGCGACGGCTGCGAGCGGCGGAATCAATGTGGACGCCGAGTATCTTGTCGACGCCAGTCCGGCTCCGCAGGTGATGAGCATCAGTTTCGGCGGATGCGAATACCTGAATGGGGCGCCGGAGGTGAACTACTGGAACCAGCTCTTCCAGCAGGGCGCAGCCGAAGGGATGTCGATCTTTGTTGCCTCTGGGGATGGCGGTGCGGCAGGATGCGACGCCTACTTCACTACCCCGCCTTCCAATCCCGATCCAATCAGCCCCAACGATATTTGTTCTTCAGGCTATGCGACGTGCGTCGGCGGGACTGAATTCAACGACACTGCAAATCCCGCCCAGTATTGGAACACAGACAACCGACCGGGGCTATCGTCGGCCCTGAGCTATATTCCTGAGGGCGCTTGGAACGAACCGCTGAATGACGCGGTAAATCCGCCGAAGACCCAGGTTGCGTCGACGGGTGGGGGTGTAAGCAGCTTCATCCCCACCCCATCATGGCAAACCGGGTCGGGCGTGCCGACGGCGAGAGCAGGACGCTACACGCCGGATGTGAGCTTCTCTTCTTCCGGCCACGATGGCTACTTTGGATGCTTTGCCGCCGGTGGCGGAGACTGCGTGAGTGGGTATTTCGAATCATTTGACGGCACATCTGCCGCGGCTCCCGGAATGGCTGGGATCGCAGCCCTGCTTGATCAGCAGGCTGGAGCGTCTCAGGGGAATCTGAATCCCATGCTTTACGCGACAGCGGAGAGTGTGCCGGCCGCCTTTCACGACGTGACGGTGGCCAGCAGCGGTGTTACAGGCTGCAGCGTCAATACGCCGAGCATGTGCAACAACAGCATCCCCGGCACTACGGGACTGACTGGAGGGGAAGCTGGGTATCTCGTGGGAGATGGATTCGACGAGGCCACTGGGCTTGGGTCGCTTGACGTTCAGACATTCATTGACAGCGTGGCGGGAACAGGCCCGACGATCAGCGCGTTGAGCCTGAACCCGGCGTCGGTGCCCGGCGGAGGCTCTTCCGCCTTGACCATCACCCTGAGCGCGGCCGCTCCCACCGGAGGAGCGAGCATCACACTAACGTCGAGCGATGCCGGCCTGCTCACGGTTCCAGCGAGCGTGACAATCGCGGCCGGTCAGACGTCGGCAAGCGCAACACTGCAAGCCGGCACAGCGACGGTCGCGACCACAGTCACCATCACGGCGTCGTACGGTGGAAGCTCGCAACAGGCGCAGCTGACTATCGGCCCAGCCTCCTCTCCCACAACGCCAACGGTGACCCTCGCGCCTTCGGCATCGAGCATCGGCTCGGACCAGTCGCTCACCGTGACCGTGACGGTGAGCGGCAGCCCGGGAAGCGCAGCCCCCACCGGGACCGTGAAGGTTTCAAGCGGCAACTATAGCTCGGCAGCGACAACGCTGAACGGCGGAACCGCAACGATCCAGATTGCGGGCGGCTCCCTGAGTGCTGGAAGCGACACGTTGACCGCAGCGTATACGCCTGACTCGGCGAGTGCGGCCTTGTACAACGCGACGACGGGGACATCGACGGTGACGGTGACCGCGGAGTCGTACACGATGACGGCTACAGCGGTCAGCATGAATCCGGGCGGGTCGACCACCTCGACGATTACGATCAGCTCAACAAACGGCTACGCGGGGACAGTCTCGCTGACGTGCGCAATCACCGCCAGTCCTACCGGCGCGACGGATATGCCGACGTGCTCCGCGGCCCAAAGCGTAACCCTGAGCTCGAGTGTGACGTCAGGAACGGCGACAGTCACCGTAAGTTCTACAGCACCCAGCGGTCAGTCTTCGAGCCATCTAGCGATGGAGAAACGCTGGAAGGGATTCGGCGGCGGAGCAGCGCTGGCGATTCTTCTGCTTCTGGTGCCGGGGCGTCTCCGGTTCTATCGGGGCTTCCTGGGACTCGGGCTGATCGCATTCATCGCATCGGCGCTTCTGGCCTGCGGCGGAGGCGGTGGAAGCGGCGGCACCGGCAACCCCACGCAGTCGAATCCCGGAACCACGGCCGGCAATTACACGGTGACTATCACCGGAATCGGGAACGATGCTGCCAAAACGATGACAACCGCAACCTTCACCCTGACGGTGAACTAGAAGTGCTTGAAGTGCTTCAGCGCTCGTCGCGCACGAGCAGATAGCGGAGTTGCACCTGGGCGCCATCCGGAGCGGGCTGCAACCAGAATTCAACGTCACCGAGATTTTTGGTTTTGCGGGTCACGGTGACGAAGGGCTTGCTCTGCCAGGAGCGGGAGGTGCAGATGCCACCGCTGTATCCGAAGCCCACGAGCCATCGCGAGGAATCGGCCCATTCCAGCTTGGCCCGATCGACATCGGCGCCCCACCGCTGGGCTTTGTCAAGCGGAATGGTCGGATAGGCGGCAATTTCTCCAGTGAGACGCTGCAAGAAGCTCAGGTCGACAACCGGCCATAGCCAGAGCGAGCGCTTGTTTTGGGACTCGGGGCCCGCTTCCTGAGTCAGGTAGACTTCCTGCGACCAATCGATATGGCGGCGATTCAGAAACCTCGCACCGGCCCCTGCGAACCAAATCTGGTCCCGGCCATAGCCCGTGTCGTAGTAGCCGAAGTCGGGCGCGATCCAGCGGCCGCGTGTCTGGGTCCACTCGACCATGCGGTAGGTAACCACGTGCGGGGATTGGAGCATTTCGCCGGTGCGCAAGAGATAGATGTCGGCGGTGACTCCGGGTTTTGCGTCCTCGGCCGCCCATACGGGAGCCTGGAGCAGAAGAAGGCTGATCAACCAGCTGTACCGCATACCTCGCTCGCGCAGAAATCAGTGCTAAGAGCAATGTAGGGGTTTCCGGCGAAGACGTAAGTGAGTTGTGGCACTCACGTTGAGTGGGAATAAAGAGCGGCAAGGGAACGAGTTGACGGCCCTGGCCTTCAGACGCGGGGCGCGTCGCAGAGGGAGCGGCGAACGCACGCGCCCTCCGACGCCCGGCGGAATCAGATGTCGAGATTTTTTACGTCGAGCGCATTGTCCTCAATGAACTTGCGGCGCGCTTCGACGTCTTCCCCCATCAGCGTCGTAAAGATGGTTTCGGTTTCGGCGATATCTTCAAGCTTGACGGAAAGCAGGGTGCGGCGCTCGGGGTCCATCGTGGTCTCCCACAGCTGCGGCGCGGTCATCTCCCCCAGGCCCTTGTAGCGTTGCACGTCGTAATCTTTCTTCCCCTGTTCGACGATGTAGCTGAAAAGCTCGCGGGCAGTCTGCTTCTCGACCGGCTCGCGCAGAACCCGCACGGCACGGCGGTTCGCCTTAGCTTCCGCCTTGACCGGGGCTGTGGTCTGGCCCTCCTCGAAGTCGGTGCCCTCAGGCTCCTCGGTGGCCGACTCCTGGTGGCCCTTTTGCGCAAACTCGATCAGGAACGGCGGCTCCAGGTAGGTCCTGATCTGCGAATACTTAGCCATCATCTGGCGGAACTCGGGGCTCGAGGCCAGCGTCCAGTCGATTCGGCGCTCCGCTCCCTGGGCGTCAACGAAGCTCACCGACCAGGTGTGATGCTCCTCGTCTTCGACCGGCTTGTTCAGTGACTTGAAACCGTAGCCTTCGGAGACGTCCTTGAGTTGTTTGTGCAGCGCCACCAGCTTTTCCGGTGCCGCCGTGCTGCCCTGCTTCGAGGTAAAGTCGGTGCGGTGCGTGAGCTCGGCTCGGGCCAGCAGCTCGGTGAGCTGCTCATTGCGGATGCGCTTGTCGACCTTCTCAACGAAGCCCAGGTACTCGTTGAGGAAGCTCACGAAGCGGGTAAGCTCGGAGCCCTCGATGCGGCTGGCATTTTCGCCGTGGCGGACGATCATCCCTTCAGCGGCCCGGTTCACCATGACCTTGACGAATTCGCGATCATCCTTGATGTACTGCTCGAAGCGGCCCTTCTTGATCTTGTAGAGCGGGGGCTGAGCAATGTAAACATTGTCGTGTTTAATCAGGTCCGTCATGTGACGGAAGAAGAATGTCAGCAGCAGGGTGCGGATGTGCGAGCCGTCGACGTCGGCATCGGTCATCAGGATGATCTTGTCGTAACGGAGCTTGGACTGGTCGAAGTCGTCTTTACCGATGCCGGTACCCAGGGCGGTGATCATCGCGCGGATTTCTTCGTGGCCCAGCATCTTGTCATAACGCGCCTTTTCGACGTTGAGGATTTTGCCTTTAAGCGGCAGGATGGCCTGGAAGCGGCGATCGCGGCCCTGCTTCGCCGTGCCGCCTGCGCTTTCGCCCTCGACGAGATACAGCTCGCAGCGCTTCGGATCGCGTTCGCTGCAATCGGCGAGCTTGCCCGGCAGTCCGCCGCCGTCGAGTGCGCCTTTACGGCGGGTCAGGTCGCGGGCCTTGCGCGCAGCTTCCCGCGCGCGGGCTGCTTCAATCGCCTTGTTGATGATGCGGCGGGCAACGGGCGGATTCAGTTCCAGGTAGTTGCCCAGCCGTTCGTTCACGAAGGCCTGCACCGTGCCGGCGATGTCGGAGTTGAGCTTTCCCTTCGTCTGGCCTTCGAACTGGGGCTGCGACAGCTTGACGCTGACAACCGCGACGAGACCTTCGCGCACATCGTCGCCGCTCAGGTTTTCCTTCATGTCCTTGAAGAGGCCGAGCTGCTGCCCGATAGCATTGATGGTGCGGGTCAGGGCGGTGCGGAAGCCGGAGAGATGCGTTCCGCCATCCACGGTGTTGATGTTGTTGGCGAAGCTGAACTCCGTCTGCGAGTAGCCGTCGTTGTATTGAAGCGCGATTTCGATCTCGATGTTGTCGCGCGTGGCTTCCATCATGATCGGCTTGTCGTGCAGGACCGATTTGCCGCGGTTGAGATGCTTCACGAACTCCGCGATGCCGCCGGCATATTTGAATTCGGCGTGCTTCGATTCGCCGGTCTTCGGATCGGCGGTGCGCTCGTCGGTGAGCGTGATCTCGAGACCCTTATTGAGGAATGCAAGCTCGCGCAGGCGCTGAGCGAGGGTGTCGTAGTTGTATTCGGTGGTAGTGAAGATGCTCTTGTCAGGCAGGAAATGAACCTTGGTTCCGCGCTTCTTGCTGGTGCCTGACTTGCGCAGTTCGCTGGTGGGTAGGCCGCAGCTGAAGTCCATCTCCCATGTGTGGCCATCGCGCCAGATCTCCACGCTGAACTCCTGCGAGAGCGCGTTCACGCAGCTCACTCCGACGCCATGCAGCCCCCCGGAAACCTTGTAGGTGGATGAATCGAACTTGCCGCCGGCGTGCAGCTTGGTCAACACGACCTCAACGGCCGACATCTTCTCGCCGTTCGGCAATGTCTTCATGTCGGTTGGAATCCCGCGGCCGTCATCGATGACGGTGATCGAGTTATCCACGTGGATGACTACCTCGATCCTTTTGGCGTACCCGGCGAGGGCCTCGTCGACGGAGTTGTCGACCACCTCGTAGACAAGGTGGTGCAAGCCCATTTCGCCCGTCGAGCCGATGTACATGGCCGGACGTAAACGGACCGCCTCGAGTCCTTCGAGGATTTTTATGTTTTCGCCAGTGTAGTTTCCGTTATTGCCGTTCTCTTCCATGAGCTTGTCAGCCGGTAAAGTCGCCATAGGATCCGTTCGCGGGATATTCGCTCAAGAGCACACGTCGAACAAGCCAGAAACCACTTAGTACGGGATTCAAACAAGGGGATTAACCGCTTGAAAAATGTGAGCTTCGAACCAATTCGCCTGTACTGATTTTAGCATGCGAGGGGTGAAAAACTGGGGCTGAAGGCAAGGGCGAGATGGGTACAAATGGGCAGGTTACCTCAGTGGAATATTACGTCAGTAACCTAAGCGGTAACTATTTGAGTAACTCTATGAAAAAGATGGACTTATTTAGAGTTCTGCACTACTATCTTTCGTGTTAGCTCGACAACGCCCGCTGTCAACCAAATTCTTCGGGGGAGTAACTAATTATGAAACTTGCCGTTCGCGTTTTGATGTTTGCCGTGATCGTCGCCGGTGCCGCCGCCGCCTCTTTTTCGTCCTCTGGTTCGCATACGATGATCAACCATATTTCTGCCACAGGTGAGCTGCCTTCTCCTGGCTGCGGACCGGGCATGCGGTGCTCTGATATCAAGTAGATACCTCACCGCGCTGGTAGCACGAAAGTGCTATCGCTCTGGTGCATTTCCGTTTGAATTCGACGGGCGGAAGGCGCTATCCTGAGTGAACCCTCAGGATGGTAGGTATTTGGATGCCCTTGAACACAGCCATGGCAGTCATGAGCGGGGCCGAATTTTTGTTGTGGACGATTCTCGGCCTGGTGTTCTGGACAAAAGGCCTCCACCGTCGTTTCCCGGCCATGCATTCGTATCTCGTCTTGCGGGTGGGATCGATGCCCATTCTGCTCGGCCTTCTGTTCATCCAGGCGCAACCCTGGGTGCGCCAGGATGTCTTCTTCCCGATGTACTTCTACTCGTACTGGACGGTCTACATCGCCAGTGCGGTTATCTTGTTTTTCATCTGCCTCGAGGTTTTTCGGTCAGCGCTTTCTTCCTTTGCGGGCCTCATGCGGCTGGGAACGGTGGTCTTCCGCTGGGCCACTCTTGCTTCCTTAATCGTAAGCGTGACCACAATTCCTTTTTCCCATCGCGGGGTCCTGATGATCCCCGATATGGCCTACGCGCTGATGCGCTCGGTCAGCATTCTCGAACTCTGCCTGCTGGCTTTCCTCTGCCTGAGCATGAATGCGCTGCATCTTTCGCCGCGCGATATGTCATTCGGGATCGCAGTGGGATTCGGTTTGATGTCGGCAAACGACTTTATCGTTGCGTTGTTCTGGTCGCGGAATACCTCGCTGACCTCGCCGCTTCAATTCCTGAATGAGACGGTGATCCTGCTCACACTAGGCGTCTGGGTGGTCTATAGCGCGCTCCCCGAACCGGTCCGCAAGCCGGTCGTGCTGGCAGCGAACTCTACGATTTACCGCTGGAAC
This sequence comes from Occallatibacter sp., assembly GCA_035508975.1. Taxonomy (GTDB): domain Bacteria; phylum Acidobacteriota; class Terriglobia; order Terriglobales; family Acidobacteriaceae; genus Telmatobacter. Next base: position 84,144 of record DATJMC010000072.1, read on the forward strand.
GAGATAGCCGCCGCGCTGGGTCACGGCACCAAGATTGCGGTGCAGCAACCTGCGAACAGCTTCTTCCTGAGCGATGTGGAGAAGGTGGTAGACAAGGTTCTGACCCGGACTAACCTGCAGGGCAGCGAATCGAAGTCGTAGAACAGGGATCAGGAAACACAGAAAAGCCACGGCAAGGGCCGTGGCTTTTTCAGTGTGGAGCAGAAGCTGGGGTTTTACTCGGCTGCGACCGGGTCGATCGACGCGTAGCGCCCGCGATTGCCGTGGTCAGAGAACTTGACGCGCCCGGTCACCTTGGCGAACAGGGTGTCGTCGGAGCCGCGGCCGACGTTGGCGCCAGCCTTGATCTTGGTGCCGCGCTGGCGAATGATGATGGAGCCGCCGGTGACCAGTTCACCGGCAAAGGCCTTTACGCCTAACCTCTGCGCATTCGAATCGCGCCCGTTTGTAGAACTGCCGCCACCCTTTTTATGTGCCATTTGTCGAATCCCTTTCAAACCGCTGCCAGCTCTCAGCTGCCAGCTTCTGCATTGGTAGACCGCTGATCTGGGCTGTGCCGCGATCATCTGACAGCCCAGAGCGAAACGCTAGCTGCTATAGGTGACGCCATCGGCCTCGATGGCCTTAATACGCACCTGGGTGAAGTTCTGCCGGTGCCCTTGCAGCTTCTTGTACTGTTTCTTCCGCTTGAGATGGAAGACCAGGATCTTCTCGCCCCGGCCTTCGCCCAGGACCTCGGCCGTAACCTTGGCCGATGTGGGCTTGACCACCGAGCCCGGCTCGCCGGAAATCGCCAGCACGTCGCTGAATTCGACGGTCTTGTCGCCGGCGCCCACGCTCTCAATCTTGACCACGTCGCCAGGAGCGACGCGATATTGCTTACCACCGGTTCGAATAACCGCGTACATAAACCCTCCAGAGCCGCACCCGCCGAGGCCAGCGCGCTCATGTTCCATCGAAGTAGCTCGGGCGGAAACTTCCGTCCCGCGGTACGCTCCAGCGCCTTCAAAAACGTAACGGGCGAGCGATTGGCTCCGCGGTAACAGGCAGGAATCGCCAAACCATAGTAGTTTACCTGCTTCGGGAAGCGGGGTCAATGCGCGGCGAACAGGGATCGGCTCGCCGGGACATCGTTGGAAGCGCCTTTCAGGCGTCGGTTCGGTCGGTCTCCCGGAGCCTGCGGTGGCGATACTTCGTAAATACGGCGGGAACTCCAGGGCGCAGGACGGTTTGAACCGAGAAATCCTGGTGAACCGTGTCGGGCCCGGAGGCGCGATAGTAGACCCTCACATGAACGCGAAGGTAGAACCCTCGCTTCACATATTGGAGAATCTCGCTCGATTCCAGCTCAAACGGAAGAGAGAACTCCTCTGAGCTCTCCAGGCTGGAGGAATAGGGCCGCAGGATCAGCGCGGAGGTTTCCTTGAAGGTCTGCCATTGCCATTCTTCATTCTTCTGGCGGCCAAACGCGACCTCGATTCCATCAACCGAGAGCGGCTGGGCGGTTCGATTGAAGAGCTCGAAGCCGAGCGACATCGGCAAGGAGTCCTTCAAAAGCTGGTTTGCTTCTTCGACGTTCGCGCGTCGCTCGCGACCGAGACGCCATTCGCCGTCCCAATGCTCCTCTCCCCCAACGCTCCAATTGCCCACTTCGACCCATTGCCGGGAAAACATCTCCCAGTAATGGATGTTCCGCTGGGTGGACCTCCAGATGAGGAACAGGAGGGAGATTTGGAGCGCGCTGAATAGGGCGAGCAGCGTGGCGATGAACCACGGCGCCCATTGCAACGAACCGGCGGCCCAAGTCTGATTCAGCTGGGGAATTGCGAAAGCAGAATAGAACAACGCAATCGTCCATTTTTCGAACTTTGCTCAGGCGCTTACCGTCAGGAAACATCGCCTCAACATCCACATTGTAGATGGACGATCAAGTTTATTGGCGTGCCTGCCTGCACGGGCAATGAGAAATTCAGCTCCCACGCAGAAGCGAGAACAACCTACCGCTTGCCGGTTGACGGTTGCCGGGCAAGCGGGGCGGAATTACGAATTGACAGCCATCGAGGTGCTCTTGAGCCCAGGCCTCGTGCCTGAGGTAACCGCGGCGTTGAAATTCGCCGACGAGGTCTTCTGCGTGGATGGGAAAGAATGAATGGTCGCGATCGAGCGATCCACAAGCGAATTCAGATTATGGCGAAACGCGAACGTCACAAGCGACACGCGGTCGGTCACGTGCAGCTTTCCAAAGATCGACGTCATGTGATGCCAAACCGTCGACTCTGAGATGAACAGAGTCGATGCGATCTCCTTGTTCCGCAAACTCCTGCAGACCAGAGCAATGACTTCTCGCTCTCGTTTCGTCAGGAACTCGATGCGACTCAGCTCCGCCTGCGGGCCGCTAGAGAGCGCGAACACCTGGTCAAGCATGGTGACGGCAGCGGATTTCTCCAGCCAGATTCCGCCTTCGGCGACCCGGCAGAGGGCGCGTCTTATCTGCTGAACACTGCTGCGCTTGCTCACGATTCCGCGAATGCCGAATTCGAGCGCTTCTTTCCGCTCGCGCGTGGTTTCGTTCATCCCGAACAAGACCATAAGAGAGTGTGAACTGATCTCGCGCACGAGTTTTAAGCATTCATGGTCATGCCAGCTGATCATTTCCCAATCCACCAAGGCAATCTCGACTCCGCCGGCCGCAACTCTTTGGTGTAGGGAGCGGAGTTTCTGCGCCTCACCACAGATTTTGATTCTCCCGTCGGTTTCAAAGCTCTTTTGGAGTCCGGAAAAGATCAGTGGGCAGGGATCACATACGACCACACGAACCATGTGTGGGGCTTCGAGATCGTTTCTCATTCAAATCTCCAAATATCGGATTGCTTGTTTATGTTCGTTGAATGACGATGCCATACGCAGGTTGCTAAGCCCGCTTGCGAGATAAGGATTCATGCAGCTCAACTGCGAGTGCCGCGTTCAAATCACATGTGCAAGCTATTTTTTTCAAAACCCTGGGGTCGACGGACTTGGGAGCTCCGGATCGTTTGGGTTACTGCAGCCCGCCTTGACTTGAAGGGTTAGATGCGTTCGCAACTGGCCCGTGGCTGCAACTCAATCTGAAAATTCAGATGCGGGTATCTTTTACGGCATGCCCATACGGGTTCGGGAATAGAACCTCAAAGTGAAAGAGCCTTGTCGCGGGCTGAAACAACTGAAACATCTGGGGATCGGAATCGGCCCGGCTCTTCCATCTGCGTTAAGCCTAAGGTCGAGAACGCGTCACTGCAATAGGCCAAAGGTACCGAATCACGTCATGAACATCAACGAAATCGATATGCGCGCTCTGAAAACTGCTAGAAAATTGCTATAACTGTAGCTGATGGCTGCCATAGCTTGGGTTGCCTGGGGCCATCAAAAAATGGTGTGATCGCGGCGCCAATCTTTCCGAACCACAAACTGATTTGCGCATATGGTAGAAAACTTCCCCCAACCTGAAACCATTCGCGTACTCGTCGTCGAACCGCGGAAGACGAGCTGTGAGTCTCTGATCAAGGGTTTGAACAGCGTAGGTAGCTTTCGACAGGTGATCGGAGTCAGAACGATTCGAACCGCAAAGCGGGTAGTTCTGACCTGCGATTGCGATGTAGCGTTGATTTCAAGTGAAATTCGTGAGCCCGACGAGGGCGCTTACAATCTCACCGATTTTTTAACCAAGCGGTCGAAGCCTACGCGACCCATCCTGCTCGCTCGGGAATGGCATCGGCGCGCGGTGGTCGAAGCATTCCGGCACGGGGCGAAGGGTCTTCTCTCTGCCACTGGCATCGATTTTCATATGGTCTGCAAGGCGATCACTTGTGTGCATGCTGGGCAAGTGTGGGCTAATTCAGGTCAGATGAACTTCATACTCGATTACCTGGTTGATGAGAATTCTAAAAATGCGTCCAGCATTGATTTCAGCGCATTGCTGAGTGTCCGCGAACATGAGATCGCGCAGTTCCTGGCCAAAGGGGCATCGAACAAGGAGATTGCGAGAGAACTGCACATCAGTGACCGGACGGTAAAGAACCATCTGCGGAACATCTTTGGAAAGATAGGAGTCACGAGTCGTGTACAGGCGGCGCTACGGCTGGTCGGCTAACCCCTAGTCCCACCCTGTGGGCTGAGCGTGCGAACTGTTATTCTGCTTGGCCGGCATGGGCTGCGCGTTGCCAGCCCTTGATGATTCCCTTCGTCGCAAGAGAAACCAATACTTCGAGACGAGCCACAGAAACTCAGGATTCCCCAAAACGTACCGCCGCCAAAGCCGGCGCGGCTCCTGTCCGAGCCTGTAGAGCCATTCACACCCCGCGCGCTGAATGAATTCAGGCGCTCGGCGCGTAACTCCAGTCAAGATCTCGAACGATCCGCCGACTCCGATCGCTACCGGCACCCCGAGATTGCGCAAATACTGGTCGATGAACAACTCCTGCTTGGGCGCACCCAGTGCGACAAGGATGACATGGGGCTTCGCGCCTCTTATCTGGCTCAGCACCGCAGAAAGGGAAAGCTCGGACTTCTCGAAGCCCATCGGCGGGCAGGAGACACCCGCGATATGCAGCCCCGGATAGCGTTGCGTCATCATCTCTGCAAGCGCAGCCGCAGACCCTGAGCGTCCACCGAAAAAGAAAATCCGCAGGCCGCTTTTAGCCCCCCGCTTGCAGATCTCTTCAACCAGATCGACTCCAGCAAGGCGATCGACCTTCTTGCCATGAAGAACTTGGGTTGCCAATCCCATCGAAAAACCGTCGGCGCAGACAAACTCAGCGCGGTTCAAGCAATCGCGAAAAACAGAGTCCGATTCAGCGAGCACGTAGAACTGCGCATTCGCAGTTGCGACATGATGGGTCGACGATGCTGTCAACGCCTTGTCGAGAATTGACTCGATCATGTGCTCGCGTGAGGCGACGTCTAGCTCGATCGGCCCGATCGCCAGTTTCACACTGGCGTGCGGACGGCTCTTTCGGATCATCAAGGAAGATGCACTCATCACGGTATCTGACTAGCTCAAAGTGTAGGTCATTGTCAGAAGCTAACCAATGGATGATGGCTGCTTCGCGATTGGCAGGAACCTGCCTTTTCGTGGAGTTAAATTTCATCGATTCAGGCATCCTTTTTACAGATACGCGCGTCGACCAGCCACAGTCAGCAGAAGTCTGCCGGGTGATCGCGGTCCTCTGCCATTGAAAATCCAACTGCTGGCGAAGAAAGTAAAGATAGCGGGAATATCCCCGATTTCTTGCTAACACTTCGCTTGAACGCGCGCGACAAAATCAGAATGTAGAGGCTGGACGGATGAATGAAGCGGCAGCTCCAATGGATAGGGATTCCGGCTTTGGATTCATTCCGGCTCGAAGCCGACTTTATCGGGCCCCGCATAATCCTCCGGATATCTTGGAAAAGCTCTGCGCGTTCCTGATTCAGCTTCCCCCCGTGATTACGATCATTTCGTTCGCATCCCAAGCGGGGCTCTACCGTGGCGCCTCGCTGCGAAATCTTGCCGCCTCCAGATTCTCCATTCAGGAAATCGTGCTTCTCTTTCTTCTTCTGTTTGCCTGGAACTGGTCCCTGAGATTGGGCGGCATGTGCGGAAGGAACACCTCACGGCTGCTCTTTCTGCGCTCGCAGATTATCGCGGTTGCCACCGGCTCCTTCGCATGCACGGTGATCCTGTGGGCGGGTCGGCGAGTCTTCGGAACGTTGAGGATCCACTCGCTATTTGCATCTTCCTGGGTTTTCGGGCTGCGGTGCGGCGAGATTGGCCTGATGATGGTTTGTGCGATCGCCTTGGCGTACTCGATTGCCTATCAACTTTCGCCTTCGCAGTTGTATTTAATCGTCGGGACCCGGCGGCGTGCCGTAAGCGCGTTCAAGAAAATTCGAGCTCAGAGTAACTGCCGGGCAAACGTTCTCGGCTTCCTCGACCCTGACGATTCTCACGCTGCATATCTTCCCGGACCTTATCTCGGATCTCTTGATGGTTTGGAAAGTATCTTGGTTCGAAATCCGGTCGACATGGTTTGCTTTGCTCTGCCGCTTAAGTCTCAATACGAGACGGTGCAGGAAGCGATCAGGATCTGCGAACGCATTGGGGTTGAATACAGCGTTCAACCGGATATCTTCGAAACCCGGCTGCTTCGGATCGGAGCCTCACATCTTCGCCAGGTGCGCGGCTTTGTTTATCACCTTGTGCTCGAAGACTATCGAGTCCTCTTGAAACGAATTGTCGACCTCGTCTTTGCGCTGTCCCTTTTGCTCGTTCTCTGGCCTCTTATGCTCCTAATCGCCATAGCGATCAAAGCGACTAGTAAAGGGCCGGTCTTCTTTGTCCAGGAGCGTTACGGGCGGAATCGCCGCAAGTTTCGTATTTATAAGTTTCGCTCCATGGTGAATGAAGCGGAACAGTTAATGAAGGCAGTGGAGGAATTGAATGAGGCGAAGGGGCCGATCTTCAAAATTAAACGCGATCCTCGGATAACGAAAATCGGGCGACTTCTCAGAAAGACATCGTTGGACGAACTCCCGCAGCTCTTCAACGTTGTAAAGGGAGATATGTCGCTCGTCGGTCCGCGCCCCATGTCGTTGCGCGATGTGCATCTATTCTCAGAAGCAAGCCTCATGCGGCGATTCAGTGTAATGCCGGGAATCACCGGCCTTTGGCAGGTAAGCGGACGAAGCAACACAAATTTTGACACGTGGATCAAACTGGATCTTGAGTATATCGATCACTGGTCCCTCGGACTTGATCTGAAAATCCTGCTTCGCACCGTGCCAGCTGTGCTCTCTGGGGATGGCGCCGCTTAACTCTTCGAACCTTTCGAAGCGGCTGTGGATAGGTTGGCGCTTTGTCGCTCCAAGAATCAAAGAGAGGAAACTGGGTGAGAATCTATCCTGACGCCAAAGTCGCAATCATTCACGACACGGTCGCGCCCCACCGCGGCGCCGAGGACGCGTTAGAAGAACTTGCTAGGATGCTGCCCAATGCCGATATCTTGTCTGGCGTATCCTTCGGCACAGATGTTTCTGACCAGCTCAAGGCACGTTCTCAAATGGCGAGGTGGATTCGTTATCTCCCCGCCCGGAAGCAGCACTATCGGGAGCACGTCATGTTCCGCCCGCTTGCGATTCGGGCGATGGATCTGTCGGAGTACGAAATTATCATCAGCAATTGCGCGGGGTTTGCGAAGGGCGCCGGACAAGCGGACAACGCCATCCATGTCTGTTATTGCCATGCTCCGACAGGTCTGGCAGGACGCTTGCATAATGAAGTTGCAGTGAACGAGTCCGGCGTTGCCAATAGGCTCTTGCTCACGCCGGTGTTTGCGGGCCTGCGAGCCCTCGATATCAGGTTAGCCGCGCAGCCGGACTATTTCGTTGCGACCTCAAGAGCAGTGGCAGCTCAAATCAAACGACTCTACGGCCGCAACGCCTTTGTCATTTATCCGCCCGTTGACACGTCTCGATTCCATATAAGTCAAGAAGTGGAAGGGTATCTGCTCATTGTCGCTCCGCTGCTCCCCCAGAAGCGAATCGATATGGTGATAGCGGCGTGCAACTCCGCATCAAAGCAGCTCGTGATTGTCGGGGATGGCCCTGAGCGAGCCCGATTAGAACGGCTCGCCGGCCCAACTGTTCGATTTGTCGGGCGGCGGACCATGGAGGAGATGGTAGATCTCCTCTCGCGCTGTGAGGCGCTCTTTTGCCCTAACACGGAAGACGATTTCGACACGATGCCGATCAAGGCCAACGCTTCGGGCAGGCCTGCGATTTCGCTTGACACGGGTAGTGCCCGCGAAGCAATCCTTGACGGTGAAACGGGAGTCTTGTGCAGCGAGTGTTCACGTCCGGCGATCGTCGAAGCAATTGATCGTTGCGCCTCTCAGTATTGGGATCCAGATACGCTGTGCGCTCACTCCAGGAGTTTCGACGCTGCCGCCTTCAGAGCCAAGTTCCTTGCCGTTCTCTCGGATGTCTGCGGCGAAAACTCGATTGCCAGTGATGGACTGAATTAAAGGGGACCCGTAACGGGGGAGTTATCTTGAAGAGATATCAGTAAATTAACAACAGAGCCTGCCCTGACCTCACAGAACCTAAGTGACCTCAGCTAGATGAAAAGCGATCGCATCGGCGACTTCCGTCAAGGTCTGCCCACTCAATAAATCCCGATGGTGGCTATCGAAGATTCTCACATTCAAGTCATGCGGCACCATGGCTTGCCAATCGGGAAGAAAGTTCGCGTGTGGGGGACGCTCCGCCGCGAGAACAAGAAGCACTTCTTCCCCGGCATACCTCTTGGGTCGGTATGCGACCGAAGCGCGCTCAATTAGGTTGGTTGCCTTCGTCATATCTTCAGTTAGTTGTCCCCATCCCAACCGACCTAGAGCATGCCTGGTGCGGTCGCGAAGGGATGTATATGTCTTCCAGAGCCCCAATCTTCTGCTGCGCGCGAAGTAATAGCGGTATTGAGCGAGCTTCTCCGCAACCGTCGGGCGGCGCGAGAAGAAAGAAGGACTGGGCGCATCAACCATGATTAGAAGTGGTACCTGGTGCCCCAGTGCGATGAGCTGAGTGGCAATTTCGTAGCCAAGAACGCCGCCGAAGCAATAACCACCAATAAAGTACGGTCCAGACGGCTGCGTCGCTAGGATTTTTGCAACGTGGACTTCTGCAATCTCCTCAAGAGTCGGAGTCTTGCCCAAGGCGGCGAGGTCCTGCGCCGTGAGGGTTACGCAAAACAAAGGTCTATCATTCCTAAACTTTTTCGCAGCATCGGCATTGATATAAGTCACCCAGAATAGACCCTTGCGATCGCCTCCCGGTTCGGTGCAAAGGACACCTGGCGGTAAATCGGAACTTCTCTCGGTGGACCTGCGGAGGAGCGCAGCCTGCTGGCGAACAGTTACCGAATGGAAAAGCTCGGCAAGGGAAATTGTCTGTTCGAAGTGGCTTTTGATGCGCTGCTGCAATGCCGCGACCAAGACAGAATGTCCGCCTAAGTCAAAGAAGCTGTCGTTGGGACCAATCCGCGTATTGCCGAGTAAGCCGGCCCAGAGAGCGGCGAGCTGTTTTTCATCGTCTGATTTGAATTCGGCATTCTGCAAAGGCTCCTGGGAGAACTGGGGCGATGGGAGCCGGCTGCGATCGACCTTTCCATGTGCGGTAAGTGGGATCGCGGAAAGCGGAATAAAAACGCTGGGGATCATGTAGCCGGGGAGATCTTTTGCGAGGAATGCTCGGATTTCAGCCGGGCACGGAGATTGGTTTGAGCCTTTCGGGACGAAGTATGCGCTCAATCGCAGGTCACCAGTCGATTCCGGCCATGTTCGGACGGCGGCGGCGGCAACGTCGCGATGGCGCAGGATGGCTGCCTCAATTGACTCGATCTCGATCCGGTGGCCTCTTATCTTCACTTGATTGTCCGCGCGGCCGAGGATGTCGATCCGCCCATCCGCGCGACGCACTGCGACATCACCGGTGTTATAAATGCGCTCTCCGCGCAACTGTTCGGTTGTGATGAAGCGCTTTGCCGTTTCGGCGGGGTTATTCCGATATCCATTGGCCAGGCCGACGCCACCCAGGAAAAGCGTCCCCGGTATCCCGACAGGCAACACCTGATTTTGCTTGTCGAGGATGTATGCCGTTGTGTTGGCGATGGGAAGGCCAACGGAAACAGGGCCATTTCCAGAGGCGTCCTGCGGAACTACGCGACTCACTAGAGACCAGATAGTCGTTTCGGTAGGTCCGTACATATTCCAAAGTTCGGCGCCAGTGGCAAGCAGCTGCTCTGCGAGCTCGGCGGTCAGAGACTCTCCACCGCAAAGCACCTTCAGCGGTCTCGCTCCCCGGGAGCCGCCACCCCTGGCGTCGTTCCATCCTGAGCGCAGGAGCATGCGCCACAACGCCGGAGTGGCTTGCATGACACTGCAATGCGATCGGGCAATGAGAGCCATCAGCTGATCAGGATCCCGGACCTGTTTGCGCGTGGCGATGACCACCGTCCCGCCGCATAACAACGGCAGAAACAATTCAAGCGTGGCGATATCGAACGAGATCGAAGTCACTGCCACAAGTACATCGTGGCGATCGAATCCCGGCTGGCGGCGCATGGAGTGCAGAAGGTTCAGCAGGCTTCGCTGAGAGATTTCAACTCCTTTAGGAGTGCCCGTGGTTCCAGAAGTGTAGAGAAGATAAGCAGGATAGTCGAGCTGCTCCCAAGCCTCGCCGAGCGGACGAGGAGATCCTGCGCCAGGGAGGGCTTTTGCGTCGACGAGGACCGTTGGGATTTCGCCGGCCGGGATCAGATGAGAGAGAGAAGACTGGGTGAGAATTGCCGCCGGTTGCGCATCGCTCAGGCAGGAGTTGATGCGTGCCGGAGGCGCCTCAATATCAACGGGCAAGTAGGCTGCGCCGGACTTGTGGACGGCAAGCAAGGCTGCGAGCATCTCAAGCGAGCGGTCCAAAACAAGGGCCACGATCGAGCGGGGCCCGACTCCCAGAGATTGCAATGCCGAAGCGATCTCTTGTGCGCGCAGATTCAGGCGTCGATAAGTCCAGCGCTCGTTGTCGGAAACTGCAGCAATCGCATCCGGAGTGCGACGGGCCTGCTCCTCGAACAGACGATGGAAGGGTTCGTCCGGGATAGCCTGGGCCGTGTTATTCCAGCCCCCAGGAGAGAAGAGCTGTTGCCTCTCTTCGCCGGTGAGCATATCGAGCGAGCCGAGCGGTCGATCGGGATTTCGAGTGACGCAGTCGAGCAATTGAAGCCAATGCGCGGACATTCGGCGAATGGTGGCGTCCCGCCAGATATCTGTACGGTAGAAGAAGCGTGCTTCGATTTCATCGTCGATCTCTCCTACTTCGAGATGAAGGTCGAATTTACTGGCACCCGCATTCACATCGCTCCAGATGATCTTCCAGCCATCGGAGAGTTCAGCAGGGGTTGGTCTCATGGTAAAGAAGGTCTGAAACACCGGGGTCCGCCCCGGGTCTCGCGGCGGATTAACTTCTCTCACTAGGCGGTCGAAGGGTACGTCTGCGGCCGCCAGCGATCTTAGTACTAGCTCTTTCACCTGGGCCAGATAGGCAGAAAATGGCTGGCTTGCAGAAGGCCTGGTACGCAAAGCGAAGGTGTCGAGGAAACACCCTATGACGTCTTCAAGCTCGGGCACTCTCCGCGCGTCGGTGGCGCTACCGATAATGAAGTCTTCCTGGCCGCTGTAGCGGAAGAGGAGCGTATTGAAGACAGCCAGAAGGGTCATGTATAAGGTGACGCTGAGTTGCCGGCTCAGCTCGCGCAGGCGCTCAACCAACTCCCGAGAGAGATGAACCCGTTGCATGGATCCCCGATGGTCCGCGAATGCCGGCCGCGGACTGTCTTCGGGGAGACGAAGCGTGGGCAGCTCTCCAGTGAGTTGATTCAGCCACCAGATCAGATGTTCGTGGACATCAGGGGATCCGGCTTGGCGCTCACGCCAGATCGCATAATCGCCGTATTGAACCTTGGGTGAAGGCAACTGGACGGGCTTGCCGGCGGCGAGCGAGGCGTAGAGCATGGTTAACTGCGGAACGAATATGCGACCCGCGGAGATTCCATCGAAGACGATGTGATGGAAGGTGAGGAAGAGACGGTGCTCCTGAGTGGCCAAGCGCACAACTTTTGCGCGGAAGAGTGGAACGGACTGAATTGAAATCGGAGTTCGCGCGTCCTCTGTTGCGATCCTGTGGGCTTCGGCCTCGCGGTCGGACGGCGGTAAAGCGCTGAGATCTATCAACGGAAGGCTCACGCGGAAGGGTTCAAGAACCCGCGGATCGCCATCTTCGGAAAAGCTGGTGCGCCACGCTTCGTGGCGCTGGAGAATTCTGTTGAAGCTTTCCTCGAGGATCTTGATATCGAAGCTTCCATGCTTATGAACGGTGACGAGCTCGTTGTAGATAGGAGCGTCGGGATGCTCGAGGGCGTGCAGCCACACGCGCCGCTGCTCCGCAGAAAGCGGAAATTTTGTTCCAGGCAGACGGCGAGTGACACTGGCTTTGGCTTGTAATTTATTTCCGCTAAGCCGCCGCTCGAGCAAAAGCTGCTTAGCCGGAGAGAGACTTGCCATGATCACAAATCCTCGAATCGTTCCATTTACAGCCCTACTCTTGCTCGGTCCTGGAACACTCTGTCTGAAAATTAAGATGCTTCCGAATAGAAATAGCGACGGGCAGTCGGAATCGTTGGTGATTGCTTGAGGTATTGCGTTGGTTGAAGAAGTCGGTATCCCCCTACTTACTCCATTGTCGAAGCCGGCCGCTCGAAAGAATGAGCCGCCCGAGGAAATGAGTCGAAAGCTACGGTCAATTTAGTTAGCCCCCGCAACCCCGCATTTTGCCTCCACTGGAGGTTGCTGTCGGCAAGAACGGGGTTTGGCAGTCTACTCAGCAGGGTGCTGAATGCAATCTGGCTCTCGATGCGAGCCAGAGCTGCACCCATGCAGACGTGAGCGCCGCACCCGAAGGCAAGGTGGCGGTTGTCGGAACGCAACAAGTCAAGCGAATCCGGAGCGGTAAAACGTTCGGGATCGCGGTTCGCGGCAGCAAGGACTGCAACTACTTTGGAACCCTTGGTGAGGGTCTTATTCCCTACCTCCATGTCGGAAGGAACAATGCGCGCAGTGTGTTGAACCGGCGATTCGAAGCGGAGCAATTCTTCCACGGCGCTGGCCATGATTTCGGAATTCTCCCGCAGCTGGTGGAGAGAATCGGGATTCCGCAAGAGCGTGAGGAAACCGCTGGCAATCAAGTTTGTGGTTGTCTCATGACCGCCGATAATCATCATGATCGTGTTCGAGATTACTTCGTCATCTGTCAGACGTTTCCCGTTCAATTCCGCACCCATCATTGAACAGATGAGTCCGCTGTTCGGAGAACCACGGAGCTTTGCCATGTGATCTGCAATGTAGTCTCTGAAGTTCTGAAGACTCTTAAGCACCTCTATAACGCGGGTCGGATGATGCTGGAAGTTCCCATGGACTTCGGCGAGATCATTGACCCATCGCCCGATTTGCGCGTGGTCTTCAACCGGTACCCCCATTAACTTAGATGTCATAATCGCGGGGAGGGGAGCCGCGAAATCGGCGACCAAGTCGATGTGCCCGAGGGGGGCGATGTTGTCGATCAACTGATTGGCTACGGTATGAATCTCAGCCTTCAGCCGCTCGATGCTCTGGGTTGAAAACGCGCGTGAACAGAGTCCGCGCAGGCGAGCATGATAAGCGCCATCGATGAACAGGATCTGCTGTGCCATTGTATCGGCGAACGGCTTGAAGAACGATAGTCCCAATGCGTCGAGAGAATCCTGGCTGGGGCTGCGATCGGACGATGCCCGGCTCAATACGGTAACGACATCCGGGTAGCGCGTCACTACCCAGGCATGCATGTAGGGATCCCAGTACACCGGATCTGATTCGCGAAGGTTCCGATAGAAAGCCTCGGGTGCGGCCAGCACTTCCGGAGTAAGCGTCTGGAGAAGGCTGAGGGGCTTGCGTTTTTGTTCGATCACATCACTCACAGGCACAGTCAATGCCTCGTCAGATCTCCAATTTTTCGAGTTGAGCTTGCGCTTCGACGTCGGTCATTGACTCAATGCTCTCAATGACCGCTTGCTCGACGACTTCAGCAAGAGCCTCTACCGTACCGGTCTCGAAAAGCTGCTGAAGCCCAAGCTCAACTCCGAAGAAACTCCTGACGCGCATGATCAACTGCATCCCCAGCAGCGAGTGGCCGCCGGCGAGCAGGAAATCGCTTTTGACGCCGATGGAATCGTTTCCTAATATCTCTCGCATGATCGCAAGAAGTTTCTCTTCGGTGGGGGTCAGCGGCCCGTCTTCTTCCCGAGGCCATGGCTCGCTTTGCGATGATAAATCGGAGCAGTTCAGCTTCCCATTAGGCGACAACGGAATGGTCCGGAGAAGCTTGAACTCCGAGGGAATCATGTAATCCGGAAGGCTGCGACGCAAATGATCCTGCAGCTCGCGAATGGTAGGAATACCCCCCTCACACAAAACGTATGCACTCAGGTGACTACTCCCTGCTACTTCAGAACTCTTGGTCGTCACCGCGAATGCTACGTTCGGATGGCGCATCAGGACGCTGGCAATCTCGTCCAATTCAACCCGATTTCCGCGAATCTTCACCTGGCGATCAACGCGCCCATGGAAAACTAGATTTCCGTCAGGCCGTTGAGAGGCGCGATCGCCGGTGCGATACATTCGCGCGCCCGAAATTGGCGAGAAGGGATCCGGCAAAAACACCTGGCTGCTGAGCTGGGGCAGGTTGCGATACCCCCGTCCTACGCCTTTGCCCCCGATGTAGACTTCGCCAATCGCCCCTTGCGGAACTTGTTTGCCCTCCTCGTCGAGCAAGTAGATTGCGACACCATCGATTGCTTTGCCGATCGGAGGTGCTTCCTGCGATCCGGGTTCAAGCATCGCCCACGTGGAGACAATGGTGCACTCTGAGGGTCCGTAGTTATTGGCGACGCGGAATGGGATCTCACGAGACGGTCCAAAATGCAAAATGTCTCCCCCGGCAACGAGAAGACGCAAGGGGCATTTTTGCGGCCATTTCAGCTCCATCAGACGCATAGCGATGATCGCGGGAACGACGGTGATCGTCACCCCATCGCGGAGCAGCCAACTGTGAATGGATTCGGGCGTCGAGGAATCGGCTTGGCTAGGGATGCTGAGTGTTGATCCGGCGGTAAGATGAGCCCAGATCTCGAGCTCAGCTGCATCGAAACCCAAGCCGAGCAAATGGCTCACTCGATCCTTCCGGGACACTTCGAAATTGGATCGATGCCACGCGGCGACATGAGCCAAGCTTCCATGGGTGATTTCGACACCCTTGGGTACGCCGGTAGATCCTGACGTGTACACAATGTAAGCCAGATCCTGAGGAACGACTTTTGGTGTGAAGGCGCACCTGGATTCGTTGGTGTCCGCGATGATCCGACCTGGATCGATGGTTGGAATCCCGCAATCAAGTCTCTTCGCAAGCGATGGTGTTGCGATGAGCACGCTCGCGCCGGAGTCTTTCACGGCGTACGACAGGCGCGAATCGGGCCAGTTCGCATCCAGTGGCACGTAGGCGGCACGGGAGAGCATGGTGCCGAGAGCAGCGGCAATCCACTCACAGGACCGCTCCAGGCAGATCGCAACAACGCTGTTCGCCCGAACGTTAAATTCAGTTAACACCTTGCAATAACTGCACGCCGTGGAGTAAAGTTCGCGGTAGGTTAGATTTCTCGCTTGGCTGGCAACCGCGATGGAATCCGGAGAGAGACGAGCGAATGCACGTATTCGCTCTGGTATCAAGTCCGCTTCCGCAGTCATTTGCTCCATGCTGAGTCCACTCCGGGTCGCGACGGTAAAATCCACTAACAAACAATCGTATTCGTAGTGGAAGCGATATCCTATTGAGGACTGCTGCCCTTGTGAGGGCAGAAACCTGCCCACTGTGCGAGTGCGCTCTCGCGCTTACTCTGCTCAAAACTCCAAATCACTCGGTAACTTCCACGCGGATCTCACGCCACCAGAAAGGTGTCGAGTATCCACAGCCTTTACTCTCACCGAGTGCGACTGTGATCGGAATGCCGGCGTGGATCTGGGGCTCCCTGGGGTGATTCGCTTGAGAGTTCTAATGTGGATTTTTCTGATGCTTAACGTTTCGAACCAGATAGTAGGACAACTCCCTTTCGGTTAGAAATCTTCCTCATTTTTCATTTGCAGAAGTCCACCTCTCGGGTTATCTTCGGTCTAGCAATCCTAGTGACTCAAGTAATAGCCAAGCGCAAGTACTTTTGTGCCTGCCTGGTACCTTCCGCACTGCGAAGCGCGGAATACAGTTGCGTCGGGAATTTATTGCTAACTCCTTGAGGGAATTAAAGATATTAGGGGCCCCATGATTCACAGGCATATCGTTCTGAAGGTCCTCCTCGTAGCTTTTGTCCTTGCACTCGCAACCGGCTGCGGATCCACCCACGGCACTTCAACCGCTATCCGTATTCCAACAAATCCAACGTCTCCTCCAGCCGAACCAGGCCCGCCCGCGGCAACCTTTGTCCCGGAACTGGCTCAGGCGATCGTTGCGAACGGAACTGCGGTTCCGGTTCCGTCACAATTTCTCGGCCTCGCGCACGAATGGGCAGCTCCTCAAATCGGAATTGGGGCCCAGTTGCTGATGGGAGATCAAGCTTCCGGGGTCAATACAATTTATCGCCAGCTCCTTGCCAACCTGACCTCCTACGGATCCGGCCCCCTGGTCATTCGAATCGGAGGCGATTCGACTGATACCTTTTCCACTGCGCAGTCAATCGAGGCCTTCAAGGAATTGAACGCGTATAACGGCGCGCTCTTCTATTTGGGCGTCAACCTGAAAACGGCAACGCTTTCTGAGGCGAAAGCCATGGCTTCGACATACTACCAATCGATGCCCCCGGGGTCACTGCTTGGATTGGAAATCGGCAACGAACCGGATCTTTACGGCGTGCCAGAGGCGCAATTTATCGCCAATTTCACAAGCTGGGCTGCGGGCATCCGGTCAGTGACATCCTCGAAACTCCCAATCTTAGGTCCCAGTTGCTCGGCATGGGCTTGCAACAATGGCGTTTGGACAGACGACGTCATGTCCACCGCCATAGCGGGCAACGTGGCCACCTTCAGCCAGCACCAATATATTGAGGGACAATCCCCGGTGCCGGATGCTCTCTTGCAGTCTTCGGCTTATCCAAACGCGTCGACAGCCGAGGCTTTGATCGCACAGACGCACCAAGCCGGTTTACCATTCCGGCTTGGTGAATGGAATTCGGACTGGGCGGCGTACACGACGGTTTCGAGCCAGTTTCAGTCGGCTCTCTGGGCTATCAAATCACTCTACTTGTACGCTTCTTGGGGCGCGGACGGGGTGAATATCTTTGGCAATCTCGATGGAAACAACGGATATAACATGATCCAGTTCGACGTTGCCCAGGGATCGCCGAATGTCTATACCCTGGATCAGGTTTTTCCCTTGTACTACGGTGCCCTGGCATTTCAGATGGGGACTGGGCACCAGGCGCAGGTATATCCCGTCAATGTGACAGCGGGGACGTCATCTGCAGTGAGCGCGTTCGATACGATTGATTCGACCGGCACGGAACGAATGACGCTGATCAACTTCGACGAGACCAATCACGGAGAGGTCACCATCGATCCTCAGGGGACTTATCGCACTGCCCAGGTGTGCTACCTTTCGGCTCCCTCTTATCAATCCAGCACGGGCGTCACCTTATGTGGCCAAACCTTCGACGGCTCCACTGACGGAACAATACACGGTTCTCCCGAATACACAACGCTCGAACCGAACAGCGGTGGTGGATTCTCAATCCCGTTGCAAACGACAGAAGCAGCGATAGTTACCTTTACTAAATAGCGTTAGCGGCGCCCGGGAGATCGCATTCGGGCGCCGGCTCCGGGTGATCGCCCTTTCCGCCTATTCGCCGGATCTCGAAACCGGCCAATAACATTGACTAACCCCCTTCCCTTGGCGCTTGTCCTTCGCCATTCTCTTCGGAGCGCTTCGCAGCTTTCTTCAGAGGCAAAGCCCATTTTGCCGCAAAGTCAATTGGAACGGATCAAAGCTAGTGGCAGGATTCTGCTGATGAGAGGGCAGCGGTCCTCGATTCTTCCGCGAGCGGCAAGTCTCTAAGATGAAAGCAACGTTGAGAACTCTCTTACTCGATCCGATCTCGTAGCATCGAAACATTCAGCGAGGTTTTCAGGCAGACCTGTTCATAGAGTTTGCCACATCCCAATCGGAAATCGTGTTTGCAAGACCAGGAGTTCAATGCCGACGCCAAGAGTTGGTGTTCAGATCTCTGGGGTGCTGATCGCTAAATGCGTGTGATTCCATCGACGATCTCTCAATCGGCCTCATGGAAATCAGCGACTTCTTTCTTAACGAGCTTGTTATCGGTCGCATCCATCGCACCGCTGAGAGGGGTTCGAAGCATTAACCGTCAACGCGAGTCAGGAAGAGGAAGAGTGATTTACCACATCCTGCCAGAGATGGAGCCCTTCTGCGACAGTCGCGGCGGAGCGATATCAAAGAATGTTGCCAATATCATGCACTTCGATGGCTCTCGGGTGGTTGTTTGTCAAAACGCCGACGACTCCTGGGGGTACAGCGCGGATCGGATCGTAGTCATCGATGCACTGCGTCACTATGCGAAGGTCAAGGGAAGGCGAAACCTACCGCTCTGGGTTACAGGCCCATTTTTTCGCCACGCATTCAAGCCCCTCATTCAGCGTTTGAACCCCGGCGACCTGGTGTGGTGCCATAATCAGCCCTTTTTTGCTGCTGCTCTAGAAGAGAATATTCGCGCCAAAGACGCCCGGCTGGTTTATCACTGCCATGATCCGATTGCTCCTCCTGCAGTGCGGGCCGCATTCCGATCCTTTAAGGCAGATGCTTATGTCTACGTCAGCGAAGCGCTTCGGCAAAGGTGGCTGACGCTGTTTCCCGGCCTGACAAACACCTATGTCGTGCACAACGGCGCAGATGACAAGCGCTTTTATCCAATCCCTAAAGCACCAAGCCAAGACTCGATTCCAGTCATTCTCTATGTCGGCAGAATTCACCCTGAAAAGGGCGTTCATTTCCTGGTCGAAGCAATAAGAATTCTCGAGCGACGGTCTGTGGCTGTCCATTGCAGAGTCGTTGGTTCCTCATTCTCCGGCGGCAGCAAGAAGACGCGCTACGTCAAGGATCTGATTCGGAACAGCCCCCGCAGTATCGAATTCAGAGGCTATCGCGCCGCAAGGAGTATTGCTGAAGAATTTCAACAAGCTGATATATGCTGCTGCCCCTCGGTATATCTGGAGGCTTTCGGCAACGTCAATATTGAGGCTATGGCCTGTGGTGTTCCCGTGGTTGCTACACGCGTCGGAGGGATTCCCGAGATTGCCAGCGACGGAGGCGTGCTTCTGGTGGACCCGGGTTCAGCAGAGCAGATTGCGGATGCACTGGAAAGCTTAGTTCGAGATAGAACTCTCCGGCAACGAGTCGCGGCCGAGGGGCTTGCTTCGTACCGTCGGCGATTCACCTGGGCTGTCGCAGTTGAGCACTATGCGCACATCGCGGCGAGTCTCACAAACACCGACTTGCACTACGCAACTTTGACGGCCGTTGGAGGGTGATAGACAAGACGATGAAGGTAGCCATTGTTCATCCCTGGTTCCTTGAGGCCGGCGGCGGAGAGAAGGTCGTTGAGGCATTGGCCGAGATGTATCCGGAGGCAGATATCTTCACGCTAGCCGCGGATCCCAGGGTTGTTTCAACGAGACTTCAAGGGAGGCGCATCCACACCAGCCCGCTCAATCGTTTGCTTGTATCCCGCTTTCGTTACAAGCGGATCAACTTCTCACCTCTGTTTCCATGGGCCGTTGAACGCATGGATTTGAGTGATTATGAGTTAGTAATCAGTTCCTGCGGGCCGGCCGTGATGGGCGTTAATGTGTCGCCCGATTCGCTTCATGTTGTCTATTGTCATACTCCGCAGAGAGCGTGGTGGGACCTGTATGCTGCCCGCCAGGCGACAATGTCGGCGATTACGAAGAATGTCTTTGTCGCCTCATCTGTATTTATCCGTAACTGGGAATTCGCCGCGATGCAACGTGTCGACCAGGTCATCAGCAACTCCAAGTATGTTGCGCGCCGCGTCTCCCGCTACTTCTGCAGAAATAGCACTGTCGTCCATCCTCCCGTCAACACTTCGATGGGATACCTTTCGCATCGACCGGGAAATTACTATCTTGCGCTCTCTCGTCTCGATATCGACAAGAGATTAGATCTGGCTATCCTCGCCTGCAACAAGCTTGGAAGGCGGTTGCTCGTGGCTGGCTCTGGACGATCTGAAAAGCAACTCAAGAGCATAGCCGGCCCCACAATCGAGTTTCTGGGATACGTACCCGACAGCGCGTGTCCCGATTTGTTTGCAAATTGCAGGGCGCTCATTTTCCCGGCGGATGAAGACTTCGGCATCGTGCCTGTCGAAGCGCAGGCGTTTGGGCGGCCGGTGATCGCGTACGGCCACGGTGGTTCGCTTGAGACTGTGCGCGTGGGAGATCCCGATGATCGCCGCAACACGGGCGTTTTCTTCTACGAACAGACAGTCGAAGCGGTGACGTCTGCAATAGAGCGCTTCGAAAGGATCGAAGCGAATCTAAACCCTGTGGAGATCCAAAGACATGCTCGTAAGTTCGACGAATCGGTATTTCGAGCGGAGATGAGCAGAGTCATCAGGCTTTGTCATCACAACTCAGATAGAGAACACTATGAACCGCGCGCAGTCTGACGAGCAACCTATCTGGCACACTGCAGTTATGCCTGCGCTGCTGCTTTGTCTGGTTAAGTTTGCCGGCGTCACTCTGCTCACGGATCAAGATATTTCGGTTGGAGACCGGTTTGTCGCAACTACTAGCGGTTCGAGCTCCACGGCTATCGAAGGAGCATTTGCTTACCTGACGGCGCTGATTCTGATCATCATCATGGCACCGCGGGTTCGCCTCATCACAGAAGGCTTGAAATCAAACTGGCTTTTGTTGTCTCTGCCGTTGTTGGCTGCGGTATCAAGTGTATGGTCAGTTGATCCCTTTGATTCGCTACGAAAGTCAATCTGGCTCTTGCTTTCGACCTGTTTTGCAATATGGATGATCGAATGTCTATCCATGGAAAGGCAGATGCAGCTGCTCATCGTTACGGGATTCTTCTGTGCGCTGCTGAGTGTGGTCGCAATAGTCGTGTGGCCGCAGGTAGGCTTGGATCGGCTTCACGAAGATGCGTGGCAAGGAGTTTTTACATCCAAGAATCACCTGGGAAGGATCTTCCTATTCCTGCTGTTGCCAGGACTGCATTATCCTTTGAGCGCTCGCGGGGCACGATGGATTAAGTGGCCCTATGTGGTTCTGATGCTTTCGATGATCGCCATGTCGCGGTCGAGAACCGCGTGGTTGCTCACCGCGGTGTATCTCGTGTTCGTCGTAAGCATCGGACCTGTTATGAGAACTGCGAGGCGCGACCGGAATCTGAGTCTGATTAGTGTTGGGTTGCTTCTCTGCCTTGTATCTGTGATTGCCCTTGCTAACCTCGACAGCGTTCTTGGGGCCGTCGGCGGCGATTCCACTTTGAACGGCCGCACCGTTCTGTGGCCGGCGTTGATCCGCTCAGTCAACAAAAAACCCTTGCTGGGTTACGGCTACCAGGCTTTCTGGGCTCCAGGTTCAGGCGAAGCGACCAACGCCATGATTCGCATATACACGACCATGCGATTCTTTGCATCCTACGCGCACAGCGGCTACTTGGCGGTGCTGCTGGATAACGGATGGCTGGGCATGGGCCTTGTGGCCCTGATCGCGATACGCGGCATGCGCGACGGGCTTGCCCGCATGTTATCCGCCCAGGACAAGTCGGAGAGCTGGTATCTGGGTATCATACTCCTGAGCGTGCTTTATAACATCGACGAAGTGACCTTTATGCTTCCCTCCTATCTTCCATGGGTGATGTTCTTGCTCGCGAGCGCCAGCCTGCACGGAATGTCGAAACAGGCAACCAATGTAACCTTCGAGCCAGTGACGAACTGTGCCTGATCTCAAACGAGCGGAGGGTCAATCACTGGCGCATAACGCCGGCTGGATGTTGTTCGGCCAGGTGCTGTCAGTGGTCTGTCAAGCTGCGTCTTTTATGTTGCTGGCGCGCCTCCTCGGGAGCATGGAGTACGGAATTTACGCCGGTGCGTATGCAATGGTGTCGCTGTTGAGTCCTTACAGCCCGCTGGGATCTCACTTCACGCTCTTGAGACATGTTAGCCAGGATTCCGAACAGTTTCCTGTTTATTGGGGAAACGTATTGGTGACGACCTTTGTTTGCGGCGGTATTTTTGTTGTCGCTCTTAGTTGGATCGGGCCGCATGCGGCTCACGACTTCACGGCTTTGCTGGTCTTTTGCCTTGCAGTATCTGATTGTCTTTGCAACCAGCTGATCGATGCTTCATCCCGTGTTTTTCAGGCTTTTGAGAATCTCCGCGTCACGGCTACGTTCGCCTTGCTCGCGAATTTTCTAAGGGCAGTAAGTGCGGGAATCATGTTGTGGAAGCTAAAGCATGGGACCGCTCTGGAGTGGGTCATTGTGACGATGACCATTTCCATTGCGGCCGCAGCATCGGCCGTGACGATTGTGATCAAGCAGTATGGGCGGCCGCGGTTTTCGTTCAGCCTTCTCCGGCGCCGTGCAGGCGAAGGCGTAGTCTTCGCGTTGTCATCGTCAACGATGGCGATTTACAACAATGTCGATAAGGCGATGCTGGGTCACTACGGAATGAATGTCGCGAACGGGATTTACTCAATGGCTTATCGGGTGATTGACATTGCGACGATGCCGATCGCAGCAATCCACGCGGCGGCATTCCCGAGGTTCTTCCGCAAGGGTGCGGATGGGGTTGAACTGACGAGTAAGTATGGAGCCAAGCTACTATCTCGCACGCTGCCGCTGGCAATAGCGATGCTCGTTGGTATGCTGGTGTGCGGTCCTCTGGTGCCGATTCTTGCTGGAAAGGGGTTTGCCCAGAGTGTGGTTGCATTGCATTGGCTTTGCCTTATCCCGGTGTTTCGCAGTTTTCAGCTGAGCGGGGGCGATGCTCTTACGGGCGCAGGTTTTTTACGCCTGAGGCTGGGGATACAGGCTGTGGCTGCGCTGTCGAATTTTGCTGTCAACCTCTACCTGATTCCGCATTTTGGCTGGATTGGCGCAGCGTGGTCGAGCTTGGCAACCGATGGGGCCTTGGCAGTGTCGAATTGGCTTTTTGTTTTCATTGTTCGCAGAATGCGTCTCCGTCAGCCCGCGAGTCCAATATTTTCCTAAGGAAAACACCATGCAAATCCTCCAGTTTGTCAAAAGAATCCCCCGCATTCCAAACAAGCTCTACAGGGAGACGCGGGATTTCATTTTGAGAAGCTCTTATTCTCTGCGATTGGCGTGCAGGAATCGGTTTGGAAGTTCTCCCTTGACTCAGGTGGGCGGCCCAATCGTGTCACTTACGACGCATGGACCGCGCGTGAAGACTGTCTATCTCACGATCGAGTCAATCGGCAATGGTTGGACGCTCCCGTCTAGGCTCGTCCTCTGGCTTGATGACAAGGAGGTTTTCGATCATCTTCCGTTGACGTTGCAGCGACTGCAGAAGCGCGGACTCGAAGTTCGCCTTTGCAAGAACTACGGCCCGCACACCAAGTACTTTGCATATCTCGATACCGCCGATCGTTTCGACGTTCCGCTGGTTACAGCGGATGATGATCAGTTCTATCCGCGCCGCTGGCTTCGCGACCTGGTCCAGGCGTCGAATGCCTATCCGAACGCCGTGAATTGCCATTGGGCGGTACAGGTGGTTCTCGGCCAGGACGGGCTTGCGCCGTACAGGACGTGGGTGCGCTGCGGATTGACATATCCTTCGTTTTGGAATTTCGGCCTGGGAGTTTCAGGCATCATCTACCCGCCTTCGTTTCTGAAGGCGCTGCGCGTCGCGGGGACTGGCTTTGAGCAGATATGCGCGAAGGCGGACGACGTCTGGCTGCATGTCCAGGCGCTGAGAGCGGGTTTTAAGGTGCGCCAGATTCAGGAAAGGGCGCTTAGACCTCTCGAGATTCCGGGATCGCAAAAGCACGCTTTATTCAAACAAAATGATTACGCAGGCGGCAACGACCGCCAGATTAAGAATGTGTATACCCCCGCAGACCTTTCCAAGCTGCGCATGCAGAATTGATCCCTATAGACCTTCGGGAAAGTCACAGGGTTGAAGCCTAACTGGACTTCATGCCGCATCGATCGATTGCGTTTCTCATGGAAAGGAATGCAGGTTTTGCTTCTCCGTTGCTGTCGAACGGCAGAGGACGGCGCGGAGTGTGGTCGGGGCGAGGCGGCAACCCGGTCTTCATCCAAGAGTCGGAGTCTCGCAATTCCCAGGTGATCAGCACGTCGACATTCGGCTCGGGCAGCAACATGCCGAGATATCCGGAGTAGACCGAAGCTACGGCACCGTCACGCTCGGTGTCTGTTCCAGGCACCTTCCCGTCGTCCACGTCGAGCTCGGTGATAAACACCCTGAGGCCCAGCTTAGCGACGTCACGGACAAATTGAAGTACGCCGGGCCCATACGTTGCTTTATAAGTGCCGAGATGACTCTGCAAACCAACAGCATCGATCGGAATCCCCCGGGATTTCATGCCTTGCAGGAGGTTTAAGACTGCGTCCCGCTTGCGTTGCCCTTCGGAGTTCTCGGGTTCCAAAGCAAATTCGTTGTAAGTCAGCAACGCTTTCGGATCAGCTTGCCGAGCTGTGGAGTAGGCAAGATCGATGTAATCCTTACCGACGAGTTTCAGCCAGGGGCTGTTTCTTAGCCCATCAGGTCGCCCATCGGAGGGCAAAACGGCTTCATTGACGACATCCCAGGATTGGATCTTTCCGGCGTAGTGCCCGACAACGGTCTGAATATGATGGGTCAACAGGCCGCGAGCATTCCCAGAGTTTGCATAACCGGCAAACCACGAAGGCAGCGCTTCATGCCAGCAGAGATTGTGCCCACGAAACTTCTGCTGGTTCTGCAAAGCGTAGGCGACGAGCCAGTCTGCATCGGAAAAATTGAATTTGTTCGGCGCGGGACGCAGTACATTCCACTTCATCTGCCAGTCGGCCACAAGGATGTTGGCCTGATCCTGCAGTAGCGCGCGGTAGGCAGCATCGGACCGTACCTGACCGATAACAACGGCGGAGCCGACGAGAAGGTCATGGGCAGCTGCATGCGCACGCAAACCGTTTGGGCCGGAGCTGGAGATTCCAGCTCCCGCCTGATTGGGTTGACCGATCATCCGCCATCCGGAGAGGGAGAATGCGGTAGAAGAGAGCAAGCCCTGTAGGATTTTTCGTCGCGATTTGTTCATGCAATCCAGTTCTTAAAAGATGGCCGGCAAACTGACAGCCCTCGAGCCAGGAGAGTCGCAGCCAGAACACGGCGCCCATGGGCCTTTAACTGCGGGCAAAGCCGGTCTCAGCAGGCACCGGTTCCAATTAGATGGCGCGACCGCACCGCAGCCGACTCAAGAACTGCCCGCAGCCGACATTGCGGTCAAGGTATCGCGTAGAGGGCCGCTCCGGCGGTGGTGGCAGCGATGCCCGAAGCGCCGTTCGCAAAGTTGCGGGCAAAAGAGAACTGCACGTAGACGATGTCTCCGGGATCAAGAGCCCAGTCTGGTTTCTTCCCCTTCTCGAGGTCGGCCACATTAAACTCTGTATCTGAGTAACCCCCGCCTGCCCGTGGGCGAATGAGATGGGCATGCGCCTCCTTTGCCGTCTTGGTGGGACCGCCGGCAAGTGCCAGGCCTTCAAGTACCGTCAGTTCGGATTCATTGTTCGACATGACATAGCCGCCAGGCCGATTCACGTCTCCAAGAATGAAGACGATGCCCGCGCGGGGAACGAAGACCGTATCGCCAGGATTGACAAGAACCTGATCGGTGATGGCCTGCGCGCCGTTATTCGAAACATAGTAAGGAATAGGATTTTTCTGATCGCCATGCCGCTCGATCAGAATGTGACGATTGGCTTCGGTGGTGAGGCCGCCCGCGAGCGCAAGAACGTCGAGCACTGGCCTGGGCGTGGCTATCGGGTAGGCGCCGGTAGTCTTGACTTCTCCGATCACGGAGACCAGCTGGGTCGCATATTGTTCGACGCTGATGAAGACCTGCGGATGATTCAGATAGTGAGAGGCAATGAGCTTGTCGTGAACTGCCTGCGCGGCTTCTGCCGGGCTGAGGCCCGACACTTTAACATCCCCGATTCCAATCACGGGTATGTTGCCCTGGTCGGTTACACGCGCATGCTCTTCCATCTCGGGTGTGTCGGCGACCTGTACATGCAAGACGTCGCCGGGCGCAATCAGAAGTGTGTTTTTGTCCTGAGCGCGCGCGGCCGACATGCCAACAAGAACCAGGCTCAATACAAGAGCTAGAGATTTGCGTTCACGCACGGGCTCTCTCCTTTTCTGTTCCGTAGTAGCCGGTCTTCTGATAGCCGAAATACTCCATATAGGCCGATGAACCACGATCCACCGCATTCAGCACCACTCCGACCTTGTTCTCAGGATCGAGGCGCAGAATGTTGTACGCTCGCTCAAGACTCTTCTTGGTGCTTTCCGCATGGCGCGCGACCAGAAGAGTGAAGTCCGCGACCTTCGACAATACAGCCGCGTCCGTGACGGCAAGTACAGAAGGGCTGTCGATGAGCACGAAATCGAATCGCTTGGACCAGCCCGCAACGAGGTCCTTCATGCGTGCCGATCCGAGCAATTCCGATGGGTAGGGAGGGGTGGGCCCGGCAGCAATCAGGGAAAGGTTGGGCAGTTCCGCGAAGGGTACGCGCTCTAGGTTCTCATCGCTTCCTGAGAGAAGATTGCTTAAGCCTCTGGCATGGCGAATCCACAGCCGGTTCGACAGCCCGGGGCACCTCATGTCGGCTTCGACGAGCAGCACCCTGCTGTGATTCCGCGCCAAGGCGGCCGCGAGGTGCAGCGAGATGGTGGACTTGCCTTCTCCTTCCGCGGCGCTCGTCACCAGGATGACTTTGGGAGGCGCGGCGCTACGGGATAACAAGAGGGCGGTGCGCAGGCTTCGCAAAGCCTCGGAAAACGCGGTATTGGAAGCATCGGGCACACGCAAGGGCTCGCCGGACGGATTCACAATGGAAGATGAGGTGAGGAGCCTGGGCGGCTTCCGATCAGGAAGAGCCTTGTTTTGCTGCCTGCTCAGGAGCGAGGCAGAAGGGATCACTGCCAAGAGAGGCGTACGGAGCCGCTCTTCGATCATTTCCATGCTCTGCACGCGGTCGTCGATCGATTCCATGAAGAAAGCGACGAGGGATCCGAGGAACAGTCCGCCGAAGAGGGAAGCCGCCATGTAGACGGGAACATTCGGCCTGACGGGCTTCGAGGGAGTGCGGCCGGGATCAACGACGGTGATGTTCGAAGTGCGCAACCCTTCCATCACGCCAACCTCTTTGAGATGCTGGAGCAGCGTTTCATAGAGGTTGCGGCTGTCAGTCGCTTCCTGCTTGGCGATGGAGTACTCAATGGCTTTGTCGTTGAGTTGGTCAGCGGCAGCCCGTTGGTTGCGGTAGTCGTTCATCATGTTTGCTTCCATGATTTGCGCCGCTTTATAGTCGTTGCCCGCGCGTTCGCCGATGCGCTTGATTTCCTGATTGATGGTCGCGGTGATGGCGGCGAGGGAAGCTTTCTCATCCTCGAGCTTCGGATTCGCGGAACCATACTTCGAGGAGTCGGCCGCCAGTCGCGTCTCGATGGTGGCCTGCTGCGCGCGTAAGTTTTGGAGCAGTGAAAACGAGCTATTCACCGCTGTGGATGCGCCGGAAAGCGATGATCCCGCCAGGCCGCCGACGGTTTCCGGATCGCCGCTCTTGACCATCTGGTAAATTCCTCCCTTGACGATGCGGTTCGCAGTCGCCTGCGAGAGAGCCTCCGTCGCCTGCTGCAGGCGGTCAAGATTGGCGCTATACGAAACCTCCTTGCCCGAATTGTCCGACGCGCCCAGGCTGTAGACGCCGGCATCACGCTGAAGCTGGATCACCTTCGCTTGCGAATCCTCCGCCTGTTTCTTGAGGTCGTTGACCTGTTGCCACAACCAGTGCGAACCCTGATTCATGGCCTCATTTCGCGATTCAAAGGTGAAGTCAATTAGGTTCGACGTCAACTGGTTGACAACCGCAGCGGCGACCTGTGGGTTCGAACTCTGGAACGAGATTTCGATGATCCGGGTTCCAGCTAGCGGCTTGACCTTCAGATGGCGTTCAAAGATCTGCAGGTCGCGTGTCCGGCGGGTCGGGGATTCGTCCAAGCTTGCATTGGCCGGGTCCTTGGTTCCCGAAGGAGAAAACAAATCCATCACCCAGGTGAGCGCGCGGAAGCGAGGCTGAAAGTCTTTTGTGTTCTCAAGCTTCAGATTACGAATGACCCGCAGGGCCAGGGTGTCCGATTGAAGGATGCTCGCCTGGGTCTGCATGGAGATGTTGTCCTCGAGAGCATCGGAGCCCATGGTATCGCGGCTCTTCACATCCGATAGGTCGAGATCGCCAGAACTTCCTCGATCGACCTGAATTCGGGCGGTCGCCTCATATCTCCGCGTCATGACCACGCAAAGAAGTGCGGCCAGAAGAACGCAGACGAGCGTGGTGAAACCCAGGACGGTGCGGCGTCGTTTCAAGATCACGATGAGCCCCGAGATAGTCAGTTCCCGGGGACCAGAGATTGCTGTGGCTGTTGCCATGAGGCGCCTTCCTCCTGTTGCGCAGCTGCTGAATGTTCAAATTCAGCGATAGATCGAGACAGGCATAAAATTTGAAGCCGTGCGAACGGACATCAGCACTACACTGCCCCTACACTATTTTCGAGTTTCGTGAGGAACCCGGCTAGAGCAGAATGTCCGCTGGCATATAGCAGATTCCTGCTGCGAGTAATTTGGGGGGCATGGGCAACTCTTTGCCCTGAATGGGTGAGAGGGGTGAGAAATTCGGCTCACCTAGAATTTTCGGCCCGGAACGCAACCGGCGAGAGATTCTTCAGCGTCCGAGGCAGTCAAGCCAAGCTGAGGTAAGCAAGAGTTCGAAGGTAGCGAGAAACTTGCCTTCAAATCGGGCCAGCTGAGGGAAAAGCCCAGTGGAGTCGTTCCATCCCTTAGCAGATGATCGTCCAGGATGAACGCGAAAAGCTCTCCGCTCCAGGTCGAACCGCAGCTCGACATCCTTAAACTCAAGCCATTTCTGCGTCACAGGGAACCAGGCCTTGAAGAAGCTCTCTTTGGCGCTGAATATCAGCTTGTCCCAGTGGATTCCTGTCGTGCTGGCTTGCCGGAATTGACCAGCCTCTTCTTCGGTGGCAACCAGGTTCTCGACTCCACTGGGAAGCGGCTCGTTCTTCTCAGCGTCGATGCCTAGCGCGGCTAAGTCTGCAGCCTTCGCGACTGCGGCAGCGCAATAACCTTCGCAGTGAGTAATGCTGCCCACAACTCCAGCGGGCCACAGGGGCTCGCGACTGCGGCCGCGCAGGATCGCCACCTCGGGGATGCCGAGGCGCCCTAGGGCTTTGCGAGCACAGTGTCGTCCCGCGGTAAATTCGCGTACGCGTTTCTCGACAGCTACTTGGCTCAGGCACGCTCTTTCGTCGTCGAGCAGAGTGCCCGAGTGGCTTCCAAGCATCTCAAAAAAAACAGCTTGATTGGGCAAAATCGCGGCAATCGACGAGGAGGGCCTATCCCCTCGTTCCTGGGTCTTGAAGTCTATGACCATTGCCTAATTATCACGCGGGGCCTTCATACGGCCTTAGCGTTTGCTCCCCCGTAAACCACTCTATGCCCGTCAGCTTGCCCGCGTAGAATCGCTGTGAATTGCGAAGCGAGGGGTCCAATGATCAATCGACGGGAGTTCCTGAAAGTCGGTACGGTGGCGCTGCCCCTGGCCTGTGATCCGCTGGGTGCCGAACCTGCGGGAAACCCAGCCCGTGCAACCCTGGTGCCCGATTCCGGGCCGGAGGCGACGCTTCCCTGGCAGCGCAAGCTACGCCGCATTGGCCAGACCAACTTCACCGAACACGATCCGGCGGTCTTCGACGTCGAGGGATGGGTCGACTACTGGGCTAGCGCCAAAGTCGGCGCCGTATTCATCAGCGTTACAGGCATTCTTGCCTTCTATCCCAGCCAGGTGCCATTTCATCGCCACGGAAAATACCTCAATGGCCGTGATTTCTTCGGCGAGCTCTATACGGCCGCAAGAAGACGCGGGTTGCGTGTCGTCGCGCGCTATAGTCCCGACCTGAACTGGCGCGATGCGCTTGCGGCGCGCCCCGAATGGTTTATGCGAAACGAAGAAGGCCAGCCGCTGGCTACGCAGGACGATCCGCAGCTCTTTCAGACATGCATGTTTTCGAGCTACATGACAGAGTATTTTCCTGCGGTCATCCGCGAGGTCATCGGCCGATATGATGTGGATGCCCACTATTCGAACGGCTGGCCGTCGTTTTCGTTGCCGCTTTGTTTCTGCGAGATCTGCCGCAAGTTGCCGCCGCCAAAGACGCCTGCCTATTGGGAGAAGTTCAACCAGCGGGTAAACGAACTATTCAGACTGTACAACTCGATCGCGCAGGAGAAGAAGGGTGAGAGCTTTTACTTCCTGAACATGGGCGGAGGAATTCACGCCACGCCGAATCTCGCCACATTGGGGGCAACGTGCCACTGGTTCCAGGCTGACAATCAGGGGCGCGGCGGTCAGGATGAACCGATCTGGGGTGCGGCCCAGCAGGGGCGAGTGTGCAGCGCAGTGCTCGACGGCAAAATGGCGACGAACGTGACAGCCGGGTGGTCGACCGGGCCGATCCGCTGGCGCGAAGTGACCAAGACGGCGGCCGAAACGCAGACATGGTTCGACCAGACCCTGGCCAGCGGCATGGTCCCTTACTATCACATCGTCGGTGGCGAAACTGGATTAGGCGAGGATCTGCGCTGGAAGAAGATCGGCCGTGATTACTTCGGATGGACGGCACGTCACGATGCGCATTTCGTGAATAAGTCCTCAATCGCCAATCTCGGCGTGGTGATCGGGCAGCGCACCCAGCTCTTTTACAAACCTCCTCACAAACTCTCGATGCAGCAGTCGATGGACGCGATCTACTACGCGCTGCTCGAAGGGCGCTTCCTGTTTGACTTTGTGCATGAAGATCGCCTCCAGGCGGAGCGGCTCAGGAAGTATTCGGCTTTGGTCTTGTCGAATACCGCGCTGCTCAGCGATGAGCAATGCGATCAGATTCGCGCCTACGTCGATGGCGGCGGATCGCTGCTCGCGACCTTTGAGACAAGCCTGTTTACGGAGAAGAATGAGCGGCGAAGCGACTTCGGCCTCGCTGGTCTGTTGGGCATCCATCTGAACGGCGCGATGGTGAGCCGGGTCGGCAACGGCAATCCTTACCTGGCTCGCATCGAGCGTCCGCACCCGATTCTGAGTGGGTTCGAAGATACCCACTGGATTCCCGGAGCTGAGTTTCGCCTGCCGCTTGCCTCGGTCGACAACCCGGTGCTGACTGTCGTTCCTGGATATGTCGCGTACCCTCCCGAGATGTCGTATCCGCCCACGCCGCGCACCAATGAGCCGGCGGTCGTGGTGCGCGAGCGCGGAAGGAGCCGGCTTGTCTACTTCCCCGGCGATGTCGAGGCGACGATGTGGGTCTCAGGCCATACGGATCTGAGCCGGCTCCTCCAGAACGCCATACGCTGGGTCGCGGGGGATGAGCCGCCAATGACGATCGAGGGCAAAGGATTGGTCGAGGCGTTTGCGTGGGAGACGGAGCCCGGATACGCGGTGCACCTGCTCAACTATACGAATCCGAATGCGCACCGCGGATGGGTGCGCGAGTTTTATCCCATCGGGGAACAGCGAGTACGCTTCCGCCTCCCGGTCGGCAAGCGCATCACACGGGTTGAGCTGCTTCGTGCCGAGCGCGACATTCCCTTCCATGCGACGGGAAACGCGATCGAGTTCACCATCCCGAAGATCGAAAGCTACGAGATAGCGGCTCTTCATTCCGCTTAGAGAGGATCAGCGGCCATCACCGGCTGAGAAGCGCACCCCAATCAAAAGTGCCGCAGGGATTCTCCCGGACCATTCGAAGGCGGAGGAGCATCCACATTGCGTTCCGAACTCCGTTCCACATGGCTTTCGAGCGAGCGGCTCACAAGATCGCGAGAACCGAGACCAACCGCCAGCGAGAGCGTCAGCACAATGCCGCCAAAGAGAATACCGAACGCGAGTTCAACAACGACGCCGCCGATTTCGAGATGATCGAGCACCATCGCCGCGGTGAGCACAAGGACGAGCCATTTGACCCCGAGCGAGAGAAACCTTGCGTACTGGAGCTGCGCATTGACCGCGCCGATGAGCACCGATCGGGCCAGGAAGCGCGCAATGATCGTGCCCGCAATCAACAGGAAGATGGCTCCGACTGCGTGCGTGAGGTAGGGCAGAAGTGAAAGCGGCAGGGTGGACGCGGTCGCGTAGGACGCATCGAAAGCCGAGACACCGATGATGAGTCCGAGCAGCACGCATCCCCAAAAAGACCCGCGGGAAACGATCGCGGTTGGAGAATTGGTCGGCGTCCAGTCGCCGGGGCCGCGATAGCGCACGAGGCGATCGTCGAATTTGATGAGCGTAAGCCCGCGACGCATCACCGCAGAAAGGATCATCCCAATGACCGTGAATACAGCCAGCGCGACAAAGAATGCCAGAAGTCCCGGCAGGACGGCGATCAGCAGCGAAAGCACCCGGTAAAGTGACTGGTGCAGAGCGTCGGACATGTGGTGCCAGATGCTGGCATTATCGGTATACAAAGGAAGCGTCGGCTCTGTCGCCGGAGTCTGCAAGAACATGGCAAGGATGTTGAACATCGGATGAACTCCTTGAAAGCAACCTCTTGCTTTTCCCGATTCGTGAAGGCGTGCGCAGGGCGAGCCTTCACGGATTAAATCGGTCGGGCCAGCGCCACCGCGCCAGCAGATAGGGCTTTTCGGCTTCAAAGGCCGCTGCATGCGATTCAACATGGCGCTCGGGGATTTCGCCCGCCGCAATGGCATTGACGTGGCTCGCGACCCACCCGAGGTAGAGCGGAATCAGAGCGCCGAGCAGATGTCCGCGGTTCAGCGTGCGCAAGCGATAGGCAATCAAAAAATCAAAGACAATGCGCGCCCATAGATTTTCAGGCATGCGGAAGGCCGGGCCGTCCACGAGCGAAAGACGTTTGAGACCGAGCATGGTGTTGGGAGGCAGCACAATGCCCCAGATTTCCTGAAGGTTTGTGTAGGCCAGCCGGAAGCCCTGCAGGAGCGACGCGACCTCGGCTGCCGCGTCGGTTGTCGAAGATAGCGCGGCCGGCGACAGACGGCGTGCCGGCGCCGATACGCGCGCCCGCTGCCAGAAGGCCGCTTTCGCTTCGATGTCAGAAAAGAGCGATCCGGTAACCTGGGGAAGAATCGAGTTGAGGTCGGGATCGGCAGGTTGCGGGATTTGCCTTGTACCCACATCGGCCTCGGATATGGTTAACCCTGCCACGCTCGCTTCGCTCACGGCCCAGATCGTCGCATTCCCCTGGTTCGCCGAGACAAAACGCTGGGCAACTGCCGACAGCCGGTCGCCCATTCGAAGCGACATGCCGAGATCGATGCTCAACGGGTAGCGTACTCGATTGGCAAATAGCGCACGATTAAGCGGGTAAAGAATCGACGAATTGAGAAGCCCGGCGCGGGGTTGCAGGTCGTAGCGCGGAACGACCAAGTCCGCTGTGCCCGAATCAACCGCGGTGAGCAGACTGTGCACGCCCATTGGGGTGAGGGAATCGGCCTCTGCCCCCAGCAGAAGGATGCCGCGCGCTCCGTTTCTCTGCGCCAATTGCTGCGCATTCATAAACTCAGACGCCGTGAGTGTCCACGAGGGCAATACTGCTTGGAACGCAACAAAGCGGATGCCCGGGAAAGCCTCCGCTGCGGGTTCCCCAGGTACGGCAATCAGCAGATGCTCGGCTGGAAGTGATGTCGTCAGCTGGGTGAGCAGGCCTCTCAGACGGTCAGCCGGCAATTCGGGAAGCACGACCAGCAAACTTCCTGCATGTTGCTCCAGCGCTGGTGTGGGGTCGGTCATGGGGTTGGTTGTCGCCATCAATTCACTTCTCGCGCGGCGATCACCAGGATCCCGGCAACCGGAATGCGCAGCCACGTTGGACGGTTGTTGAGTTCGTACATCACTTCGTAGAGCGCCTTTGCAAGAAGATACGCGTTCAAGAGCGGCTGCGACTCCTCGACGGAAGGCAGCAGATCGGGCTTTGCTGCGATCGCCTTGCGATAGGCGCTGAGAAACTCCCTGGTGACGGAGTGCTCCCAGGCAAGCGTCCATTGCTTGAGCTGCTCGCTGCTGGCGACGCTGGTTTGCGGGTTAGCGCCGAGAAATCGATCGAGCCCGGAATAAGCCACATACGAAAAGGAGCGCATCATCCCGGCCACATCTTTTAAGGGCGACTGCTTTTTGCGGCGTTCGGCGAGCGGGCGCGCCGGTTCGCCTTCGAAATCGAGAATGACAAAGTCGCCGGTCAGCTTATCCTTGTGTCCGTTTGTCTTTATTGGGGTTCGCAAAGTCTGCCCCAGATGATAATCCCCATGAATGCGGATCGCCTGACCGGCGGCTTCAATCCGGGCTAACTCGCGCGTGCGCGCGAACAGCTCGCGGCGCATGGCCAGCAGCTGTGCCACCGCTTCCGCATTCAGATCATCGAGCGAAGAGAACCGCATCTTGAGAATCTCGAGCACCTCGGTGAGCTGCGCTTCGAGGCGGTTTGCATCCTGCTGCACACTTGCGGCAGAGAGAGGCTCGGCGGAAAATGCGGGGTCCTGGGTGGGGGTGCCGAGCGCCAGATGCATCTCTGCGGTGCGGCGGCCGAGCAGAGCCGCGGCTCCAAGGGCTGACGCAGCAAAAGCGCGCAAGTCGACAGGCGGAGTGTTGCCCGTCTCTCTAGGAGCGGTGCGCCCGGCAACGGAATTCAGGAACGTGGCAATCTCCTTGAGAAACCAGTCCCAGCCATCACCCTCGTTTGCCACCAGCTTCTGCAACATTGCCGTGGTCGCGGCTTCGCCGGAGGCCGTCGTCATCGTAATCTCGCCGAGAAAAGGCGCGATATGGCGAAAGTGCGCGACTTCGGTCAGAAAGCGCCCGATCTCCACGTCGGGATTCTCGCCAGGCTGAAGTCGACGGAACAACTTCAGAATGAATTCGTGGCCGTAGAGGATCGACGTGTTCGATTGCTCCGCAGATCCAACGCGCGACGCAAGTTGCTGCGCAAACTCAGCCTTCGCGAGGGCCGAAGAGGCATGCGCATCGAGCCTCCCCGTGCTCGGCGCAGGATTCCCGGCCGACGGCGATTCGCGCGGCTGAATTCGTTGCCCGGCCGAAGGGGCGGGAGCTGTCGAACGCGGCGGCGCCGCTGCCTCGCCGGGTTGCGCCGTCAACGGCACCGGGGCCACGTGAACTCCGGAGACTGCGGCGGAGGCCTCCGGAGGAAATGATGCGGACTGCTCATCACCCTCTACGCTCGTTGCCTGCATCGAACTGCGATAGGTAGTTAGACCGAGAGTTGTGTTGTGCTTGATCAGCGTGAGTAATCCCTGGCGCATTTCCTCACGCCAGGTCGCATCGTGGAGCACCATGGCGCCGCTGGGCGTTTGAAATACCCCGACGATAGCATTCGGATGACCCGCCCTGATCTCTTCGGCGCTGGTTTCCTCGGTGAAGGCCAGCGGGACCTGGTAGAGATCGTGATCCCCTTGCGCATAACGGATTTCGGCAAAGAACAACGCGGGAGGAATCGTTCCCGCCGCTTGCTCGTGGACCGGTGCATGCGGGTCAGATTCGGAGACGTGCGCGGCGGGAATCTCAACCCAATCGAGGATGCGGACCGACGCGATCGATCGCGACTTGGCTCCGAACCACCTTTGCTTGGGGAGCCACTCCGGCAGCGCAGTTTCGAGGAATGGTTTGCCCTGCGGGCTGAGCCATTCGCGCCAGCCCTGGATCGAAAGCTGATCGGCTTCCAACTCCTCAACGTCGATCGCCTGAGTTAATTCCGGCTCGGTTTCGAGTTCGACGGACTGGCTCGCAGGCTGCAATTCGAGCCAGAGGAACGAATATGGCGCCAATGTCAGTGCATAGGGCGATTCGCTGATGGTAGGGAAGGGAACATAACCCAGCATTTCCACCGGTTCCATCCCTGAAAAGAACGCGAGGTCAAGCTGGACGGGCTGCGCAAAGCGGCTCAGGTTCGCCACGCATAGGACCGTTTCGTGGGAGCCGTCGGGCCGTTCCATATCGCGCAGGTAGGCCAGAACCTTGCGATTGGAGGGATTCAGAAAGGTCAGGGTCCCGCGTCCAAAGACCTGGAACAGCTTGCGCAGCGCGATCATGTTCCGCGTCCAGTGGAGCAGGCTCGATGCGTCACTCTGCTGCGCTTCGACGTTCACCACCTGGTAGCCATAAATCGGATCCATGATCACCGGGAAATAGAGTCGAGCGGGATCGCAGCGCGAGAAGCCGGCATTGCGGTCTGAGGTCCATTGCATGGGCGTCCGCACGCCATTGCGATCACCAAGATAGATGTTGTCGCCCATTCCGATTTCGTCGCCGTAATAAAGGATTGGGGTGCCCGGAAAGCTGAGCAGCAACGAGTTCAGCAACTCGATGCGCCGCCGATTGTTGTCGACCAGCGGCGCGAGGCGGCGGCGAATCCCGACGTTGACGCGCATGCGCGGGTCTGCGGAGTAGGCGAAGTACATATAATCCCGCTCGTCGTCGGTCACCATTTCGAGGGTGAGCTCGTCGTGATTGCGCAGAAACAGTCCCCATTGGCAGCTCTCGGGAATGGGGGGGGTCTGCGCCATAATATCCGTGATCGGCAAGCGATCTTCCTGCCGCAGCGCCATGTAAATGCGAGGCATGAGAGGGAAGTGAAACGCCATGTGGCATTCGTCGCCTTCGCCGAAATAGGGACGCACATCGGCGGGCCACTGGTTGGCTTCGGCCAGAATCAACCGGTTCGCATAGTCAGCGTCAATCGCAGCGCGAATGGTCTTGATGATCGCGTGCGTCTCGGGCAGGTTTTCGCAGTTGGTGCCGTCACGCTCGCAAAGATACGGGATCGCGTCCATGCGCAGCCCGTCTACGCCCATGTCAAGCCAGAAACGCATGGCTTTCAGGACTTCTTCAAGCACCAGGGGATTGGCGAAGTTGAGATCGGGCTGGTGCGAAAAGAAGCGGTGCCAGTAGTAAGCCTTTGCCGTTTCATCCCAGGTCCAATTGGATTTTTCGGTGTCGGTAAAAATAATGCGCGCGTCTCTGTAAACCTGGTCGGAGTCGGACCAGACATACATGTTGCGCTGCGGCGATCCGGCCGGTGCAAGACGAGCGGCCTTGAACCAGGGGTGCTGATCGCTGGTGTGATTGATGACCAACTCGATCATCACTTGCATGTTCCGCTGGTGCGCGGCATCAAGGAACGCCTTGAAGTCGTTCAGTGTCCCGTAAGACGGATTGACGTCATTGTAATTCGCGATGTCGTACCCGTCATCGCGCAGGGGAGACGGGAAGAAGGGCAGGAGCCAGATACACGTCACCCCGAGCTCCTGCAAATAATCTAGCTTCGACAAAAGGCCCTGGAAGTCGCCGATGCCGTCGCCATTGGAATCGGCAAAGGCGCGCACGTGCAGTTCGTAGATGACGGCGTCCTTGTACCAGAGCGGATCGATTGCGCTCGCGAGCTTCTTCACTCCTCAATCTCTCCAAGCAAGTTGGATGCGCGCTCTTTTGTCTTGTTGTTGCGGCAGCGATCTCTGCGGGGCTACGCTCGAAAACTCAAGCGGATTGCCGTCTTGTATCCATTCACCAAGGAGATTTCAGTGTAGCGCGGGAACGGACGCGGCGGTAACCGCGCTTCTGCACGGCTACCAAAGCGGTAACGGCTGCTTGTTGAAGGCGCCGGTCTAGAGGAAGTATTCGAAATCGGTTTCAACTTTCAGGCGGCGGTGGATTTTCAAGATGTGTCCAGACCTGCGATCGGGGTTGAGTTCGATGTAGTTGCGCGGGCCGCGCCACATATACCGCTCGCCGCTTAGAAGGTCTTCGGCCTCATAGGCGCGGTCCTCGGGAATCTCAAGCTCGTAGAGGGGCAGGGTTACGAAGCCGGTTTGCGTGTGGTAAGGATCGAGATTCACCACGGTCAGGATCAGGTTCGACCGGTCGTCAGACTCCTTGGTGTAGCAGAGAAGCTGGTCGTTTTCGCTGAAATGGAAGCGCAGCGACCAGTCATTCTGGAGCGCAGAATTGGCATTGCGAATCTGGTTGACGCGCGCGATGAGGGGGCGCAGGCTGTCGGGCCGATCAAGGTCCCAGTGGCGGATCTCGTACTTTTCCGAATTCAGGTACTCCTCGCTTCCATGGCGGACCGGCTGGTTTTCGAGCAGCTCAAAGGCAGGCCCATAGATGCCGTAGTTGGCGCCCAGCGTGGCTGCCAGCAGCAGCCGGATGACGAACGCCGGCCGACCGCCCATCTGCAGAAACTCCGTGAGAATGTCGGGCGTATTGGGCCACTGGTTGGGGCGGAAGAATTCGCGAACCGGCGTCTGTGTCAGTTCCGTCAGGTAAGCCGTGATCTCCTGTTTGCCGTTTCGCCACGGAAAGTAGGTATAGGACTGCCCGAAACCCAGCTTGGCCAGCCGGTACATGATCTTGGGGCGCGTAAAAGCTTCGGCAAGAAAGAAAACCTCGGGGCGATCGCGCTTGATCTCGCCGATGACCCACTCCCAGAAGGGAAATGCTTTGGTATGTGGGTTGTCGACACGAAAAATAGTGACGCCAAGACCGATCCAATAGAGAAAGACGCTCCTGAACTCCTCCCACATGCCGCGCCATTCTTCGCTCTCGAAGTCGAACGGGTAAATGTCCTGGTACTTTTTAGGAGGGTTCTCGGCGTACTGTATGGTGCCGTCGGGGCGCTTGTGGAACCACGCCTCGTGTTCCTTCACATAGGGGTGATCGGGCGAGGCCTGAAACGCAATGTCGAGGGCGACCGCAATGTCCAGGGATTTTGCCTTTTCCACAAAGCGCTTGAAGTCATCCACCGTACCCAGTTCGCGGAAAATGGCCTTGTGCCCGCCTTCCGCCGCGCCGATTGCCCAGGGGCTCCCGCTATCACTCGGTTGCGCCTCGGGATGATTGTTCCTTCCTTTGCGAAAGGTGCTGCCGATGGGATGAATGGGCGGAAGATACACGACGTTAAAGCCCAGCTCAGCCGCGTATCCCAGCCGCTTCTCGCAATCGGCAAAAGTGCCGTGCTTGCCGGGCTCCGTAGCCGTCGACCGGGGGAAAAACTCATACCACGAACTGAAGCGCGCGCGGACCGGATCAACCACGATGGGCAGGGTCTTGTCCGACTCGGAAGCGAAGCGCTTGTCGGGATAACGCAGCGCCAGTTCATGCAACATGGGGTCTGTAGCATGGGTGCGCAGAGCCGTCGGCACTTTTCCCGAGCGCAGCACCAAAGCCCGATCGCGCAGCCATTCATGGTCGGCGCCGGCTGCCCGTTTTGCCGCGCTTTCCACGAGATCTGCGCCGATGAGATAGTCGACTGAGGCGTCCGTCTCCGCCGCGATGCGCTTGATTAGATCGCGTCTCCACGTCTCGAAGTGATCGACCCAGCCCTGCACTTTGAACTCATAGCGGCCCAGTTCGCCGACGCGAAAGGTGGCGAACCAGCGGTCATTCACCAGCGCCTGCATCGGGATTTCGGTCCACTCGGCGGCTCCCTCCCGGCGTGCCAGCAGTGAAACGGCGATGGCATCGTGCCCGTCTGTAAAGACGTCGGCCTCGACGCGGACCTGGTCGCCGACAGTGCGCTTGGCGGGAAAACGCCCGCCGTCCACCTGCGGCGTGATGCCTTCAATCACTACTCGCCGCCGCCCCTCCAATGAGGGTGCCTGCTCTTTGCTCGGCGTGGCTGCTTTCATCGTTCTTTTATCCATTCCTGTCGTCGTTGCCATTGGCAATCCACCCTGAAAACAGTGTGCCTATACGGCCGGCTCGTGCTGTGAATGTCTGGCGCCTTTCTTCTCGCCAATCAGTTGCTGATAGAGCCCGATGGTCTGATGAGCAATCGCTGTCCAGCTGAAAATCTCTTCCACGCGTTTGCGTCCCGCGTCGCCGAGGCGCCGGCATTCCTCCGGATCATTCATCAGTTGATTGATGCGCGAGGCCAGGTCCCGGGCAAACTTCTCGGGCGCGACGGGAAAACTCGTCACCGGGTCCTGCTCAAACGGAACCAGGTACCCCGTTTCGCTGTCGACCACAACCTCTTTAATGCCCCCGGTCGCGCTGGCCACAACGGGCGCGCGGCAAGCCATTGCTTCAAGGTTAATGATGCCGAAGGGCTCATAGACGGACGGGCAGCAGAAGACCCTCGCGTGGCTGTATAGCTGGATGGTCTCCTCCTTCGTCACCATCTTTTCGATCCACACGATGCGCGGATGGTTGCGCCGTGCATTCTCCACCTTCTGGCGCAGCTCGGCAGCGATCTCGGGCGTATCCGGCGCTCCGGCGCAAAGAACGATTTGCGTCTCCGGCGGCATATGACCGATGGCGTCAACCAGGTGGGTGACGCCCTTCTGGCGCGTGATGCGGCCGACGAACAGGACATAAGGAACGCTCGGATCCACGCCGTAATCCGCCAGCGCTTTGGTGTCCGAGGTTTTCTGATATTCGCTGAGGTCGATGCCGTTGTAGATCACGTGAATACGCTTGGCATCGACCTCGGGATATGCCCGCAGGATGTCGGCCTTCGTTCCCTGCGACACAGCAATAATGGCGTCGGCATCGAGGATTGCGGTGCGTTCCATCCACGAGCTCATGGCGTAGCCCGAACCAAGCTGCTCCGATTTCCACGCGCGCAGTGGTTCGAGCGAATGCGTGGTAAGCACAAACGGCATGCCGTAGAGCTTTTTGGCCAAATAACCGGCCATGGAGACATACCAGGTGTGTGTGTGGACCAGATCGATGTTTTCGAGTGCCTTGATCTGCGTCAGGTTCAGGCTCAAAGCTTCCAGCGCGCCTTTGAATTTCCCCTCGGTGCCGTTGCTGATTTCGATCCAGGGAGCCGATCCGCGCACATGCAGCCTGCCTGTATCGGACTGCTGGGGTCCCCAACAATGCACTTCTACGTCAATTTCCTTCGCCAATTCGCGGCTCAGATAATCGACGTGGACGCCGGCTCCCCCATAGACCAGGGGCGGGTACTCTCGTGTAAATAGGCCGACTCGCAAGAGCTTTCCTCGTGCCCGATTCCGAGCGCCCGTCAAGTATAGCGAGCCGGGGCGCTGGGGCACCCGGTCCGGCTGGGGGTTACTTGCTGTATTCGTCCCGAAGCTGCGTCTGGCGGCTGACCATCGGAACCGCGACCCCCTGGATATAAACCTGCTTCACGTCGGTCCGCACATCCAGCGGATCGCCATTCGCCACCACCACGTTCGCCATTTTGCCCACATCCAGCGAACCAAGACGGTCCCCGAAGCCGAACATCTCCGCCACGTTGAGCGTGATGGCCTTCAGCGCATCGTCGTAGGGCAGCCCATAAGCCGCCGCGAAGCCCGCCGCGTAGGGCAGATTGCGCGCCGAGTGGCTGCTGACCGGGCCTCCCGCTTCCTGCGAAGAAATGGCGATCTTCACTCCGCGCCTGGCCAGTTCCGCCGGAAGCGTATACACCGCGTCGTAGCGCTCATCGGCGCGCGGAGCATCGTAGATGGAGCCGATGATCACCGGCACTTTGTAGGCCGCTACCTCGTCCAGGATCTCCTGGCTGTGCGTCACATGATTCAAAATCACTTTCAGGTGAAACTCCTGCGCGACCTTCATGATGGTTTCCACGTCATAGGCTTGATAGACGCCGATCACTACCGGCCGCTCGCCCTTCAAATACGGAATCAGCGCCTCGTACTTCAGGTCTCGCTTGAAGGGCGCATCGGGTTTCTTTGCGGCTGCGTCTCTCTTGGCCATGTAATCCTGCGTGTCGAGAAACGTCTGCCGCAGCTCTGTGATCAGGCCCATGCGGGTCGAGGGGTACGTCGAGCGTGCACCCGCGCCGCCACCGCCGCTGCGCCGCCGCTGCTCGGCGCCGAAGTTCATCGCCAGAGCCACGTCGGTCCCCATCATCATCTGCGCGCGGCTGCCATAGAGCTGGATGAAGATGTCCTGTCCGGCGATCGAGTCTGCGCTCGCCGGCGCCACGACCGCGTTCGTGATTCCGTTCAGACGGGCGACCGGTATCAGCTCCGTCTCGGCGTGGAAGGCGTCGGCGACATGCATGTGTGGCATGATCTCGTCGGAGCGCTCTTCCAGATCGTTGGTCGCCAAGTCGGCGCTGATCTCCGTCAATCCGAAGTTCGACTCCGGATCGATCAGTCCCGGATACACCGTCATGCCCTTGGCATCGACGACCTGGGCGCCCTTGGGAATCTTCACTGAATTCGCTGTGCCCACCGCCGCTATTTTTCCGTCGGCAATCACCAGCACGCCATTTTCAATGGTTCCATGGCTCACCGTCAGCAGCTTTCCCCCGGTGATGGCGATGGTGTTGGACCCAGCGGAATTGTCCGCTGCCAGCGCCACGCCCGTCGCCAGAATTCCAATTGCAGTTGCGAGTGCGAACTGTTTCACTGTCCGTCCTCCTCGTCGTCATCCGATCCAAAACCGCCTTCATCGTGCATCACGCCGGTGAAGTGGGTGGTTCCCCATCCCGGCAACGAAGCGTCAAAGAATAAATCGCCGTCGATGTAGACTTTCATCGCCCGTGCGTAGGTCGACAGAGGATCGTGGTTCCACAGCACCAGGTCCGCATCCTTCCCCACGTCGATGGAGCCGGTGCGATCATCTACCCCGATGATCCAGGCGGGATTCAGGGTGATCATGCGGATCGCCTCATCTTCAGTTGCGCCGCCATAATG
This sequence comes from Occallatibacter sp., assembly GCA_035508975.1. Lineage (GTDB taxonomy): Bacteria > Acidobacteriota > Terriglobia > Terriglobales > Acidobacteriaceae > Telmatobacter. The sequence goes on from DATJMC010000072.1 coordinate 126,860, forward strand.
GATCATCTTCCCGGCCTCCGCATTCAGACGCCTGATGTGGTCGTCGGAGTCGCTCTTCAGGGCGACACGGACCCCTTTGCGCATCGACATCACTGCGTTCCACGGAATCGCGTCGCGCGCCTCATCCTTGAACCCCCACCAATCGGAGAAGGTCGCAATCGCGGTCCCGTCTGCGGCAATCTGGGGCGCGACCTTATACATCTCCAGCGCGTGGTGGAACGCCCGGATCTTGTATCCATATTCCTTGGCGATCGCCTCTTCGGTCAGGAATTCGTCGGCCCGGTAGCAGTGGATCTGCACGTAAAGCTTTCCGCGCAGCACGTCGGCCAGCGCCTCCAGCTTCAGATCTCGTTTGGGCGCCACCGCATCCTTGTCGCCTTTCTTCACCTTCGCATCGTAGGCATCCCATTCCGCCATGTAGTGACGCGCATCTTCAAAAGCCATGCGCATCACCTCGAAGTTCCCCATGCGCGTTGACGGCAGCTGGTCGCGGCTGCCATAGACCCGCTTCGGATTCTCGCCGGCGGCGAATTTAATGGAGCCGGGCGCATTGGGAAAGATCATCGCATCGCGATCGAGACCGAACTTATTCTTGATCACCACCGCCTGGCCGCCAATCATGTTGGCCGAGCCGTGCAGCAGCAGTTCCGTGGTGACGCCCCCGGCGAGTGCGCGATACAGGTCGGCGCTCCGATTATCGAAGGCGTCGATCATGTGCATCGATGGCGTTACCGGGCTGGTCGCCTCGTTGATATCGCTGTCGAGCGCAGAGTGCGAGTGCGGATCGATAATTCCCGGTGTCAGCCACATCCCCGTTGCGTCCACCACCGCTGCCGTGCCGGGCGCCGAAACACTTGCGCCAACTCCGGCAATCTTTCCGGCGTGAATCCACACGGCTCCATGCTCAATCGTGCCATGGCTCGCCGTCATGACAGTGGCGCCGCGAAACACGATGTCGGTTGGTGGTTGCTGCTGGGCGGAGGCCAAGGTTGCAAATGCAGCGACGGCCAGCGGAAGTACCAGAGACAGGGGGCCGGGGAAGCCTCTCTCTGCAACAGGTTTTCTTTGCATCGCAACATCCTAACCGTTCCGGGAGAGTTCCAATGAGGAAAGAAGGAATTTTCGTCCGTCGCGATCTTCGCTTGGGCCGCCCATCGTCGAATTGCCAAAGCCGGCCGACCCGGGAGCCTCGGCTTGCGCCAGGGAATTCCTGAGGCACACGGGCTGAAGTCAGCCGCGGACAAGGGCAAGCGCAGCCCTCCGGGGCTCGAATCAGAGATGCCCGGCTTGATGCGCGATTACGGGTGATGCGGCGTGTTCCTGGCCTGTACGACGACAAGATCGACGCGCCGGTTCATCCGGCGTCCATCGGGAGTGGAATTATCGGAGGTTGGCCGGTATTGGCCGAAGCCCGCCGCGGAGATTTTGCTTGGATCGAAGCCCGCCTGGTTCACCATCAGCAGCAGAACATTCATGGCGCGGGCGCCAGAGAGTTCCCAGTTCGAATTGAACTGGTCGTTATGGATGGGCTGATTGTCGGTATGGCCCTCCACGCGAATTTCGATCCCCGGCCGCGAAAGGACCTTGGCGATGCGCTGCAGCTTGGCGGCAGCTCCCGGCAGCAGTGTGGCCTCGCCGCTATTGAAGAAGCCAAGCTCCTTGAGGCTGATGACAAATCCCTCGGGAGTGACTTGAAGGACGACCTCATGGTTTGCGAGCTCGGCCCCGATCGCGGCTTCGAGCTCCTTGCGAAGTTGCTGCATATCCGCGGCCGATCCGGCCATTTCAGCTTCGGCCCGTTTCGGATCATTTTGCAGCTGCGATTGGTCTGGTTCCGAGAGCGAACCTGTAGTTCCCGTGCCCTTTCCGGGCTCGTCGCCGGAGAATGCCCCC
>DATJMC010000073.1:0-57647 GCA_035508975.1 Occallatibacter sp.
CGATTTTGCCATCGCGCACGACGATTGTCTGGTCGTCCGCGAAGTGAGAGCCGTCGACGAAGGCGCGCACGTGCTGAAAAGCTACGAGACTCACGGCGCTTTGCAGCATGTGTCTTGCGGTCGCGCGGCTGCTTGCGGCCAGCGCGTCGTCCTGAGCCTTCATCAAAGGCTTGACCGCATCTTCGTACCCGGCCGGCAGCCATGCCAGACCGGCCGCAAGGCCGAAGAACTTGTCGTCCTGGGTTGTCCAGATGGGAAAAGGAGAGGGGCCGACGCCAGTCACTGCCCATGCGATCACCTTTTGCTGCCGGCTGCCTTGTCCAACGACCAACTCGGTCAGCTTCTCCGCATGAGCGCGGCCGCCTGGAAACATGGCGAGGGACTTGTCGGGAGCCGCAAGGAGAGTTTCGATGAAGATCGCTGTTGCGTCGCCTGTGCCTCCTAACGAGCTATAAAAAGTTGGCGCGGCGTAATTGGCTTCGCCATGGTCCACCGGGCTCTTCCAGATGGCTCGATGCCCCTCCAGGCGGAAGGTCTCTGCCGCATCGCCTGTGGGAGTGGAACCGCGCACTTCCCAGTAAGAGGGCATGTGATCGGCCCCGAACTTGACCGCCTGATCGATCTCCCACTTCTGGCCGCGAAGCAGAACACTCTCCCGGGACATTCGGGTACCATCTGCCGTCGTCCAGATAAAGGAGTGGCCGTTGATTCCGGAAGTGGACAGAACGGTGAACTCCCGGGCGCCGTCGGGCGGCTTCGCCAGTTGTTCCGTTGGAACCTGCGACCAGGCAGAGACTGTGAATGAAAACGCCAGAGCGAGTGCGACGAAGTATCGTAGCGGCAACGAGCACCTCACGATTGACTTGGGAACAGTGTGGACCAGGGGCGACTGGCATGCTATCACATTCGACGGCACTCGCGGTCCGGACTCAACCGGGCATGTTAAGGTTACCCTGCACGCTGCTATCGAAGAGTCCCGCATCAACTTTCGAAAAAGACCCTAGGCACAAGGATGATCCGCAATGGCGCTGGTGGGAGAGACTTGGATGAAAATGCGTTTGGTGGCTGTTGCAACGCTCGCTTTTGCTTTTTGGCTTGGCCAGCAGACGATCGCCCAGCAGAATGGACCTTACAAGGTCGTCAGGATCCAATTGGTTGGCGGTGAGGGTGGTTTCGATTATGTCACTGCAGATCCGGATGGGCGCAAGCTGTATGTCGCGCGGTCGGGACCCGAGGGCCATATTGGTATTTTCAATCTCGACACACTTGGCAAGCTCGGCGATATCCCAAGCACAAGCGCGCATGGCGCGGCGGTCGACACTGCGACGGGCCACGGCTTCGCCACCTCGGCCCCTGTGGTGATGTTCGACGCGAAGACCTTCGCCATCCTGAAGAAGATCGATGTCCAGGGTCATCCGGACGGCTATCTCAACGACCCTTATCGTCACCGGTTTTACGTTCTGAGCCATGCCGAGCCAAACATCACGGTACTCGACGATAAGGATGGAACGATCCTGGGGACCATTGACATTGGGGGAGCTCCGGAGCAGGCGGCCACCGATGGTCGCGGCAAGATCTATGTCGACATTGTCGACAAAGCTGCGGTCGCTGTGATCGACGCCGATACGATGAAGATGATCGGCAAATACGACCTCTCGAGCCGGGGCTCCGGATGTGCCGGCCTGGCCCTGGACGCAAAGAACAGCATTCTCTTTGCGGCATGCCGAGAGAAGAACAACATGATCATTCTCTCCGCCACCGACGGGCATATTCTTACTGACTTACCGATTGGAAACGGTTGCGACGGGGTCGCCTTTAACCCGGAAACGATGGAGGCTTTCAGTTCACAGGGGGATGGAACACTGACCGTGATCAAGGAGAATTCGCCCACCGATTTTTCCGTTGAACAGACTGTTCCCACGCCGGCCCGCGCGAAGACACTGACCCTCGATCCAAAGACGGGCCGTATCTTTTCGATCACCGCCGAGTATGGACCGGTCCCGGCTGAATCGCCGACGGCGCCGCCTCCGCCACCCGGTACGCCGCCATGGATGCGCGGCCCACACGCGCCGATGATTCCAGGATCTTTTCAGATCCTGGTGATCGGGAAATGAGCGGCGAAGGACGAAGGCCCGCACCGGTTCAAGACGCTGCGTTCGCGAGGAAGGTCAGGTCAGTTTCTATGGATCGTCGGCCGACTCGACGATCGTGAAAGGGCTGCTGACGCAGCCGAGTGAATGAACGCCGCCGAGATTCCTTTAAAATGTTGTGGTTGGGCATCTCGCTCGTCCTGTGCTGGAGATAACAGAGGTTCAGCTCCCGCGAATGCTCGAAAGCTGCGCCGTCTTTCGTCGGTAGAAGAAGATCGCAGTGGATGGGATGAAATCCTGAAGGAGAGCTGGTCTGCGAGCCAGGCCAAACCGCCTCATCCGCATGTTACGATCACTCAAGACCGGCACTTTCCTCGCGGATTGAAGGGCTTTCCCGCAGACTGATTGGACTGAGACTTGTGCGGCATCGTTGGATTCACGGCAAAGGATTGGTTTCCCAGTCCCGAGCGCATTACCCAGGCAACGGACACGCTGATTCACCGCGGACCCGATCAACAGGGTGTGCATCGCTCGAATAGTTGCTATCTTGGCGCGACGCGCCTGAAGATCATCGACCTTTCCGGCGGCAACCAGCCGATTTATTGCGAAGACCGGGATACGGTGATTGTCTTCAACGGGGAAATCTACAATCACCTCGAAATCCGTAAAACCCTTGAATCGCGCGGCCGAAAATTCCAGACCCACTGCGATACAGAAACGGTTTTGCAGGCATTTCTGGAGTGGGACACCGGCTGTTTTGAACAGCTGCGCGGGATGTTCGCAGCGGCGATCTGGAGCAATTCGCGGCGAAGGCTGGTTCTGGCTCGCGATCGAATTGGAATTAAGCCTCTCTACATTGCGGAGCGGGGCCGGGATCTGTTTTTCGCCTCGGAGCTGAAGGGGATCCTGGTTCACCCGGAGATTGAGCGCCGCATCAGCATGGAGGGGCTTGAGTCCTACCTCTCGCTGAACTATGTGCCGTCACCGTGGACTTTGGTGGATGGCATTCAGAAGCTGCCTCCGGGCTATTGGCTTGAATGGCAGGATGGCCGGATCCATCGTGAATCGTACTGGCAGGTTCCGGCAATCGCGCCGGTCCCGATGTCGCTCGACGACGCGAAGGCCGAGCTCGACTCGCTGCTGCGGCAGTCGATCCGCGAGCACATGATGTCGGATGTTCCGTTGGGCGTGTGGCTGAGCGGAGGACTTGATTCATCGACCATCCTCCACTATGCCGCGGAGGCCGCGGGCAGAGGACTGCGGACATTCTCGATTTCGTTTCGCGGCCGCAGTTTTGACGAGTCGGCTTACGTCAGCCAGGTGGTGAAACGGTATGGAACAGACCACGAGCAACTCGACCTGAATCCGGAGCAGGATCTGGAAGGCGCGATTGAGGAGCTTTCTTACTATTCCGATGAGCCGAGCGCGGATTCGGGCGCGCTGCCAGTCTGGTTCTTGTCGAAACTCTGCCGCGAGCACTGTACGGTTGCCTTCAGCGGAGAGGGCGCGGACGAAATCTTTGGGGGCTATCTGACTTATCGCGCGAACCGGTTCGCGCGCTATCTGCGCTATCTGCCTTCGCCTGCAATTCATCTCGCGCTTCAATGCGTTCGAGGGCTGCCCGGTTCCGACGAAAAGATCAGCATTGAGTACAAAGTGAAGCGCCTCCTGCAAGGGAGCCTCTTGCCGCCGGAACAAGGTCATGTCTATTGGAACGGGACTTTTTCGCAAGGCGAGAAGGCCGGCATTTTGGGAAGGTCGCTGAGCGCGGCTTTTCCGGAGATGCTTTCGCAGCTCAGGCGCGGGCTGCCGGGGGACGGGATCGCTCCGTTTCTTGAGTTCGACCAGAAGGTTTACCTGCCGGACGATATTCTTGTGAAGTCAGACCGGATGAGTATGGCGCACTCGCTGGAGGTTCGGCCGCCATTTCTCGATCACCGCATTTTAGAGTTCGCGGCGAGGGTTCCTTCGGACCTGAAGATTCGGGGATCGCGGCAGAAGTATGTGCTGGCGGAATTGATGGAGCCGGTGTTGACAACGTTCATCACCCAGCGAAAGAAGATCGGATTCGACATACCGACGCACGAATGGTTTCGGGGCACGCTACGCAGCCTATTGATGGAGACACTCGATTCGGCGGAGGCGGAGTATTCTGACTTATTTCGTTTTGACGCCATCCGCAATCTCGTGAACTTACACATGAATCGGAGCATTAGCATTGGCTACCATCTCTGGGGCCTGATGACTTTGTTTCTTTGGATGAAACGATGGAAGATAAGTTCCGCAGCACTGAGCCAGTCGAAGACACAAATGTCGGTGATTGGTTCATAAGCCCGCAGCGCGTTTTTCTGATTGTCGGGTTGTTTGCCGCAGCAGTCTATCTTGGCTGTATTCTTTCGCCGCCCTCCTTAATGGACGATGTGGATGCGGTACAGGCTCAGATTGCCCGCAACATGCTTAGTTCGGGCGATTGGGTGACGGCGCACATCGACGGAGTTCCTTTCCTGGAAAAGCCGCCGTTGATTTTCTGGACGATCGCGGTTTCCTACATGGTTTTTGGGGCGCACGACTGGGCGGCGCGCATCCCGGAAGCGATGTCGGCGATCATCCTTTGCCTGACGACAGCAGCCTTCGGGATCTGGGCCTTTGGAAGACGTGCCGGGCTCTATGCGGGTTTATGCGTGTCCACTTGCATCGGCCTATTCCTGTTCACGCGCATCCTGATTCCCGATGCGATGCAGGCGTTCACGATCATCCTGGCTGTATGGGCGATGCAGAGGGCGCTGGAAGAAGACGAACCTCATCGCAATCGGTGGGTTGTCGTGCTGGGAGCGTCGTTCGGCGTCGGCCTGCTGCTGAAGAGCCTGATTGGCATTGTGTTCCCGATTGGTGCGGGATTTCTGTATCTTCTGATCACCCGCCAGCTTTTCGTTGCACGCACATGGAAGAGACTTCGGCCCTTCACCGTCATTCTGATTACTCTCATTGTCGCGGCGCCGTGGCATATCCTGGCAACCCTTAGAAATCCACCGTATTTCGCCTTTACCATGAAAAGTGTTCCGGGCGAGTACCACGGTTTCTGGTGGTTCTTTTTCATCAATGAGCAGCTGCTTCGGTTCTTGAATCTTCGCTATCCACGCGACTACGATACGGTTCCTCCAGTCCTCTTCTGGCTGTTCAACCTGATCTGGCTGTTTCCGTGGAGCGTGTACCTTCCCGCAACTTTGCGGCTTTCTTATCGTCCCGTGGATCGCGCAGGGAGGACGCGGCTGCTGGCGCTATGCCTGATTGCAACTGTCATGGTATTTTTCACGTTCTCGACGACACAAGAGTATTACTCGATGCCGATCTATCCGGCGGTGGCGCTCCTTCTTGGTTCGGCGATGGCATTGGAGAGCAAGTCGATTTTCTTCGCCAACCGTGCGCTCACGGCGATCTGTGCGGCTGCATGTGTCTCGGCCGTGTCCATCCTGGTTGCGGTGCGCAACGTAGCGACACCGGGAGATATCTCGCAGGCATTGAGTTATAACCCATCGGCTTACAAGCTCTCGCTTGGGCACATGGAAGATCTGACTCTCAATTCATTTGCGTATCTGCGGCTGCCGCTGGCGATCGCGGCGATCGCATTTCTGATCGGAGTGGTTGGAACCCTGCGGGCAGCGCGCAAGAGCACTTACTTCAGCATCGCAGTCATGATGGTTGTCTTCTTTCATGCTGCCAGGATTGCGATGGTCACCTTCGATCCCTATCTATCGTCGCGTCCCCTGGTAAAAGTCTTGGAACGCTCCCCGCAAGGCAAACTTATCTTCGATCACCACTACTTCTGGTATTCGTCGGTGTTCTTCTATACTGATCGGGATGGGCTGTTGCTCAACGGGCGGTTCTTTGGGCTGGTCTACGGTTCTTACGCGCCGACGTCAGCCAATCCGTTTATCGACAACGCGCAGTTCGAGCGTTTATGGGCGACACCATCGAGATACTATCTCTTTGCCAAGGACACACAGTTGAACGATTTAGGCTCTTTAGTCGGGAGAGAACGCCTGTTCAACGTGAGCGCGAGCGGCGGTAAGGTCTTGCTTACGAATCATCCGATCTCTGGGGCCGATGGGCCCTGAGCGTGGTGATTTCTGTCATTGGGCCAGCAATGAAGGGCTTTTCGGGATCATGCCCGAGAGGCTCCCGTTCAGCTCCAGTTGGTTCGGCAAAAGCTGGAAAGTTTCATATCGTGGTATGGAGGATTTCGAGGGCAGGCGCGATGGCTCCTCGAGTTCCGGCCGGCTGAATACCGAGTTTTTTTCGAGATGGGTCGAGGCGGATGCGGACTATCTGGTCGCGTATTTCGTCTTTATCTGAAAGACTGATCAGATTGAGGTGGTAGGAGACACATGAGGATAGCCATTTTAGGTGGCGATGGTTACTGCGGATGGGCAACGGCGCTTCATCTTTCAAGCAAAGGGCACACGATCGCGATCGTCGATAACTTTGCGCGCAGACTGTGGGACTTCGAGCTGGGCGTCCAGACGTTGACTCCCATCCGGCCGCTGCCGGAACGATTGACGGTGTGGCAGCAGTTGACGGGAAGAACCATGGAGACGTTTGTCGGCGATATTCAGGACTATGAGTTTCTGGCTTCGATGATCACGTCGTTCAAGCCGGAAGCGATTGTGCATTTCGCGGAGCAACGTTCCGCGCCCTACTCGATGATCGACCAGAAGCATGCGGTGTTTACGCAGGTAAACAACGTGGTCGGCACGTTGAACCTTTTGTTCGCGATTCGGGAGCTGGCGCCGGACTGCCACATCGTGAAGTTGGGCACGATGGGCGAATACGGCACTCCGAACATCGACATTGAAGAAGGCTTTCTGACCATCAACCACAATGGGCGTACAGACACGCTTCCCTTCCCCAAGCAGCCGGGTTCGTTCTATCACCTGTCGAAGGTGCACGACAGCCACAACATCACGTTCGCCTGCAAGATCTGGGGCCTTCGGGCCACCGATCTGAACCAGGGCGTGGTGTACGGCACGGTCACCGAGCAGGCGCAGATGGACGAAGCGCTGATCAATCGCTTCGACTATGACGATGTGTTTGGGACGGTTCTCAACCGGTTCTGCGCGCAGGCGGCGATCGGCGTTCCGCTGACGGTCTATGGCAAAGGGGGGCAGACGCGGGGGTTTCTCGATCTTCGCGACACGGTGCGCTGCATTGAGATTGTTTGCCTCAATCCTGCGGAACGAGGCGAGTTTCGGGTGTTTAACCAGTTCACCGAGCAGTTCTCGGTTCTTGAACTTGCGCAACTGATTCAGGAAGTCGGGGGACGACTGGGGCTGAACGTGCAGATCGACCATCTGCCCGATCCGCGCGTGGAAGCCGAGAGCCATTACTACAACGCGAAGCACTCCAAGCTGACGGATCTCGGGCTAGAGCCGCACCTGCTCTCCGACTCTCTGCTGAACTCGCTGATCAACATCGCGATTCGGTACCGTGACCGCATCGATCCCGCGATGTTTACTCCCCAGGTGAATTGGCGGGTGGGGCACAACCCGCGCCGCATCGGCGAGGCTGCGCGGGCGGAGTTCGCCTCGAAGGAACCGCAACTGCCATAGACCGGGGGCTCACGGCTTTTAGGTTGTGGTACGGGTCTCCATCGCGGGAACAAGATTGCCGTCAACGATGCGGTAGTCGCGTCCCCGCCAGCGAATGGATTTGCGCGTAAAGCTCACCGCCCAGATGAGGGTGGCCATGGCATCCCAGAAGGGGATAAAGGCCAACTTGGCCCATACGCCTCGTTGCTTCAGGCCCCAAGGGCCGACCAGCAGGGTCAGAAACGAGCGCGCCACAAAGTAGCCGCCGAGATAGGCCGTGGCAATGACGGCAGCGGGCTCGACTGCAAATGCAAGCAAAGCCCAAGGCAAGCCCAGCGTGAACATCAAGCCGAAATGCCCCCAGGGCCTCATATGCCGCATGACCGTGATCCAGCGCAGACGCTTGAAGAATAATTCGCGGAGGGACTGGTAGTCGGGCACTGTGGAGATGCAGTAGGGCAGGAGAACGACCTCGTGTCCCTGCTCGGCGATGAGCCGCCCGACCTGGAGATCGTCGGCGGGCTGGTTTTCGAGGCGAGGATAACCTCCAAACTCGTGCAAATGACGCCGCGTGGTGGAGATGGTTGTTCCAAGAGCGAACTTGACGCCGTCGAGTTGTTTCGCGACCAGGATTCCCGGATAAAAGTCCGAAAGCATCCCAATATCCTGCAAACGCTGAACCCAGGTAGTCTCGCTCAAAGGCACATAGAAGCATGTGACCGCGCCGACGCTTGGATCCTCGAGGGGCGCGATCAACTTCGACAGGTAGTCCGGCTCGACGCGCACGTCGCTGTCACTGATCACCAGGTGCTCGAAGCGCGCCTCCTCGACCAGGCGCGCCAGTTTGGCAACCTTGTCGTTGGTGCCGTTTCGTCCTGATCCAATCACGATGCGGATTTGGGTGTTGGGAAACTCTCGTTTGAGTTGCTCCAGCACGGGCATGGCGGGGTCGTCCGCGTCTCCGACGCAGAAAACGATCTCGTAGTCGGGATAATCCTGTCGGCAGAAGCTGGCGAAGTTTTCATATGCTTCCGGATCGAGCCCGCGGACCGGCTTGAGATTGCTGACCGGCGGCTGGAAACCATTGGATTCTGATTTGGCGGATCGAAAGAAGCGGAGGCAGCTGAAAATGGCGATTCCGTAATAGATGAAGGGGATCGCACAGACAGCTAACAATGCGATTCGAATTGAGGGGAAGATCACCAGAGGAACACGCTTAAACCTTTATCGGACATACCTATAGACGTGGCTACTATAGCATACCGGAATCTTGGGGAGACAGCCGGTTTTGGGGCTGGCAGCGGCGGACGTCCCCGCCAAAAGGAGACAATTGGGCGGCAGCAACAGGGCCTCGATACAATGGTATCCGTGCCTGTTGAAGCCATCCCTAGAAGTGAGGAAGAGAAGATCGTCGCGCACAGGCCAGTTCAGCTGAAAACCTACTGCATGATCCTGGTGATGGTGATCGCGAACCCGCTGGGGAACGTTCTGCTGGGAAAGGGAATGAAGCATGCGGGGCCGCTGGACCTGTCGACACCGGGGCATGTGTTGCATACGGGATTTACGATCTTTGCCTCGCCGAATATCTGGATGGGGATTGCGTCGCTGCTCGCATTCTTTGCCGCATCGACGCTGGTGCTTTCGTGGGCCGACTACAGCTTTGTGCAGCCGATATCCGCGCTGGGATATGCCGTGACGGCGTTGCTCAGCTACTTTGTGCTGAACGAAAGAGTCTCGTTTCTGCGCTGCCTGGGCATCGCCATCATCTGCGTGGGTGTTTTTGCGGTGAGCGGGACAAACCCGACGACCACGGCAGGCCCCGCGGTCGAAGAGAGTTAGCATGCTCACCTTTGTTTTCTTCGCGTTGATTGTTCTTGCGGGAACGTTCGGCGAGTTATGTATCTCGCGGGGGATGAAGAGGGTGGGCGAGCCGGCGAGTTTCCATCCGGTAGAGCTCGTCAAAGTGGCTCGGCGCGCGCTATTCCAGCCGTGGATGTGGATCGGGGTAGGGTTGATGGCGCTGGGATTCTTTGCGCTCCTCGGCACCCTTGCCCGCTTCAATGTCAGTTTCGTCGTCCCCGTAACCGCACTGAGCTATGTGGTCGGCGCATTGGGCGGTGTGGTTTTTCTTCATGAGCACGTCAGCCTACGGCGATGGATTGGAGCAGCGCTGGTGGCGATCGGGGTAACGCTGGTCGTTCTCGGCAATGGCTGACCGGCGGCCGCCGAACGTGCCTGACAGGGCGGAAGAGGGATGAGTGAAAGCTGAAGTTCGAACAAAACTCCGCAGCCTGGTGATTACCGTTGCAACCTGCGCGGTGGTGCAGACTGCTCTCTTCGCGGCCGACGACCTAGGGCGCGCGAACGCGGCATTGCAGGCGGGAGAGGCAGACAAGGCCCTGGCCCTGCTCGGTTCAATGCCGTCGTCGGGCGAAGTTCACAATCTTCGCTGCCGGGTGTTTTACGCATTGGAACAATGGGACGCCGCGGCGAACGAGTGCCAGCAGGCGGTCAACCTGGACGCGAGCAATTCCGCCTACCACATGTGGCTGGGCAGGAGTCTGGGCTCGAAGGCCGGGGATAGCTCGTTCATGTCCGCGTTTTCGCTGGCCAAGAAGGCGCGCCTGGAGTTTGAAGAGGCTGTGCAGTTGAATCCTCAAAACGTGGCAGCGCTCGCAGATTTGTGCGAATTCGACTATTCAGCCCCGGCTGTTGTTGGCGGTGGTATGGAAAAAGCCGATGCAATCGCCGCACGGCTCGACAAGCTCGATCCGGAACGAGCTCATGAATTGCGGGGACGAATTGCCGAGGAGCGGAAGGATTATGAGACCGCTGAGCGAGAGCTGAAGGAAGCAATTTCGGTAAGCTCGCATCCGGCTTTTCGGTGGATGACACTGGCCAATTTCTATCATCGCCGGGAACGCTGGGCAGAAATGGACGCAGCGCTGCAGACCGGCGTGAGGTTGGCGCACTCGAATGTCGAGTCTTGTGGGGCCCTCTTTAACGGCGCTTCGATCCTAGTCAAGGCGAATCGCGATTTGAAGCCAGCGGCAAAGATGTTTGAAGACTATCTGAACTGCGGTTCAAAGAACGAAGACGCGCCTGCGTTTGTCGCCTACACGCGGCTGGCGCGAGTCAACGCGAAATTGGGAGATGTGGCGCAGGCGCAGCGCGACCGGGATGCGGCGCTCCAACTTGCCCGCACCTACAAGCCAGCCCTGGCTCTGAAGTATTGATACGGGCTTCCCGGGCACGGGCTCCGCGCAGAACCCACCCAACTATCAACGGGGGCTCAGCTGCGGCGCATGGAGGCCCAAACCACAAGGCATCCTGTCAGAACACCTGCCGCGAAGCAAACGCCGACGGCCTGGAGCGGGTTCTGTTTCACGGCGCGCCGAGCATCGTGAATCGCATCCTCCGCGGCGAAACGACCTTGCTTGATCCCGCGGAGTGCGGACTGGACGCCATCGTCAACGGCCTCAGTGACGATGGACTTGATCCTGGAAACCTCGCGAAAGACATCATCAACCGTTGCCGGTTTCTCCATTAAGTTGACGGGCATGCGTTTTGTCTCCTCAATTCCTGAACCCGAATCCCAACGTCGGGCCCGTCCCTATGAGATGTGAACTGGGCGGTTTGTGTTGCACCCGCGCAGCGGTTCCCGGCAGCCCGGTCCGGGAGCGTTATTGAGCAACGCACCGGTCTTGTTTCAGCTTGCGGTAATCCATTGAGTGGACAGCGAGTTGGCTACCAGTCCAGCATGGCAACGGAGCGCTGGGCCTCGATCTGCCATTGCCACACCTCGTCTTCGCTGCAACTCAAGGCGGCGCATGCGCGGGCAACATCTTCCCAGTTCCCCTTGCTGCATGCGATCGCCAATTGCAGAGCGAGGCCGGGCTCGTTGGCATCTCCCTGGAGAGCACCCCGGCACGAATTCGAGATGGGTATCTCGTCCAATATTTGCTCAATGGGGCGGTCGAGGAGGGCGTCGAGCAAGGAGAAGAGGCCTGTCAGGTAGAAATCGGAGGAGGTAATGTGGCCGTGCTGGGCGACCTGCTCGCAAAAGCGTGCACGGATGAGGGCGGTACGAATGATTTCGCGCGAGCGCGGCCCGGCGAGACTGATCGCCACGACGATCGATACCCATTTTCGGATCTCATCAGTGCCCAGAATCATGAGCGCATGCACAATTGACTCGATTGGGTAAGTACCCCGGCCGGCAGAATTGATGAAACGCAGCAGCCGGTAAGCAAGGGCCGGCTCCTGGCGAATCGCATCGGCCATTTCCTGGATATCCATCTCGGGTTGAAATGCCTGGCGAAGGACATTGAGATAGCCGAGGTGGGCACTGGGCAGAGCCTTTCGCGACAGAGTCTCGGGGCGGCAGAAAAAGTACCCCTGGAAGAGGGAGAAGCCCATTTTGACGGCTTCCTGAAATTGCGCGTGAGTCTCCACCTTCTCGGCAAGGAGGCGGACGCCGGACCCGGCAAAGCGCTTGGCGATGGCCCGCTGTTGCTCGAGGTCGGCGGAAAGAAAATCGACCTTGACGATGTCTGCGACATCGATGAGGCGGTTACGATCGGACGCGGAGACGATGTCATCGATCGCGATGGTATAGCCTTCGTCTTTGAGCTTCCGGCATTTCTCCAGGTTCTCATCGGTTGCCGGGACATCCTCAAGGATTTCAAGGACCACTATGTCCTTGGGCAGCATATGCAGGACGCCGAGGTTCAGATGCTTCTCGGTGCAATTGATGAAGGCGCGGGACCCATCGGTAAAGGACCCTGGGCCGAAGACGAGCGAGAAGTCCAGGATGGATTCAGTGGCTCCTTCGCAGGTCATATCGGCGAAGGCAGCGTCGGGGCCCGACCGGAAGAGGAGTTCGTACCCAAAGAGCTGCACCGTGCCATTGAGGATCGGCTGGCGCGCCATGAAGCGGTATTCGGCGCCTTCCTGGAGCGGTTCGGAGGCACGAGACTTCGGGGGGGGACCCTCGGCTGGGCCTTGTTTCGGGGGAGTGAACCGGTTCATCCTTCTATTCTCGCCTAAGTGTCTCGGGTGAGCTCCACTTACGATACCGGTCGATGTGCACTTCTGGAGGGCTTTTGCCAGAGTTGCCGGCCTGAATTGGTTACCTAAGTGGAGAACCTTTCTCGTTACGGCGGGCAAAAGCGCACGCCATTTGGCTAGAACTTATTGTGACAAATACCGATAGAAGGTCCAAGAATCACTCTGGACTGTTCGTCTTCTTCGGGACAAGACCCGCGCTTTGCCGGAAAACAGGCGACGGGACAAACCCTAGGCCAAGCAAACATGGATTCCTCGAGCTAGAAAGGGCACGACCTGCGAAATGATTTCCCTGAAGAAATATCTCGATATGAGCTCGCCGGCCGTGGCCGTTGAAGAGCCGACCACTGAAGAGCTTTTTGCAACGACCTTCGAGAGCTACCGTGCGGTTCTTTGCGCGATCGGCAAGAATGCTGCACTGATTTCTCCGGCTCTCGGCACCGATCTCGAGGAGAATCTGCACCGCCTGGAAAAGCGCATGGCCGTGAATACGTCGGCCGCGTCGGTTCGACAGATCGAGAACCAAGTCGAGGTGCAGTTGCAGGAGTGGGGTTCGCGGCTCTCCGATCACCTGAAGGCAAAAGCAGACGAGGTGCGCGAGATTCTGCTAGCCCTGGCCAAGACGGTCGAGTCGGTAGGGCACAAGGATCAGGGGCATTCCACGCGGCTGAAGGACCTGACGGGGCGCCTGGAGCGCATTGCCGACCTCGACGATCTGACCGAAATCCGGTCATCGCTTGTGTCGCGGGTTTCGGAATTGAAAACCAGCGTGGACCAGATGGCAAAAGAGAGCCAGCAGCTGGTGGCGCAGCTACGCGCGGAGGTTTCGACGTACGAAACCAAGCTGAAATCGGCCGAACAGCTGAGCCTGCGGGATGAACTGACGCGGGTTGCAAACCGCCGCAGCGTGGAGGAGCGCATTCGCTGGTCGATGGAAAGCGGGCGCAGCTTCTGCGTGGTAATGCTCGATCTGAACGGATTCAAGCAGGTCAATGACGTACACGGACATCTGGCGGGCGATTCCCTGCTCCAGCAGTTTGCGGCGGAATTGCAGTCAAACACGCGCTCCGGGGATCTGGTGGGCCGGTGGGGCGGCGACGAATTCATTACGATCCTGACGTGCGACGCAGCTGGGGCAGTGTCGCATGTGGACCGGGTCCGGCAGTGGGTTTTCGGCAAATACACGCTCCAGGATGGCGCGAATCGTGAAGGTATTCCGGTTCACGTGGATGCGTCGATTGGCGTGGCCGAGTGGAAAGCCGGGATGACGCTGCAGGCCTTGATTGCCGAGGCCGATGCTGCAATGTACCGGGACAAGGCTGTATCTCGCAAAAACCGCCAGTAACCCCTCCGCCCTTTCTCTCCTCGATTCATTCTGTCTCTTGAGCATCCTGCAGGGCCCCGTGCCCTGCAGGATGTGATTGATTTGTCAATCCACTTTCACAAAAGTTGTAGGACCGGGAACAGAAGAAACCTGGGGTGGTGACTAGAATCCCGAAAACGAGTGACCGATAGAGTTCCCGTAACAACAAACCACCTGCTCCAAATAGCGATTCTGGACCTTTAGAAGGACCTGGTTCGGTGCAGGGGGAAATCGATATAAGGAGCGATTTAGATGTCTATCAACCCAATTAACAACGTTACAAATATCATTGCTGAGAATTCGCTCGGCAGCACACAGAGCCAGCTTCAGACGACCCTGCAGCAGCTCTCCACCGGCCAACAGCTTGTTTCTCCCGCAATCGCCCCTGCGAACACCTCGATCGCAGCCGGCCTCAACGCCAACATTGCAGCTTTGACCCAATCCTCTCAGAACACGCAGGACGGCGTAGGCGAACTCCAGACCGCAGCCGGCGCGCTGTCGCAGGTTACGACCCTTCTGAACACTGCAGTGACTCTGGCGACCCAAGCTTCGACGGGCGGGCTGTCGACCGCACAGGCGACCGCTCTGAATACAGAGTTCCAGTCGATCCTGACCGAAATTGGCACGATCGGCTCGACCACGAACTTCAACGGCACGGCCGTTTTCGGTGCGGGCGGCGCGGGCACGACACTGACAACCTTCACCAGCGACGGCACATCGGGCGGCAACAACACCGTTTCGACCACGGTGAGCGCGCTGACAACCGCGGCGCTGGGCCTGACCGGCACCACGCTGACCTCGACCGCCAATGCGCAGACGGCTTTGGCCGCCATCACGTCGGCCATCAACACTGTCTCGGCCAACAGCGGCGCGATCGGTTCTTCGATCAACGAGCTCACCGCGAGCGCGAACGTTGCATCGACCGAGCAGACCAACCTGCAGTCTGCCGTTAACGGCATCCAGAACACGGACATCCCGTCCGCCGTCTCGCAGCTCACGCAGGAGCAAACCCTGGAGCAGATCGGTTTCTCTGCCCTGCAGAGCTCGCAACAGGTAGAGCAGCTGGTCACCAAGCTTCTGCCGTAACCTCCGCAGCCTCCCTAACACGACAGCAGCGCTCTTTCCGGGCGCTGCTGTTCTCGTTTTCAGCTGGAATTCCGAGCCCCAGATGCCGATATAAACCCCGCGACTTGGGTCGCCGACGCGGTAGCAGACCCCGTGGGCCCCCTTCGGAAAAGGACCTTCGCATGAGCTCAATCTCCTCGGCACTTAGTTCGCTCCTCGGCTCCAATTCGTCCTCTTCAACCGGCATCGACATCAGCTCCATCCTCGAGGCCTTGACGGGAGCATCGAGCTCCGGACTCGATGTGACGAGCGCCGTCAATGCGGCCGTGACCGCAGCCCAGGCGCCGGAGACGGCCTGGAACAACCAGCTGGTCAGTCTCGAAAACCAGACTTCGGCGCTGCAGCAGATTCAAACGGACGTGCAAAGTCTTGACAATGACGTGCAGCAGTTGAACAGCATTACCGGTCCGCTGGCATCCAACACTGTTTCGTCGTCGAACTCGGGCATTGTTACAGCCACGGCGGCGTCGGGAACTGCGCTAGGGACTCACGTAGTGACAGTCAACAATCTGGCTTCCACGGCCACATGGACCTCTGGCGAATTCGCATCCAGCTCAACCGATCTTCCGGCGGGAAGCTTCACGATCACCACTGGTTCCGGGGCAACCACCATCACCACTGACGGAACCCAGTCTCTCTCGGATGTGGCAAGCCAGATCAACGGAGACAATCTTGGGGTTACGGCGTCTGTGATCACTGACGCCAACGGCGCCCGCCTGGCGATCGTCGCCAATTCATCGGGAGCCGCCTCGAACTTTACGATCAGCGGTCCGGCGGGTTTCGGATTCACGCAGCCGGTGACCGGCACAAATGCCTCGCTCACGGTGGATGGCGTGCCGATCAGCAGCGCATCGGATACTGTCTCGGGCGCGCTGCCTGGCGTGACCCTGAACCTCCTGGGCGCAAGTGCGGGAGCGCAGGTGACGCTCAATGTACAGCCGGACACATCCTCGGCGTCGACTGCTATCAATCAGTTCGTGACCGACTACAACAAGGTGATGAGCGACATCAACGCCCAATTCACCGACACTTCCTCGGGCCAAGGGCCACTGGCTCAGGATCCAAACATCATCAACCTGCAGAACGTGGTCGAGCAGTCGCTTTCGTATCTTGGGACCGGATCCTCAGTCAACCTGAATTCACTCGGCATTTCGTTCAACAACGACGGAAGCATGACGGTTGACTCTTCAACCCTGCAAAACACGCTGCAGAATAACTTCGCAGGCGTGCAATCGTTCTTCCAGGGCTCGGCGCTCAATGGCTTCGCGAACAACATGGATCAGCAACTCACCAGCTTTCTTGCACCCGCGAATGGAGCGTTTACGGTCGATCTGCAGAGCATGAACAGCCAGGAGACCACGCTCAAAACGGACATCACCAACTTCCAGACGAATGTGATCGATCCTTTGCAGACCAGTCTGACGTCGCAGTTTTCGCAGGCTGAGACAGAGCTGCAAGAGTTGCCCATGGAGCTCAAGCAAATCAGTGCGGAATTCGGAAACAATTCGAACAGCAACGGGTAATCGGGGACAAGGAAAATGCGCACGGATCTGGCTTATCGCAAAACGGCGGTTCAGGGAAGCAGCGGCTTCGGCTTGCTGATTGCCATCTTCGATGCCCTCGCGGAAGATCTGCGCCGCGCGGCACAGGCAGAACGCAACAACGACCTTGAAAGGCGCTGCCTTGAGGCAAATCACGCGGTGCAGATTATCGGCTTTCTCGAGGATCGGCTTCTCCATGGGGAGGGCGGAGACTTGGCGACGCGGCTTCGCTCCTTTTATCGAGGGCTGCGCCAGGGACTCATGCAAGCCCAGATCAACAGGTCGCCGGAGCAGTTGGACGCGCTGATGAACGCGGTGCTGAAGATTCGCGAAGCATGGCAAAAGGCCGATCAGCAACGGATTTCCCCGCGCGCGGACGGTCTTCAGGCCACCATGCCGAACCCCGCCGCGTTTGCCGAAGCGACGGCCAGTTATGGACGGGACGACTGGTTTGCTTGAAGACCTGGCCGCGCCCCTGCGCGGATTCCAAGCCAACCCTCACTTCCTCTAGATCGCCTCATGGGGCAGAGCATGTCACGCCCCTTCTCTTCTTCTTGGGTGTGTGAGCCTGGGAGCGTGCCGCCCAGGTCGGAAGACCAACACCCCTGGCTCTCCGCTGGGCGCGCGTGTGAATCTGCCCCGGGCAGAACTCCGCGACGAGTCTCGTCGATTGTTGGGCGTGATTTCTGGGCGCGAGTAGCTCCGCGCCGCGAGCGCGTCCCGAGTTGGACCCACGAGATTATGAAGGGGTCGTGAGGTAGTTGAGCAGCGTCTGAGGCATGACCTTCGCCGCTGCTGCAAGCGCTGCGCTATTGTCGGTCTCAGCCTGGGACAAATTCGTGGCCGCCTGCGCCAAGTTGACGCCAGACAGGGTCGTCTGTTGCGACGTGAGGCTGACCGTTTCCTGCTGCAGGAACGTGGTCTGCGAGCTCAATTGGGCGTCGGCGTTGCCGTAGAATTCCTGCTGCTGGCTGACGTAGTCGAGCGCGCCGGTTACAGACGATACGGCGGTTGCAATTTGCGCGGAAGTGCCTCCCTGCAGAGCTGTGACCAGTTGGCTGAGAGAACCGAGCACATTGGCCGACGCATTGGTAAAGATCTGGCTGCCGGGGAGATTGACCTGGATGGTCTGGTTGTCGCCGATCGCGACCGAGTTCTGATCGGTGTTGCCGTTGTACTGGTATCCCGTTGGCGAGCCGCCGTTGGCGGTGAAAGGCGCATTGTTGGTCGCGGTACCGCCGAACAAGTACGACCCCTCGTAAGAGGTGTTGGCCAGCGACACGACACTGCTCAGGACATTCTGAACGTCGGCCGCAAGCGATTGCAGGTCCGCAGACGAGGTGGTCCCGTTCGCGCCCTGCGTACCGTCGGAGATGGCCTTATTCAGAAGGCTCACCACGTTGCTCAGAACCGAACTGGCAGTCTGAACCTGCGAAGAAGCGCCGGAAACGTTCTGCGTGTACTGATCTACGTTCGCGGTCTCGATCTGATTCTGCACCAGCGCTGCCGATGCAGTGGGATTGTCTGAAGGGAGGTTGACGCTTTTTCCCGTCGCCACGACTTCGAGTGCGTTGTTCAGCACGGCCTGGCTTTGATTCAGGGCGCTCTCGATATCTGGAAAGATGTTCGGATTCACTCTCATATCAATTAATAACTCTGGCTGGAGCCCATATCCAGCGTCACTGTGCTTAGAGCCTGCACCGTGCTGACAATGCGTGCAGCGGCCTCATAGGCCGTCTGGTATTGAATCAGATTAGCGGTCTCCTGGTCGATGCTCACGCCCGAGACCGAGTTCTGCTGATTGGTGAGTTGCAAAATGTTCTGGCCTATGGCCGAGGACTGCGTGCTGGCGTTTGAAGTGTCGTTGCCGACTTGAAAGACCAGGCCGGCATAGGCTTGTTCCGCGCTCTGCCCGGAGGGCAACGCGGTCGTCAATGCGTTGGAGAGATTCTGGACGTTTCCGTTACTTCCCGCCGAGCCATCGGAGCTGATGGCGATCTGCGACCCGCTCGTAATGGCTACGCTCAAGCCGGCTGCCGCGTCGTCGGGATTGGCGGGCACGGTGAAGAAGTTGCCGCCGGCGGCCCCGGTGGAGTCGTAGCCCTGCGCCTGTGCAGTGTTGAAGGCCGTGGCAAACTGGCTGGCAAGGGTGTTGAGCTGGGAGAGATAGCCGGGAATCACCTGGTCGCGGACGGCGATCGCTCCGCCGAGCTGGCCTCCCTGAATCGAAGACGTGATGTTGTTGCCGCTGGAGTCGATGACCTGCTGGAAGCCGTCGGTGCCGGCAGTGGTCTGCAGGGCAAATGCCTGGTTGCCCATCACAAGTGGGCTGCCGCTGCCGGTGGTGATGGTTTCGCCATTGCTGCTTTGCGTGACAGAGATGCCGGTGAGCTGCGAGAGCTGCTGAACCAGCTGATCGCGCTGGTCCTGAACCGTGCCGCCGTCCTGGCCTGAGGCAGTCAATTGCGAGAGCTGTCCATTGAGCTGCGCGATCTGTGAAGTCAGCGTGTTGATTTGCGCGACGGTTTGGGTAACCTGGCTGTCTGCCTCGGATTGCACGGTGGTCAAGCCGTTGGCCGTGGTGTTGAATGCCCTGGCGAGGGCCTGTCCGTTCGACAGAACCGACTGCTGCACCGACCCGCTGGATGGATTCGCGGAGAGCTGGGCAAGACTGCTGGAGAAATTCGACAGCGCTGAGCCGATATCTGCGCCGCTCGAGGCAAAGTAGTTCTGCACCTGCTGCAGACTCGCGGACTGGGTGTCGACACTGCTTTGCGCCGAGGTCTGTTGCGCGATCTGCAGGTTGAGAAGCTCGCTGCGGACGCTCTGCAAGCCTTCGAGGCTGACACCGCCGCCTGTTGCGGTGTCATTTGCGAAGTTCAACCCGTTTTCGGCAAGCTGGGGAACTTCGCGGGTGTAGCCGGGGGTGTTGGCGTTGGCGATGTTGTTGCTGGTGGCATCGAGCGCACCCTGCGAAGCCTCGAGGGCCTGCACACCGATCGAAAGCGCTGCATTCAATCCGCCCATGGTATTAAGCCCGGCAGGACCAGGTCTGCTGCTTCAGCCTGGGGCCGGAACCCTCCTGGATTTGACCTTTATAGGAGTTCAACAACGAGACCATCAGCGCAACCGAACGGCTAGAAAGTCTCAGCAAAGCGGAATAACGGCGATTGAGGGATTGAAGTTTGTCGGCGGCGCCTCGAATCTGGCTCACCAGCTCTTCGTCCTGCTGTCGCGGAGATGTTGCGGGATCTTTCGGTGCGGCGTCGCTCAGATCGTTTGCCAATTCGCGAAGGCGGTCGGCGAGCACCTGTTGAATGGCGATACTGTCTTCAAGGGTGGGAAGGGAGTTCTGCGCGATAGCGTGCATCGAGCGGTCGATCTCATAGGCCATGGCATGCAAGAGCTCGAGGTATTCCGCGAGCTTGCTGTTCCGGTCCTGAGCGACGGCTGCAATCATGAATCGAATTTCCGCTTATTTCTCAGGCGTCGAGCCTGGTCGTTCTCTGAGCTCAGGCGTGCTCGTCGATCATGGACGAGGCAATCGCGCCCGGATCAAGCTTGTAGGACCCGCTGCTGATGGCCTGCTGGAGGCTCGCGACCTTGTCGTCGCGAATCTCCGGCGAGCTCATGGCGGTGCTTACCAGGGAGCTGAGGGACTGGGTGGCCGAGGAGAAGGTGGTTCGATCCTCACCCGCTGTAACGCCGGATGCGGGGGCGCTGGCTGAGCTGACGGGCTTCTCATTTTGCTGGGCAACAATCTCGCTCGCCGAAGCGGTGTTCAGATCGATTCTCATTGCGAACTCCTTCTTTTTTGACCTGTGCCTCTATCGGCACCTTGACTGCCAAAGTTTAACGAAACTCTCAGTTTTATTTGGCCGCTGGGGGGCTCCCCGGGGAAGCCGGATTTGCGGGTGGATCAGTTTTATCTGCCGCAGAATGAAGGGCTTTGGAGATCATCTTGGCGATTCCGATACCCCCCGATGCGGCCAAGGCACTGGAAAGGGTCTGAACGCCCAGGCTGAGCATCTGGTCGCGCCCGGCTGCATCCTCATCGTCCTCGGCTCCGGGTACGGTCGCCATGGATTGCTCGGCCTGCTGGAGCCAGGTATTGAGCAGCATAGACTCAAATTCCCTTGCGCTCTTCTCAATCTTGCTACTGTTGTTCGGCGCTTGCTGAGACTGGAGCTGCTGGAGCAGACGATTCTCGCGCGACTGCACAAAGCTGCTCTGCGCCTGCGCTGCGAGTGACCCGGTAAGTGCGCTCGTACCCATCTACTGTACCTCCAACTCGGCCTGGATGCCGCCTTCGGCCTTGATCGCTTCAAGAATGGCGACGACGTCGCGGGCGGTGGTGCCGATCGCGTGCAATCCGTTCACCAATTGCTCCACATTCGCGCCTTCATCGAGACGCATGGTCTGCGTCGGGGCGTCATTCACATTTACGCTCTGCTCGGGCACCAGAGCCGCAGTGGGATTTTGGACAAAGCCTGAATTCTCCGAGCGTCCCTGCTCGCTTCGCCCGCCGTCACGACCACCGCCGGCGCCGGTCGCTCCTCCGGAAGGTCCACCGCGGCCTCCCCGTTCCTGCGAGAGGCTCGAGCCCTGCACCCCTCCCAGCGGCATGACCGCGTAAGAGGTGACGACCTGGATGGAAAGATTGCCGTGGATCACCGAGACGGGGGTCAGCTTCACGTCTCCGCCCAGCACGATCGTGCCCGTCCGCTCATTAATCACGATCTTTGCCGGCGTGAAAACCGTGAGGGCAAGGTTCTGCAGGCGCGAGATCAATACGGGAACCGAAGAAGCTCCCGTATCCGCAACACTCACATCGACCCGTGAGCTATCGAGAGCGGAGGCCACAGTTTTCTGAAACTCCTGATTCACAGCGTCGGCAATTTGCTTGGCGGTAGTGAAGTCCGGATTACGCAGGAGAAGCGACACGGTTTTGAAATCGTGCAGATCGACGGAGGCATCGCGCTCCACGAGCCCGCCGTTGGGAATCGATCCGACCGTGACCGAGTTCACTTCCTTGCCGTTGGTACCAGAGCCGGCGATGTAGCCGCCCATGACCAGCGGGCCCTGCGCCTCAGCGTAGATCTGTCCGTCGGGTCCGTGCAGAGCGCTCATCAGCAGGACGCCGCCGACGAGGCTTTTGGCGTCGCCAACCGAAGAGACCGTGACGTCGAGGGTTGCGCCGGGGCGCGCAAAGGGAGGCAGCGAAGCGGTGATGAACACCGAGGCCACGTTCTTAACCTCGACTTGGGCCGGGGAAATCAGCACCCCCATCTTCTGCATCGCATTGGCCAGGGTCTGCACGGTGAAGTAAGTCTGTTGGCTGTCGCCGGTGCGATTGAGCCCCACCACCAGACCGTAGCCGACCAGCATGTTGCTGCGAACGCCTTCGACGCTGGTGATGTCGCGGATGAGGACCCGTCGATTGGGATTGGGCGCGGGATTGTCTGCGAAGGCGGCGGGCGCGAGCATGGCCGGGAGAATGACCGCGCTCGCGAGCGAGACGGACCGCAGTTTCGTCAAGGCGAAGAACTTCATCATCAGAATCCCAGGAGCCACAGAATGGCCCTCGTAATCCGGTTCGGAGGACGCGTGCTGTCGGCGATGATCCCCTTGCCCTTCATTTCCACTTCGAGATTGCTGAGCGCGGTGGAGGGAATCGTGTTGCTCGGTCCGATGTCGTCGGGGCGCACAACGCCACGTATGGTCACATCTTCATGCTGGTTGTTCATGAAGATCTTGCGCTGTGCCTCGACCACCAGGTTGCCGCTTGGCAGCACGGCGATCACCTGCGCCGTCATACTGGTCTGAAACGTCGTGTTCGAATCGGTTTGGCCGGAGCCCTTCAAGGTGGTTGTCGAATTCGCATTGAACAGTGGATTCAGGCCGGTGGTCTTCACCGCGCCGGCGAGGCCGGTGATGCCTGAGGCCGTGGCAAACGCGCGCGAGCTGTTGACGTCGCCGCTTTGGGTTGCGGTGGTTTGCACGGCAACCACGATGACCACTGTGTCGTTGAGCTTGCGCGCCTTGTAGTCTGAAGACAGATCGCTGACATAGGTCGGCGACCAAAGGCTGCCGACAGTGTGCTGCGCCACGGGCATCTGCTGCTCTTGCACGCGGGTGATATAGTCCGCGCGCAAGTCGGCGGGTTTGGTTGCCTTCTTGGCAAAGGCCGGAGACGCCGCCATTGCCCCGACCGCGAGGAGAGCGCACAAGGCCCGCGAATGCCTGTACTCGAATCGGACGGCTCTCACAGCTTTCCTTTCACGATGTTGTTGTCGACAACCTGCGCGACGTAGACCAGGTGACGGTCCTTGACGGAAACGCGAACCGTTTGTCCGAGTGTGCCGTTTTCAAGGGCAACGACCGAGATCCGGATATGTACGTGTTCGCCGTCAAGTTCCAGCGTGGCCGGTGAGCCGGTTTTCACCGCATAAGACTTGGGAGCACTCGGCGTCGAGATCACTGTGCTGTTTGCCATGGGCAGAGGCCCGGACGGCAGCGGGTTGTCGTCGCCGGTCTGAATGCCGACGAGAAACGGCAGGCACTGATCGCGACTCTGGCATTCGAGGCGCGCCATCATGCGCCGCTTGCCCCACGGTTCGATGGAGCGGACCGCGAGTTGAGGAGCAGTTGTGGTTGCGACCACGTCGCTGAGCAGCGTGACCTGGGCCGGAGTGATTTGCATGCCGATCCTGTTCACAGTCGCGGCAATTTGCTCGGTGCTGATGGGATAGCGGCTGGGCCCCGCCGCAGGTGCGGCAGCCGCGAAAAACATCACCGAAAACAGGATCACTAAATTTCGTTTCATTGGCCTATTGCCTTACTGCGCAAGCTGATTCAATCCCTGAAGCATCTCGTCGGCTGCTTTCACGACACGCGAGTTGGATTCGTAGGAGCGCTGGGCGAGGATCATGTTGACGAATTCGTCGACCACGTTGACGTTGGACTGCTCGAGCATGCCCTGCTGAATGGTGCCCAGGCCTTCCGATCCGCCAGCGGCGCCGACGATCGGATCGCCGGATGCCGTGGTAGGCAGATAGACATTGTTTCCGATGCTATTGAGACCGCCGGGATTGATGAACATGGCGAGCTGAATGACGCCGACTTGTTGCGCCTGCGTTTGACCCGGCAATGTTGCGCTGACGGTGCCGTCGCTTCCGATGGTGATATTGGTTGCCGAGGCGGGAATGTTGATGGCCGGCTGGAGAGGGTTGCCGTTGGCGGTGACCAGGTTGCCCTGCGCGTCGGCCTGGAACGAGCCGTTGCGCGTGTAACCGGTCTGCCCGTTGGGCAGCAAAATCTGGAAGAAGCCGTAGCCCTGGATCGCAAGGTCCAGCGGATTACCGGTGCTGGTGAGATCGCCTTGCGTCTGGGTGATCTCGGTATTCCCCGGCATGGTGCCAAGACCGATTTGCAAGCCCGAGGCCACCGTGGTTTGCTGCGTGGCGGCGGCGCCCGGCATGATGTCGTTTTGGTAAAGGAGGTCGGAGAACAGAACGCGACGGGATTGAAAGCCCGTGGTGCTGGAGTTGGCCAGGTTGTTCGCGATGTTATCCAAGTTGATCTGCTGAGCGGTCATTCCGCTGGCAGCGGTGTAGAGGGCGTGAAACATTCAATCTCCTTTAGCCGACCTTAGGCAGGTCCTGTGTAGCGGTCTTATCTATTTCGCTGTTGAACATCGATAGCGCGCGCTGCATCATCTCAGCCGAGCGCTGCGCCGTAATCAGCTCGACCATGCTGGAAATCGGGTTGACGTTGGAACTCTCGAGCGTTCCCTGGCGAATATCGGAGTTAGCGGCGGCCTTTGCCGTGTTTGGCGGGGCTGAATAATAGCTGTTTCCGACGCTGGCGAGTTCAGTTCCCGCGGGGAATTCGACGACCCGCAACTTTCCGGAGACCGCGCCATTCTGCGAGATGCTTCCGTCGGGACTAATGCTCACCGGGCCGGGAGGCATGACGATGACGCCCTTGTCGCCCATCACCGCATCTCCAGTTGATGTCACGAGCTGGCCTTTGGCGGAGACCTGGAACGATCCGTTGCGCGTATACATCGGTCCGTTGGCGGTCTGGACGACGAAGTAGCCGGGGCCTTCGATGCCGAGGTCAAGCTCGTTGCCGGTCTTTTGCAATGCGCCCTGGCTCTGGTCGAGCGAGGTTCCGCTCAGAATGCCGTAGTTGTTGATGGCCTGGTCGAGAGGCGATTGGGACAGACCGCCGGCATTGGCAAGGACGGAGCTGAAAAGATTGTGCTGGGCGCGAAAGCCCACTGTGCTGGCATTGGCCAGGTTATTGGCGATGGTGTCCAATGCCTGGGTTCGAGTGACGAGACCCGTACATGCCGAATAGTAGCCACTATCCATAGTCAGTCGACCTTCCGAAAAGAGATATGCACGGGGCGTGCCAATTCGAAAGGCAAAGAATGCCCAGGAAGGGGGCTTAAAAGGCGGAAAATCGGCGGATAAATGAGGGATTGATGAGAGAAGGCGCGCGCCCCGGACGGGGATCCTCAGGAAAACACTTCGTCCTCATCCGAAGGCAATCTGTCGCGCGTCCGACGAGCGAATGTCAGCCCTGCGACGAGACGAGTTGCAGGGTTGTCACGGGTGGCATCGACACCTGCATATAGGGATCCGCAGTCTCGGCAACCAGACCAGCCTGAGCGTGAGCCTGCTCAACCAGCGAGGTCCAGACACTTGGACTGGGCCTGAGGCGAAGATCTGAGAAATACTGAACGACACATTCAGGCAGCGACCAAGCCTGGGCCATTCGCAATCCAACCAGGCCGGGATTGTTGAACAGCGGGGCGGTGCGCTGCCAGCCGAGAATCGAAGGCAGGTCTCCAATGGCATGCAAAAGCCCGACGAGATAAGCCTCATCGGGATGGACGGATGGGAATTCTTCTTCGGCGAGGAATCTGCAATTTTCGGCGATAATCCGCGCGTGTAACCAGGCCTCGAGAACCGCGGGCTTCCGGGTGCTGCGCTTCAGAGTCTGGCGCGACATGACTTCGAGGCAGGAGTGCACACCGAGGTCGGCAATGCAGTCCTCAATTCGCGTGAGACGGTTTTCGAGGTAAAGGTTCTCGATACCGGAGAGGCGCATTACCTGGATCGTGGCGCCCACATCGCTGAGGACCAGCCGGGAGATTTCGCCGAGATCGACCACGCGCTCACGGACTTTGAATTCCATGAGCAACAGCGTTTCGGAAAGCACTGGAACATCGGGGAGATCGCGGAAAACGTCCAGCGCGGCAGCTTGATTGACCGACAGCGCCTGGCGCGCTGCGACCATCCCGAAAACTCTCTCGCCTAGCATCATGGCACCACCCGCCTAACCTATCGGCAGGTGGCAGCTAAGTTTTCAGTTAAAAGCGGCGGCGGATTCCTCAAAAACCGAAGATTTTCTCGACCCGAAGTCGGACCCGGACTTATTGATTCGAAAGATCACGTCGGCTTTACCGCGTTTTCCGGTTACCCGGACCCAGATGATACCCCGACATTGGGCAAAATTTGCCTCGCGGGCGCCGACATCGACTGCAACCCGTCCCACGGTACGGGCCATCTTCTCCGGCTGGGCGGGGTCGTCGACCACCGTCTCGGCATAGTCGGGAGAGAGAGCCAAGCGCTCGATCTGACGATTGAAATCGGATTGAGTAATAAAGCACGGCTCGACACGGCATCCGGTAGCCAGTTCGACTGCTTCGAGAAGACTGTGCTCGACCCTGGAAACAAACCCGAGGACAATGCGCTTTGCGGTCGCGGAGTAATGCAGAGGAGCCGCGTTGCGTTCCTTCAACAGCGCGGGAGGGAGGTTGGTTTCGACGATCTGGCCGATGCGCTCCGGGGCGAAGACAGGATATCCCCACTGGGCGGAACGGGCCGCGGCAATCTGTCGCTCGGTGACCACGCCGAGTTGGATCAATTGGGCGGCAATCTCGTCTTCGTCCAGATGGCTCTGGGCAGTCACCTCACGGAGCTGCTCTGCGGTGAGATAGCCCTTGGAGTGCAGGGCGAGCCCGAGCGAGAGGCGCGGATTGCGCGCAATCTCGGGACGCCGGTTGCAGAGGGAGGCCAGCTTGATGTGCGATGCCAGGGCGAAGCAGTCGACGCTGCAATACCAGAGCGATCCGACCTGAACGCCCAGCCGCCCCCCGGGAATGCTCCGCATCAGCTGGGTGTTGTGGCATGTGCTGTAGTCGCACACGGCTCTCATGTTTCTCAATCCACGATCGACAGACGGCAAAAACGATAGCAGCGAGAGGCTCATTCTTCTTTTCCTAGTTCAGAAGGTGGGATGTAACGGGTTGGGGAATCTCGGTCACGCGAAGCCCGTAGTTTCCGTCCACGACAACGGCTTCACCGCGAGCGATGAGCTTGCCGTCAAGAAAGAGTTCGACCGGCTCGTCGACCATGCGATCGAGTTCGATGACCGAGCCGCTGCCGAGCTCGAGCACTTCGCGAAGCGGCATCTGGCGCTGCCCGAAGCGCAGGGAGACGTTCAGCTCGACATCCATCACGAGCTTGAGATTTTTGGGAGGAACGAGGGAATCGGCAGATTTGCCGACGGGTTGGGCCTCGGAATCCGTCGAAAGCCCTTCGAGCAACTGGCCGCCGAAGTAGAGCAGCAAGTGGAGGCTCGACGGCTCCTGGGTCGCAGCGAGAGGCACAACAAACATGCCGCCGAAGGCCAGCCCGGCGACCCGCTCGACCTTGAAATTGAGCTTGCCGTGCGTGGTTGCGAGCGAAGAGGCGAGTCCGGCCGCGGCGGACGCGAAGACCTTCACCAGGGCTTCGATGTGCTGCTCAGAGAGATCGGTGACGGGTTCCTTGACGATCTTGGAAACCAGTTCCGCGACTTGCGGCTCGTACAGCTCGACGAAGCAATCGCCGGAGATGCTTCCGTCGACGGTGAGACGGAGATGAACCGGAGTGCCTCGATTCGCGGCCGGAGCCAGGGAGTCAACGGGCTTGAGGGGCAACGAGGCGCCGATTGCCGAGCCCAGCGATTCAGAAAGCGCATCGGCAAACGCCGCGGCGAAAGTTTCCGCTCTCTTTTTCTTGGTCTGATTCTCCATGCTTATCTCCTTTTCCATTCCGTTGAGGGCACCCGACGGCCAAGCTGTGCGGCTCTCTGGGAGCCGTTGCGGACAGGGACTGCTTCAAAGAGCTCGCAGCCGCCCGAAGTCAACATTCCGGGGTTGCGTATGGGTGCGCGAAGCTTGAGCACCGATCCTGGCTGCAGCGCAACCAAGTCGCGCACGGCGACTTTCAGCGAGGGAAGTTCCGATGAGACCTCGAATTCGCAGTCGAGAATCCGTTCGCGCAGGGGCGGCGCGGGAAAGCTCCAGACGCGGGATTTTTTCTGGGGCTGATCTTGCTTGAGCTGGGTGAGCAACACGTTCAGGAAATCGGAAGAGAAGACCAGCTTGAGCGAACCCGAAGCGCCTGCCAGTTCAACCCCGAAGCGCAGGATGGTGGCTTTTTCGTTGGGCGCCGCGAATTGGTGAATCAAGGCCGGCTTAATGCGAGTTCCCCACGTGAGGGCGAGACCGGGAATCCGCCAGACCGATTCGGCGTGGCGCGCGAGCAAGGAGATGACGTCCTGCATGACCTCTTCTTCAATTTCGGAGAGATCGCGGGCGCCACCTTGTTCGCTGCCGGCTCCGCCCATCAAGAGTTCGATCAGGGGAAACACCAGCGAATTGTCGAGTTCGAGGATGATGGTGTTCTCACTGAAGGGAACGATATAGGTGAGCGGCGGTATATCGACGACATGATCCTTGATCGGGATCTGATCGAGCGTTTCCAGCTTCACTTCCACGCCGGAGCCGAGATAGGAATCGAGGATGCCCGTCAGCTGCAGGGCGAAGGTTTCGTGGATGGCGGTGAGCGAACGCGCGTCTTCGTTTGACAGACGTCCTGCGGCTCGAAAGTTGCAGGGGTGCACGCTGCGTTGCTTTGGGGCTGTCGAAGCCGGCGGGGCCTTTGCTGCTGACACTTCAGATGGATTTGGGTTAGGCATGTTCAAAGTGCTCCGTTCCGGTAGTCATGGGCCGCTCGGGCTTGTGCTGCAGGTGCTCCAGCGACGCCTTGAGCTTGGCCATGATTTCCTGGCGAATCTGCGAGACGCGTGAGAGGGCCACGCCCACGACCTTGGCGATTTCCTTCATCGTGAGCTCCTCGCGGTAGTAGAGCGACAGGATCAGCTGTTCCCGCTCGCTGAGCTTCGCAATCGCTTCGGCGAGATGCGACTTCATCTCTCCCTCGAGACAGAGCTCAAAGGGGTCTGGGTCAGTGAGGTTGGGCGCCGATTCGATGACATCAATCGACTCCGAATGATCGTTGGAGACGGCAAGCTTTTGCCCGGTGACCTGCAACGAATCGAGCTGCGCCATCAGCTTACGCAAATGCTCAGGGTCGAGCTGCATCTCCTGCGCGATCTCGGCTTCGGCGGGGTGCCGGCCGAGCTTGGCTTCGAGGCGCGCTGTAACTTCAGCGATCTCGCGCCCCCGGCGGCGCATGTAGCGCGACCCCCAATCGGTTTCGCGCAGGCTGTCGAGGATGGCGCCGCGAATGCGGAACTTGGCGAAGGTCTTGAATTGCACATTCTTCGAGCCATCGAAACTGCGTGTCGCTTCCAGCAACCCCACCACGCCCGCATTAACCAGGTCCTCCATTTCGACATGCTGGGGAAGCCGCTCGCGGATACGTGCAGCGATGTAATACACCTGCGGCAGTTCCTGCATCACGAGATCGTCGCCGTTCACCGCATTCGTCGCACTCGTCTTGTAGGCCATTTCCGCTGCCGTCATTGAGTCACCTCATTCAACTTTGTAAACACAAAATATCCTTATCGCACCGAACCAAGCGACATCACCTGAGTCATAGGGGGAATCTCCGAGGGCGAAATCACGACAATCTTTGGAATGAACGGCTCCAAAACCCGCCTCAGATAGAACCTTCCGGGAGAAGCGCATAGAAGCACCGGCGGAGCGACGGCTACCTGGTCGCCGAGCATGGCGCGCAGGCCTTCGAGCACCCTGCGGGCCACGGAAATCTGCAATGCTCCTCCGGAGGCCATCTGCGGATTCTGCGTCGTGCGGATGCACTCTTCCTCGATCGAGCTGTCGAGGGTAACCACCTTGAGCTTGCCGTTTTCGTCGAGAAGCGGGCGAATGAGTGCGCGGCCCAAGGCGTGCCGGGCGGCCTCGACGAGGATGACGGTGTTCTTGTTGTTGGCAGAGACCTCGACCAGGGTCTCGAGGATGGTGCCCAGATCGCGGATCGAGACCTGTTCGCGCAGGAGTTGCTGAAGGACCTTCTGCACTTCGCCGAGGGTCATGAGCTTGGGAATCAACTCGTCGACGAGCTTGGGATGAGAATCGCCAAGCCGGTCGACGAGGCGCTTCGTCTCAGCTCGCGTCAACAGATCGTGCGCATTCTGCTTGATCAGTTCAGACAGATGCGCAGCCAGCACCGAGGTGTGGTCCACCACGGCGTAGCCGGCGGCAATCGCCTGGGCCTGCAGGTCGGGGGTGATCCATTTTGCCGGCGAGTCAAAGGCAGGCTCGCGGGTCTCCTGGCCGGCGAGATCGCCCGGCTTGGGATTGGAGTTGACGGCAAGCAGGCGGTCGCGTTTCAGTTCCCAGCGCGCAATTTCCACGCCGCGGAGATAGATAACATACTCGCGCTCTTTGAGCGACAGGTTATCAGTGATGTGAATGGATGGGACCAGGAAGCCAAGCGTCTGCGCGAGATTCTTGCGCAGCGACTTCACCCGAGCCAGCAGCTGTCCGCCTTGCTTGGCATCGACCAAGGGAACGAGGCCGACTCCAACTTCGAGCATCAGCTCGTCGAGTTTCAGCACGGCATCCAGCGGGTCGATTCCCGGGGCACCCGGCTTTTCGCCCTTTGCGGCGGCGGCCTTAGCGGCGGCAGCCGCCTCAGTTGCGGCGGGCTTCATCTTCCAGGCGGCGTATGCGGTGATGCTGCCCAGCACGAGGAAAGAAATCTTCGGCATTCCCGGAATCAGGGCGAGCGAGAACAGGCACCCGCTGACGATCCAGAGGGGCCGCGAGGTCTTGAAGATCTGCTTGCCGATGTCGCTGCCGAGGGAACGATCAGAGGAAGCGCGCGTGACGACTATGCCGCCGGCGATGGAGACCAGCAGCGACGGGATAATGGCTACGAGGCCATCTCCTACGGTGAGAATCGTGTAAGTCTTAAGGGCCTGCTGAAAGGGCACGCCCTGCTGGAGGACGCCGATCAGAAATCCGGCAATGATGTTGATGGCGGTGATGAGGATGGTCGCCAGGGAGTCCCGCTGGCTGAAGCGCGCGGCGCCGTCCATCGAACCGCAGAATTCGGCTTCGCGCGCCACGGCCTCGCGGCGCTGGCGAGCTTGCTCGGCATTGATCAACCCTGTATTGAGGTCGGAGTCGATAGCCATTTGCTTGCCGGGCATGGCGTCAAGAGTGAAGCGAGCCGTGACTTCGGCAGTGCGCACCGCGCCGTGACTGACGACGAGATATTGAATTGCAATGAGAGCGATGAAGATGACGAAGCCGACGATGTAGTTTCCGCCAACGACGAATTGTCCGAATGCCTCGATGACCTTGCCGGCAGCGCCCGAGCCGTCGCTACCATGAAGAAGAATGCGCCGGGTCGCGGCAAGGTCGAGAGACAGGCGCATCAGGGTGAGCAGCAGGATGAGACTGGGAAATACGGAGAACTCGACGGGACGAAGAACCTGGATGGCAGTGAGCAGCACGAGCACTGATGCTGTGATGTTCAAGGTCAAAAGGAGGTCGAGAGCAAAGCTCGGCATGGGAACCAGCATGACGAAGACGAGCGCAACGGCTCCGGTAGGGATAACCCACTCGGAGTAAGTG
Source organism: Occallatibacter sp. (assembly GCA_035508975.1). GTDB lineage: Bacteria > Acidobacteriota > Terriglobia > Terriglobales > Acidobacteriaceae > Telmatobacter. The sequence continues at coordinate 31,680 of DATJMC010000073.1, forward strand.
CGAAGCGCCGTCAGCAATCCGGGCTTCTTGTTCATGAAGGCCTCACAGTAGTTTTGTGCGCAGCGGAAGCGGCGCGTTGCGCCTGGCGGTTTCTCACTTCGGCCTGGGCCTTGAAGATGAGGACGAGAATCTCGGCAACGGCGTGATAGAGCGCCGAGGGAATCGGATCGCCGACCTCGACGCTCTTATAGAGCGCCTGCGCGAGCGGCCGGTTTTCCATCACCGGGATGTCGCGCTGCCAGGCAATCTCCTTGATCTTTGCGGCGAGATTGTCGAGGCCCTTGGCCACGACGATGGGAGCGGCCATATTGGTCTCGTAACGAAGCGCCACGGCATAGTGGGTGGGGTTGGTGATGACCACGGTCGCGGTTTCGGCCGCTTTGAGCATCTGCTTACGGCGGGACTGGCGCTGCAGCCTGCGAATACGCGCCTTATTTTCCGGCCTTCCTTCGGTCTGCTTCATTTCGTCGCGAACGTCCTGGCGGCTCATCTTCAGGTCGCCCTCACTCTTCCACCACAGCAGCAGGTAATCGACTGCGGCCCAAATAAGCAGGACCAGGCCGGACTTCCAGATGACTTCAAGCAGGATGCCGCAGATGAGACTGGAGAAGCGTCGCGCATCGACATAGGAGCTGCCGAGGATATCGGGCCAGTGGGTGCGGATGGCCTGGACGCCAATCCAGGCGATGGCAGTGAAGGGCAGGAGCGACTTGAGAATGTTGCTCCACCCGCTGGGCGAAAACATCTGCTGCAAGCGCTGGACGGGGTTGAGGCGGTTGAACTGGAAGGCGAGCGCTTCGGGCGCGAAGACAAATCCGCCTTGCGCGAGACCTGCGACGAGCGACACCGCGCAGCCTGTCACAACGATGGGAAAGACCCAGCGCATGGCTTCGACGCTGGTCCAGAAGAGAAGCGGTCCCGCCGGATCAAAGGAATCGGCTTGCGCCATGTCGAGAACGGAGCGGAAGAAATGCGTCCAGTGGGGAACGGCGTCGCGCCCCATCAGGTACACAATCCCGGCTACGCCAGACAACGAAAGCGCACCGGTGAGTTCGCGCGAGCGGGTTACCTGCCCTCGTGATCGAGCTTGCTGCCGGTGTCGCGGCGTTGCTTTCTCTGTTTTGCTCTCGTCTGCCATGGTTCTCTAAGTTGCCAGGTGAAGCAGCCTTTCTCCGTTCATCACCGCGTCGGTAAACAAGCGGCGGAAGAGGTCGGGCCAGTACTTGAGGGTTGCGATCAAAACCGTAAGCCCGAGAAGGCTCTTCACCGCCGGCCCCAGGAGCATGAGGGGCATTTGGGGCGAGGCCTTTCCGAGAAGCGCCAGAATGACGTCGGCGGCGAGCGTTGCGGCAAGAACCGGGGCGGCGATCTGCACGCCCAGCCCGAAAACCTCGCCCACAATTTTCAGCACGGACATGGTGAAGAGGCTGCTCAGGTGCGCGGTCCCGGGTGGCAGGTAGCGGTAGCTGTTGCCGACGGCGCGAATCAGCCAGAAATGCACATCCATCTGGAGAAACAAGAGCATCACGATCGACTGATAAAAGCTGGCCATCACCGTCGTATCCACCGCGGTAAGAGGGTCGAGAAGGTTGATGAGCGAGTAGCCCATCTGCATTCCCAGGACCTGGCCGCTGAGCTGAATTGCCTCGAACACGAGGTTGGTGGCGATGCCCATTCCCACTCCGATGAGGAATTCAGTGAAGATCATGAACGGCCAACCCGAAGCAAGATGAAAGTCGATGGTTTGGGCCACCGTGGGATAGAGCAAAAACGTCATCACGAGAACGAAGACCGCCTTCATGCGGGCGGGAATGATAACGCTGCCAAAGAAAGGCGCGAACAGCATGAGTCCGGACAGGCGCACGCCAATCGTGAGGAAGCCGGTGATGATCGTGAGCAGTGGAATCTCGATCATTTGAGGTACTGGTGAAAATCAGTGAAGGTTGACTGGGTGAAGGTGGCCAGATGGCGCCACATCCAGGGCATAGAGAAGAACAGGGCGCTCCCGGTAGCAATCAGGCGCGTCACGGTGGAAACGGTTGTGTCCTGGAGCGACATCAGCACCTGGACCACGTTGACCACGAGGCTGACGACGATCGCCACGGCGAGAATCGGTCCAGCGAGAATGATCACTTCCTGCAGCATCAAACGGCCAAGCGCGACAACCTGATCGACGTCCATCAGCTAAAACTCCTCATCAGCGAACTGATCAACAGATGCCAGCCATCCACCATGAGAAAAAGCAGCAGCTTGAGCGGTGTTGAGATGACGACGGGCGGCAATTGCAGCATGCCGACCGAAGTAGTAATCGAAGCAACGACCATGTCGACGATCAGGAAGGGGAGAAACAAGACGGTGCCGATCTGGAAGCCCGCCTTCAATTCCGAAAGGATGTAAGCCGGGAGCAGAACCCGCATCGAAAGGTCGTCGACCGAATGCGGGCGCGGCTCCTTGGCCAAGTCGACGAAGAGGGCCACATCTTTCTCGCGCACATAGTGCGACATGAACTTGCGCATGGGAACTTCGCCACGGCTTAATGCCTCCATGGCCGTGATCTGGCCCGCCTGCATGGGCACGATGGAGGATTCGTAGATCTGCTGACCGACCGGCTGCATGAGAAAGAAGGTGAGAATGAGCGAGAGTCCGATCAATGTTTGATTCGACGGAGTGGTCTGCAATCCCAGCGCCTGGCGCAGAAAATGAAAAACGATGAGCAGCCGCGCAAAGGGCGTCACGCACAGGAGTACGGTCGGAACAAGCGTGAGGCCGGTAAGCAGGATGACGATCGACCACGGCACTGATTCGCCGTGCAGCCCGATCTGAAAACCTCCGCCGGGATTGAGGGCGGGAGCCGGAACCGGGACCGGCAGAGAAGATGCAACCGGAGCTGCGGGTTGCGCTGAGGAAGGCGCGGCCGGCGCAGCAGAAGCAGGCGAGGCAGGTGAAGCGGGGGCTGTATTCGGAGGCGCGGCGTTGGCCGCAGGAGCTGCCGCTGAAGCGGCGCCCGCTGCGGGACTCGCCGGTGCAGCAGTGGCCGTGGCAGTGGGAAGAATTGCCGCCGGCGGAGTTGCCTGAGCAATCGCATTCGCAGGAGGTGCGCTGGGTGTTGCGGCCGGCGTCTGCGTCCCATTGCCCGTCGTTACCGGGCTGGGCGCTGCGGCGGGAATCGCGGGAGGCTGCGCGGCACCATTTACGGGCCCCGGCGTCGCAGCCTGCGCAAACGCAAAGATGCCCGTGGCGAGTGACAGGGATACAGACAGCGCGCATTGTCGAATTGACCGGCACAACATCACTCAAAAAGCCTTCCCCGCCTATGCTGTCTCGTCGAGCTGCGTCAGAAGCGACACGCCCGCTGTTCCGCCGCCGATGAGAAACTTGCGGCCTTCCACGTGAATGATCGCGACGAACCGTTTTTCCCCCAGCGAGACCGTTTCCGCAAGGCGAAGGTGGCTCTGCTTGGTCACACCGGTTCGAAACCACGCGAGAGCCCGGCCCAGAAGCCCGGAGGGTGCCAGCGGTGCCCGCAAAGGCTCGGGGGCTGAAGGCGCATTCGTCCGTGTTTTTGCGCGACCCGCAGTCCGGCGCGGCATGTGTTTAGGCAACTCCGCCTGGGGAGCAGCCTGCACGCGCGTCAACGTGGAGAGAAAGGCGCCCAGGCCCGATGCTTCGGTTGCCGGCTCTTTTGCTGCCTTGCGCCCCGGCTTGGGGAGAGAAATCGTTTCGGTAAAATCCTTCGCTTTCATATCTGCTCCGTAATGCGAACGGCCAGGTGGTCTCCGACGACCTGAAACTCAGTCCAACCGATGAGTAACTGGTTAACGCGAAGGGGAACATCGCTGGTGTGGTGGCAGGCGGTCTCAACGATCGAGCCCTCATTGAGGGCAAGCAGGTCGGCAATGGTGAAGCGGACTACCGGGACTTCAAGGGTCAGGGTGCATGGCAACCAAGGCATGCTGTCGAGGGGGTCCTTCTTGCTGACCTTAGGGTCGACGGCAACCGGTTTCCCGGGAGTGGGTTCGAGGTTGTGGGGTGCGGTGCTCATTTCACCTCTTTGCGCACCCTCCGTTTCATGCCTCCCGGATCGATCTCGGGCTGTTCAGGCAGAATTCAGATGGAGCGGTGCGTAAGGGTAAAGGCAATCGGCGTGCCGAAATGAAAGCCGCAACTGCGGGCGGGAAGAATCGAGCCGGATCAAGGCTCAGGTTCTTTGATAAGAAGGGGTTGCACACGACAATACGCCGATGCACCAGCCTCACGGCTGGTGAGACAGCCATGAGAGCCGGCGCGCGACGACGGACTTTCCCGGGCGGTGCGTCCCGCCCGGTGAGAGTCTCTAATCGTTCGTTAAGAACTGCGAGCCTTGAGAAAAGTTAGCTGAGCACCTGCAGAGTAGCTTGCGAAACCTGGTCGAGCGTGGTCAGGACCTTCGCATTGGCTTCGTATCCTTGTTGCGCGACGATCATGTTCGCGAATTCGGTCGACAGGTTGACGTTCGATTCCTCGACTGCGCCGCCGGTGATCGTCCCGTTGCCACCCACGCCCGCCTGCCCGACAACGGGGCTGCCCGAAGCATAGTTGGCCTGGTAGTCGTTCCCTCCGACCTGGGTGAGACCCTGGTTGTTGGCAAAGCTTGCAATGGCCACCTGCCCCAAAGCGAGGGTCTGATTGTTTGAGAATTGGCCCTGCACGGTGCCGTCAGGAAGAATCGAAAACCCGGTGAGGCTGCCGGAGGCGAAGCCGTTCTGCGTGTTCGCGCTGGTGGCGCTGGCTGCGGCCTCCTGGGTGATCGGGGGCGCTCCGCCATTGGCGCCGGCCAGGGTCCACGTGAGGGCCAGGTTCGCGGCACCGTCGGAGAGGCCGGGTATGGTGATGTCGACATTCTGAACCGCGCCGGAGCCGTTGACGTTGGTGAGTTGGCCGGCACTGTTGAAGGCCAGCGTGCCGGTTGCAACCGGGCCCGCGGGAGCTGTCTGGTCGGCCGCCGGAACGGAGATGCTGTAGTCCCAGGCGTTGCCGCCCATGTTGGTGTAGGTAACGGTGAGGGTGTGCGACTCGCCGAGGGAATCATAGACCGTGATCGGTGAGCTGTAGGTTGTGCCGGTCGCGGATTGAGCGTCGAGGTTGGTCGTCATCTGGAAGTTGGTGGTTGCCGAGGCGGGAATGCTGTTGGCTGAATTCACCTCGATCGGCGCCAGGACCGCACTGGTCTGCACCACGCCATTCACCGCCGGGAAGCCCATCACCAGTTGACCCTCTGGCGTTGTGATCTGACCCTGCGAATTCACCGTGAAGTTGCCGGTGCGCGTGTAGAGCGTCTGGTTGTTCCCTTGCACGATGAAGAAGCCGTTGCCTTGCAGCGCCATGTTGGAAGCGATCCCGGTGGAGCTGACGTTACCATTGGAGAAGTTCGAAGTCGTGCCGTCGATCTGCACGCCGTTTCCGATCTGGATGGGGTCTCCATTTCCCGACGTTCCCTGGACCTGGTTGAAGACACTGGAGAAGTCGAGCGACTGATCCTTGTAGCCGTCAGTGTTGAGGTTCGCCAGGTTGTTTGCGATCACGTTGAGCGACGCCGAAGTGGCGGCAAGCCCTGAAAGCGGAATCGAGAATGCTGACATTTATCGGACTCCTGTATATGTGGAATATGGGTTAGATTTTTGTACGGCGTTGCTTCCGAAGAGATTCATGAGGCCCTCAGCGCCGGCCGACGGCGTCGCAAGGAGAGAGGCGGCCGACTGAGCCGCGCTCAGCAGGTTCGTGGCGGGGTTCGCATTGGGATGGCTTGCAGTGGTCCCTGTGGGACCGTTTGATCCTCCCGGTTGAACCGCGGCCATGATGCCGGAAGCCGCCTTTCCACTGGATGGAGTCGTGCTTCCCGAGCTTCCAGTGGTTCCGGTGGTTCCCGTTGTGCCGGACATGTTGGTAAGCGTCTGGTTGATCGAGATGAGCTGATCGAGTTGGTTCAGCGAAACCATCTGGCTCACCATCTCGGTGGGATCGACCGGCTGGGTTGGATCCTGATTCTGCAACTCCGTCACCAGCAAATTGATAAATGTACTTTCGAGGCTGGTGGACGACGTGCCGTTGCCCGTCGAAGAAGTACCCGAAGTGCCTGAGCTGCCCGACGTGGCCGCTGGCTTTACCGTGCTGGCGGTCGCGCCGAGAACCGGTGCGGGTGTTAGCGGGATAATTCCTTGTATATTCATCTATCGTTCCTCTCGAATGGAGATCGACCTAGGCTTCGATATCTAAGCGTGATCCAGTGCCGAGCGTTGGCGGCGGCGCGCGCAAGGGCAGCGGATCGTTCTCCACAATTGCGCCTGCTCCGTGGGTTGAAACCGACTGCGTGAAAGATCGTGGTTGTTGTTGCGGCGAAGACTGGCCGCGGTCTCCCGTGAAGCTCATGCCGCTTTGACTCACTTCCACAGTGGCGTGCAATCCGAGTTCGTTGCCGAACTTCGCCTGGATTGCGGGAATATGCGCGGAGAGCACGTTGCTCAGCTCGCTGTGATCCACTGAAATTTGCGCCTGCACCTGCTGCTGCGTGACCATCGTGCGGATGGAGATATCCCCAAACTCGGTGGAGCGCATGCCGACGCGCATCTCCGTTTCGTTCATCGACTGGATGAGCCGCGCCGAGTTGATTCCGGGGGCTCCGGCCGTGCCGGCAGGATTGAGAGGCTCAGACGGCAGATTTTCCGATGCCGCAGACGATTTGCCTTCGGCCGTGCCCGAGCTTGAACCATGCGCCGGTCCGGCGTCATGAGAGGTTGAAGGCGCGGAGAAGGCGACGGTTTGCAAAGCACCGGTTTCGACGGGCCGGAACGCAGGCTGAAGCTGCTGCGCTGCAGCCTGCACTCCGGCCTGCGTTGATCCGCCGCTCTGCCCGCCGTTCGAAGCAGCGCTGTCAGAAGACTGCGAACCGCTTTTTGATGCGCCGGCCGAAGCAGGTGGGTTGACAGCCTGACTCAAGGCGAGGGTGCTTCCACCCGTTTTGAATTGCAAGCCCTGCGGGAGGTCCGCGGCATTGGGAAGCGCCTGCGCCGACGGAAACGTTTTGGATGCGGACGCGTTTGCGGCGACCGCAGCTTGCAGGCCGGCAACCTGCGCCGCCACGTTCCCATTCGTAGATGAAGATTGCGAATCGCTCTGCGCGGGCTGCGTTTCGCCAGCGAGTTCGGCGGTCAAAGTCTGCGCGAAATGCGCCGCCTGCTCGATTGACGAGGAGGGGGTGTCTTGCGCGTCCTGATTGTTACCGTCCGCCGCCTTCACTCCAGCAAGCGCGCTGTTGAGCAATGCCGGCGAGGTTTGCTGCGTACGCATCGCGGCTTCCAGAGCTTGGGATGCGGGCGTCACCGGTACAGGGATTCCAGCAATATCGCCGGATGAAGCAGCCGCAGCGGATTTTACGCGGCGCTCCGATGTAGAGCCCGAGGCTTTCGTGGCTGCGGTTGCCGGCTGGGCGCCCCCTGACACGTGGTGGTTGACGACCTCGGTTGATGCAATCGCACTTGCGCTCTTCACGAGCCACTGCGCGGCGTCGAAGTTGGCCGATGCGAGCAGGCCTTCATTATTCTGAGCAGACGCCTGTGTGTTCTGCACCTGGCCGTTTTGGGAATCTGCTGCTTCGAGGGTTGCAGCTGCATTCGAATTTGCGGAAACCTGAGCAGGCGTTTCCGCACCGCCGTCTGCCGGCAACGATCCTTGCGCGTTGCCATCTTGCGCCGCGGGCTGGTCGCCCGAGTCGCTGTCAGAATTTGTGGCGACACGGGAAACTGTCTGCGGAAGCTGAATCCCGACTCCCGTCCCGCTGAGCAGAATATCGAGGAACGACCCACCGGAGGGCTTACCGCTGAGCGCGGAAACCGGCGCTTCCGTGGCGGTGTTGGTTGTGGCGGACTTGGACGCAATTCGCACGACCCTGTACCTGCACGTTCTCTGCCAGCCTGCCGAGGTCTCCTGGATCGCACGCCGGCCGGCGAAGTAGCTCATTCCGAGCGAGTTGGAAAACGGCCCGCTTGCGCGGAGCGAAGCGGACCCGGCAAAACCGGCAATCGTTGCCGGGAAAGCTAGGCAATCTCTGCCTAGTCGCATGCGCAAGCTGGAATCGTCAGCGCAAAAAAAAAGGCCCGCGATGGTGAATCGCGGGCGGAGAAACCAAGTGAATTGCCTGGATCTAACTTCGCTGCATTCGGGCCGCGAAGATGTCATCGATGCGCTTTTGCTGGGCGCGTGTCTCTTCCTGCTCGTATTCGTTTCTCTGTTGGGTGGACAGGTCTGTGAGCATCTGCCGGTTGCTGTACGCCGCCTGATAGCGTTTCATCTGGGCTTCGCGTTGCTCTTTGAGTACCTGCAGTCTCTGGATAAGCGCCGTGCGCGCAGCCACAACGGCATTCAGCTCCGCCTCCATGTTTTGCAGTTCATGCGCCTTGATCGGTGCTTGCAAAGCTTTTTCACGAGCTTCGGCAGCATGAGCGATTCTGCTCGTCAGCTCCTCGATTTGTTGCCGCGCCCGCACCACTTCAGCCTCGGCTCGCTGCAGGGCAATCTCCTCGCGTTTTTCGATGCTTTCTCTTACGCGGAGAAGCGTTGCAAGCGTAAATTGAAATGGCACGGTACCGCCTCCAAATCAGAATTGCCGGTTTATCCCGGCAGAGCGACCAGCTGGTTTACAGCCTGCTCAAACGTGCTGATTTCGTCTGGTTTTTGGCGCAAGAAGCCATTGATTAAGGGCAGATTCTCAATCGCATTGTCCAAAACCGGATCGGAGTTTTTCTGATACGCTCCGATGCGAATCAGGTCCTCTGACCGGCTGTACGCCGCGAGCATGAGCCGCAACGCATTTACCTTGGCGAGATGTTTTTCTGAAACCATTCCATTCATCAATCGGCTCAGGCTTTCGAGTATGGAGATGGGGGGATAGTGGCTGCGAAACGCGAGGTTTCGGTCGAGCACCACGTGGCCGTCCAGCAAGGATCGAACCGTGTCGACGACCGGATCCTGCTGATCGTCTCCCTCCATCAGCACGGTGTAGAAAGCCGTAATACTGCCTTGAGAAAAATTACCGGCACGCTCGACGAGCCGGGCAAGCATGTTCAACACCGAGGGCGTGTAGCCTTTCGCGGTGGGCGGCTCGCCGGCCGCCAATCCGATCTCGCGCTGCGCCATGGCGAATCGTGTCAACGAATCGACGATCAGCAGGACGTTCTTTCCCTGACTTGCGAAGTGCTCGGCAACCGTCGTCGCCGCCAGTGCAGCCCGAATGCGCAGCAACGGCGATTGATCGGAAGTGGAAACCAATACGACGGCGCGCCGCAGGCCTTCTTCGCCGAGAATCTCGAGGAACTCGCCGACTTCGCGTCCGCGCTCACCAACCAGCGCCAGCACGGTCATATCGGCGGCGGTCCCGCGCGCCATCATGCCAATCAGCGTACTTTTGCCGACACCACTTCCGCCAAAGATACCGACACGCTGGCCGCGGCCGCAGGTCAAAAAGCCATCGATAGCGCGAATGCCGCAGCTCAGCGGCTCGCGGATGGGAACCCGATCGAGCGGCAAAGGCGCGGAGCCATCAAGATTGACGGAGTGAATGGCGCGATACTCGCCCTTGTTGTCCAGCGGATTCCCCGCCGTATCAATCACGCGCCCGAGCATTCCCGGCCCGACGCGAATTGACGGGCGCGCTCCCCAGGTCAAGATGTGGTCACCGAAGCGAACGCCCTGCGGCTGATCGGCCGCCATCGACAGCATGGTCGAGCCGCGAAAGCCGATGATCTCGCCGGAATAGCTTCGTCCGCCAGCTCCGACAAGTTGACAGGACTCGCCTACCGAACAGAAGGGGCCGTCGGACTCGATGAGGTTGCCGATGACCTGGGTGATGCGCCCGCGCCAGCGCAGCGTGGAGCCGACCTGCAGATGATGCATGTAAGGAGCCAGCAGCGCACGATTCATCGGCTAGTGGGCCTCAATGCCAAAAGATCGAAGAAGCCCTGTTCTACTTCCTTCAGCTGGGCATCGAGACCGAAGGGAGCCGAGCCGAGTTCCGTTTCGAGGAGGCAATCCTGGGGGCCGAGTTGCGGATCCTCTGAAACTTCGACGCGCACCGCCCCTTGCAAGGCCGAGAAGTACTGTTTCCATGCGGCGGAGCAGCCCGGAGCGACACGCAGCGTGACTGTCGAGCCATCGCGCATCTTTTCCACGGCCAGTCGCACCAGGGCGGCAACCAGCATGGGGTCGACCTGGGACTCACGGTGCAGAATCTTAGCGGCGATGGCAAGAGCAAGCTGCACGATCTCCGCTTCCACGCGCGCATAGTAGTTGGTTCGTTCTTCCTCGAAGCCGGCAAGCAACGACGCAATCGGGGCGCGCGCGGCGAGGAGCTTCTGCTCATACTCCTTGCGCAGCCTTTGTTCCACCTCGTTTGCGGCATGGAGGCGCTCCTGCTCGATGCGCGCTGCCAGCTCTGCTTCGGAACGCATGCGCTGGTCGACAATTTCTTCCGCCGCGCTTTCCTGCAGGAAGTTGGGTTCAGCCTCCGGCTTTCCATCGCGCGGGATGCGGTTTGCCATGTCGCGATATTGGAGAGTGGTGATGGGAATCGAAAGCGCACCGCCGTATTCGCTATTAGAGGACATATTCGTCTTCTCCCTCGCTCTTGAGCACGATTTTGCCTTCGGCCTCGAGTTTGCGGGCAATGGCAACAATCTCGCTCTGCGCCTTGGTAACATCTTTGCCGCGGACCGGCCCCATCATTTCGGAATCTTCCTTCATCATTTCCACCGCGCGCGAAGACATGGTGCGATAGATGTGGGTGCGCAGGTCTTCGCTTGCCCCTTTCAGGGCAACCATCAGGGTCTTCTTGTCCACTGCGTTCATTAGCTCGCGAAGATCAGGCTCGGGCACCTCGAGAAAATTCTCGAAGGTAAACATCATGTCGCGAATGCTGATGGCCAGCTTCGGTTCTTCGGCTTCAATCTTCTCCAGGATTTCGCGGGCAGTGGTGGGATCGAGGCGGTTCATCAGGTCCGCGAGATTTTTTGAGCCGGTGTCGGCACGCCGCTTTTGATCTCCGACGGAACCGAAACGTCGATTCAAGACGCGCGACGTCTTTGCGGCCGCATCGGGAGAGAATTGCCCCATGGTTGCCAAGCGCTTTACACAGTCGGCTCGTGTCTCTGGTTCGAACCGCATGAGTAATGACGATGCCTGTTTGGGGTCGAGGTGCCCGAGAATGAGCGCCTTGGTTTGCGCGTGCTCGCCGGCCAGGAATCGAGCCAGTTGCTGCGGTTCAGTTTTTTTCAGGGCCTCGGCCTTGAACGTGGCGCTGTCCTCGGGATGCGTGAGCCGTTGAATCAGTGCCTTTGCGCCGTTTTCGCCAAGCGCTTTCACCAGCAGGCGAATAGCAACATCGCGACCGCCCGATGCAGAGAATTCACGAGCGGCCATAGTCCTGTGGTACTCCTCGAGAACCTGCAGCGTGATCTCGTTCGGAACCTGATTCAGGCTGGCAACTTCGCTGGCGATGCGTTCAAGATCTTCGCTGGGAAGGTTGCGAAGGATCGGCGCGGCCTCTTCTTCGCCAAGAAAGGAAAGAAGAATAGCGGCCTTGCGTGCTCCTGTGGGCGCGGTGCGCTCGGTTGGGCTCATGACTGCTCCTCGCGCATCCAGGCTTGCATGGCCCGCGCGGTGTCGACTGGTTTCTGTCTAACCAATTCGAATGTTTGCTCTTTCAATTGCGAGGCGCGAATGGTGTTATTGGCGGATTCACCCGCCCCCGCCGGCAGCGAAGGCGCGGGGACGCCGCCTGCCAAGGCGGGTTGTGCTCCGGCGCTCAGTTGGGAAGGGCTCAACGCGTGCTTCTGAATTGGCCGGATCATAAACAGATAGGCCAGCATGAAGAGAGCGAGCAGCGACAAGGGCCGCAAAAGGGATGAATAGTTCTCAACCGTCTTCTGCACCTGAGTCGTCCAACCCGCCGCGGGCATGTCGGAATCCAGCGTGTTGTTGTCGAACGCCATGTTCTCGACGCTGATGGTGTCGCCGCGCTTAGCATCGAAGCCGATGGCCGCTTCAGCCAATTGCTGGATCTTGTTCAGTTCTTCCTGCGATCTCTTTTGCCGGGTGTATGTAGTCTTTCCGTTTTTCACCGTCTTCACGATGGCGTCGTCGATCAGCAGTGCCGCGGTGACGCGCTGAATGCGGCCGCCGGGGATGACTGAGTGAACGACCGTTTTGTTCACGCCGTATTGCGCGTTTTCTGACTTCGAACTTTGGGTCGAACCTTGCGAGAAGTTGGCGCTGCTCGACGTGTTGGCTCCACCGCTCTTTGCGCCCTTGGCTGTAGGCACATTGCTGGCCGTGCCTGGAACGCCGGAGGGGATGGCTCCGCCCGAGGCCTCGTCCTCTGTCTTCTGCTCACTCAAGAGGGCGCTGACCGAAGGATCATACTTTTCCTGGCTCTCTTCCACGGATCCCTGGTCGTAGTCGACGTTGACACTGGCGCGAATGGCATTGATTCCAACGACCGGCTCGAGAGTACTGATCAGGTGTTGGGTGAGGCGCGCCTCGGCAGCTTCATCATTGCCCGGCCCATCATGGCCGATGCCCAGCGACATATCGGAATCCGCATCGATGATTGAAACATCTTCCGGCTTGAGTTCGTCCACGGCGCCGGAGACGAGGCGCGCGATCGCCATCGCTGCATCCTTGGAAAGCCCGTTACGCCGAAGCTTCAGGATCACTGAGGCCTTGGCTCCGCGCTGACGGTCGAGAAAAACCGAATCGGACGGCATCACCAGGTGGACGCGCGCGCTCTCCACATCTGAAAGCGTCTGGATGGTCCGCTCCAACTCGCCCTCGAGGGCGCGCTGGTAAGCCACCTTTTCGTCAAACTCCGTCTGGCCCCAGGTCATCTTGTCGAACAGTTCGAACCCCATGCGGCCGCTATGCGGCTGCCCCTGCGCCGCCACCTGCATGCGCGCTGCATCGAGCTTGTCGGCAGGAACGCTGACCGTCTTTCCGTCGGCGCTGATCTGGTGAGGAATATTCTGCGCGTCGAGCTGCGCCGCCAGTTTCTGCGCGTCCTCTGGCTCCAGATCCTTGAAGAGCGGCTTGTAGTCAGGGGTGCCGAGCAGGCGCACAAACAAGGTCAGCAGCAAGACGGTGGCTCCCACTCCGAAGAGCAGGAAGCCTTTTTGTCGGCTGGAGCGCGTTGCCCAGAACTTCTTCGCCTGATCGGCGACATTCGTCATGCCTGGCATGGGGTATCAATCCTAAAACTGCATTTTTTCTATGTCCTGATAGGCGCTGACGATTTTGTTCCGGACTTGCATCATCAGCTGGAAGGAAACATCCGCTTTCTCAACGGCGACCATCACATCGCTCATGTTGGCTCCGCCGCCTTGCACGAGGTTGCTCACCTGCGCGGTCGCGTCATCGTTCAGTGCGTTCACCTTGCTCACGGCGTTCGACAGAACGGATGCAAAGGTATCGCTTCCCGCGCCGCTCTCAATGCCGAGAGATGGGGTCGACGGAACCTGGAAATTCGGAATCGTGCCAAGTGTTACGTTGCTCATGGATCAACTCCCTACGAGGTTTTCAAGATGTCGAGCGACTGCTGGATCATCTGCTTGGCCGCGCCAACGGCCGATGCGTTGAGCTGGTAGGCGCGGACAGCGCCCATGAGGTCGACCATCTCGGTGACCGGGTTGATTGCCGGGTAGGCCACCATGCCGTTCTTATCGGCATCGGGATTTCCGGGCTCGTAGCGCATCACCGGAGGCGTGGTGTCGTTGACCACCTCGGTGAGTTGCACGGAGCCAGACGGACTCTGACCGAAGCGGCCGAGATGATTCATGACGGTGCGAAACGGCGATGGATTCGAGGCGCTGAAGACGACTTCTTTGCGCACGTAGGGGCCGCCGGAGTCGGTGCGCGTGGTGTCAGCATTCGCCAGGTTCGTAGAGGTCACCTCGGCGCGCTGCCGCTCCGCGGAGAGCGCAGAGGCACTGATACTCATCATGTCGAACAAACCCATCTTTCCCTCCTTATTCCTTATTGATCGCGGTCAGCAGGTTTTGAAACTGATCCTTGATGAGCGACACGCCCATCTGGTATTGCAGCTGGGTTTGCGAGAGCAACATGCTTTCGCGATCGATGTTCACGTTGTTGCCATCGGGACGTTCGGGCAGGCCTTCGACTTCAATCGAGGCCGGGTTGAGCTGCTGACCATTGGGACCGTCGTTCATGGCCTGCTGCAGCGCAGCCTGAAAGTTGATATCGCGCGCGTGGTAGCCAGGCGTGTCGACGTTTGCCATATTCGCGGTGATCACCTGCTGCCGGTCGGTGGCGACATTCAAGTATCCCTGCAGAAGATCGAGGAGTGATCCGGACGCCATTTATGCATACCTCCTGGGCGGAAGGCCGTATTCACGGATTTTGTTGCGCAGTGTGCGAAGGCTGATGCCGAGCATCTCTGCGGCGACGGTGCGGTTTCCGTCGGTGAGCGCCAGAGTTTTTTCGAGGTGTAGCTTTTCGACCTGCCAGATCGGCGTTCCCGCCGGAGCGCTCACGGTGGGCGGCGCGGGCCGCGCGGCAACTCCATTGCCTTGGAATTCCATCTCAAAGCAACGAGCATCGATCTCCGAAGTCGAGCTCAAGGTAAGTACACGGCGCAAGAAGTTCGCCAGCTCGCGTACATTGCCCGGCCACGAATGCGACTGCAGGCGATCAAGAAACTCCGCATGCAAGCGCGGCGGGTGAGAACGATGCTGGACAGCGTACTTTTCCGCAAAATAGCGGGCAAGCACGGGAATGTCTTCGCGGCGCTCGCGCAAAGGCGGGAGCGTGAGGGGAATGACGTTAAGGCGGTAGTAAAGATCGGCACGGAATTGACCGCGCTCGACCATCGCGCCAAGCGAGACGTTGGTGGTTGCGATCACGCGGATATTCACATGGACAGGCGAGCCCTCGCCCAGCCGTTCGAATTCGCGCTCCTGCAAAACGCGCAGCAGCTTCGGCTGCAGATTGAGCGGCATTTCCCCGATCTCGTCCAACAGGATCGTGCCCCCATCGGCTAGCTCGAACTTGCCGGGTCTCGCACCAACCGCCCCCGTGAAAGCGCCCTTCCCATGCCCGAAGAGTTCGCTCTCAAGGAGCGCTTCAGGAACGGCCGCACAATTGACGGCGATAAATGGCTTGCCGGCACGATCGCTGGAGTCATGAACGAAGCGCGCCAACAGCTCCTTTCCAGTGCCGCTTTCCGCTTCGATCAGCACGTCCGCGCCGGTGCTTGCGGCAGCCCGGGCGCGCTGCAGTGTCCGCAGCAGTGCGGGAGCGTGGCCGATGATATCGCCGTTGGCGTTGCTGCTTTCTTCTGCAGGCAGTTGCTTGGCGCGATGCATTACTTGCGCTGCAGTCGCCTGCAAGCGATCGAACGGGATTGGCTTGGTGAGATAGTCGAGCGCTCCATCGCGCATGGCAGTCACCGCGTCCGGTACCGAGCCGTAAGCGGTCAGCAGGATTACGCCGGTTTCCGGCGATGCTTTGCGCGCGGCCCGCATCACTTCCATTCCTGAGCCATCGGGCATGCGCATGTCGGTGACCACCAGGTCGAACTCGCGCCCCTCGACGCTGCGCACCGCTTCGCGCACGCACGAGGCGGTTTCCACGCGCCATCCGTGACGAAGGAAATTCGCGCGCAGGGCAGTGCGAATGCCCGGCTCGTCGTCGACCACCATTACTGACAGCGTTTCATCGTTCTTCATAGGGCAGGAAACTCCAGTTGAAACGTTGTTCCTTCATTGACGCGGCTAAAAACCTGAATCGCGCCGCCATGCTGGACCATGAGGCGCTTGCAAACGGCAAGGCCGAGGCCAGGAGTTTCGCCGGTGGCGCTGAACCCCGCATCGAAGATCTGCGGCAGCACATTTTCCGGGATTCCGCAACCCGTGTCCTTGATCTCCACGATCGCTGCCTGGCGATGGTCATTGGAAACCCGACGCGTGGAAACCAGCACGGCCCCCCCGGGGGCTGTATGACGGATGGCGTTGCAGACGATATTGAGAACGATCTGGTGAATCGCGTCCGCATTGCCCTCGATCGCAGGCGTGTTTTCGGCTGCTGCAAACGAAAGCTCTAAGCCGGCTTCTGCGGCGATGGGGTGGACAAAGTCGACGCCTTCGTGGACACAAGAAGCGAGATTGATGGGCGCGAGCGGCACCTTCGTCTCGCCTTTGAGGCTGAGCACGTTGTTGACGGTCCCGGACAAGGTGCGTATTCCAGAGCGAAGATGCGAAATCCATTGAGAAGAGCCGCCGAGGTCCTGCTCGATCAACCCGGCAAATAATTCCAGGCTCGCTAATGGATTTCTAATTTCATGGGCAAGAATGGCCGAGATCTCCGCGAGAGCTGTGGCATGGCGTGCAGCTTCCCTTTCCTGTTCAGCCAGCTTGTTTGCGGTGATATCGCGCAGGATCCAGATGCTCTCGAGGTGGGCGGCGATGTCGGATGCCGACCGCGCCGATGGATCGAGGAAAAGCTTGCGATTTCCGATCGCAAGCCAGCGTTTCTCCGACGAGGACGGCAGACAGACTTCGCTGTCGAGCGAATCCTCTGCCCCTTGGGCGAGGGCCGCGAAATCAACCTGCGTCCTCTGTGAGAGGTCGCGCAGGTTTTGAATCCTGGCATCGCCAAGTTCCAGAAGTCTGCGTCCCTCGGGATTAATCATGACAATCCGCTCAGCGTGATTCAGGACCAGCACGCCGCAGGGCATCGAGTCGAGCATCTGCTGCAGGGCGGCGCGCATGCGGTCGTTTTCGGCGAGGCTGCGGGTCAGGGCCGCGTTGCGCTTGGCGAGTTCCGATCCAAGCCGCGCCACTTCCTGCTGAAGGTCGCGGTAGGAAGACTCAAGGACAGAGGAAGCCGCAATGAATTCCGAGAATGCGTCCGCCAAAACCTGGGGGGTAGGCACAGGGCCGGCGCCCGGTTTTTTTATTGGAATGGCATGAGAACTCGGCAGCATTTGCCTATCTGACATGCACGACGAGTGCCAAACCGGGAAATGCGCCCAATTTAAAACTGATGTCTATAAAATGACGTGCTCGGGCTTGATTTCGTTGCCGTTGCCAACCAGGATCGTAGCGCGCTCGATGGCGTTGCGCAGTTCGCGCACGTTTCCCGGCCATCCATGCTGCGCCAGTACGTGCAGGGCGTCGCGCGAGATGGAGAGGCCGGGCTGGAATCTTGCGACAAAGGCGACCGCCAGCTCTTCGATGTCGCTCAGGCGGTTCCGCAACGGAGGCAATTCGATGGGAAACACCGCCAGCCTGTAGTAGAGATCTTCGCGGAACAGGTGCTCCGCCACTCGTTCCTTGAGTTTTGCGTTGGTCGCGGCAACCACGCGTACGTCCACCTTGAGGTTCTCGTTGCCGCCCAGGCGCTGGACTTCGCCCTGCTCCAGGAAGCGAAGGATCTTGCTTTGCAGGGACAGCGGCATGTCGCCGATCTCATCGAGGAAGAGCGTGCCGCCGTGGGCGGCGTGAATCCGGCCGATGCGCGACTGAACCGCCCCAGTAAACGACCCCTTTGTATATCCGAAGAGTTCGGCTTCCAGAAGGGTTTCAGGGATGGCAGAACAGTTGACCACCACGAAGGGCTGGTTGCGCCGTTTGCTGATGAGGTGAATTTCCTGGGCAACCAGGTCTTTGCCTGTGCCGCTTTCGCCGGTGACGAGGACGGTGGTATCGCGCTGCGCGACCATGCGGGTGAGGCCGTAAATGCGCATCATCGGCTCCGAATCGCCGATCATGCTGCGCAGCCTGATCTTGCCGTCGTGTTGAATGTCTGGATTCTCAGCGGTGACGACGGGAACGGGCCCGGTCCGCAACGAGCCGCTTTGATTGACTTCGTCGGCGATTCGCCGCGACACCGGCGTGGGCGATGCGCTTCCGACCAGCAGCTGGCCGGTGTAGGAATTCAGCATCATGATCTGCGTATTCGGATACCGTTCCCGCACAATCGAATGGAATTCGCCGGGCTCCAGATCGGGCAACGCCGGGTCGAGGAGCAACACGGCATCTTCGGCCATATGCTGATTCAGGAGCTTCAGCGCCTCGGCTCCGCCGCTGGCGTGAATCATGTTCCAGCGCGAAGTGTTGAGCTTGCCCTGAAGTTCCTCCCGGAGCCGTGAGTTCGGGCTCACGACAAAAACATCAATTGGAATCCGATCCTCGAAGCGCTTCGGTTGAGTTGCCGCGGTACCCATTCGAACAATTGCCTCCAAAAAAGACGACAGGTGAAGCCCAAGCCGAACCAGCAGACGTCAATGAAGCATACATACAGAGGAGCAAGGTTGGGATGCGCCCGAGGTCGGTGCACTCGAGCTTTGGAGTGGAAATCGCAGAGAACTTTGAAACGGATCTTGAATGCAAGCAAAGAAGCCTTGCTGGCTGCGGAGATTGGCTTCGGCAAGCGCAAGGCTGAGACGATCCAAGGAGCTCAGCTCGGCTCCCCGCATTCGCTCGTGAGCCATGGTCAGATGGGCAAACGCATCGTCAACCCGGCATTTGATGTCGACCTTGTCTCCTGGCGATGAGATGGAGGCTGCGATCTGCAGGCAGGCGCGCAGAGCCATTTCGCTCCGGCCGGCATCGCCGATCACAGGAACGGGTTGGTCAGGGCTCGACGCTTGGATCTGGACGCCGGATTTTCGGAGAGCCGGCTCCAGGTCATCGAGAACCAGGCTGATGACCGCGGCTAGATCGAACGCAGAGGAATCCGCTTCGCATTGCGCCGTGTCCAGGAGGCCTTGCAGGGTAGACAGCATGCCGCACAGACGGTCGATCTGGAGCGACGACATCTCCAAATATCGTTGCGAAGCAGGGGCAACCGCTCCTGTAAGCGCCAGTGCGCCCAAGGCGCCGCGCAGAATGGTGAGCGGCTGAGCCATGGCATGGAAGCCGTTCGCCAGCTCCCGGCCGAGGTCCTGCGACAAGGCGCCGGATGATCTGATCTCTTCGGTGGCGGGGTTAGGCAAATCGCAACTCATAGCCGAACCCGCGGACAGTGCGAGTCAAACCCGGCTCGCCGGGAAGATCGATCTTATCGCGAACATACTTCATATAAACGTCGACAATATTCGTGGCGGATTCCGCGGACGACACGTTCCAGACTTCTTCAAGCAGCGTGGCGCGCGACACCGGTCTGCCGGCGTTCCGCATCAACACGTCGAGGATGGCGAATTCGCGCGGCGTGAGATCGATGCGGCGGCCATTCCGTTCGACGCGGTGTTGATCGCGATAGATGGTGAGATCTCCGACTGTGGAGACATTGGGAACGACTCCGGAGTTTCTACGCAACAACGCGTTCACCCGTGCGAGGAGCTCAACAAGAGAAAAAGGCTTTGCCAGACAATCATCCGCGCCGGTCTCAAGGGCCTTAACCTTATCCTCGACCCGGCTGCGCGCGGTGAGGACGAGCATGGGCAAGCGCGATTGGGTGGGCCGCACTCGCTGAATGAGGCTGAGGCCGTCGAGTTTCGGAAGGTTCAGGTCGAGGAGGAGAAGATCGTAACGGCGCTTTCCCTCAAGCAGCTCAAGAGCCTCTTGTCCGTCGTGAGCCTGTTCGGCGAGGAAGCCCTGGTTTTGCAACTCGCTGGACAGAAAGCTAGCCAGCGAAACGTCGTCTTCAACGATGAGGATGCGGCGAGCGTTGTTGCGATTGGGTTCGGTGGCGGGGATCGTGGTCTCCTGGGGCGGGGCTGGAGAGGCTTGAATGGAGTCGAGTGGTCGTGAGCTTGAGTCGTTGGATAGGGTCATTGTATTGTCCGAGTATCAATAGCGGCGAAATTGCACACCAATACCGTTGCCGCTTGGACTCAAGCAGCGGCAGAAACGATTGATCACAGCTCGAATCGAAAGGCCAGTATAGGATCGTTTTTGGACACTTCGGCGTTAATTATTTCTTCATCCAGTTACCATGGGGATGACGCGAAAGTTGCAAGATTCTAAGAAGCGGGTTAGAGAACGCGGTCTGAAGATTGGGAAACCGTTGGTTTGGAAGGCCTGGATTTGACCCGAATCGGATGGGGATTTATGAATAAAATCAGGAATTTTGTGAAAATTCGGGCCCAAAGACCCGGATTTTTCTCCTTGATGTGCCGATAAGGTTGTTGACCGGATGCATTCTCATCAAAAGGGCCCCGGTTAGAACGGAAAAGCGATGCGCAAGTTCAACTATCGGGTGCCACGGTTCCCTGTCGACCTGCCGGTCCTGCTGGCGTTTGGCGAGTCGACGCAGGTGGGACGCTGCCTGGAAATCAGCGTGGAGGGCATGAAGCTAGAAGCTGGTCAGCCGCTCAGCCCCGACTCCCGCGGCACTGTGCACTTGACTTACCTGGGGATCGCGGTGGAGCTTTCGATCCGGGTGGCACATTCCGGATCTTCTTTTGATGGAGTGACTTTCGTCTACGATTCGGAAGAACAGCGGGACAAGGTAAGCCAGCTCGTGTCGCTTCTGTCCCGGCCATCGTCGTCCCGCTCCGGGCCAGTGGTCATCAGCTAGCCAGCGGCCGCGGCAACCGGCGTCCCCAATCAGCAAACGGAAGAGCCGATATCGATACGGCAGAACTGCGCAACTTCTGCTCCGGGCCGCGAGCCCTCCGAGAATAAGCGTCTCGTAGGAACTCCGGTTTCTTCGCTTACTTCTGACCGCGGATCACATTCGTGTCCGGAGTTGCGGCAATCTTTGGAGATACCTCGGCGCCATCCTTCACAACGTATTGCACGATCAGTGAAATCCGCCGATTGGACGGGTCTTCCGGCTTCTGGGGCAGGCGCAGACGCTCGGCGGCAAAGCCGCGCACCTGCGATACCTGGTCTGCCTGGAGTCCGTGGGCCTGCATCAACCGACGTGCCTCATTGGCGCGGTCCGACGACAGATCCCAATTGTCGTAGGCACGGCCTCCGGCAAACGGCTTTGCGTCAGTGTGGCCTTCGATAGAAATCTTGTTGGGCAACTTACCCAGCTCCTGGGCGAGGGTCTGCAGAAGATCCACCAGCGCGGGCGTCGGCTTGGCGCTACCGGTATCGAAGAATGTGCCCTTTTCCGTTTCCATCAGCTCGATGCGCAATCCTTCTTGCGTGATGGTGATTTCAATCTGGTTCTTGAGCTTGTCCAGCGGGTCGATGTGGTGGATCGACTGCAGAAGCTGATCTTTCAGCTTCTTCATGTCTTCCTTCTTGAGAGCCACGAACTCGCCGGCGCCGTTCTTGTTAGTCCCCACGACCTTGGCGGTTCCGCGCGGATCCTTGAAATAGCCACCGACGGCTTCCTGGACCTGCTTGCTGGCATTCATCAGCCACAAGACGATGAAGAGCGCCATCATTGCAGTGACGAAGTCGGCGTATGCGACCTTCCATGCGCCGCCATGATGGCCGCCGCCATGTCCGGACTTCTTTTTAACGATGATGATTTCGCTGACTTCGGCCACGACGCTTGTCCCTTCTCAGCCTGTTATGCCGCTGCCGCCGGCGCAGCTTCGACTTCATCCTTCGAGCGGCAGGCCTTTTCTACATCCTGGAAGCTCGGTCGAAGGTGTTCGGGAATCGCGCGGCGCGCCATTTCGACAGCCAGCGAGGGAGACATTCCCTTGATGAACGCAAGCATCACCACGCGAAGAACGTGATAGTAGGAGTGCTCATCGGCAATGATCTTGGTAAGGTTCGAGCCCATCGGTCCTACTACGCCATAGCAGAGAAGAATGCCGAGGAAGGTTCCCACCAGGGCCGCCGCTACTTTATGCCCAATCTCTTCGGGCGGGCCGCCCAGGGCGCTCATGGTCACCACCACGCCCAAAACGGCGGCAACAATGCCGAGGCCCGGGAGCGAGTCCGCCATGGTGCTCAGGGCCGAAACGGTTTGCGACTCGCCCGCGTGATGGACTTCCATGTCCTGTTCCATCATCTGGTCGAGATCGAAGGGAGTTGCTCCTCCGGTGATCGTCATGCGCATGGTGTCACAGACGAAGCTGCAGGCATGATGATTCTTGAGAAAGTCAGGGAACTTGGCAAAGAGCTGGCTTTTTTCGGGCTCCTCGATGTCGGCCTCGATGCCGGCCAGTCCCTCTTTGCGGGCCTTGTTGAAGAGCGTGAACATCATTTTGAGGGAGTCGATGTAGGTCTGCTTGGAATACTTCGATCCCTTCAGGATCATCGTGACGCCGCCGACCACCTTCTTGAGGACGTGGAGGGGATTCGACGCCAGCAGCGTGCCGATCGCGGCGCCGCCGATAATGATGAATTCGGAGGGCTGCACCAGCACCATCATGGGGCCCTTCTCCATGAGAAAGCCACCGATGACCGCTCCGAAAACTACGACAATTCCGATAATTGCAAACATGTTGTTCCTCGGCCCAATGCGCTCTTCCCCGAAAACCTCGCTGCTCGGACGCGAGAGAACTCTGTTTCGGGTGTCAGTGTCCAAACTCTATCGGCACACGGGCAGCCACTTTCCAGAAACGAAAGATGTAGTACCAATCGCGGCGGGGAAAATGGGCGCGTCGCCCGAAGTTGCTCGAAACCTTACGCACCGGCTGACCTCGTGCCGGCGGGACTTACTGCAGCATCGAAGGCGGAGCAAGATGACTGAAACCGCTGCGAAGCTGCTGGTCGATCTGCTCGACGGCAACCGGCTTGCTGAAGTAAAAGCCTTGTATGGTGTAGCACTGCTGTGCCTGCAGAAACGAGAGCTGCGCCTCGGTTTCCACGCCCTCGGCAAGCACCGCGAGGTTCAGTGCCTTGGCCATCTTGATAATGGCCGTGGTGATCGCGGCGTCGTCGGAGTCTTCCGACACGTCGCGGATGAAGGTCCGCGCGATCTTGAGGCGGTTAACCTTGAACTGCCGCAGGTAGCCAAGGCTGGAGTAGCCGGTACCGAAGTCATCGATCGCCAGCATGACGCCCATGTCTTTGAGCTCCTGCAAGATTGAGGACATGACGTCGGCGTTGTTCAGGAGCAGGCTCTCGGTCAGTTCGAGCTCGAGGAATCTGGGATCTAAGCCGGTCTCGCGCAGAACGTCGCGAATGAGGTCGCAGAAGCCTTGCTGGCGGAACTGGATGGCGGAGACGTTCACAGCGATCGGCACGGGGGGAAGACCGGCATCCTGCCATTTCTTTGCCTGTGCGCATGCCGTGCGCAGGACCCACTCGCCGATGGGAACGATCAGGCCGCTGCATTCTGCGACCTCGATGAACTTGGCGGGAGGAATGATGCCGGCGCGCGGATGGTTCCAGCGCAAGAGGGCTTCAAGCCCGATGACCTGGCCGGTGCGCACATCCACTTGCGGCTGATAGACCAGGAAGAGCTCGTCGCGCGTAAGAGCTGCCTGAAGTCCGTGTTCCACGCGCAGAGTTTCCTGGACTTTCTCATTCATTTGTTCGGTGAAGATGGAATAGCGGTTCAGGCCTTCTTCGCGCGAGCAGCTCATCGCCAAGTCGGCGGACTTGATCAGTGAGTCGCAATCTTTGCCATTCCTGGGGAAAATGCCGATGCCCATGTTACAAAACACGTTCAGTGAATGGCCGAAGAACGAGTACTTAGCGCTCAACTTGGCCACAATATTCTCGGCCACGCAGGCAGAGTCGCTCACGTCTTCGATTTCGGGCAGCACGATAGAGAATTCGGCTCCGCCGACGCGAGCAACCAGGCTGCTCGGCCCAGAGGCTTCGATAATCCGCTCTGCAATCTCCTGCAGGAGGCGGTCGCCGAAGCGCTTGCCGAGAAAGTCGTTAATGATCTTGAAGCGATCTAACTGGAGCAAGAGCAGCGCGGCCTGACCTTTTTTGCGCTCGGCCGCAGCGAGAACCTTCTCGAGCTGCTCGTGAAACAAGGTTCGATTCGGCAGACCGGTGAGGAGGTCGTAATACGCCAAGCGCTCGGTGCGGACTTCGATCTGCTTATGCTCGGTAACATCTTCGCCTGTTCCCTGGTATCGAATCACGCGGCCGTTCGCGCGAATCTCGCGCACGTGGAAGCGTATCCAGCGAATCATGCCGTCGCGATGGTTGACCTGGAGATCGAATTGGCGGATTTCGTCCGGTCCGGAAGCCAGCACCGCTTTCGACCACTGGCCCGGATCGAAGAAGCGGCTGGTCTTGCTCTTGGAGTTCTCGGCGAGGAATAGTTCTGGAGATGTGTAGCCCAGCATCCGCGCCATCACGTTATTAAGATTGAGAAGCCGGCCCTCGGCACTAACCTGCAAGATGCCCACAGGCGCGTCTTCGAAGATCGCCCGATACCAGTTCGATGCTTCAGCCGCCTGCCTGTTAGCGTTTTCATGACGCCGCAAACGCGGCGATGCCTCGCGACTCTTCCCCGCCGGATTCCCCGCCTTCCGCCGCGTCGCGCGCTCGGCAAAAGGACGAGGAGACTTGCGTTCAGGCATCGGAGAAACCTTGGGCGTCACGAGATCGAGGATCTTCTGATCGTCCTTTGAACCGTGAGTGCGAGATGGCATAGCTGGAGAGCGGCGCGATCGCATGCCCCCTTATCGGCCATTGCTGCGAGAAATTCCATCGGAGCCGATGCGAACATGGCATGGGCGTGGCGCATCGCCCTTTACGATTTATTGTGTTTATTATCAGCTATTTACTGCTGAGATAAGCGCTGGAACCCGCGCCAGCGACCTACCCCTTTTGGGGGATGCCGATGCTCTTGAACATCACCGGGAACCTGCCGATAGAGGACCAACGGTTCGACCGGGGATTCATTTGCTCGGGATTCCGAGTGCGGTTCAATATGCATCGAGCGTGGATGCGTGGGCCGCGGGTATGGCTCCATTGCAGCGCTCGATGGAGATGATGGGGAGCACTGTGGACAAGAGCACATTTGGCGGCATCATTATTGCCCTGGCCGGCATTGGGGCGGGCCTGGTTCTGGACGGGGGCAAACTCTCGCAGGTATTGCAGCCCACCGCGGCGCTGATCGTTCTTGGGGGAACGGTCGGTGCGGTGATGGTGCAGTTCCCGCTTTCCACGGTGCTGCAGGCCATCGGGCATCTGAAGGATGTTTTCTTCAGCAAGGAGCCCGAATCGGACGCGCTGATTCAGAACCTTCTGCGCTACGCGCTGAAGGCCCGCAAGGAAGGTCTTCTTTCTCTGGATTCTGAGTTGAATAAGATCCACGATCCCTTCCTGAAAGAAAGCCTGATGCTGGCCATCGATGGCGTAAACGCAACCGATCTTCGCAAGATGATGGAACTTCAGCTTGAATATCGGGGGGAAAAGGACGAACGCATCCCGAAGGTATTTGAATCCGCAGCCGGCTTTGCTCCCACCATCGGGATCATCGGCGCTGTGCTTGGACTGATCCAGGTGATGCAACACTTGCAGGACATCAACGAAGTCGGCCGAGGCATTGCCGTGGCCTTCGTGGCGACCATCTACGGTGTGGCGTCAGCAAACTTGTTCTTCCTGCCCTGGGCCGGCAAACTGAAAATCCGGATCCGGGAAAAAGAAGTGATTCAGGAAATGACGTTGGAAGCAGTCCTGTCCATCATTGAGGGAGTCAACCCGCGCGCGCTGGAGATGCAGTTGCGGCGGTTCGTAAACACACCGGGCAAAACCGCTGCCCTGAAAAAAGTGGCCTCGTAATGCCGGGACGCCGCCGCGCTCACGCCGAAGAAGCCGCCAGTCACGAGCGCTGGCTGCTCTCCTATTCGGACTTCATTACCCTGCTCTTTGCCTTTTTTGTCGTGCTCTATGCGACGACCTACAAGGACAACCAGGCGATCAAGAGATTGTCGCGAGCCATTAGCCGCGGATTTCAGACGATGGGGGCATTCTCCGGCGACGAGCCCGGAAAGGGCACGGGAACTACAGGTTCGCTCTCGGAACCAGACCAATCGCAGCTGCAAAATGATCCGAAACGGGCCGAAGCTGAAATGGCCGGATCGGCCGCGGATATGCAGCAACT
>DATJMC010000074.1:0-18470 GCA_035508975.1 Occallatibacter sp.
GGCACGGCAGGCTCGTTGGTTTTCGCGCGGACTGCCGCGCAAGTGCTTGCGATCGTCTACGCCGGCGGGACCGGCATGGGGGGGTTCTTCCCGGCAGGCTTGAACGGCAACGTCAAATGACCGGTGGGATCGAACATCGTCGCGGTTTTCGGGCACGACCGGAGGCACTGGCCCACCCAACGGGTCAGTGCCTCGCGGCGCAGGTAGCGGCTGCCAATGCGAAGGCTGTCATCGCTGTGCAGACACCATGCTGCTCATCGTGCACCGTCTGCTGAAACAGAAGGAATGTTATCGAGAGCTGGCCGGCGCCATCGGACGCGCCAGGGTGCACGGTCCGCACACCTTCTCTTTGGGTGTCAACAAACCTCTGACCCATCTCCAATCACGATCATTTCTGGTTGCTTTGGACTTCCCGGGAACTGCTTTTGGTGGACGCGGTAGGAATCGAACCTACAACCTGTCGGTTAAGAGCCGAATGCTCTGCCAGTTGAGCTACGCGTCCAAGTGAGGTGAGCACCGTGCAACGGGAGGTCGGAACACGGTCAAGCATTTCAGAAAATGCCCGAAGCGGCAGAACACAGCCGCTCAATCAAGATATTAGCACAGAGCATGCGTTCGAAAGGCTGTTGAACCGTTGTGAAGAACCAGATCAGAAGGTAAAGGCAAGGCCGGCGCGAATGCCGCGCTGATCCTGGGCGAAGAGAAGCAGCGAGCCATCGCTCAACAGATAGGGCCGGTATCCCTGGGCAAGCATATTGCGCACATCCAACAGCGCTTCGATCCCGTTTCCGCCTTCGTGGCGAAAGCAAATCGGCTGGCGAAGGTGAAGATTCAAATACGGCTGCATTGCGTCCACTGCAAACGGGGCAACCTGAGTGACAGTGTCTTCGGGCTGCCAGCGATAGGTGGCGCGCCACTTGGTCCCTGTTCCCTCGAGGGTGCCGGAAAGCGAAAGCGCGTACGTCTGAACGCGGCGCGCATGAGCCGATCCCACGGCTTGGGCGAGGGAGACGGGATGGACTGCGACCGGCATGGCCAGCGCATCGCCATTGGCATAACTGAGACGGACCGCATGGCCACCCGGAAGACGCTGCTCAACGGTGGCCATCATTCCTGCGGTTGCGAAATCCGGTCCAGCCGCTTGCATGAGATCGCTGATCGGATCGAAGAGAATGCCTTTGGCGGCCGGCACAGCAGCGCCCGCAGCGACCCGCGATGCTGCTTCGATCACGGGGTTCCTGATGCTGTCGGCGAAGAGCATCACGGCCACATCGGAAGAATCGGTTTGTCGCTCCCAGCCAATCTCCTGATGCAAGCCATGCTCGAGAGCGAGCGCGCCGTTGCGGATGGCAAGCGCGGGCAGAGAATCCGCGGCCGGTAAACCGGCGGCTGCGGGCGGAGCCGGAAGCATCGTGGTCATACGATAGCGAACGACAGAATTGCCGTCGCGCCAGCTTGCGGAGGCAAACGGCAACGCCTCAAGAACCGTATTCGGAGAATTCTGATCGAAACGTGCGACGACCTGTTCCGAACCCACTTCCCCTTGAAATTCATCACCGAGGTTCAACTCCTCGGAAGTGCGGACCGCCGCTTCTTCAACGCCGGATGCTCCCTCCGTGTCGACTTCGGGATGGATCGCCACCGCGGCGAGCGACTGCACGGAGCCGGCAAAGCCCAGATCTTGCCGGAATCCCAGCATCGATTCCATTCCGCCGTCGGAACCGGGAGCAAAATCCACATGGGCCAACAACTCGCGACTATTCGAAGGCGTGTCTTCAACGCTCGTCGTCAGCCGTTCTCCGCTCTCTCCAAACGTTCCGGCCTCGCCGGTCGCCATCAGGCGAGCTTTCAGCTTTGGCTGGGCTCCGCTTCCATCTGACACAACCACAAGCGGTCCGTCTTCGAGCCAGCGCAGGAGCGGACGGTTCGCGTCCGAGCGCAGAGTCCAGGCCCAGTCGTCGCGCTGTGCTTTTGCAGAGCGCGGTTGAGCGGGCAACCACTGCATCACTTCGTACAGGGTATTGAGGGTGAGGTTGACAACGGTTTCGCGCCGCACATGCACGTTCTCACGCAGCGAGGGCAGAAACTCGGCACCCATCGCCTTGAGGCTATAGCGACCTGGAACCAGGGACGGGATTGTAAACTGGCCTTTGTCGTTGGTGTAAACGACGGCGAGGACGCTCAGATCGGGGCGCAGAAGTTGCACCACAGCGCCGATCTGCGGGACTCCGGCGGAGTTGCGCACCACGCCTGAAATGGATCCGGGGGCAGCCCCAAGGACAGGAACGGCGCCCAGAGCAATCAGCGCGATGAAGAAGGCGAAATGAAGCCTGCGCATCATCACTCGTTTTGGTACATCCGCGGCGTCCCCGGCAGACCTGTTCCTCAAAAAACTCACGCGAGCTCGCCGATCTTCTGCCGGGTCGCTCTCTTGCGCAAGATACATACTATTCCACGACAAAAGGTGCCGATTGCGCAATCTCTTGTTTCGAAATTTCGTCGTTTACG
Organism: Occallatibacter sp.; assembly: GCA_035508975.1. Lineage (GTDB taxonomy): Bacteria > Acidobacteriota > Terriglobia > Terriglobales > Acidobacteriaceae > Telmatobacter. The sequence goes on from DATJMC010000074.1 coordinate 2,509, forward strand.
TGAATCGTCACCTTGTATTTCCCCGGCTGAAGACCCGCCAGCGGGAGCGATCTGGCGACGGTTATTTGATCGCTGTGAGCCCCTAAGTCCTTTGATTCCACGTCTTTCTGAAACAGGACATTGTTGTTGGCGGCGTCGACAATCTCGTACGTGACCTTTGCTTCATTACTCTTGGTGGCTTCGTCAATTCCGAGATTGTAGACCTGCATCCAGAAGTTAAGTTCCTGGGCGCGCTTGAAGCTGACCGGAATGGCCGGGCTGGCGCTCACTCGAGGGCAAATCTTGGTGTTGCCGAGAACGCAATTTCCTTGGCCGATTTCGTGCGACGAGACGGGATTCATCTGGTCGGCGAGAATCAAGGTGGAAGTGGCGAGTTTCTCGTCATGAAATTCGGGCACCTCCAGAGCGCGCCCATAAATACCAATGTGATCAGGGTTGTTTACATCCTTGATCGCAATGTCGAGGCGATAGAGCCCGGGCAAGAGGGGAACAGCCTTCCAATAGATCGATTGGCGATCGAGCGATTTCTCGAGGAGTTCAGCGGGCTGCTGCACCTGGACCGTCTCTTCAAAGGTCTGAACGGTCTTGTGGGTAATGGTCGTGACCTTGCCCAGAATGTTCACCAGGCCAGTGGCAACGCCGTCCTTGGTCACAAACGTGATGTCGCGATTCTTGATCTGCAGAGTGATCGGGACAAGAACGGTATTGTCGGTGACTTTAATGAGGTCTGTACGGACATCAAAAGGAAAGATGGGGCCGCTGATGAGCTTGTGCTCAGAGATGAAGTTGTCGAGGTCTTTGAACTTGACTGGCGGCGGAGCAAAGAGCTTTGCGGCCAGTTCGATGCGGTCAAACTCCTTCGAAGCCTGCGATGATGCAAGCGGACCAGTGCCCAGGCTTTCAAGGCCGCCCTGGAAGCGATCGGCCTTCTTGGCCATTCCCATCTCCTCCCACTGGGTCTGCCCCATGCCGGGAACATGAAGGAGGGCATCTTTCTCGCCACGATCGATGGTGAAGTGGTAGTCGCCGCACATGCAGGTGTCGACAAATTCGATGTCGATGTTGTCGCCGACGCCTTCAAGGTAGCGATAGTGCCAAACTTCGAAGGGGAAGGTCGAGGTCTCGCCGCCGCCTTCTTCCATCGGACGCTGATAGGCGCCGCCGGAGGGATGGGAATCAATGGAGTCAGGCGGCCCGAAGGCAATGTAGATGTGGCCGCGGTCAGTCTTCCACCCCGGTTTGCCCGCGGCGAAGTGCTCATTGGCATAAGCGATGCGCCGGTAATGCTCTTCGCGGAACTCGTTGTCGGGGGAATCAGGGTTGGGGTTGCGGCGGAGCCAGAACTGCTCGATGAAGGCGTCGCGTTCCTCGTCGTTACTCAGGTTCTTGAACGCTTTTCGCTCCTCATCGGAGATGATGTACGCGACGTCCTGATCCAGCCAGGTCTTATAAGCGCCTTTCAGCTCCTGCTTGACGGCCTTCTGCGCCTGTTGCTCTTCGCGATCGGTACGCGGCCTTTTGAGGGGGTCGACATCCTGGTCCTGCCCCGAAGCTTGCGACTGGGCCGGCTGGCTGCCGGACTGCTGAGCTGGAAGCGGGGGCGCGGATAGAAACGATAGGCCACAACCCAGGGCTAGACAACAGAAGGTTCCACTGCGATGCATCATTCCCCTCAAAAACACTCGTGCGCTGCCTTATTTTACGGGTCCCTTCGATGCTGGGCAAGGATTTGCACGGGAGTCAGCCGTCGGTTGGACGCGGGAAAGGGGCAAAAGTAACCCGATGGGGGTGCTGATGCCTGGAATCCGGGGTTACCGGCACCCTGCGGTCCGCCGACACCCTGACCTTGTAAATGCCCGGCCATTCATGACCGTCGCCTTGTGGGGTCATGCGGAAGGGCAAAGCCGCGAGAAAAGCAGGATTCCTGGAACCGCGCTGCAAGGCCTTGCGTAGATTAAACTGGGAACAGCCTGGAGCAGCCATTTCCAAATGAAAAAAGTCCTTTTGATCATTCTTGCCGTACTTGTAACTGGCGGGCTTGTTGCCTTCATGGTGTACAAGCAACAGTCGGGTTATACCAAGGTTCTCACTGCGAAGCTCGTTCGCCAGGACCTGGCGACGGTCGTAAGCGGCACGGGTCAGATCAGGCCAAAGACGTTTGTAAACCTGGGCGCCACGGCAATGGGCCGGATCACTCACCTGTATGTAAAGGAAGGCGACCATGTGAAGAGGGGCCAGCTGGTGGCGACGGTCGAAAACGTGGCGCAGGAAGCACAAGTGGCCGGACAGAAGGCTGCCATCGCCTCCGCGAGAACCGACATCGACTCGTACATCGCCGCGGAAAAGACTGCGCAGGCCAACGTCGAACATGCGCAGGCCGATCTCGAGCAGAAGAAGCTGGACTGGGATCGTGCGCAGGGCCTGTACAAAGACGGCATCATGGCCAAGCAGGATTTCGACGCCAAGAAAGCCGCTTACGACACAGACGTTGCTTCGCTCGATCAGGCAGTGGCCGGCTTGAACCAAGCCAGAGCAAATACCGCGTCTGCGCGCGGACGCCTGGGCACGCAGGAAGCGAATCTGCGCGTCAACGAAAATGCGCTTTCTTTCACGCAGGCCATCGCGCCATTTGACGGTATCGTGACCAACGAGCCGGTGCGCGAAGGAGAGACCGTGGTCGAAGGCATTCAGAACACCGAGGGCTCGACCTTCATGACCATCGCCGACATGAGCGTGATCACGGCCGAAGTGAAAGTGGACGAGACCGATATCGTCAATGTGCGAATCGGGCAGCCCGCGGACGTCACAGTTGACGCGATTCCAGGAAAGGTTTTTAAGGGGCATGTAACCCTGGTCGGTGACCAGGCCCTGTTGCGTTCGACCGGCGTGGCAACCTCGCAATCGACAACCGGAACCGAGGAAGCAAAAGACTTCAAGGTAGTCGTGACTCTCGATACGACATCGGACGAGCTGCGCCCCGGCCTTTCCAGCACGGCGAAAATTACGACCGCGCGCAAATCGAATGTTCTCTCGCTGCCGATTCAAGCCTTGACGATGTATGCGCCTCCAGCCCCGGGTAGTAACGGGAAGGTGGAGGCGGCTTCTTCGTCGCCATCCAGCACTGCTGCTCAAGCCAAGCAGGGTGTCTTTGTGATCCAGAAGGATGCGCATGGCCGACAAAGAGCGAAATTCGTTCCGGTCACGACAGGAATCACCGGGGCAACGGATATTGAAGTGGTCTCGGGCCTCACTGAAGGCGAAGAAGTCGTCACCGGTCCTTATAAAACGTTACGTACGCTGAAGGACGGAGCGTTGCTCAAACGGGACACGCAGAAAGCGGTCACCTCTGCGAGCGGCAGCGCGTAGATTTCGTTCGGTTCGGAACGGAATCGAGCCGGTGTTCCGGGTGGGGATTTGAGTGTTCGACAGCAGGCAAAGGATGAAATTCGGATGGCTGTGGAGAGCATGATGACCGAGGTCGAAACCGAGCGGCATGCGCCGTCTTCGAGCGACGTGATCGTCGTAGAGGATTTGTGGCGGACCTACGATATGGGATCGGAGCAGCAGGTGCATGCGCTTCGCGGGGTCTCGTTGCACATCCGGCACAACGAGTACGTTGCCATTATGGGCCCGTCCGGCTCCGGCAAATCCACGTTGATGAACCTGATCGGATGCCTTGATACGCCTTCGAAGGGCAAATACTGGCTCAATAACCAGCTGGTGAGCGAATTGGACGACGATGAGCTTGCTCGAATCCGGAACAAGGAAATTGGGTTCGTCTTCCAGACATTCAACCTGCTGGCGCGGGCATCCTCGCTGCACAACGTGGAGCTGCCTCTGATTTATAACGGCACGCCTGCGGCGGCGCGATTGGAGCGCGCCAAAGAATCGCTGATCAGCGTCGGCCTGGAGAGCCGCATGTATCACAAGCCCAATGAGCTCTCAGGCGGGCAGCGGCAACGCGTCGCCATCGCGCGAGCGCTGGTCAACAGTCCATCGATCATCCTGGCCGACGAACCGACGGGCAATCTGGATTCGAAGACCGGGATCGAGATCATGGCCCTCTTCGACACGCTGCACGCCAAGGGCAATACGCTCGTGCTTGTGACGCACGAGCCGGACATCGCCGATTACGCGCACCGCGTGGTGCACATACGCGACGGCCAGATCTTTTCCGACGAGCCCTCGAAGCGCTTCCGCAAGGATGCCGCGCGGGTGTAGCGCTTGGGTCACGGCGGGCAGAACTTCCCCTTCTCATGTTTTTGTTTGCAGCGCCGATGAGTGTGCTGACGGCCCATTGCGATCGCTTGCGACGGGCGGGCAAGGCACGCGAATGGAGATGCAGGCTACCCCTCAGGTTCGAGCAACTTCCCTAGCAGATGGCGGGAACCGGTTCGAAGACCCGGGGCCTTCGGCGATGCAGATTGTGGGAGTGAACGCGGTGTGGCGGAAGCTGCTTTTGCAGGCAGAGATGGTCGGGCCGCACTTGCAGTTCGCCGTCGTCGAAGGGGAAAACGGATCGGGCAAGCAGACGCTGGCGCGTTATCTTCAGAGTCGATCCACGCTGGCGAGGGTCGCTTTTCAACGTCGTGATGCGCGGGAATGGCTGCTGGCCGAAGCCGATCCTGGGATGATTGCAGGGTTCATCTACCTGGACCGGGTGGACCTGCTTGCGTCGCCAGGGCAAGGGCTTTTGCTAGGGGTCTTGAAGACGCTGCAGGATCGTCCGCCGGGAAGGACGATCCTGGTGGCTTCCTCGGAAGTTTCACTGCGTCAAATGGCAGGGCAGGGCCTGATGATTCCGGACCTGGCTTTTCGCCTCGCAGCGGTTCGATTTGCGGTTCCTCCTTTGCGTCAGCGCAAGGAAGACATTGCGCCGCTGACGCAGGAACTGCTTCGGCGTATCTGCGTGCGCTATCAGCAGCGCCCGGTGGTTCTGGGGCCGGGGGCACTTGCGCGCCTGATGCAACACAGCTGGCCGGGCAATATCCGGGAGCTTGCAAGCGTGCTGGAAGCGGCGTTGCTTGAAGCAGCCAACGGTTCGATTCGTGCAGAGGATTTGCTCATTCCCATCGAGTCGGAGCCGCACGGGGTGCTGCAAAGTGCGGCACCGCCCGAGGACCTTGGCCTCGACAGCATGATTCAGAAGCACGTTCAATATGTGCTCGACATCAATCACGGGAACAAGCTGCGAGCCGCACGCCAGCTGGGGATCAGCCGTTCGACGCTCTATCGGATCCTCGGCAACGAGGATGTCGTGGCCCATGAAGGCCACGGTCATTGAGACCAGAGAATCTCGACCTGCCCTCTGCGGCAGTTGCCGGCTCAAGGATAGACGGCCAGGGCCGCGGACATTGACGACTCGCGCCTGCAAAGGGACGAACATTCAGTTCCATGTTCTACACTCGACGGAATAGCAATCCACCGTTCCCCGTCGAGGTACTCATTTTGAGAAATCAATGGCTTCCGGCTCTTGCGCTGGTCCTTTCCACCAGTCCTGCCCTGGTCTGGACGCAGGCGTCTTCCCTACCCCCCGTCGAAGACCGCCGCAAGGCTCTCAACGATTTCTTCCATGAGTATTGGGAAGCGAACCTTGAAAACTCACCGGAATTCGCCTCGACCATTGGCGATAACCGATTCAACGACAAGATCAGCGATGTCTCAGTAAAAGCCATCAATGCATGGCTCGCACGGGAACAGAACTTCCTCCTGCAACTGGCTGCCATCGACCCAACCGGATTCACGGATCAGGAGAAGATCAGCCGCAACCTATTGCTGCGCGATCTCGCGGACGACGAAGAAGCCTCGGGGTTCAAGGAATGGGAGATGCCGGTCAACCAGATGGGAGGCATCTATTCCGAGTATCCCCAGTTGGTTGCGCAGCTAAGTTTTTCCACCGTGAAGGATTATGACGATTGGATCGCGCGGCTGCAGGCGATCCCTACGGCTTTCAACCAGACAATGACCAACATGTCGATCGGAATCGACGACCAGCGAACACCTCCGCGTTTCCTGATGGAAAAGACGCTCGACGAAGTCAAGGCTATGGCGCAGCAGAAGCCGGAAGATTCGCCGCTGGCGCTGCCGTTGAAGAAATTCCCGGCGTCGGTCCCAGCCCTGGAGCAGGAAAGGATCAAGCAAGACATGCTGCGGGCGATAGGCCACGACGTGCTGCCCGCATATCAGCGCTTTGCGCGTTTTCTTGAAGTCACCTATATTCCGGCTTGCCGCACCGAACCCGGACTGTCGGCTTTGCCCGACGGGGCCAAGTACTACCAGTTCCTGGTTCGGCGCACGACCACGACGAACCTGACAGCAGATCAGATCCACCAGATCGGCCTGGACGAAGTGAAAAAGGATGAGGCCGAGATGCTGGCAATCGCGCAGAAACTGGGTTTCAGCGATCTGAAGAGCTTCCGCGCGCATGTGATGACCGACCCAAAGCAAAGACCCGCGTCGGCGGAGGCGTTGCTCAACGCGTACCGCGGCTATCTAACGCCCATGCAGGCGCGCCTGCCGCAGCTGTTTGGCCGATTGCCGAAAGCGCCATTCGAGGTAGTGCCGGTTCCTCCCTATCTGGAGAAGGACGCGGCCACTGCCTACTACGAACCGGGAACGCCCGACGGCAGCAGGCCCGGCCGCCTGTTCATCGATACTTATAACTTCGCTGACCGGCATCTGGACGAAGTGGAAGCGACAGCGTATCACGAAGGACTTCCCGGCCATCACATGCAGATTTCGATTGCTCAGGAACTCGAGGGTATTCCTGAGTTCCGCAAGTTTGAGTTCTACACCGCGTACACCGAAGGGTGGGGACTCTACGCCGAGCGTCTGGGGAAGGATGTAGGCCTTTACCAGGATCCTTATTCGGATTATGGCCGCCTCGAAGGAGACATCTGGCGGGCAATTCGCCTGGTGGTCGACACCGGCGTGCACTCGCAACATTGGACGCGCCAGCAGATGGTGGACTACTTCCACGACCACTCGTCGATCGGCGAGACCGACGTACAAGCTGAAGTCAATCGCTACATCGCGTGGCCGAGCCAGGCGCTGGCCTACAAGGTCGGCCAACTAAAGATCCTGGAATTGCGCGACCGCGCCAAGAAAGCGCTGGGCGACAAATTCGACCTACGTGCCTTTCACGACCAGGTGCTCGATTCGGGAGCCTTGCCCCTCGACGTTTTGAGCGATCGGATCGATGCCTGGATCGCGAGCCAGAAACCGCACTGATCCTGGGGCCGCGCACGGTCTGCCCCGCGCGACGATTCGCACGCTACGAACAAGGCGGGGTATTCTGGAGGGTTAGATCACCACGCTCCTCCAAGACAAGGAAAGAAATGACCGAGATCTCCGTCGAAGCCACACGGGTGCCTGCCCAGCTGCCCAAAGTTCGCGTGGCAGTGCTGGGCGCCGGCAAGATGGGCGGCATCCTGGTACAGGCCTTTTTGAAGCAAAACCTCTTCGCGCCCGAACAGATCTACGCCACGATGGCGCACGCCGAAAAAGCCATCGCGCGCAGCGCGCAGTGGGGTGTGGATGTGGGCACGGACAACCTGGCGGCCGCCCGGCAAGCCGACCTGATTTTGATTGGCGTGAAGCCGTTTCAGGTGCCGGACCTGGTTGCTGAGATTCGGCCGGCTCTCACGACAGACAAGACGCTGGTCTCGTTCGCCGCATCGGTCAAGACGCGCTCGATTGAAGATGCTGCCGGGCTCGAGATCGGCGTGATTCGCGCCATGCCCAACACTCCCTCGGCGCTGGGCGCAGGAGCCGCCGGACTGTGCCGCGGGCGCTTTGTGAAGCCGGAGCAAATGGAATTGGCTCAGCGCATCTTCCAGACCGTAGGAAGGACGGTCACGGTCGACGAGAAGCATATGGACGCAGTCACTGGGCTGTCAGCCTCCGGCCCGGCGTATGTTTACATCATTATTGAAGCGCTGGCCGAAGCGGGCGTGAAGGTCGGGCTGCCGCGCGATACGGCAACACAGTTGGCGGCGCAGACAGTTTTCGGAGCCGGAAAGATGGCTCTTGAAACCGGCTATCATCCGGCGCTGCTCAAAGACGAGGTGACAACCCCGGCAGGCTGCACCATCGACGGCATCCTCGAGCTCGAAGAGGGAGGCCTGCGCGTGACGCTCATCAAGGCGGTGATGCGCGCGACGGAGAGGGCCAAACAGCTCGCGGCCGGCTAGCAACTTGGCTCTCCGACGCCCAACCTGGCTGCCTGCTTATATCCCGGAACTGCAAGGGCTGCGCGGCCTCGCGGTGTTGAGCGTCGTTATCTACCATTGCCATCCGCGGCTCGAACGCACCTGGCTCTATCGCGGCTCGTTGTGGGGATGGGCCGGCGTCAATCTCTTCTTTGTTTTGTCGGGCTTTTTGATCACGTCGATTCTCCTCGAAGCGCGGGACAAGGAAAGATATTTCCGCAACTTCTATGCAAGACGAGCGCTCCGCATCTGGCCGGTGTATCTGCTGGTGCTCGCGATTTGTTACGCAAATGCACCATGGTTTGTCGGCTTGCCGGTCTTCAGCGCAATCAAGACTGCGCCATGGTGGGCCTATTTCCTCTTCCTGCAGAACCTGTTCCCCTTTGTGATGCCGCCGGCGATTGCGCAGACGTGGTCTCTCGCGATCGAAGAACAGTACTACTTTCTCTGGGCTCCGGTGGTTCGCTTCGTGCGCCGGCCGTGGGTACTTGCGCTCGTTCTCCTGGCGGCATACGCTGAATCTGCTTTGATTCGGCGGTCGCACTTGCACTGGCTGACCCCGACGCACTCGTTGATTCATCTGGACGGCATCGCGCTCGGCAGCCTGCTGGCCGTGGCAATCTATACTCTGCAACTGAACCGGCGTGCATGGCTCTGGATCGGCCTCGCCGCGGCGGCGTCAGGCTTCGCTGCCGCCGGAACCATCGCCGGCGGAACCGCATTTCTAGATTCAGCGCTGGCGATCGGTTTCGCAGGATCGATGCTGGCGGCAATCGCTTCAACAGGCGCGCGCAACCCGGTAAATGCTGTGTTGCGGCGTGGACCGCTGGCCTTCTACGGGCGTATCAGCTATGGCCTCTACATGATCCACATCATGGTTTTTATCTATTTCGGATGGTTCGACCTGAAGATGGATCCGTTCGGTATCGCCGGAAACCTGGCGATTGTCGGATTCCGACTGACCATGGCAACGCTTTGCGCAACCGTGCTCTGGTATGCATTTGAATCCAGGATTCTGAAGTTGAAGAAAAACTTCTGAACGGGTTCGCGTCGACGTCACGCCACGAGGCTCGGCCTCGAGTGCGAAACAATTCCACCACATTTAGTGATTCGCGTCACTCATCCCTTAACATGCCCCTGCTAGTCTTGATTGTCACGCCTAACCCTTCTCCCCGAGGTGCCCCATGACCAATGCAACCAGCGAAGCGATGAGGACAGACAGAAAGACCAGCGAGCCGTTGACCCCGGAGCTGCTGGCAAAAATGAACGCCTACTGGAGAGCGGCAAACTATCTCTCCGTCGGGCAAATCTACCTGAAAGACAATCCGTTACTTGAACGTCCTCTCACCCTCGACGATGTAAAGCCGCGTCTGCTAGGCCACTGGGGCACAACGCCCGGCCTGAACTTTCTCTACGTGCATTGGAATCGGCTGATTCGCGAGCGGGACCTCGACATGATCTACATCATCGGTCCTGGCCATGGAGGCCCCGGCTTGGTGGCGAATACCTACCTCGAAGGATCGTACTCTGAGATTTATCCCCACATCGAACAGAACAAGGACGGCATCAAGCGGCTCTTCCGGCAGTTCAGCTGGCCCTACGGCATTCCCAGCCACGTGGCGCCGGAGACACCAGGTTCAATCCACGAGGGCGGCGAGCTGGGGTATTCGCTCGTACACGCGTATGGCGCGGCCTTCGACAACCCCAATTTGATTGTGGCCTGCGTGGTCGGCGATGGCGAAGCCGAAACGGGTCCGCTGGCAACGAGCTGGCACTCAAACAAGTTTCTCAACCCCGCGACTGACGGTGCGGTTCTGCCCATCCTGCATTTGAACGGGTACAAGATCGCCAACCCGACTGTGCTTTCGCGCATTCCGCACAGCGAACTCGAAGAACTGATGCGTGGCTACGGCTATGAGCCATTCACTCTCTCAGGCGACGACCCCGCCTTGATGCATCAGCAAGCCGCAGCAGTCTTCGATACGATCTTCGACCGCATTGCGGAGATCCAGAAGGCAGCGCGCGAGCATGGAGAAACCGATCGTCCGGCATGGCCGATGTTGATCCTGCGCACGCCCAAAGGATGGACAGGCCCGAAGGAAGTGGACGGAAAGCCGGTGGAGAACACGTGGCGCGCTCATCAGGTTCCCTTCAGCGAGTTACGCGAAAAGCCCGACCATCTGCGCCTGCTCGAAAGCTGGATGCGGAGCTATGAGCCCGAAGAACTCTTCGACGAGAGAGGCGCGTTCCGCGAGGAACTCGCCGAAATCGCGCCCAAGGGCCGGCGTCGCATGGGTATGAACGCCCATGCCAACGGAGGGCTTTTGCTGGAACCGCTCAAGGTCCCGAACTTCCGCGAATTTGCTGTGAAACTCGAAGGGCGCGGCCGGGCCGACGTTGAATCAACGCGCGTATTGGGTCACCTGCTGCATGGAGTCATGGAAGCCAACAAAGACAATAAGAACTTCCGTGTCTTCGGCCCCGACGAGACGGCGAGCAACCGCATCGGCGAAGTGATCAAGGGAACCGGCAAAACCTGGATGGCCGAGACACTGCCCGTCGATGAAGACCTTTCACCGACTGGCCACGTGATGGAGGTGCTGAGCGAGCACATGTGCCAGGGCTGGCTCGAGGGTTATCTGCTGACCGGGCGGCATGGCTTCTTTTCCTGCTACGAAGCTTTCATTCACATCGTGGACTCGATGGTGAACCAGCACGCCAAGTGGCTCAAGGTGACCCGTGCGATTCCCTGGCGCAAGCCAATTGCATCGTTGAACTATCTGCTGAGCTCACTGGTATGGCGGCAGGACCACAACGGGTTCTCGCACCAGGATCCTGGTTTCATCGACCACCTGGTGAACAAGAAAGCCGATGTCGTGCGCGTCTACCTGCCGCCGGACGCCAACACACTGCTCTCGGTTGCCGATCATTGCCTGCGCAGCAAAAACTACATCAACCTCATTGTTGCCGGAAAACAGCCCGCGCCCCAATGGCTGACGATGGAGGAAGCGATTGGCCATTGCACCATCGGGATCAGCGCGTGGAAATGGGCGTCGAACGATGAGGGGGATCCCGACGTGGTGATGGCGTGTTGCGGCGACGTACCAACCATGGAGACCCTGGCCGCGGTCACGCTGCTGCGCGCGCGGATTTCCGACATTCGCATACGTGTCGTCAATATCGTCGACTTGATGACCCTGCAGCCGCAATCGGAGCATCCCCACGGCCTTCCGGACGAAGATTTCGACCAGTTGTTCCCGGTTGGCATTCCGGTGATCTTCGCCTTTCACGGGTATCCGTGGCTCATTCACCGGCTCACCTATCGGCGAAACAACCATCACAACATCCACGTGCGCGGTTACAAGGAAGAGGGCACAACAACAACTCCTTTCGACATGTGCGTGCTCAACAACATTGACCGGTTCCAGCTGACGCTTGACGCAATCACGCGCGTACCGCGGCTTGCCGCACAGGCAGATGCAGCGCGCCAGTGGTATTCCGAAGCCATTCAACGCCACAAATTGTACGTGGCCGAAAACGGCGATGACCTGCCCGAGGTTCGTAACTGGCGGTGGCCGACGGAGCAGGCACGCTGAAAATCCAAATGCAAGGGGCTCGCTTTCGATGTCGTCATTGCCGGTTCTGGTTTTGAATAGCGGTTCGTCTTCCATCAAGTTTTCAATCTATGAGGCCGCCAACGGCACGCGCACGAAGTTGCACGAAGGCGCCGTGGACGGCATCGGCACCGATCTTGGCAAGTTTTGGATTAAGGATGGGAGCGGCAAGAAGCTGGTCGACCAGACTCCGGCTCTGCCAACTCGCGCCGTAGCCTTCAAGCTCGTGGCCGATGCGCTGCACTCACCGGACTTCCCTGCCCCTGTGGCCATCGGCCACCGCATGGTGTCGGGCGGTCCCACGGTGCAGGAGAATCAGCGGATTACGCCGGCCCTGATCGACGAAATGGAAAGCTACACCGCGTTCGCGCCGCTGCACACGCCGATCGCCGTGTACATCATGCGCGAGGCGCTCAAGCTCTTTCCGGGCATTCCCAACTTTGTCATCCTCGATACCTATTTCCATCGCACCATGCCCGAAGTTGCGAAGCACATGCCGATTCCATCGGAATACGCGAACATGGGCGTGCGGCGCTATGGGGCGCACGGCATCTCCTATGAATCGATCGTTCACCAGCTGCAGCCCAACGTCCCGGAGAAGCTGATCGTCGCGCACCTCGGCAATGGCGCATCGATTTCAGCGATTCGCGCCGGTAAATGTCTCGATACCTCAATGGGGCTGACCCCAACCGGCGGCATCATCAGCGGCACGCGCACCGGCGATATCGATCCAGGCGTCTTGCTCTTCATTCTAAGAAAGATTGCAGAAAAGCAAGAGTCCGCTGCTGCCGCGGCGGACCTGTTGGAGACCGTGGCAAGCAAAAAGGCCGGTCTCCTTGGCGTCAGCGACCTCTCAAACGACATGCGCGATTTGCGCGATGCGATCAAAGAGGGCAATGCGAAGGCGCGTCTCGCTGTGGACAAGTTTGTCTGGACAATTCAGAAATGGATCGGCAGTTTCTTTGTCGAGTTGGGCGGGCTTGACATGCTTGTCTTCACGGGCGGCATCGGCGAAAACGACATCGCATCGCGTGCGGAAATCTGCGCCGGGCTGAGCGCGCTCGGCATCCAACTCGATAGCGGGCGCAACGATGTACGCGGCGCTGCCGTCATCTCTTCGCAGGATTCTCCTGTTACTGTGCGGGTCATCCCTCCCGCCGAAGACCTGATCATCGTGAATCACGTGCTGCGGCTGCTGAGGAACTGACTCCGCCTCCTCGGCCGGCGTCCGCCAGTCCTGGCTGTTTTACACTGGAGATCCGGAGCTTTCCGCCATGTCGATTGCCGCATCTCCTGTCGGCGCAGAGCAATTGCACTCATCCGCGCTTCGCCGTTTCGCCTGGGCCACCCTGGTGTATTCCATCGCCGTGATCTTGTGGGGAGCGGTGACACGCGCGGCGGGGGCTGGCGACGGTTGCGGCAACCATTGGCCATTGTGCAACGGCTCTGTGGTGCAACATTCCGCGAGCGTCGACACGCTGATTGAGTTCACGCATCGCATTACGAGCGGGATTTCGACGGTACTGGTTCTGGGACTGATGGTGTGGATCTTGATGGCTACGCCGCGCAGACACCTCGCCCGGGCAACAGCCGTGGCATCTGTCGCCTTTATTTTTGTGGAGGCGATCCTGGGCGCCTTTTTGGTGAAGCTGGGCCTCACCGCGCAGAGCCGTTCGCCGCTGCGCGCGCCCTATCTTGCGCTGCATCTCACCAACACACTTCTGCTGCTGGCGGCGCTCACGCTTACTGCGCATTTTCTCGGCCGCGAACACGGCTTTCTGCGCGGCAAAGTGCGCCTCGTCAAGCCGATCCAGACAGCCCTCGGGCTTTTTGTCCTGCTGATTGTTGGGGTGAGCGGGTCGCTCGCTGCGCTGGGGGATACGCTCTTTCCAGCGCACTCCCTTGATTCCGCACTGGCCCAGGATTTTTCAATCCAGAGCAATTGGCTGGTCCGCTGGCGCTGGACGCACCCAGCCATCGCTTTCCTGGCCAGCATCTTCCTGATCTGGCTGCTGGTGCGGGCAGCGAAGCGAAACGCGTATTGGGATAACCGCGCATTGTCCGCGCTGGTTCTGATTCTGCTTGCAGTGCAGTATATTCTGGGCGTTCTCGATGTGGCGCTGCTGGCGCCTATCTGGCTGCAGGTAGTTCATCTCTTTGGAGCAGACGCATTGTGGGCAGCGCTTGTGGTGCTGACAGCACGGCTCACGTTGCAGCCTGCCGAACCTGGAGAGCGCAGTCGCGAATAGACGCCTTTTCTGTGCCGGCTCCCTAGTCCCTTGACTCACTTCACAAGCACGCCCGCAGCGGTGTAAATCTTGCCGTTCACCTTTGCTTCAATCACAGGCAGCTCCGGCGTCGCCGTGAGCCATTCAATCTTGCCGTCGCACAGGAGCACCGTGTCTTCGGCTTTGCCGCCGCGGATGCTGGGATTCCACGCAAACGCCTGATTGTTGACGACGGTCTCCTTGCCACCAGGTGTCGCCACCCATTCGCGCTCGCCATACCCTGTAGGGCCACCCTGGTGATGAAAACGCTCTTCCCCAGGGAATCCCTCGGCAGCGTAGGCTTCTTGTGCCGTTTTGAAGAGCTGTGCCGAGGTCGCCCCCACCTTGGTTGCGTCGAGCAAAGCCCCATTTACCCGCGCGGCAGACTTGAATCGCGCATCCAGTTCCGCCGGCAACGCGCCAAAATGCACGAAACGCGTGATCGAAATGGCCAAGCCCCACTTGCGCGCGCAGAGATTCAACATGCCGTATTGCTTGAGCCGCTTGCCCCGTGCAACGGCATGTTTGTATTTGTAGATCCGCTCATCGACGGCATAGAGATACACCGAGGGGAGGATGCCACGCTTCAGCAGATTTGCAGCTGTGATGGCTTCGAGATCGTATTCGCTCAGGCCCGGCTCAACTTGATGCAGCGACTCGACGGTAGCCGCCGCCGTTTCCGCACCGAGCCAGCGATAGCGTTCGATTTCAGTTTCGCTCAGCGAAGCGCGCAGCGGGAAGAGATTCACAAGCGTCGATCCCGCCACCAACGTGTCGGATCCGAGCACGCCTCCAGCCAGTTTCGCTGCAGCCGCAGCCGTGTCGTCTGCGAACCAGGGGAAAAGCACGGGCTCGAAGTCGAGCGCGCCAAACTCTTCGTCGTGGAGGCGCGGCGCTTCGTTCTCCGTGGTGAAGTAGTAGCGCTTCCCTTCGGCCGTCACCAGAATCGAGGCAACACCCGTCTCCGCAGGCGTGAGCACGCGCAGTTCAACGGCGCCTCCGGTAATCCACGCTACATTTTCGTTGCGTCGAATTAAGACACCGGCAAGCCGCTGGGCGCGCATCCATTCCACAAGCTTGTTCTGCTTTGCCTCGAGCTCATCGTTCCATGCCGCCTGGCTCACCAAAGTTGTCCCGTGCATCACCAGGCTTCTGCCGATTCGTTGACTCATAAAAAGGATTCCCTTCGTCAATCATGCTCATAAAGCGAAATGGGCGTTGACGAGAGTTGTCAACGCCCCGATCGCGTCTTGCCGCGATCAATCCTCGAGCCCCGGATGATAATGGCTCTCCCAGCCGAGATAACGCGCAGCCTCGTGAATCGCTTTCGATACGTCGCTGAAGTTTGCGGCGACGTGATGTTCGAAGCCTTCGCGGCAGATGAACTTGAGCAGCTTCTGGAGCTGCGGAATCTCCGCCACTCCCGCCCCGCCGAAGGTTTCCAGTGGATCGTCGGTAAACCGCCCTGCGCCGGTATAGCCGCGCACGATGCCGCGCCGGTCGTCGGTGGAGTAGCGCGCAAAGCTCATCGCCCCAGCCTTCACCCGGCCAACGCATGTGCCGAAAGTGTTCTCTTTGCCCACAGTCCCCGCGATGATTTCCTGGTAGTCCATGCGCACATCTTTGAAGAAGTGCTTGGGCAGGTTCGAGCAGTGGAAGCAGACGCACTTGTTGGGGTCCGACCCGTAATTGTTGTTCCAATCCAACAGTGCGGACGGCGTTTGGCTCGCCAGCGCCAGCATGTACATGCTCAGCGTGCCCGGCACATCGACTTCGCAAGCGGAGGGAATCAGCTCGTTCGACATCATGCTCATGATCGTGCAGGGCACCACGCCGAAGAACTCCTCCATCGAAGTCCAGCATTGGACGGC
>DATJMC010000075.1:0-50807 GCA_035508975.1 Occallatibacter sp.
GCTTCTGGTAGAGAATGGATTCATGGCTCAGCCGCTTCTGAATCGCCGCATCCTCGTCACCCGCGGCGCCGCGCAGGCTTCAAAGCTCAGCGATGGCCTGCGCGCTCTTGGCGCGCTGCCGATCGAAGTTCCTGTGATTGAAATTGCCCCGCCCGCATCCTTCGAGCCTCTGGATGACGCACTGCGCAATCTCGCCCACTACGACTGGCTCCTCGTCACCAGCGCCAATACCGTGCGCATTCTTGCAGAGCGTGGTCGCCTTGGCGATACAGACTTTCCAAAATCGGTCCGAGCGCAGGAGCCGCAGGTGGCCGCGGTCGGGACGGCAACCGCTGAGACCGTCGAAGAGCTTCTGCACGCACAGGTCGCCGTAACGCCGAAAGAATACGTCGCCGAAAGCCTGGTCGCCGAACTCAAAGATCGCATGATCGGTAAGCGCGTGCTTCTCGCCCGCGCGGCCGTCGCTCGCGACGTTATCCCCGACGCATTGCGCGCGGCCGGCGCCACGGTCGACGTCGTCGACGCATATCGCAACGTCCTGCCCGCTACAGCTCCGCAGCAACTCCGCCACGCCTTCGCGCGCGGCATCGACGCCGTCACCTTCGCCAGCTCGTCCAGCGCGACTCATCTTGCCGAAGCCGCCCAGGCCGCCGCGCTTCCATTTCCATTTCCCTATGTGCCCGCCATCTCCATCGGCCCGGTCACGTCCGAGACCTTACGTGCCTGCGGATGGCCGCCGGCCGCCGAAGCCGACCCGCACGACATCCCCGGGCTTATCGCCGCTGTGAGGAGCCATTTCTTCCCAAGCCAGAAGTAGGTGTTATGGGTCAAGTCCTGGTTCCATCGCTCCCTTGTCGTCTCGGTTTCTCGTCGCTTGCGCTTAGCTGCTCCAGGTCTTGTCTTCCGACTTGCACAACGTCTCCAGGTTGCACTCCTTGCACTTAGGATTCCGCGCCACGCATACCTGCCGTCCATGATGAATCACCTGGTGCGAAAACCGGATCCAATGATCCCGGGGCAGAACCTCCATCAGTTCCAGCTCGACTTTTTGCGGCGTGTCGCCTTTCGCCAGATCCAGCCGATGCGCGATGCGAAAGACGTGAGTGTCGACCACCACGCCTTCGGCCTTGCCGAAGCTCACGCCCAGCACGACGTTGGCCGTCTTGCGCGCCGCGCCGGGAACTGTCGTCAGTTCCGCAAGCGTCTCCGGCACCTTACCGCCAAAATCCTTCACAATCTTCTCGGCCGCGCCCTTGATCGACTTCGCCTTGTTGTTGAAGAAGCCGGTGGTGCGGATCAGGTCAATCAGTTCGGCGATCCTGGCTTTGGCCATCGCTTCGGGGGTAGGGAAGCGGCGGAACAGTTCCGGCGTCACCATGTTCACGCGCACGTCGGTGCACTGCGCCGATAAGATCGTCGCCACCAGCAGCTCCCAGGGCGTGCGATGATGCAGCGCGCACTCGGCATTCGGATACGCCTCGTCAAGCTTTTTGAGGATCTCCGCCACGCGCTCCGGCGATCGATCTCCGCCGGGGTTTTTCGCGCGCGCCGGCAGCCTCGGCGGACGTTCGCTTGCATGCTTCGCCGCTGTCTTCTTCGCGGTTTTCTTCTTTGACGCCGCCTTCTTTTGCGTTGCCATTGTCGTTCCTTAGAGCTTGCCTTTCACCCATCCCGCCAGCTTCTCCACCGGCAGCCGCACGCCGATGTAGAACTGTCCAAAGAGCGCGTAGACGGCGCTCACTTCGTCAAATCTCATTTCATAAATCAGCTTCTTGAAGATCACCGGGTCATCGGCGAAAAGATCCACGCCCCACTCCCAGTCGTCCATCCCGATCGAACCGGTGATGATCTGCTTGACGTGCACGCCGTAGCGGCGCCCGATCATCCCGTGCTCGTGCATCATGCGCTGCCGATCGGCAAACGGCACCGTGTACCAGTTCACCTGCTCTCCGCGCTTGCGATCCATGGGATAGAAGCACAGGTACTTCGCCTCGGGCACACCCGGCCACAGCCGTGGCTTCATCGCCTCCGCGCCGCGCTTGAGCGACTCGGCAATCTCCGCCTCCCACTCCGGCGAGTGCTCGGCAAACCCCTTTGCTGCCGCGGCTTCATACGTCTTCCGCGTCGACTCATACAGCCCCAACTCAACCACCGACACATACGAGTGCTTCGGCTCCAGAAAGTCGCAGAAAGAAGTCTGTGCCAGGTCCAGTTCCACCTGGTTCAGCGCTTCAAGCGAGTCGCGAAAATGGACGAGAATCAGATCGCCCTTGTGCCCCAGCTGCGAGTAAAGCGCCGTCTGCACCTTGCCATCGCTTGAGCATTCCAACTTCTTCAGTAATCCCGCGAACTCCCCGACTTGCTCGGGCCGCTCGCGATCCGCGCGGGATTCGCTGGGTGCGCAGCCCCGCCACCTGGTCCAGTCGAAGCGAAAGAACTGGTGCAGGACAAACGAGCCTTCGAGCGTAAGCGGAACGGGAGGGAACTCGGGCAACTTCATCACCTCGGCATGCGTGAAATCAACACAATCCTAGCAGGGCGGCAGCCATCGACGGGCCTGAAGGCTCTGCGCCCGCCACCACAGGGTCCAATCCCCGCCCTATATACTTGAAGTTGCCCATGAGCGAACGCATTCTCGCAGCACTTGTGCAGTTCATTACGCACGTCATCGACATGGGTGGATACGCCGGCATCGTCGCCCTGATGGGCATCGAGTCTGCCTGCATTCCGCTGCCCTCCGAAGTCATCATGCCGTTCGCCGGCTATCTCGTCTATCTCCAGCGATTCAACCTGGTCTGGGCGGCAACCGCGGGCGCCATCGGCTGCAATCTGGGCTCCGTCGTCGCCTATTGGATCGGCGCCAAGGGCGGGCGTCCTCTTGTCGAGCGCTATGGCCGCTGGGTCCTCATGAGCCATCACGACCTCGATCGCATGACCTACTTCTTCAATCGCTATGGCTCCATCACCGTTCTCCTGGCGCGCCTGCTGCCCGTCGTCCGCACCTTCATCGCGTTCCCTGCCGGCATTGCAAAAATGCCGCAGCTTCGCTTTCACCTCTACACATTCATCGGCTCGTGGCCCTGGTGCTTCGTCCTCGCCTACGTCGGCATGAAGCTGGGCGAGCGCTGGCATACCGACCCGCGTTTCGAGGAGGCCTTTCACCGTTTTCACCTCGTGGTCGAACTCGCACTGGTTGCCGCCATCGTCTGGTTTATCTGGTCGCATCTCGACCGCAGGCGCCGTGCCGGCTCCACGCTGGAATCGGAAGCCGAATGAGCCGCAGCACGGCGGTACACTGTTTCGTCCTACAGAACTCGATTTTTTTGAGCAACACTCAAAGGAAGGTTAGAGAAATCCATGGCAAGTGAACAGCAAGGCGGCGCGCCATCCCAGCTCAAGACCGCCGCATCAAAGATCGCGCCCGCATCGGGCAAACTCGGCGTCATGGTTGTCGGCCTCGGCGCCGTCGCCACCACATTTATCGCCGGAGTCGAGGCCGTCCGCCGCGGCCTCGCCAAGCCCATTGGCTCCCTTACGCAGATGGGCACCATTCGCCTCGGCAAGCGCACCGACAACAATTCGCCCCTCATTAAGAACTTCGTCCCGCTCGCCGACCTCAACGACATCGTCTTCACGGGTTGGGACATCTTCGAGGACAACGTCTACGAGTCTGCCGCGCACGCCAAGGTGCTCGACAAGGAAACCCTCGACCAGCTGAAGCCCTACCTGGAAACCATCAAGCCTCTGCCCGCGGTCTTTGATCAGTACTACGTCAAGCGCCTGCACGGTACCCACGTCAAGACCGGCAAGACCAAGCGCGATCTTGCCGACCAGGTGCGCGCCGACATCCAGGCTTTCAAAAAGACCGTCGATCGCGTGGTCATGATCTGGTGCGGCTCGACCGAGATCTTTCTCGAGCCCACTGCCGTCCACCAGTCTGTCGCCGCTTTCGAAAAGGGCCTGGGGTCGAACGACATCGGCATCGCGCCCTCGCAGATCTATGCCTACGCAGCGCTCAGCGAAGGCGTTCCCTTCGCCAATGGAGCGCCCAACCTTACCGTTGACGTCCCCGCGATGATCGAGCTATCCAAAAAGAACTCCGCGCCGATTTGCGGGAAAGACTTCAAGACCGGCCAGACCTTCATGAAGACTGTGCTCGCGCCCGCGTTCAAAGCGCGCTTGCTCGGCGTCTCCGGGTGGTACTCGACCAACATTCTCGGCAATCGCGATGGCGAAGTCCTCGACGACCCCGAATCCTTCAAGACCAAGGAAGAATCGAAGCTTGGGTCGCTCGAATACATCTTTCAGCCCGAACTCTATCCCGACCTCTACAAAGATATTTTCCATAAGGTTCGCATCAACTATTACCCGCCCCGCGGCGACAACAAGGAAGGCTGGGACAACATCGACATCTTCGGGTGGCTCGGCTATCCCATGCAGATCAAGGTCGACTTCCTTTGCCGCGACTCGATTCTGGCCGCGCCCATCGCCCTCGATCTCGTACTTTTCCTGGATCTGGCCAGGCGTACGCCTGAGCTCAAGTCGATCGGCATCCAGGAGTGGCTCAGCTTCTACCTCAAGTCGCCGCAGACCCGCGAAGGACTCTACCCCGAGCACGATCTCTTCATTCAGTCCATGAAGCTCAAGAACACGCTGCGCCACATCATGGGCGCCGACTTGATCACCCACCTCGGCCTCGAGTACTACGACTAGCCAACTGCGGCCACCTGCGGTGGGGTAAAGTCGTGCTCCTCGAGGCAGGGCACCAGACACATGATCCGGAAGCAGCAGGCTGCCTGAGAAAGATTGTGCAAACAACATGCGGCTTCAGCCGCGGACAAAGGGCTCGCCTCAAAAGCAAGAGCCCCATCCACAGCGATGGGGCTTTTTCTTTCTCAAAATCAAGGATCGCCGCGTTCTGACGATGAATAAAGCTGGAACGTCGGAATGCGATTCTCGATCTACATCGCGAGCGGTGGGTTCTGGGTCCTGCAAACTTGTGCCGTGGCGCAAACCCCGCTCCATCCTCCACTCGACGACGTTTCAAGTTTCTTATCCGCTCCAGTCCCCTCGATGAGCGAGCCCATCAACCAGCCCAAGCCTTCCCACCGTCTCGCGATTGCCCTGTGGCCCGGCTTTGGAATGCTGGCAAAGGATTCTTCTTCTGTTGCCCGGTCGCAGCGCATCGCCCTCGCAGCCGAGCGCGCTGGCTTCTTGCTCGACGCTGCCTCCACCTTGAACGGCATCGAGGCGCACAGCGACATCGTCGAAGGAGATCCCCTCAACACAATCTTTGGCAATCGCAGCCGGGCAGGAATTCTTGGATCAATGTCTGTCTGGGAAGTGGGGAATTCCTACGCTTCGGTCAGGATTCCCCGAGCACTTCAGCGCACCAGGCTGCGCCGGTTCGCCCCGGCATCGTCGGTCATCATCGATAGCCTGACTGCCGGCGAAAGAATCCGCTCCTCCGTGCACAACCTGCGGCTGGCTCAAGAGGAGCGGCATTCTGACGCGGCGAAATACACTCGCTTGCGGTGATTTGAAGGTAAATCTCCGTTTTCCGCTACTTCGACTTCGCCGGCTGATTCGCGATGATCAGGCCCTGGATCTTCGAATAAGTCGCGGCGGGCACAATCCCCTTGGTCTTCAGCTGCGTCTTGTTCGCGTAGGGACGTCCTGCGATGATCTTCTGCGAATAGGCATCGCCGACTCCCGGAAGCGCCTTCAGCTGGTCGGCAGTTGCGGTGTTGATATCCACCAGTTTCGCGGACGCAGCGGGCGCTGCAGTCTTGGCCGTGGTCTTCGCGCTGCTCTGCGCAGTAGCCACGGGGAGGACGCCGATCAGTGTGCAGGCAGTGAGGCCCAGGAGGACAGAGAGAATGCGGTTGACTTTCATCGTTCCTTTCCTTCCATTTTGTTTGAAATCACAAGCAGGTTGTGCCCTCGGCGCGCAAGCCGCGGGACGTCTAGAAGGCCTGGGGGATGGCCTGTTGTTCCGGCAAAGCGGCGCCCTAGCTTTTGTGGCTCAGCAGGTTTTCCGCCATTCCCAGCAAGCTGCCGAATCCGCCGCCCGACTGGGCCTGCGCATTTGGATCGGCATTCTGGCTCGTTCCCAGCAGCGAGTTCACCATGCCCTGGAACTGCGGTGGAAGCTTCGACTCGATCAGTTGAAGGATGGCGTTCTCGGCCTGCTGCGCCTGGTCCGCGCTCATCCCAAATCGTTGCTGCAACAATTGCGAAATCTCATTCATAAATCCCCCAATCCTCTTCTTCTTGCGTGAATATGGTTACCGAAATCACAGCCCAGGTGAACATGCCCTAGCGAGGGCTCGATAAGGATAAGCCCCGCAAACCACAGCATGGCAAGAGGTTTTGTGGGAAATTGGAGCATTTTTCGACGAATTTTCACCCCTGGCAGAGAAACCGTCGGTATCAGGAACCCGCAAAATTTTTGTGGCGGAACGTCAAAAACCTTCTATTCTGTTTCAAACCAGTTGTTTATCTATTGCAGTCCCGAAGAAGGTTAGATATGAATACACTCTTGCTCAGGATCTATGTCTTCGCATCAACCTTGCTCACCGACCGCAGAGCTCAGAATCTGGTGGAGTACTCGCTGATCATTGCAACCCTTGCTTTCGGTTGCGTGGCAGGCCTGCACTCGCTTGCCAATGGCGTCAGCACCGCTTTCAATGACGTTTCAAACGACCTTGCCACGGTCCTCTAGCCGCCGCGTTTCATTCTCCCGGCGCGCTGAAGCTTAAGCTGTGTTCTCTTCCTTCTCCGGCTGCAATGCATCGCTGAATAGCTTCAGAGTGCGTCCCCCGACGATCACTTTTTCTCCCACCTCGACAGACTGAAACGGGTCCTGCACGTTCTCCGTGTCGATGCACTGCTTCCAGGGCCTCGCACTCGGCGACTGCGGCAGCGTGAACTCCACGCCCTCGTGGGCGGCATTGACGAGCAGCAGGAAGCTATCGTCGATGATCCATTCGCCATCTTCATTGGATACCTGCAGCGTCTGCCCGTTCAGCAGCAGCGCAATCGCCCGGCTCCATTCCGCGCTCCATGCCTCGTCAGATACCTCGTTCCCATCGGGGTTGAACCAGGCGACGTCCTTCACCACCCGCACCAGCGTGCCGTCGCCTTTCTTGCGAATCTCGCGGTCCTGAAAAAACTTCCGCCGGTGCAAATTTGGGTGCGCCAGCCGCAATTGAATTACTTTTCGCGTGAACTCCAGCAACCGCTGGCGCGGCTCGTCGAGCTTCCAGTCAAACCAGGTCAGCTTGCTGTCCTGGCAATAGGAGTTATTGTTGCCGAGTTGCGAACGCGCAAACTCGTCCCCGCCCGAAAGCATGGGGACCCCCTGCGAAAGCATCAGCGTGGCCAGGAAGTTCCGCATCTGCCGTTCCCGCAAGGCCTGGATTGCCGGATCGTCGGTCGGCCCTTCGGCGCCCATATTCCACGAGTCGTTGTTGTCTGAGCCGTCCTTGTTGTCGTCCTTGTTGGCTTCGTTGTGCTTCTGGTTGTAGCTGACCAGGTCGCACAGCGTGAACCCATCGTGGGCGGTCACAAAATTGATGCTCGCGTAAGGCTTTCTCCCGTCAAATTGGTACAGATCGCTCGACCCCGTCAGCCGATAGGCGAAATCCGAAAGCTGCCCGCCGTCGCCCTTCCAGAACCGCCGCACGGTGTCGCGATATTTCCCGTTCCACTCAGCCCAGAGAACAGGGAAGCGGCCGACCTGATATCCGCCCTCACCCACGTCCCATGGCTCGGCAATCAGCTTCACCTCCGCCAGCGTCGGGTCCTGGTGGATCGTGTCGAAGAACGAAGACAGCTTGCTCACGTCGTGCAGCTCGCGAGCCAGCGTCGCCGCCAGGTCGAAGCGGAACCCGTCCACGTGCATCTCCGTGACCCAATAGCGCAGAGAGTCCATGATCATCTTCAGCACTTGCGGATTGCGCACGTTCAGCGTGTTGCCCGTTCCGGTGTAGTCCATGTAGAACTGCGGATTGTCTTCAACCAGCCTGTAATAGGTCGTGTTGCAAACGCCCTTCCAGCTCAGCACCGGCCCCAGATGATTGCCTTCGCAGGTGTGGTTGTAAACCACGTCGAGAATCACCTCGATCCGTGCGGCATGCAATGCCTTTACCATCTGCTTGAACTCGCGGACCTGGCCGCCCAGGTCGCCGCACGAGCAGTAGCGCGCCATCGGCGCAAAATATCCCAGCGTGTTGTAGCCCCAGTAGTCGGTGAGCCCCTTGTCCACCAGGTGTCCTTCGTTGATGAAGTGATGGATCGGCAGCAGCTCCACCGCGGTTACGCCAAGATCTTTCAGATACTGGATGCTCGCCGGGTGAGCCAGGCCCGCGTACGTCCCGCGCAGTTTCTTGGGCACTTTCAGGTTGCGGATGCTGAATCCCTTCACGTGCATTTCATAAATGACCGAGTCGGGCAGCGGCGTCTCCGGAGGGCAATCATTGCCCCAGTTGAACGCGTCATCAATCACCGCGCATTTCGGTATCCCGCGTGCGCTGTCCTGGGTGTCCATCTTGAGCGGATCGCCCGAGGCCAGGTCGTAGGGAAAAATCGGCGCCTTCCAGTCCACCTCG
The DNA here is from genome assembly GCA_035508975.1 of Occallatibacter sp. GTDB lineage: Bacteria > Acidobacteriota > Terriglobia > Terriglobales > Acidobacteriaceae > Telmatobacter. The sequence continues at coordinate 8,613 of DATJMC010000075.1, forward strand.
CCCGAGATCGCCTTCGCATAGGGATCCACAAGCAGCTTGTTGGGGTTGAAGCGGTGTCCCTTCTCCGGCTCCCATGGGCCGTCTACCCGGTAGCCGTAAAGCTGCCCGGGGCCAATGTCGCGAATCAGTCCGTGCCACACAAACGCGGTCCGCTCTCTCAGGGTGACCGCGTCGGTCTGGTTGCCTTCCTGGTCGAAGAGGCAAACATCCACGCGGGTTGCGCCCTCGGAAAAGAGGGCGAAGTTTGTTCCTAATTTTCGGGCAGTGGCGCCCAAAGGGTAGGGCTTTCCTGGCAGCAACGTACGGCTCATAACCGGATTCGATGCTGTTGGTGGTTGATCCGTTTGTATTTAACTTCAGTTACAAGGGTGGATAGAGCGCAAATCACCGTCCGCATCCGCTACCATGCCAGTGACGATGACCGAGGTTTCCGCCATCTCGCCGCCGGCCACGGCCACTCTCGCCGGTTCAGTGCTCGTCCTCATCCAGTTCGACGTCTGCGAGGAGCTGCGTCTTGACCAGCTGCAGCAGGCCATCAATGCGCGCACCATGCAGAAGCCGAGCATGAAGAACTCGGCGCCCGCCTACGTCCGCTACCACCGGCCGCCGGTGATCGGGCCGCTCGAGCCCCTCGTCCTCGACTCCGGCGAGCGCCTCGAAGGAGAAGTAAAGTACTACGACTACGGCGTTGCCAGCGTGATTTACCAGCTGCCGTTTTCGGGCGACTGGGAGAGCCTCGTCAATCTTGCCAGCCGCTGGGTCTGGGATCTCGATTTCGCTTCCCGGGTCGAGCCCATCGTACGGCAGCGGCTCGAGCGGGTCTCCGGCGCACTCATCAAGCCATACGAACGCTGGCTGAGCGAAGACTACTTTATCTTCCACGTGCGCGAAGCCTCCGGCACTCCCAACGCCGCCGATCTCAACCGCGATCACAGTCTCCACATCGCCCAAGTCGTGCGCGGCGACAAGCTTCTTCTTTCCGACGCAGAAATTCGCGAGGTCCTGCAGTCCCAAGTCTCCTACTATGCCGGCGACATGGCCGTCATCGGCTGGAACGCCGCCTTTCTCTACGACAGCAGTGCGGGCGCCGACACGTCCATCCAGCTGCTCGAATACGCCAACTCCCAGTTGCTCGAGTTCCGCCACTACGACGAACTCCTGACGGAGATTCTCGACAGCGTCTACGACCTGCTCGGCCGCAAAACCGGCTTTTTCGCGCGCTGGGGACTGGTCCGCTCAGCGCGCAGCCTGCACACCGTCCTGCTCGATGTCGCCGAGCTCACTGAACGCGCCGACAACGCCATCAAGTTTCTCAGCGACATGTTTGCCGCGCGTCTCTACCGCCTCGCTGCGGGCAAAGTCGGCGTCCCGGACTACAAGCTGTTGGTTTCGCAAAAGCTCCAGACGGCCGAAGACCTCTACCACGACATGGTCGAGCAGTTTAACCAGAGCCGATCCTTTTTTCTCGAAGCCATCGTCGTCCTGATCCTCGTCATTGAGCTCTTCTTCCTGTTTAAGGGCAAACCGTTCTGACCGACGCAGGTCTCCCGGGACCTCGCTGCATCAGGCGGCCAATTTGACAGAGCGCGAAATGAAGCCGCGTCTCAATGAGGCTTCACCAAAGGGAATGAGAATCCCAAAACCACTTCAGATGCGCGGTGGCTTTCACCCCGGCCACAAAAGTGAAGGCCCGTTAGGAACCGCAGGTGGATAGCCCAGCACAAGAGAGCGCAGTCCCGGGTTTGCTGACGATGCCGCTAGCCCAGATCGCATCCCACAGCAAATCGCAGCGCCCCGCAAATTTCCTTCATCCGTTGCGCGCTCAGGTTTGCAACGCGCTTGCCGAGCCGATGCTTGCCGACGGTCTGAGCATTGTGCAGGTTGACCGCGCAGCGCGCCTTCATCCCGTCCCGTTCATCCAGGATCACTTGCGAGGGAACATCGCGTATCGACGTTGTAATGGGAGCTACAGTGACCCCAGCCAGGTACGAGATCGCGCTGTCGCGGGTCAATACAACCACCGGCCGCTTCTTGTCAGGCGGCGCAAATTCGTAAAGCCGCACATCGCCGCGGGCTACTCCTCCGGCCATACCGCCTCCTTTTCCCAGATTTCCCACTCATTCGAGGCCAGCGGCTGGCTCGTGTATCCCTGGCGGTCTTTGTCTTCTTTGGCTCGCAGCTCTATCCGCTGCAAATGCTCACGCAATGCCTCGCGCACCAGCGCCGAGCGGTTCACCTTTGCGCGCTTCGCTGCTCGATCCGCAGCCATCAACAGCTTTTTTTCCAGAACAACCTGAATGGTTTCCACTGTGGGCTCCATTCCACAGTATACTCCACAGTCAGCGCCAGTCACTGCTCCACACCTCCTTGCGCGTCCCCTATTCGATCGGCTGGAAACTGCCCGGTTTACGGCTATGACACGACCTCCCTGGGCCAGTCTGCTCAGGGCCGCCATATGCCGGCGTACTGCACATCCGCTAATTTTCTTGAATCCTGCGCTTGAAATCGGGCTATCATTGCTCGCTTCTTCTTCACTCCTTGGAGAACCTATGCGACCGACAATGAAGCTGTTGACAGCTGCTCTTTGCCTGATTCCCTCCGCCTTCGTTTCCGCCCCGGCGCAAACACTTCCCGTCCACGGGCGCACCGAGATTCCGAAGTCCAGCACCTACACCGCCGCCGATCTCGGCGTGCGTATGCACACCGCCTTGCGGATCTTCGTGCCCGACGGCCCGCGCCTCACCCCCAACGAGCTTCCACCCGCCAGCGGTTACGCATACGAGACGCCGGCCTCCCTGGCATGCGTCTACGGACTGGCGCCGCCAACCCCCGGATGCAATCCCAACAGCACCACAAACAATCCAAGCGGCGGGGGCGGGTCGATTGCAGTCGTCGACGCCTATGATGACCCCAGCGCTGCCTCCGATCTTGCTGCGTATTCGCAGCAATTCGGCTTGCCCTCGGCCGACTTCAGCGTGGTCTTTGCCGGCGGCTCCACTCCCGCACAGGACCCGACGGGCGGCTGGGAGCTGGAAGAATCGCTCGACATCGAGATGGCCCACGCCATGGCCCCGGGAGCGAAAATCTATCTCGTCGAAGCCAACTCCAACAGCAATATCGACCTTTTCACTGCCGTCCTGGTGGGAGCCAACCTGGTTTCCTGCGGGCAAACTACCTGTGCTCAAGCCGGACATGGCCACGGCGAAGTCAGCATGAGCTGGGGCGGCTCTGAATTCAGCGCCGAAGCGCAATTGGATTCGATCTTCCAGCAGCGGGGCGTCGTCTATTTCGCGGCGGCAGGGGATGCCGCGGGAACCGAATATCCCTGCGTTTCGCCCAATGTGGTCTGCGTCGGCGGCACCGACACGGCCCGCAGCATCTACACCGGAAACTTCCTCTACGAAGTCGCATGGATGGACACGGGAGGAGGTTTCAGTCTCTACGAGCCGCGCCCCGGCTACCAGAACGCGCTTCGCGAAATCGTGGGAAGCAGTCGCGGCGTCCCCGACGTCTCCTTTGACGGCGGCGACAACAACCCGGTCTGGATGTATGACGGCTTCGGCTACGAAGGCGAACCGGGCGGCTGGTATCTCGTCTACGGAACCAGCGTGGGAACGCCCTCCATGGCCGGCATTGTGAATGTCGCCGGTCAATTCCTCGACTCCTCGGCCGCCGAACTGCGCCAGATCTACACGTTCTCCAGTTTCCCGGGAGCGGGATTCACCGATATCGCGAGAGGCTATTGCGGCCCCTACGATACCTTTGCCGCAACCCAGGGGTGGGATTACTGCACGGGCGTGGGCAGTCCGTTCGGCTACAAAGGGAAATGACCCACCGATCCTGATCCGGCTTGCGATCTTCCCCCGCCGGCCGGATCACGCAACACAAACACCCTGGGCATCAAGCGAACGGGGCCCCGATCGGATCAGGGGTGATGAGTGAAGAACCTGCCTTTACGGTTTTCGCGGTCGTGTCGATTCCTCGCCCACCAGCCGCTCATGCCGCCATCGCTTCCGCAAGCCGCCGCACCGTCAGCACTGTGATGTCATCCTCCTGCCCGAATTCCTTGGCCGCGTCGGCAATATAAAACGCCGACTGGTTGCTCAGGTTGTGAACCCGGTCAAATCCGAAAAGCTCTCCGGTGGGACGGCGCGCTTCCACCACTCCATCCGATAGCAGCAGCAGCCGGTCGCCGGGGTGCAGATACAGCCGCACCTCGTCATACCGCTCCTCCGGCAGAGCACCCAGCGGCAATCCGCCGGGAAGCGTAATCTCCTGGCTGTTGAGGTAGGGCGGCAAATGCCCGGCGTTGGCAATCACCAACTCGCCATCGCGGCCAAACCAGATTGCCTGGCAAGTCGTATAGCTCTCGTTGCCGGTCACCACCCGGTTCAGGGCCTCCAGAATCTTCGCGGGACTTCTCTCAGGGATGCGCCGCAGCGCCCCCATCAGCATCGACACGTTCATCGCCGCTTTCAGGCCATGACCGGCCACGTCGCCGATCACGACCAGCAGGCCGTCATTGCCCACCGGTTGCACGTGATAGAAGTCTCCGCCAACCTCGGTCGCAGGCTGATACACCGAGTCCACCTCGTATCCCGGGGTCTTCTGTTTTTCCTGGGGAATCATCAGTTCCTGCACGCTGCGGGCCGCGGCCAGCTCGCTCTTGGCGCGCTCGCGATCGTGCTGGATGCGCAAAAAGCGCGTGAAGATGATCAGGACGATGGCCAGCAGCCCGGTGAAGTCGGCGATGGAGGCAAAGTGGATTGGAACCGGACCGGCCAGGATGGTCAACGGCGACTGGTAGGGATGGCCCGATGAATCGCTGATCAGCGCCGTCATGATGGGCTCCGCAATGCCAATAATCGTAAGCACCAGGGGAATCAGCAGGAGCCCGGCCTCAAAGTTCCGCCGAATGGTGGCTGCGATGAGCGTGACAAAGGTGAACAGCGACCAGCCGAGGATCCACAAGAAGCTGCCGAGGTAGATAAAAATCAGGGTCAGCACAACCAGCAGTCCGTGACCACCCAGCAGGAGCACGCCCGGCCCCACCCCGATCAACACCGGCGCAGTCCAGCGCAGTATTCTGATCGGCCATCCCTTGCGCAGCGACAAAAAGGCAATCAGGAATTCGAAATAGAGATAAGCCGAGAGCGCCACCAGTTGCAGCACCATGCCCGCGTACCAGAGCTGGTCGAGGCGCGCCAGGCTGCCTTGCAGGTCGATGAACCCGATGGGAGCCTGCAGAATCTCATGCAGCGCCAGCCACAAATACTCCACGTGCCCTTTTTGGGTAAAGTAGAGCGCCAGAAGAAACAGGGCCAAAACCGTCAGCAAGATGGCATTCACCAGGCGGGGCAGCCGCTCGAAGACGCTCTTCATAAACCAGACATCCCAGATCCGGCGCACATCCTCCGGGTTACCAATTCGCAAGGTCCGCTTTGAGAAGAACCCGGTATAGGAGTAATAGCCGAAGGGGACGTAAATCATCCGGATCGCCAGCGTCAGGTCGGTCTGGCTCGGCTCGAGCCCGAGTTGATAGATCCTCGAGATCTCCTGATATTTGAAGGTCGCGTCCCCGTGCGGTCCTTCCGGCAAAATCATGCGTCCGTTCGCGAAGACATCGAGACCCGGACCGCCCTCTCCGAAGTTCATGTTGGTGTTCTGCGTGACCGGCAGCTCAATCAGCAGCGCGAGCGGTCCGTGGTTCGGAGCCAGCTTGATGTGCATCCGAAACCACACGAAAGGACGCTGGTGCGCCGGCCCGTGCGGCAGATGCTCATCGTCCAGTCCCTTGGCTCCCGGGGCTTCCGAATGGTCCTCGTCGGGCACATCCTCGATGGCCTCCTTCGCATCGCGGACCGCCCAGGTCGAATCGTCGAAATCCGGCTTCGCGGCATCGGGGTTTGCCGTGACGCCAACCCGCCAGCCCTTGTCCAGAACGATCGGGGAACCCAGGTTGGTCGCGTCCAGCGCGACGTCGGGAATATGCTGGGCGCCCGCCGGAGCCGGCTGGGTGTGCTTGTGGGGAGCAAAAATCGCTCCCAGCGGCCCCCCATGCTGATCTCTCGCCGGTTTCGGGGCCTGACTTGGCTTGCCCTGCGCAGCCGTCGTCATTGCTCCGCACACGACGAGCCAAGGAAGAATCAGCATTCCCAGACGCACAGACCCTCCCAGTTTCAACGTGGTTTTCACTTTAATTCACCGGGCGTTCTCTTCCCAAAAACGTACAGGGAACGCAGGCCGTTGCAGTTTGGCGCCAAAATCATTGCGCCCTTTGACATTGGTATGACAATTCGTCGGTTTTTCTCTTCCTCTGCGCTGCCGGATGGGCGGATACTAACGTCTAACACGTTGAGCGAAGCGGATTATCCCCACGTAGAGCGGATTCGGGAGTTCATCATGAGAGCAGCTTTTCACGGGCTCAAAGCAGGCACACTCGCCGGCCTGATGCTGGCGACGGCAGTCACCCTGCTTGCGCAGTCAACTACCCAACCGAGCACGCCGAGCACCCCGTCGAGCACGCCCGGGGCCCAGCCCAACAACCAGCCATCCCAGGCGCCATCAGCGACTGTTCCCGCGTCGACGCAGCAGGCCCCAGCCAGTGCTCCGTCCTCGACCCAGCCCTCGAATCCACCGGCAAACAACCCTTCGGCGCAACAGCCGGCGCCCGGCTCAACCCCGGTGGCCGGCGACACGCCGCCTGCTCCGCCCCAGGAAGCGCAGGAGTCAAAGAAGGACAAGAAGAAAGATAAAGATAAGGAGTCAATCGAGGATCCAGAGCCGGGAACTACCCCCGTGAAGGGCGATGTGGCTGCCAAGGACGTGGATCCCGACAAAGTCGTTGACGTCGGGAGCGATCCCATCAAGGTCAAGCCCGGCAGCATTGAAGATGTGAACGCCGTCGGCAACCGCGACATCGGCGGGCGCGGGCTCGGCAACTGGTACTCAACTGACAGCGAAATCAAGATGGGCAAGTCCTACGCCGACCAGATCGAGAAGAGCACTCGCTTCATCACGGATCCGGTCGTCACCGAGTACATCAATCGCATCGGCCAGAACATCGTGAAGAACTCCGATTGCAAGGTGCCTTTCACCATCAAGGTCATCGACTCAGACGAAATCAACGCCATGGCGCTGCCCGGCGGATTCTTTTACGTCAATTCGGGCCTCATCCTCAACGCCGATGAAGAAGCCGAACTGGCCGGCGTGATGGCCCACGAAACCGCCCACGTCTGTGCCCACCACGCTGCCCGCGAAATGACGCGCATGAACTATACCCAGCTCGGCATGATCCCGCTGATCATGCTCACCGGGTACAGCTGGACGGGCTACGGGATTTACGAAGCCGCACAGCTCGCGGTCCCCATGACCTTCCTGATGTTCTCGCGCGACTTCGAGTCCCAGGCCGACTATCTCGGCGTGCAATACATGTATCGCGCCGGCTACGACCCGCAGGCTTTCATCAGCTTCTTCGAGAAGATCCAGGCTCTCGAGAAGCGCAAGCCGGGGCTGGTCGCCAAGGCCTTCTCCGATCATCCGCAGACGCCTGATCGCATCCTTCACTCGCAGGAGGAGATTGCCCGCATCCTGCCCGCCAAGGATGAGTACACCGTCACCACCTCCGAATTCGACGACGTGAAGGCACGCCTCGCGCGCATCGAAAACAAGCGCCGCCTGCTCGACAATAGGGACGGCAAGAAACCGTCGCTCCGCCGCGCCAGCAACTCCCCGGATGACAGCTCCCAGTCAGGCGACCCGAACTCGAACGGAGATGACCGGCCGACTCTGCACCGCCGCGACGATCAAAACAACTAAAGCTTCTAGCTGAAGAAACAAGCCCTCGTTCAGCGTCCCTGAGCGGGGGCTTTTTCTTTGGTTTGTCACATCGCAGGTGCAAAAGTGACTCCCACCAGAATGCCCTTCGGAGAAAGAGACCGGCCGACTGTCTCCTCGGTCGACTCTCCCACATCTTCTACGTCAAAATCGAGCCGCGATTGCGGGGCAGGGAGGCTACCGGCCAGGAATCCGTGCCAAAGCACGACTGCGCAGTCGAGCCTTCCGCCCGATCGCGCACAGTTGGATCGAACCTGGCGACAAGAAGCACCCCGGACTCTTCGAGTTTCCTGCATCTCCCCTTTTTTTCGGAATTGACGCGATTCCCTGGCCGATGGGATTTCCACAGGCCGCCACAAGGTCGGCTCACCCTACGCGGACCATCCGGTCTAACTCCCCAACCCCTTGCGCCGGCATTACTTGAATGCCCCTAGGGATAGGATTGGCGCCTCGCCCAATCTCTCTTGGACGCGCGAAACATGACCTGAAAGCCTGTAAATTTCCCATAACTTCCTGAAAAACCTTGAAGCGGCAGGTGAAATCGCGATATATACAGGATTACCGGTCTTCCCCGCCGGAATTTCACCCTGGCCCCATCCTCCAGGGGAGGGAATTATGCGCAACGCTGCTGCCCGCTCCAATCTGCTTGTTCCTGAAGTCCGCGAAGTCATGGACATCCGGCAGGCTTCCGACTACCTTGGCATCTCTCCGGACACGCTCTACAAATACGCCTCCGAGGGATTTGTTCCTGCATTCAAACTGGGCAACCGGTGGCGCTTCAAGCGTTCGCGCCTCGACGAGTGGATGGACCGCCAGTCCGACCTTCAGACGGCCCACCCCGACCTCGACCCGCACGTCAAGAAACCCGTTCGTCCGGCGATGTAAACGACAGGGAAAAGAGCTCAGGGCTCAAGCTTCTGGTGCGGTCACGAATCCCGACGAGCCGGACCCACCTGTTTGTTGGCATCTGCCCGGAATGAGCGATCGTCAATCGATTCGATTGCGCAACCCCTGCTCGCGCGATGATCAAGCCAATATCCGCGCCTTGCCGCGGGCACATAAACATGAGATTCGAAGCTGAACGATGCAGCTTCCATGTGCGGGTCATCATAGCTGAGCGCCTATCGCCCTTCGGCGCACGCAATCCCTGTTGCCCGACCGCTGTTCCCGAAGTGCCTCCTGCTTCTCCGTGATACAACAAAGCGAATGGACCACCACCGCCGCATTGGCAACCTGCGCCGCCGCTTCTCCCGCGCAGGTCTTCACGGGCTCCTCGTCACCCACCTTCCCGACGTCCGCTATCTCTGCGGATTCACTGGCTCGAGCGCAGCCCTCGCCGTGACCCGCCGCGCCGCCCGGCTCTTCACTGACGGCCGCTACACCGCGCAAGCCGCCGAAGAAGTCCAGGCCGCGAAGGTCCAGATCGTCTCCAGCCCCCCAGCGGCCAATGCCGTTGAGTGGCTCGCTGCGCAGGCGGGCGTGCGGTTTGCCGGGTTCGATCCTGCATGGACCTCTGTTGCCGAGCTCACGCGCCTTCGCGCGGCTCTCCCGTCGCACCTGCGCCGTACCTTCCTTGCTCCCCTCGCGGCTCCCCTCGTCGAGTCATTGCGCTGGATCAAGGATGAAGACGAACTCGCCATTCTTAAGAAAGCGGCCCTTATTGGCTGCAAGCTCTTCGACCACATCCTCCTCGTTCTGCGTCCCGGAATCGCCGAGTTGGAGGTTGCCGCCGAGCTCGAGTTCCAGGCTCGCCGGCTCGGAGCTGAAGGCATGTCCTTCGACACCATCGTCGCCTCGGGAGTGCGGTCCTCTCTCCCTCATGGAAAGGCGTCAGGGGCTCTCCTCCCTCGAAAGGGGTTTGTCACGCTCGACTTCGGTATAATCCGTGAGGGTTACTGCTCCGACATGACGCGTACGGTTCACCTGGGCAAATTGACCGCAAAGGAGCGCCAGACCTACGAGGCTGTGCTCGCAGCGCAAGAATCAGCGGTTGCCGCGGTCAGCGCCGGCGCGCGTGGCGGGGAGGTCGACGAGGCGGCGCGAAGCGTTTTGCGCAACGCCGGGCTCGCAGAAGCATTTTCGCACTCCACAGGCCACGGCGTCGGGCTCGAAATTCACGAGGCCCCGCGCATCGGCGCCGGTCAAGCGACCCGGCTGGCGTCCGGCATGGTGATCACCATCGAACCCGGCGCGTACCTGCCGGGCGAGTTTGGCGTTCGCATCGAAGACATGGTCGCAGTCACCCGGTCCGGCGGGCAGGTACTAACGCCCGCACCCAAAGCCCTGATCGAGCTTTGACCGGTTGCCAGACAGGGAACGAATGAAACCTCAAGACATGCAGGACCTGAAAGAGCTGATCGAGTTCCTGAAGCAATATCAGGTCGCCGAGTTTGACCTGGATCGGGGAGACCTCAAGATCCGGCTCAAGTTTAATCAGCCACCGGGAGCCGGCCTTTCCGACCTGGCTCGCGCCCTGGGCTCCGCACCGACAGCCGCCCCCATACCCTCCGCACCCGTAACCGTGCCTCCGGCGGCTCCGGCTTCTGCCGCGCCTGCTGAATCTGGCGAAGAGCTCCACATCGTAAAGTCGCCGATTGTCGGCACCTTTTATAGCTCGCCTTCCCCCGGCGCGGGCGCGTTTGTCTCGCCCGGCGATCGCGTCGACAAAGGCCAGGTCATTTGCATTGTCGAAGCCATGAAGCTCATGAATGAGATTGAAGCCGATGCCGGCGGCGAAATCGTGAAGTGCTTCGTGACCAACGGCCAGCCCATCGAATTCGGCCAGCCGCTGTTCTCCATCCGGGTAAGCTAGTGGATCGCAGCCTGACACCGTTCACACCGCCAGACTTGCTAACTCCGCTGCCAGGGTTCTTCTATGTTTCGTAAGGTCATGGTTGCCAATCGCGGCGAAATCGCGCTGCGGGTTCTCAACGCGTGCCGCGAACTCGGCATCCGCACCGTTGCCATCTACAGCGAGGCCGATCGCAACTCCCTCCACGTCCGTTTCGCCGATGAAGCCATTTGCATTGGCCCGCCGCGCGCCGCCGACAGCTACCTCAACGTCCCCGCCGTCATCTCCGCCGCCGAGATCGCCAACGTCGATGCGATCCATCCCGGCTACGGACTTCTCAGCGAGAACGCCAACTTCGCCGAGGTTTGCCGCGCTTCCAACATCAAGTTCATCGGCCCGCCGCCTGAAGTCACGCGTCTCATGGGCGAGAAGGAAAAAGCCCGCCAGGCCATGAAAGAAGCGAAGGTGCCTATCCTTCCCGGCTCGGACGGCGTTCTCGCCGATGCCGATGAGGCTCTGGCCACCGCCAAGAAAATCGGCTACCCCATCATCCTCAAAGCCAAGGCCGGCGGCGGCGGCCGTGGTATGCGTATCGTCCGCAACGACGAAGAGCTTCCCAACCTCTTTCATGCCGCATCCACCGAAGCCGCGAACGCCTTCGGCAACGGCGAAATGTACATGGAGAAGTTCATCGAGCGGCCCCGCCACATCGAGTTCCAGATCCTCGCTGACGAACATGGCAACGTCGTCTCGCTCTTTGAGCGCGAGTGCTCCATTCAGCGCCGCCATCAGAAGCTCATCGAAGAAGCGCCCTCGCTTCAGGTCACTCCCAAAATCCGCGAAGAGATCGGCAACACCCTCGTCCGGTGCCTCAGCGCCATCGGCTACCAGAACGCCGGAACAGTCGAGTTCCTCATGGATGAGGACGGCTCGATCTACTTCATCGAGATGAACACCCGCATCCAGGTCGAGCATCCAGTCACCGAGGCCATCACCGGCGTCGACATGGTGAAGGCGCAACTGCGCATCGCATCAGGCGAAAAGCTCAGCGATATCCTTCCGCCGAAGCTCGAGATTCGCGGCCACGCCATTGAGTGCCGCATCAACGCCGAACATCCCAAGAAGTTCACGCCCTCCGCGGGCAAGATCACCGCTTTCAACGTGCCCGGCGGCAACGGGATCCGCGTCGACACCGCGCAGTATGCCGAAGGCGTTGTCCCGCCCTACTACGACTCACTCATTGCCAAACTGATCTGTTACGGAGTTGATCGCGCCGAAGCCATCGCCCGTACCGAACGCGCGCTCTCGCAGTTCATCGTGCAGGGAATCGAAACTTCCGTCCCGCTTCACCAGGCCATCTTTCAGGACGAAGATTTTCGCGCCGGCAAATTCGATACCAAGTTCATGGAGCGCTTCCTCGCCAGACAGCAGGAGTAGCCGGTCTCACGACCGCACCGGCAAGCCCACCCGCTTCATCAGCGCCCGAAACCCGGCGTCGTCGCGCAGAAAGTCGTACGCCGCATCGCACTGCACCCACTGCAGCTGGGGCGAGTGCTGCCGATACGCCTCTTCAAGCAGCGCCATCGTCTTCTCGCGGTCCCCAAGCTGTGCGTAAAGTTCAGCAAGGTTTACGGGGGAGACGTAGGTCTTTCGTGCCGTAGCTTCCAGGTGCTTGATCTGCCACTCTACAGCGCCCGGCACTCCTCCCCGCTGGTAGGCGGCATGTAGTGCATCCGACGCTGCCTTTCCTTCCGAAAACAGGTAAGACTTCTCCAGCGCCTCGATCGACTCCTTATTCATGCCTTTCCCGCGGTAACTCGCCGCCAGGAAGAGCTGCATCGTCGAGTCGTGAGGTGTCGCCACCAATCTCTCCCTGATGTCTTTGATCGCTTCGTCATAATGGCGGGCCTGCCAGAGCTCCAGTGTCCAGCCCGTCTGGTTTGCCTGATTCAGATCCAGCGAAGTCTTCTCCGCTTCGAGGCCCTCGTCATTCTTGCCCATCGCGAGAAGAATTTGCGCTCGAAGCTCATAGGCCTCGGAAGACTTGGGATCCAGTTCGATCGCCCGCGCAGCTTCTTTCAGGGCCCCCTCCAGATCCCAATTGCAGATCAAAGCGCCCGTTTCCGCGAGATGACACTCAACTGCCGAAGAATCCAATTCCAGGCACTTCCGTGCTGCGTCCTGTTCCTTGCTCAGATAGATGCGTGGATCAAGATTCCCAAACATCACGCCCGCGCCGTAATAACTCGAAACTCCAAACCATGCCGCGGCATAATCAGGCTGCAGCTCGACTGCTTTTTCGAAGAAGGGCAGCGAACCCTCCGCACTATTCGTCCACCACAGGTAGCGTCCGTGCAGGTACGCATCGTGGGCCGCTGCATTGATCGCCCTGGCCGGCTGCCCAGTCGCTGTCGTGCTGTGGAGGCGTATCGCAATCGCACGGGCCGCATCCTGCGGAAGCGACGCTGCCTCGCTCGCCGTCCGGTCATAGCTGTCGGCCCACACATGCGAGTCGGTGTCTGCCCGGATCAGTTGCAGCGTCATGTGCACCTCGTTGTTCGAGCGCGCCACCGAGCCTTCCAGGATCCCATCCACTCCCAGCTCGCGTGCGATCTGCGGCAGCGGCCGATGTACGCCCTTATATTGCATCACCGACGTCCTCGAAGTGATGCGCAGGGTTGATTCCCTCGCCAGCTGTGTAATCAACTCATCCGTCATCCCATCGGCGAAGTACTCTTCGTTGGGATTTCCCGACAGGTTATCGAGCGGAATGACCGCGAGCGAACGAATGGGCGCCGCCTTCCCGCGATCCGTAATCCACGATGCAAGCGAGTGCGGCGCAAGAGCGATCTCTGCAACCAGCGCGATCACCGCGACCACGGCCAGTCCGGCAAACCAAATCGCCGGGCTTGAGCCGAAGATCTTCCGAATGCCGGGGTCGGCCGGGCTCTCGCTGGTCTCTTCCGGTGACATGAGCGCCGCAGACGCTGGCGCCTCCGTGACAACCGCGCCCACTTCCGCCACGTCCTCCACGGTCACCGGAGCGACAAATCGATAACCCCGTCCCTGTACCGTCTCCACGAACCGGGGCTCTCCCGAATCGTCGTCCAGGACTGCGCGAATCTTGCGCACCGCGGTATTGATCCCATGCTCGGTATCGACGAAGACTTCTTTGTCCCAAAGCCGCTCCGCAATCTCTGTCCGTGTCAGAAGCCTGCCATTGCTTCCCGCCAGCAGAATCAGCAACTCCATCGGCTTGCGCTCGAGTTTGATGTTTTGCCCGTCGCGGGAAAGTTCAAACCTCTCGCAATTCAGCAGGAAATGGCTAAACCGGTAGATGGGCGGGCCCATCGGACTGTCCCCTTTCCGCGCGGGATGCTCTCGCGCTAGTAGCTCTCCGGCAGGCCCACCCGCCGCACCACCGTTCGATACCGCGCCTCGCCGTGCAAAAAGTCGTAGGCCGGGTCACTCTGGATGAAGACCAGCTGCGGCGAGCGCTGTGCCAACCCCTCTTCGAGCAGAGTGAGCGCTCTTTCCCGGTTACCGAGCAGCGCGTAGAGTTGGGCTACCTCGACCGGCGAACTGTACCCGGTCTTGCCGCGCTCTTCGTGCTCGGCGATCTGCCAACGGACCACCGCCGGGTATCCGCCGCGTTTAAAGGCCGCGCGAATCTCGGTCGCAGCCTTCGTGTGGCCGAATGCTGCAGAACTTTCGGCCAGGTATTCGGCCGCCTCTCTGTGCATTCCCTTGCAACGATAGATGTCGCTGAGGTTGAAGAGCAGGACCGGGTTCTTCGGGTAGGTTTCGAGGCGCAGGCGCGCATCTTCCAGCGCGGCGTCGTACTGGCGGGTGGTGTCATAGGTCATCACCAGACCCCACGGCCGCACAAAAGGATTCAGTTCCATGGCCTTCTTCTGTACTTGCACCGCTTCCGTTTTCCTGTTCAGGATCGCGAGCAGCTTCGCTTCCAGTTGATAGTTGTCACCGAGCCGGGGATCGAGGTCCTCTGCCCTGCGAAGCTCTTCCCGGGTACGCTCCCAATCCCAGTGGTAGAAGAAGTACACCGCCGCCAGCGCGTTGTGCCCTTCGGCCAGCGCTGGATCAAGCTGGATCGCCTTCACGGCCGCGCCTTCCGCCTTGGGCCACGCGTCGCGGGGATCGGAAAAGCCATCCACTGCGCTGCCGCCATAGTAGGCAGAGAGTCCCGCCCACGCACCCGCAAGGTCAGGCTGCAGTTCAATCGCATGCCGAAAACTCTTTCCCGCCTCCTCATAGAGGAAGTTTTCCCACAGGTACCGGCCGCGCAAGTAGGCCTCGTGCGCCTCAGGATTGACGTACCGAGCCACTGGCGCCGCGGGCAGCGCCTGGTGCACCCGCGCAGCGATCGCCCGGGCCGCCTCATCGGGCAGACTCGACGCATCGTTCAATGCGCGATCGTAGCTCTCCGCCCACACATGCGCATCCGTTCGCGCGTTGATCAGCTGTACCGTCATATGCACACGATCAGCCGTATGCGACACCGATCCCTCGAGAATTCCATCGACACCAAGTTCGCCGGCAATCTCGGGCAGCGGACGCCGCGTGCCTTTGAACCGCATCATCGAAGTCCGCGAGGTCACGCGCAGTGTCGTGTCCTTGGCCAGCATCGTTACCAGCTCGTCCGTCATGCGGTCGGCAAAGGCATCCTGGCCTCGATCGCCGGAGAAATTGTCGAGCGGGATCACCGCCAGGGAATTGATGGCTTGCGCCGGCCCGCGATGAAACAGGTGCGCCTCCAGCGGATGAGGTCCCACCGTGATTCCCAGGACCAGAGCCGCGGCCACGCCCGCCGCCCCTGCCAGCACCCAGCGACTCTGATGGCGCCCCTCGGTTTCCTCCGCAGGCGCTGGAAGGGCATTCTGCGGTTCGGCAGGCTGCGCGGCAAGTTCCAAACGAGGCTCCTCGCTCGCATTTGCTCTCGCCGCCGCGATGAAGCAGTAGCCCCTCCCCGGAACCGTTTGGACAAACTGAGGATTTTCGGGATCATCGCGCAGGGCGTTGCGAATCTTGCGCACCGCCGTATTGATCCCATGCTCGGTATCGACGAAGACTTCCTTGTCCCAGAGCCGTCCGGCAATCTCTGTCCGCGTTACCAGCCTGCCATTGCTCTCCGCCAGCAGGATCAGCAACTCCATCGGCTTGCGCTCGAGTCTGATGTTTTGCCCGTTCCGCAGAAGCTCAAATCGCCCGCAATCCAGGCGAAAATCGCCGAATGCAAAAACCACTGCCGGCACGGGGACCCTCCGAGGGGAAAAGTATAGCATCCGAAAATTTCATTTCTTCGCTATCATGCTTTGCTTTCAAGTGTTTGCTCCTTCACCATTTCTTTACCTCACGATTCACCACGGCTTCATCGCGCGGTCGGCTGGAGTCGCGCTCTTCTTCGTTCTAGCCGGCGATTCCCGGCCGAGGAGGTCTCACCCCGTGCAGGTCGAGTCTCTGAAATTTCTCTCCGCTATCACCGTCGACACAACCGTCGGCGAATTGCTCTGACCAGGAAAGGGCCCCCCCGCTTCGCCCAAACCCCCGGTCTCCATCCATCCTGCCTGCTTGCTCCGCTCGCCTT
This sequence comes from Occallatibacter sp., assembly GCA_035508975.1. Taxonomy (GTDB): domain Bacteria; phylum Acidobacteriota; class Terriglobia; order Terriglobales; family Acidobacteriaceae; genus Telmatobacter. The sequence continues at coordinate 24,845 of DATJMC010000075.1, forward strand.
GCATCCAACCGCTCATGACTCCAAATCCCACGTCAACACACACCCAACCCGCCGGTCTCATCGACAAGAAGAACAAACCTGAGGACGCCATCGTCAACGACTCGCTGGGCACGATCGATCCTGCCGATTCGACGGGCTCATACGAGTCCAAGGAAACCGGCGACGCCAAGGCGAAGAACAAAAACACCCGCGAAGACTGAGCCTGCTGGCGGCAAGACCCGACCTTCATCAAACCCTGTCATCCTGAGCCTCGGCGTGCTTGGGGCCCCATCGCGAAGATCACGCGATGGGCTAAGCCGCGCGAAGGATTTGAATCTCTGTGACCCAGCCCTCCGGCCATTTGCTTCTCCGTCGCATCCCGTGCCATCCTGCTCGCGGAGTCCGCCATGCGCCCTCAGCCTCTAATTGCCGTCACCAACGTCGAAGCCAGCAGCCGCTGGTATCAGCGCCTTCTCGGCTGCAAAAGCAATCACGGGGGCGCCGCATATGAGCAGCTGACGTCCAAGGGGAACCTCGTTCTTCAGTTACACAGCTTCACTGTCGCGCATGACCATGGCCTCATCGGCGATCCCGCCGACAGACCCTATGGCAACGGCGTTCTCCTCTGGTTCGAAGTCGACGACATCGACGCGATCCTCGCGCGCGCCGCCGAAATGAACGTTGAGATCATTCTGCCCCGTCACCGCAATCCCGCCGATGGCAACGGCGGCCCGAATCACTGGGAGTGCTGGATGCGCGATCCGGACGGCTACATCGTCGTGGTCGCCAGCCCCTACGGCACCGCCGACGGCAACTGGCAACCCGGCAAGGAAGCGCTCCCGAATCATCCTTAACGACGGCGCATGGAAGCCCCTCGGATGCCAGAGCCCGGCTCGCGCGCCGTTCGCACTTCTCCCGTGTAAGATTCAGGGGCAATGATTCCATGCAGAGATCCTCTGCTCCGAAGCGGGGCGGCCATTGCCTCCGTGCTGCTCGGACTCCTTCTTCCTCTCGTCGCCGCGGCGCAGGCCAACGTCGACTGGCCCGCTTACAACGGTGGCGTCGACGGCGACCACTACTCGCGCCTCACGCAGATCAATCGCGCCAACGTTCATCGTCTTCGCGTGGCCTGGACCTACGACACCGGCGAGAAAGGACAGATCCAGACCAACCCTTTGATCATCGGCCGCACTCTCTACGCCTACACCCCATCGCAAAAAGTTATCGCCCTCGATGCCGCGACGGGCGCGCTCAAATGGAAATTCGACTCGGGCATCAACGGCACCCAGCCCGCGCGCGGCTTAGCTACATGGACCGACGGACGTGAGCGCCGCCTCTTCGCCGGCATCATGAACTTTCTCTACTGCCTCGATGCCGCAACGGGCAAGCCCATCGCATCCTTCGGCGACCATGGCCGCGTCGACCTCCGCAAGGACCTCGGCCGTCCCTTCGAGTCGCAATCCATCGCCCTCACCACGCCCGGCGTCGTCTACAAAGACCTCATCATCGTGGGCGGGCGCAATCCTGAAACTCATCCCGCGCCGCCCGGCTACATCCGGGCCTACGATGTGCACAGCGGCGCGCTGCGCTGGACCTTCCACACCATTCCGCTGCCCGGCGAGCCCGGCTACGAGACCTGGCCCAAGGATGCATGGAAGACCGCGGGCGCCGCCAACAACTGGGCCGGCATGTCGCTCGACGCCGCGCATGGAATTCTCTATGCGCCCACAGGCTCTGCCGTGATGGATTTCTACGGCGGCGATCGCGTCGGCAACGATCTCTATGCCGACACGCTTCTGGCCCTCGACGCCGCGTCCGGAAAATTGCTCTGGCATTTCCAGGGCGTCCACCACGACATCTGGGATCGCGACTTCTCTTCGCCTCCCGCTTTGTTCTCCGCCATTCGCGACGGCAGGCACATCGACGCGCTTGCCCAGTCCACGAAGCAGGGCTACCTCTACGTCTTCAACCGCATCACCGGCGAACCGCTCTTCCCCATCCACGAGCTTCCCTATCCTGCCAGCACTGTGCCCGGCGAAGTCGCCGCTCCGACGCAGCCGAAGCCCGATCTGCCTGAACCCTTCGCGCGCCAGCGTCTTACGGAAGACATGCTGACTACGCGCACTCCCGAAGCCCACGCCTGGGCCGTAAAGACGTTTCATGAATTCCGCAGCGACGGCCAGTTCCTGCCCATGAACGTCGGCCAGCAAACCGTCGTCTTTCCCGGGTTCGATGGCGGCGGCGAGTGGGGCGGACCCGCTATCGACCCCGTGCACCACATCCTCTTCGTCAACGCGAACGAGATGGCCTGGACTGGCGGGCTTGTCCCGGCCGCAGGCACAGCCAACCCAGGCGAGCAGCTCTATCGCGAGCAGTGCGCCATCTGTCATGGCATCGACCGCACGGGTTCGCCGCCCGCGTTCCCAACGCTCATCGGCATCGACAATAAACTCACCCCCGACAAGATCGCCGCGACCATCCACTCGGGAACCGGGCGCATGCCGTCGTTCCCCAACATCGACGGTGACCAGATCCAGTTGCTCCTCGAGTACCTCCGCACCGACGTCACGCCGGCTGCGGCGAAATTGGAGATGGCGTCCTCGTCTGCACAGCAGCAGACCGATGCCGAAGGGGCTGCGGTCTATCGCGCCCGCTGCGCCATTTGCCACGGCGATCACCTCGAAGGCATCCCGCCTTCTTTCCCCATGCTCATCGGGTTGGGAAGCCGGCTCACGTCTCAACAGGCTACCGATCTCATCCGCAACGGGAAGGGAAGAATGCCGCCCATGCCCGACCTGCACGGCGCGGAACTTGATGCGCTGCTGCGCTACCTTGGAGTCGGAGCCGCGCGGAAATCAGAGCAAACGGATCTTGCGGCAGCGGATCGGTTCGACTTCACCGGCTATCGCAAGTTCCTCGCCCCCGACGGATACCCGGCTTTCACGCCGCCCTGGGGGACGCTGAACGCCATCGACCTGACCACCGGCAAGTATCTGTGGAAAATTCCTCTGGGTGAATATCCCGCGCTCGCGGCCCAGGGGATCAAAGACACCGGGTCGGAGAACTACGGCGGCCCGATCGTGACCGCCAGCGGTGTTCTATTCATCGGCGCCACCGTCTACGACCGCAAGTTCCGTGCCTTCGACACGCGCACCGGCAAGCTGCTCTGGGAACAAGAGTTGCCCTATGCCGGGATGGCCACCCCCAGCACCTATCTGGTGGATGGGCGCCAGTACGTCGTCACTGTAGCCAGTGGTGGTCGCGATCCGCATTCACCCGTCGGGGGAGCCTACATCGCGTTCACTTTGCCGCGCTGAAGGCGGCGAAAAATTCTCAGATTAATTATCGCTTTTTCTTCGCCATTTCGCCTTTGTTTCGAGTATCCTTGCTGGGCAACAAGGAGGTTGCTTCCGTGGACTTTCAAAAAGAACTAATCGCTGAGTATGATCGCGAATCCGCAACGACCCGCAAACTGCTCGATGCCATTCCAGAGAGCGCCGATTTCTCCTGGAAACCCCACGAAAAATCCATGACCCTGGGGAAGCTCGCCGGCCACGTTTCCGACACGAACGGGGATTGGGCGCTGCACACGCTGACTGTGGACAAGCTCTCATGGAACCCGGAGATGAACGCCAAGGACCCAACGAACAAGAAGGAACTGATGGCCCGCTTTGACAAGCAGATTGCCGAAGTGAAGCCCATCCTTGCCAAGATGTCGCCCGAGAAATGGGACAGCAACTGGAAGTTCGTCGCCGGCGATCAAACCTGGATCGACGACACGAAATATGGTGTCTGGCGCACCTGGGTCCTCAATCACCTGATCCACCACCGCGGCCAGCTGGGCGTGTATCTGCGCTTGCTCAATCAGAAGATTCCAGGATGCTATGGCCCTTCCGCCGACGAGATGTGATCGGGGGTCGCAGCGGAATGCGGCGGCAGCGCATGTCATCATCTGTGCATGCAGCTTCTCGTTCCCAAGGTCTATCCGATTCTGGATTCGAGTTACCTTCCATCGCGTGGACGCGCGGCCTATCTGCAGCGGCTGGCAACTTCGCTGGCCGCTGCGGGCGTCTCGTGGTTGGAGTACCGCAATAAGACCGGCAATGACGCGGAGATCCTCTCCGATGCCAGCCTTCTGCGTGCCTCCATGCCTGCGCCAAACATCAAGTTGATTCTCGATGATCGCGTAGATTTAGTTGATATCGTGGATTTTGATGGGGTTCACGTCGACTCCGGCGATCTGACGCCGGCTGAAGCCCGTCGCAGATTGGGGCCAAACCGCATCGTCGGCACCTTCGGCGGCAGCGAAGCGATGGTTCCGGGAGTGCTTTCCGAACCGGCCGATTACTTTTCCATTGGGCCGGTTTATCCGACAACAACCAAACAGACCACCAAGAATCCCATCGGGCCAGAAGGAGTGAGAAAACTCCGCGCCGAAGCTGGACCGAATGCAGTGCTGGTTGCGGCCGGCGGGATGACCCTCGAAACCGCGGCGCGCGTGCTCGAGGCCGGCGCAACGAGCGTCGCGGTATCGGCTGCGATCTTCCGCGTCGCTGATCCATCCGCCGAGCTTCGACGGTGGATCCAATCTCTGGGCTGATCGGCATTTCCCCGCCCCTTTCATCGCCGGGTAAAAAAGACAAGACATTCTTGGGGATTTCCGGTAAAAACGTGCAAGGTGACGACGACTCATCTCACGAATCAAAAGGATTCTTCCGCCCCTAGCGCTACGGGGATGGTGCAGACCCTCGGCCTGTTCAGTTCCACCGCAATCGTTGCCGGCTCCATGATTGGGTCCGGCATTTTTCTTGTGGATGCCGACATCGCGCGCGGCACCAACTCGCCCGCGCTTCTCCTCGCAGCCTGGCTCGTCACCGCCGTCATGACCATGATCGGGGCACTAAGCTATGGCGAGCTCGCGGCCATGATGCCCAAGGCCGGCGGACAGTATGTCTACCTTCGCGAATCCCTGGGCCCGCTCTGGGGTTTTCTCTACGGCTGGACTCTTTTCCTCGTCATCCAAACCGGCACCATCGCCGCGGTTTGCGTAGCCTTCGGCAAGTTCCTCGGCGTGTTTTTCCCCTCCGTCTCCACGAGCCACTGGTTATGGCACATCGCCCATGTTCCGGCATGGAAGATCGGCCCGATGGTCCTCGGCAACATGGACATCGGCGTCAATACCGCCAACCTGACCGCCGTTCTCATTGTCGTCCTCCTCGCCATCGTCAATACTTTCGGCGTAAAGCTCGGCGCGCTCATCCAGAACATCTTCACCTCAGCCAAGGCGCTCTCGCTCGCGGCATTGGTCCTGCTGGCGTGCACGGTGGGACGCACCGAGGCCGCATGGAATGCCAACTTCGGCCAGGGATTGCGCTTGTTCTGGCAAAACGCGGGATGGAGCTCGCTGCATCCGGTGCAGGTGGGCATCGGCGGGCCGATCGTGCTTGTGAATCTGCTGGTGATTCTTGCCGTGGTGCAGGTGGGGTCGCTCTTTTCGGCGGATGCCTGGAACAACATCACATTCACGGCCGGGGAAGTGAAGAACCCGAAACGCAATATTCCCATCTCGCTGGTTTTGGGCACCGGCTTCGTTCTCACCGCTTACTTTCTCGCTTCGTTGGGCTACCTGCTGGTTCTGCCCATGCATGGCGATCCGCACGGCGCAACCGCGATTGCCAGAGGCATCCAGTATGCGGCAGAAGATCGCGTCGGCACCGCAGCGCTCGACGTGATCTTTCACTCCAGCGGCGCGTACATGATGGCGGCCGCGATCCTGGTGTCGACCTTTGGCTGCGCGAACGGTCTCACTCTTGCGGGTGCGCGTGTGTACTACGCGATGAGCCGGGATGGGCTCTTCTTCAAATCCGTCGGCAAGCTTGACCAGCGTTTTCATACGCCGGTTGCAGGACTCCTGATCCAGGCTGCGTGGACCGCCGTGCTTTGCGTCTCCGGATCCTATAGCCAGCTGCTCGATTACATCATCTTCGCGGTCCTCGTCTTTTACATTCTCACCATTCTCGGGCTTTTCGTGCTGCGCGTGCGGGAGCCCGACGCGCCGCGGCCCTACAAAGCTCTTGGCTACCCGCTGCTGCCCGCTCTCTACATCGTGATGGCGACGTGGATTTGTATCGTATTATTGCGATACAAGCCCCAGTACACATGGCCGGGACTGGTAATCGTGCTGCTCGGCATTCCGGTCTACCTTGTTTGGTCGCGGCACTCTCTGCGCGCAAGAACGCACGTTTCCGATCTCAATTCCTGAGGAGGTTGTGCCTCGCACATGTCCAGACTGCTTCGTATCAAGCCCATGTCAATGCTTTCAAAGGAAGCGTGTGAAGAGGGCGAACATACCCTGAAGCGCTCGCTCAGCGCACTTAACCTGATCACGTTGGGCATTGGGGCGGTGATCGGAGCCGGCATCTTTACGCTTACCGGGCAAGCGGCAGCGCTGCGTGCGGGCCCTGCGGTGGCGCTAAGTTTTGTGCTGGCCGGGTTCACTTGCGCTTTTGCCGGCCTGTGCTATGCGGAATTTGCCTCAATTATTCCGATCGCCGGCTCGGCCTACACCTACGGCTATGCGACCCTCGGCGAGTTAGTGGCCTGGATCATCGGCTGGGACCTGTGCCTGGAGTATGCATTCGGCGCCTCCACTGTCGCTTCTGGCTGGGCCGGTTACTTCAACAGTCTGCTGCAGCAGTTCCACATCTATATTCCCCCGCAGCTCACCGCCACCACCGGCACTCCGCTGGTCTTCTATCACGAACAATGGCTTCAGGTGATGTCTCTTCCGCCCGGCGTGAGCGCGGATGGCCTGCCTCACGCGACGGGTTTGTTCAATCTGATTGCAGTCTGCATCGTCGTGGTGATCACAACCATCCTCGTCATTGGCATCAAGGAGTCGGCCAACTTCAACTCAGCCGTGGTCATCATTAAAGTCACCATTGTCGGGGTATTTCTCATCGTCGGCGGCTATTTCCTTTTTCAACATCCGGATATTGCCAAAGCGAATTGGCATCCTTTTATTCCCCCTCCCGACGGACACGGCAACTTCGGCTGGCTCGGCATACCGACTGCGGCAGCCTCTATTTTCTTTGCTTATATTGGATTCGACGCCGTATCCACTGCCGCGCAGGAAGCCAAGAACCCGGAGCGCGATATGCCGATCGGCATCCTGGGTTCGCTCGTGGTCTGCACGATTCTCTACATTCTTGTCTCGCTCGTGCTCACCGGCCTGGTAAGCTACAAAACCCTGAACGTGTCGGCGCCTGTCGCTCTTGCAATCGATGCTACGGGAGTCGGATGGGGATCACTTCTTGTCAAGATCGGCGCAGTGTTTGGCCTGGCCACAGTAATGCTGGTCATGCTCCTTGGTCAGACACGCGTCTTCTACTCGATGTCCAAAGATGGTTTACTGCCCAAGTGGGCCTCTGCGGTGCATCCAAAGTTCCGCACACCATGGATCACCACCATCGTCTTCGGAGCGTTCGCAGCGATCATGCCTGCGTTCCTGAACATTGCGCGACTCTCGGAACTGGTGAATATTGGGACCCTGCTCGCCTTCACGATTGTGAGTGCAGGGGTATGGGTCTTGCGCGTGCGTCATCCCGAGATGAAGCGGCCTTTCAAAACGCCCTTTGTTCCCCTGGTGCCGATTCTCGGCATTGTCTCTGCGATTTTCCTGATGACGCGGCTCGAACTGATCACCTGGATCGTGATGATCAGCTGGCTGCTCATAGGATTGGTGATCTATTTCAGCTACTCGCTGAAGCACAGCCATGTGCAGGCCCTGCCGGTCGCAGTCGAAGGCGACTGAGCAAAATCTGCTGCAAACAACAACGATGGCCTCCGCTGGGGAGGCCGTCGCATTTGCTGTCGAAAAAGCCCCTCAGGCTGCGCTGTGCGCGCAGAACTGGCTGAACACACGCACCAGTTCGCCGGCAATCTGCTCCGCGGTGGCCTGCTCAATCACAAAGCGCTGCATCAGGTAGGCGAGCTTGCCATCGCGCAAGATCGCGATCGCCGGAGAAGTCGGCTCGTTTCCCTCGAAGTAGCTGCGTGCGCGAGCCGTCGCTTCCATGTCCTGGCCGGCGAAAACGGTAATCGCATGATCGGGCCGCGTCGAGGCTTTGGCCAGCGCCATGCGCACCCCGGGGCGCATCTTGCCTGCGGCGCATCCGCAGATGGAGTTGACGACCAACATGGTCGTTCCCGCCTTGGCGAGAGCTGCGTCCACTTCTTCAGCGGTGCGCGTTTCGATGATTCCCGCGCGAACAAGTTCCTCGCGCATGGGGATGACCATGATTTCTGGATACATTGGGGAGTCCTCCGGAGAAAGCTGACTCTCTCATTCTAGCTGAAAGTTGCGGTGTAGCCTTGAGGGGATGCTGCTCGAAGAAAACAAGCCCCTTGCCCCGCTGACCACCCTGGGAATCGGCGGGCCGGCGCGGTGGTTTGCCGAGGCGTACACCGAAAGCGACATCGCCGAAGCCGCGGTCTGGGCAAGGGAGAAGGGAATTGCGCTCTTCGTACTCGGTGGCGGCAGCAACCTGGTCGTCGCCGATCCCGGCTTCGAAGGTCTCGTGCTGCGCATCCGGCTCGGGGGGATGCAAACTTCGCGCCACGGCGACTCGATCTGTCTGCAGGCCGCCGCCGGCGAAGAGTGGGACCGATGCGTCGACCGCAGCCTGCACGAAGACTGCGCGGGGCTCGAGTGCCTGGCGGGCATTCCCGGCACCGTCGGCGGCACACCCGTGCAGAACGTCGGCGCCTATGGGCAGGAAGTCGCCACCACGATCATCCGCGTGCGCGCATTCGATCTAGAAACGCAGGACTTTGTCGAGTTCACAAACGGGCAATGCGCCTTCGCCTATCGCCGCAGCCGCTTCAATACCGTGGATCGAGGCCGCTATGTGGTCAGTTGCGTGGACTATCGATTAAAGCCCCATGGAGTTCCGAACCTTCGCTACGCAGATTTGCAGAAGGCTTTCCCGCAGGGCTCGAATCCAACCGTCGCCGCGGTGGCAAAAGCCGTTCGCCGCATCCGCCAATCCAAGGGAATGCTGCTGGTCGACGGAGACCCGGACTGCCGCAGCGCGGGAAGCTTCTTCAAGAACCCCATCGTTGCCCGCGAGCGCGTTGCCGACATTGCAGCACAAGCCGGAAACCCTCCGCCCTGTTTTCCTGCTGGCGGTTCGGACGATCGCGTAGTGAAGCTTTCCGCCGCGTGGCTCATCGAGCAGTCAGGATTCAGCAAGGGCTACGCGCGCGGCTCCGTGGGCCTATCCTCGCGGCATACGCTCGCTCTCGTCAATCGCGGAGGCGCGACCGCGGGGCAGATTCTGGCATTCGCCAAAGAAATCGCCGCTGCCGTGGAAGCGCGGTTTGCGATTCGCCTCGAGATGGAGCCGGAATTGCTCGGCTTCGCAGAAGGAGCGGGCTAGCTGCTTGCCAGACGACTCAGAATGCGATTGCGCTCACCCTCGAGCGCTATCGATGCCGGTCCCACGGCGACCACGCGCCCCTCGCGCATCAGAGCAACCTCCGCGCCGGAAGCGAACGCGTCGGCCGCATCGTGTGTCACCAGGATGGTTTGCATCTTTTGAGCTCGAAGCCACGGCTGCAGGCGTGCGAGAAGGGCATCGGTCGCGGAGCCGTCCAGCGCCGCGAACGGCTCGTCGAGCAGCAGCAATCGCGGCAGCGGAGCCAATGCGCGCGCGAGGGCAACGCGCTGCGCCTCACCACCAGAGATCTGGTGCGGGCGGCGATCGGCAAGCGGCGCAGCATCGACTAATTCAAGCAGCTCTGCGATTCGTTGGTCGCGAGCGGTTCGATCGAGAGTACGGATCCCGTAGCCAACGTTAGCGTCGGCCCGCATGTGGGGAAAAAGCGCGGGCTGCTGCGAAACAAGGCTGGTGCTCCTGCGCCCCGGCTTCGCATGAACGCGCCGCACCGTGTCTGTCAGCGAGCGGCCATCCAATTCGATGTGGCCGCGATCGGGTAGCTCGAGCCCGGCAAGCAAGCGCAACAGCGTGCTCTTGCCCGCGCCCGAGGGGCCGAAGATGACAGTCCAATCCGACGCAAAACGACACTCCGCCTGGAGCTGAAACCCGTCGCGATGGGCCGCCAGCGCAAACTCAAGCACGGGCGCCTCCGCGGCGGCGGCTGCCGGCATAGATTGCCGCAAGCGCGGCGACGCTGAACCCCACAAGAACAATCGCTGTATGATCGGCGGCGGCGTAGTCGAAATTCTCGACCTGGTTGTAGAGCAGAATCGACAACGTTCGCGTCGCGCCGGGGATGTCGCCGCCGAGCATCAACACCACTCCAAACTCACCCACCGTGTGCAGAAAACTCAGAACCGCCGCGGCCAGCGCCGAGCGGCGCGCCAGGGGGAGAAGCACAGTCATCACAACTCTGCCATTCCCTGCGCCAAGCAAGCGCGCCGCGTCGATCAGCCTTGTATCGATCCCCGCGAAGCCCGCGACCAACGGCTGCACCGCGAAGGGAAGGCTGTAGATCACCGAACCCACCACCAGGCCCGAGAATGAGAAGGCCAACGGGTGCCCCAGCAGGGAAGTAATCCCCCGGCCGACCATGGTGCGCGGCCCGAGTAAGACCAACAGGAAAAAGCCCAGCACCGTCGGCGGCAAGACCAGCGGCATGGCAAGAATCGCTTCGAGCAGGGGCAGCCAACGGCTGCGGCCGAGAACCAGCACCGCAGCCAGCGGAACGGAAATCACGATCAGGATGGCGGTGGTGAGCGTTGCGAGCCGGAGAGTGAGGACGAGCGCTTGCCATTCCATTGCTGGTGGCATCATTTGACCGGCGTGAGCCCGCTTTTGGCAAGCTGGGCCTGGATCGGCGCGGAGCGCAGAAAGTCGAGCAGTTCGCGAGCCGCTGCGCGCTGGGTCGCCTTGCGCACAACCACGGCGCCTTGCGCGATGGGCGGATACAGATCGCGCGGGACGACGAAATAGCTTCCGGCCGACAAGAGACGCGGCGTAAGCGCCGAAGTCAGCGAGATCAGCCCGGCATCGGCATTCCCTGATTCCACAAATTGCGCCGTCTGCGCAATGTTCTCCGCCATAACGATGCGCGGTTTGAGTTCGCCGTAGAGTTTCAGGCTGGTGAGGACGGCAACCGCTGCACGCCCATAGGGAGCGCGATCGGGGTTGGCAATCGCGAGCCGCTTCAGTGCAGGGTTGCGCAGAAGCTCAAGCGAGGGCCGCAGGTGCGAGTCGTTGCGCGTCCACAAAACGAGCGTTCCTTCGGCATAGGGGATGGGCTTCAAGTCTGCTGCATCGGCGAACCCAGCGTCGATCAGGCGCTTCGGATAACTCAAGTCCGCCGACAGAAAAAGATCAAAGGGCGCGCCATTCTGAATCTGCGTCGTCAGCATCGCCGATGCCTGGTACGTCGCCTCGACATGGATACCCGTTGCCCGTTGAAACTCATCGAGAATCGGCGGAAGCACCGGCCCCAGATCCGCTGCGGCCGCCAGGCGCAGCGGCTCCTCGGCGCTGATTGCCAACACGGCAAAACAGACAACCAACGCGACAATGCTTGCCCGCAACTTCGTGGTTCCGCCTCTTCTCGGCACAAGCAAAAATCGCTTCACGCTGGTAGGCTAACACCAGGGATGAACGAAAACCTGCACCAGCTTCGCTGCTTCGGATGCGGAGATCGAATTTCCGGATCTGACGCGCGGCCCGACTTCCGCTGCGCACAGTGCGGCGACCTTTTCGAAGTGGAATACGCCGGCTGGAGCCTGCGCCAGGGAACCAATCGGCCCAATCCCGGCGCCCTGAAATGGCTCTGGCGCGAGCGCCGCTGCTCCTCCGAAATCCTCGATCAATCCGGCGTCTGGCGCTTCCGCGAGTTGCTCCCCATTCTCGAGAACTACGGCAACGCCGTGACCCTGCGCGAAGGCAATACGCCGCTTTACGCGCTCACACGCGCGGCGCGTGCCCTGGGAATGGATCAGGTCTTCGCCAAGCACCAGGGAATGAATCCCACCGGCTCCTTCAAAGACACGGGTATGACCGCTGCGCTAAGCGTTGCCAGGGAGCGCGGATTCGAGTGGGTCGCCTGCGCCTCGACCGGAAATACTTCCGCGGCCATGGCTGCCTACGCGGCCCGTGCCGGGTTACGCAGTCTGGTGCTGATCCCCGAAGGAAAGATTGCGTGGGGCAAGCTTGCGCAGGCAATGGATTACGGCGCGATCACCTGCCAGCTCAAGACCGACTTCGACGGATGCGTGAAGGTCCTCGCCGAGATCGTTCGCAAAGAATCGATCTACCTGCTCAACTCCGTGAACCCTTATCGCCTCGAAGGACAGAAGACGCCCGCATTCGAAATTGCCGAGGCGCTGGACTGGAATGTCCCTGACCACCTGATTGTCCCGGGCGGCAATCTGGCCAACAGCTCCGCGCTCGGGAAGGGCTTTCGCGAAATGCGCGAGCTTGGAATGGTCGCACGGATGCCGCGTATCTCCGTCGTTCAGGCCCAGGGAGCCAATCCGCTGGTACGCAGCTTTGCGAAGACTCACGGCAGGGAACTGGAACCCGTGGAAGCGCACACGCGCGCATCCGCCATTCGCATCGGCAATCCGGCATCGTGGCGCAAGGCCGCGCGTGTCATTCAGGACACCGATGGATGGTGCTTCGACGTGAGCGAGACCGAGATTGCGATCGCCAAAGCCGAGTTGGGCGCGGAGGGCCTGGGATGTGAGCCGGCCTCGGCTGTCACGCTTGCAGGTTTGAAAAAGCTGCGCGCCGAAGGAAAGATTGCAGACAGCGATTCTGTCGTCCTCCTGCTGACGGGCCATACCTTGAAAGATGCGGACTACACCATCGACTTTCACCGCGGAACTTTGCTGAAAGACGACGAATTGGCCGGCCACGAAAGGGAAGTCGATGCCCTGCGAAGAAATGCTTTCGCCGTCGATGCAAATCCCGATGCGGTGTTGTCAGTGATGCGGGGCGAGCGTCAATGACCGGGAGCTCGGTTGCATGCACCGCCAGCTTTCGTCTCCGGCTCCCGGCAACCTCGGCAAACCTCGGCTCGGGTTTCGACGCCGTCGCTGTGGCCCTCAGCTTCTATCTCGACGTCGAAGCCCATCCCGCCGAGCAATTCTCGATCGACGCCACTGGCCGCGATGCAGAACGCTGCTCGCACCTCGACGACAATCTGATCCTCAACGTCTACCAGAAGACTCTGCTCGATCACGGCAAGCCGGTCACCCCGCTTGCGTTGCGAATGATCAACGATATTCCCCTCGGCATGGGATGCGGTTCCTCGGCCGCCGGCCGTCTCGCGGCGATCGCGATGGCAGTCCACTACGGAGCACTCGGCTGGGATTCGTCGCGCATCCTTGAAGAGGCCTCCGCGCTGGAAGGGCATCCGGATAACGCGGCTGCCTGCTGGCTGGGAGGGTTTGTCGCCGCATCGTGCGATGGCCCGGCTGTCGAGATCGCGCAAGTGGTCCCGCCAGTCGAGTGGCGTGCGATAATCGCGCTCCCCGCGAACCCACTTTCCACCAGCAAAGCGCGCGCGGTTCTCCCCGACCAGTATTCCCGAGCCGACGTCGTGGCCAACCTTCAGGCGGTGTCAATGCTCGGCCTCGCCTTCAGCCAGGGCCGCGGCGATTTGCTGAAGGTTGCCATGAAAGATCGCATCCACCAGCCCTATCGGCTCCCGATTTGCTCGCTGCTCGCCAGTTTGCTTCCGCTCGCGGGAAAGCAAGGCATTCTGGGTGTATCTCTAAGCGGAGCAGGGCCCGCCGTATTGATCATCGTCGAGCACGAAGTAAGTATCCAAGCTGCAATGGAGTTAATCCAAGCGTCGGTCAACGACCTTTCCGAGATTGAACTCCGGGTGTGCCGATTCGAGCCATCTGGAGCCCGGTTTCTGGTTCCTTCGATCGGATCCCACTAAGAAACTCGGCTGAGGGGTAGTTATCGGGAGATAAATCCGCGATCAATCACCGTATCTATTTCGGCAATCACCTGACAGTGATTACTCGTTGGATTACCTAAGTTTACTTGCTATTCAGAGAGGGAACACCTACATTCGCAGCGTGGGCAGTTCTGGGGGAGGGCTGCTCTAGCGCCCGTGATCCTTACTGGGATCCGGGCGCTTCTAGTTTCCGGCGACATCACCCCAATCCTCCTTCCGCCCAGCCAACTCCCACAACACGCCATTGCGATTCGCCCGCCGCAACCCTGGCAAAGCGCAGTGCTCCCCAACCCTGCGACTTTGGCGGATCCTGTGCATCCTATGGAACGGCACCCATTCGATTAGACTGGGGGGGAAGCATGCAACAAGGAGAGATCATGGCGGGCTTGGGAATTATGGAAGTGAGCGATGCAACGTTTGACCAGGAGGTTTTGCGCAGCGAGCAGCCGGTCCTTGTCGACTTCTGGGCTGTGTGGTGCGGTCCTTGCCGAGCGATTGCTCCAATGGTCGACAGCGTCGCAACGGCTTATACGGGCAAGTTGAAAGTCGCCAAGATGAACGTCGATGAGAATGGCGCGACGCCTTCCCGCTACGGGATCCGCGGAATTCCGACTCTGCTCTTCTTCAAAGGCGGCAAAGTGGCCGATCAGGTGGTGGGCTACGTGCCCCAGAACGTGATCGAAGAGAAGGTTCAACGGCTGCTGGCCTAGCTTCTCTCAAGGTGCGAAGGGCCCGCCGAGACGGGCCCTTTTTTCGTGCAACCGCGCAGGTCCGCAACCGGTGGCTTCCTTCACGGCTCGGATTAGCGATATTTGCGTAACACCCCGAGCACGCGGCCTTGAATCGCGACCTGGCCGGCGGGCACATAGATCGGTTCCATCTCGATGTTTGCCGGCTGCAGCCGCACTACGTGTCCCTCCGAATAGAACCGCTTCAACGTGGTCTCCGCGCCGTGCACCAGCGCCACCACGATCTCTCCCTGGCGCGCCGTCCGGGTTCGTTCCACCAGGACGTAGTCGCCGTTGATGATGTGCTCGTCGCGCATGGAATCCCCGCGCACCTCGAGCGCAAACACATCCCGGTTACCGACCACATCGTGAAGCGAAATGCTCTCGGGCGTCTCGGAGGTCTCCACCGGCATGCCCGCTGCAATCCTGCCTGCCAATGGCAAGCGGTCCGTCGAGCGAGTGCGCGTCCCCGGCGGAAGAACGTCGATGGAACGACTGCGGTTGTGGACCCTGTCCAGCATCCCCTTTTTCTCGAGATTGGAGATGTGTTTGTGAACGGTAGCCAAACTCCGCAAGCCCATTCCCCTGGCGATCTCCTCGAAGGAAGGGGAATAGCCGTTGCGGGTGACAAAGGATTCGAGAAAGTCCAGAACCTCTTTTTGCCTGCGCGTCACAGCCATGGGCCGAATTATAGCGAACAAAAAGCGAATCGCGGAAGACCCTCGCAGAATTCTTTCCCGGCAGACCCAAATCGGTAAACTGCCGGGCGCCTGGGATTCCCGGCAAGAGAATGACGAATATTTCTTGGCTGAATCGCGCCGCGTCCGGAACCGGCCGAGAGCCTGGCTCGATCGAGCTTCCGATTCGAAGATGTTCGGCGGGTCTCATTTTCGGAATCGACTCGCTCCATTTCCATTTCCGGGAATCGACCCCGCTCATTTTTGCTCCAGGTGTTGAAGTCCTCGATCGGCAGACGCATGGTGGAGATGCGCCGCCTTGGAAACAGGCAGAAGCCGGAAAAGGAGGAGCGCCGGGATGAGGTTGTTAATCGCAGAAGACGACACAGCGCTGGCATCTTTCCTGCAACGCGCGCTCGAAGCCGACGGACATCGCGTACACCTGGCATATGACGGAGAAGCGGCAGTTCAAGCCTTTCGCGAGGAGTTGCCAGGCCTGACCATCCTCGACTTGAATCTTCCCATACGGAGTGGCGAAGAGGTCCTGCGCGAGATCCGTCTGCTCGATGCTGATCTGCCGGTGCTCGTTTTGACCGCACGGCAGGAAGTCGAAGCCCGCATCCAATGCTTCGACCTGGGCGCTGACGATTTTGTTTTGAAGCCCTTCAGCCTGTCAGAGTTGCGCGCCCGCGTGCGCGCGCTGCTGCGCCGCAAGGGCGAGGTGCTTCTCCGCTTGCGGGCCGGCGACATTGAGGTCAATCGACTCGATCATTCCGTTTTGCGCGGCGGTCATGCGGTCGGACTCACCAACAAGGAGTTCGCCCTGGTTGAATATCTGCTGCTCAACCGCGGGCGCTGCGTCTCTCGCGTTGAACTCCTCGATTCGGTCTGGAAGATGGAACCCGCGCAGACCACCAACATCGTCGATGTCTACATCAACTATTTACGCAGAAAGCTGCAGGACCCGCCTCCCGGGAAACTGATCCGCACCGTCCGCGGTCAGGGATACATGGTGTTTACAGAAGGAGCAGGCAAGTGCACGCCGATCCGCCCGCCTGTTTCGACGCCAATCGCTCAACCGGTGGCCTAACCGCATCGCATTCAGCGCTGCGCAACATGGGAGAACCGCAATGCAAGCCTCTACCCTTCCGGTTTCCTCCAGGGTGTCAAGGATTTGCCCTCGTTCAGCCGTGATCGCAAGTGCCGACGGCAGCTTTCGCCAGCGGATGAATGCGATCCTCACCGGCCTTCGCTGGCAGGTTCGCGAGGTATCCGGGGGAGCCGGCGTTTGGGAGCAGGCCGAAGCATCTCTTCCCGAGGCCGTCATCGTCGACTCGTGGCTTCCGGATCTTGATTGCCGGGACTTCCAAAGGGAGTTTCACGCAGCTTTCCCCGAGGTTTCGTTCCTGAGCGCCGATGGCAGTGAAAGCCAGGAGGTCCGCGGTCCGCACCGGCAGGAACTGCTCTACGCCTTGCGCTGCGGTCAGGAGACCGACGGCGCGGCATGGCTTTCGGCGCCAGGCTTTGACGAAGACCCGGCTGGCACTCCCGAGCGCCTGTCGCCTGGCTCCCGATTGTCGCTCGCCAAGCCTTTGCCACCTCGGGGCGCAGATACGCCGAGAGTTTCAGACAGATGCGAAGGCCGTTGGAGCCCTTCGTCCTGCCTGGAAGAGCTTCCGGATTTTGTTGGCGACGGATCCTGCATGCGCGAAGTGAGCCGCCGCATCCGCCTCGTGGCCTCGCGCTCAACCCCTGTATTGGTCGAGGGCCCGACCGGATCTGGAAAAGAGCTGGTTGCCCGGGCGCTGCATCGCTTGTCGGCCCGAAGCCGCAAGCCGTTTGTGGCCATCAACTGTGCCGCGATTCCCGACGACTTGCTGGAGTCGGAGCTCTTCGGCCACACGCGGGGCGCTTTTACGGGAGCAGTCCAGGGAAGGATCGGCCGAATCGAAGCCGCCGACGGCGGGACGCTGTTTCTGGATGAAATCGCGGAGCTGCCCCTCTCGCTCCAGGCGAAGTTGCTCCGCTTTGTCGAAAATGGAGAGCTTCAGCAGGTTGGAGACAATGACACGGTCCACGTCGATGTCCGCGTGGTTGCAGCAACCAACCGTTCTCTCGCGCACGAGGTCGAGTCGAGGGCTTTCCGCGCCGATCTCTACTACCGCCTCGCCGTGTTTCTCATCCGCACGCCTCCCTTGAGCTCTCACCTTGAGGATTTGCCGAAGCTCGTTCAGCATTTCCTCGATCGGCTGGGCCGCGAGATGCCGGCCAAGAGAATTGAAGCAGGCGCAATGGCCAAACTTGCCGCGCACGGCTGGCCAGGAAACGTGCGCGAACTTCAGCACGTTTTGGAGAGGGCGACCATTCTGGCCGGCGATGCGCCCACCCTGACCGCGGATGAGATTGATTTTGGATTGGATGGGAATTGAGCTGCTGCGGCGCCCGTTGCGCCGAAAGGAGGCATCCGGCTCCATGCAACCGCAGATTCAAACCCGGTTGAGCGATCAGATCGAACGCTATCTCGACCTGGCGGCGACGCAGGCAAAACTCTGTGCTGCCAATATGGCAAACATCGACACGCCAGGCTTTCAAACTCTGGGGATGGATTTCGAAGCCGAGATGCGCGAAGCGCTCGGGTCCATCGAAGACGGAGGTGCTGCAAAGGCGGTTCGCATTCGAGCAGTCGAAGGGCTGATCGCGCGCCCCGATGGCAACAATGTCTCGATGGACCGGGAGAGCCTCGAGTTGGCCGAGGCTCAGTTGAAGTTCAAGACCGGCGTCGCGCTCTTGCGGGAAGAGTACCAGCGAGTCATGGATGCAATTCACGCGGACACCAAGTAGTCGAATCGCCGAGGAACAAGAGCTATGAACCTGTTTGGAGTCATGGACGTTTCGGGCTCAGCGATGCAGGCCGAAAGAATGCGCGCCGAGGTCGTCTCCGCGAACATGGCAAACGCGGAGACCACGCGCACGGAGTCGGGCGGCCCGTATCACCGGCAGATGGTCGTCTTCGCCGCCAACCCCACCGACCCGACGTTTCTCGACACCTTTCACGGAGCGCAGAGTGTGAATGCGGCAACGAGTTCCGCGCGGAGCGACTCAGAAGTGCCGGGAGGCGTACACGTCGCCGCTGTCGTTGAAGATCCCGCCGCTCCGCTGAAGCGCTACGATCCTGGACACCCCGACGCCGGTGCGGACGGATACGTCTCCTATCCCGACATTAATCCGCTCACAGAAATGGTGGACCTTATGGGCGCGACGCGCGCTTACGGACTGAATGGATCCGCCGTCCAGGCCGCCAAAGGAATGATCTCCTCGGCACTCGAGATCGCCAGGAGCTGATGCGCACGGAGGAAGGAGACCGAACCATGAGCCCGACCCACGCGGTTGCTTCCCTTGCAGCCGGTACAGGCAGTTTGGCCGACCAGCTCCCGGCGACGAATGCAGCCTCCGACGCTCCCTTTGGCGGTTTGTTTCGCGAGGCGCTGGCCCAGATGAACGGGCTCGAAGGAGAAGCACGCACGGCAGTCGATGGCCTGATGACAGGCTCGGGTGTCGACGTGCATCAGGCCGTGATCGCAACCCAAAAAGTGGAAATGGCCTTTGAGCTGGCGCTCGCGGTGCATAACAAGGCGATCCAGGCCTACCAGAGCGTCATGGGAATGCAGTTCTAACCAGGAGGCAGGAGCGGGCTCGAGATGGCCGTCGCGGCGACACAACTGGAAAAGGCCGTCCCCCCGGGCGCAGAACCCCAAGACCTGGCCGCACGCGCATCGGCTCTCTGGTCGCGCAGCCGCAGGCGCTGGGCAGCGCTGGAGCCTGCCCAGCGCCGCCGCGGCTTATTTGCATTCTCGCTCCTGGGCGCGCTTGTCTTGGGGATGCTCTGGCTGGGCTTGCGGACCGACTGGCGCACGCTCTATGCGGGGCTGGACCCCGATGACGCACGCCAGGTCGGAATCACGCTGACGCAGGCGCAGATTCCCTTTGAAGTCGCCTCGAATGGGACAGCAATCCTCGTGCCGGCCCCGCAGATCGACAAAGCCAGGCTGGCGACCGCCGGCAAGGGCGTAAAGAGCGGGCGTCTCGGCTTCGAACTGTTCGACAAGCCCAACTGGGTCGGATCCGAGTTCGACGAACAAGTGAACTATCAGCGGGCTCTCGAAGGAGAACTGGAACACACGGTAGGGACGCTGGCCGACGTCGAGTCGGCGCGTGTGCACCTGGTTCTGCCGCGCGATTCCTTGTTCCGGGACCAGGAACGCCCCGCGAAGGCATCGGTCGTTCTCAAGCTGCGCAATGCGTCTCTCGCCGATGGAGAGGCAGAATCCATCCGGAATCTCGTCGCCTCAGCAGTGGACGGCCTGAGCCCGGAACGCGTCGTTCTGGTGGACGCCGCCGGACATCTGCCCCTTGGACCGAAGACGGCGGAAAGTCTGCGCCTCAACGCGGAGCAGGTTCTCGAAGAGAAACTGGTGGCTACCCTGGAGCCGGTGACCGGCGCCGGAAATGTGCGCGCATCGGTCACACTGGACTACGACGACACGGCTTCGGACGAGACCGATGAAAACTACGACCCCGATCAAACCGCGACCCTGTCGATGCAGCGCAGCGAACAGACGACCGGCGGGCAGCCTGTTCAGGCCGGGGTTCCGGGCGCCGCATCCAACGCTCCTAACACCCAATCGCTCCCGGTTTACCCCAAGCTCTCAACCCTTCCGGAAACCTCGAAATCCGAGTCAGGAACCTACGGCGTCTCGAAGTCGGTCCGGCATGTTGTCCAGACTCCGGGGCGGCTGCGGCGGATGACCGCGGCGATTGTTGTGAATGATCGTCTGCTGCGCGATGCGACCAGCCGAAATCCCGCGCAGTGGGAGCCATGGTCTTCCGAGCAATTGCGCAACCTGACCCTGCTGGCTCAGGCGGCGGTTGGCTTCGATGCAAACCGGGGCGATGTGGTGGCGGTTGAGGATCTGGCGTTCAGCGACAATCGGACTCTTCAGCCAGCGTCAACGACAGCCCGCCTCGTCGCAACCGCAGAGAGATCTCCGGAGCTGCTCCGGTACGCCGCCTTCCTCGCCGGCCTGGTCGTCCTGCTGGCCTTCGGAGTGCGCCCGGCGCTTCAATTCGCCGGCCACCGCGAAAAGGGCCGAATGAATGCTGTGGCAAGCCCCAAGGGGATCGAGGATTCCGGTCCCAGGCCGCTTCCGGCTGAAAC
The DNA here is from genome assembly GCA_035508975.1 of Occallatibacter sp. GTDB lineage: Bacteria > Acidobacteriota > Terriglobia > Terriglobales > Acidobacteriaceae > Telmatobacter. The sequence goes on from DATJMC010000075.1 coordinate 45,400, forward strand.
CCCGCCTGATCCGGAACGCGCGCGCGCCCAGGAGATCTTCGAACAGGTGACAGGACACTTGAAGCGGGAGCCCACGCAGAGTTCGCGCCTGCTCCAAAGCTGGATTCACTCCGAATGACCGTCACGGTCTGGATGTGAACGGAAAATCTTGATCATGGACGAGCAGGCCAATCAAAACGGAAGTGGAAGGCGGCGGCAAGCGGCCAATCTCACCGGCTTGAGGAAGGCTGCGATCCTCCTTGTGGCCGTGGGCGAAGACCTGGCCAAGGACATCCTGCGCACGCTGCCCGAAGCCGATGTGCAGCGCTTGACGGAGGAACTGGCGGAATTGCGCGGAGTCAACTCCGAAACTTCCGGCGAAGTGCTCCAGGAATTCTGGGAGTTGCTGGAAACCCAGAACTTCATGATGCACGGCGGCCTTGATTACACCAATCATCTGCTGATCGAAACGTTCGGCAAGCAACGCGCGGAAGATTTGCTGGCCTTGGTGCGGCGCTCCCAGGAGGCCGCCCAGGGGAACCTGGCGAAGCTGCAACGCACGGACCCGCAGCAACTGGGAAAGCTGCTCGATACCGAACACCCGCAGACGATCGCGCTGGTTCTGGCACACCTCGACCCCAAGCGAGCCTCGATTGTGCTCGACAACCTCAGCGAAGAGCACAAAGTGATCTCGATCGAGCGGCTCGCCGAGATGCGGCAGTTCTCGCCCGAGATGGCGCAAAAGGTAGCGCACATTCTGCACCGGCGCCTGGAGAGCGTTGGAGATACGGCGCGCCGCAGCTACTCCGGCTTCAAAGCCGTCGCCGACCTGTTGAATCGACTCAATGCCGAGGAGTCCAAGAAAATCCTTGAGGCGATCGAGGAGAGTCAGCCCGAGTTGGCCTTGAGCATCCGCAATCTCATGTTCACCTTCGAAGACATGATCACCGTGCCCGCCGCGAGCATTCGGGAGATCGTGTCGGGAGTCGATAAGCGCCAGCTGGCGATGGCGCTCCGTGGAACCAAGGACGAGTTGCGCGCGCAGATCTTCAAGGCCATGAGCTCAAGAGCCGTGGAGATGCTGAAGGAAGATATGGAGGTGCTGGGACCGGTCCGTTCGCGGGAGGTGGCACAGGCGCAGCAGGAGATTCTTAACCTGGCGCGCCGCCTCGAGGCAGAAGGGAAGATCGTCCTCAAGCTGGAGACCGGCGAGGAGATGTTGGCATGAGGCGCGGATTCTGGCGAGGGGTTCGATGTGAGGCAGGGCAACGATGAAGAACAGCGACAGGTCGGTTGAAGTCTATATGTACCAGGAGAGCGCGAAAGAGCCGCTCAGCCCGTGGCCCGATCTTCCCATCATCCCCTCCGCATCGAACGAACCCCGCGAAGCCGCAAGCGCCGGCCCGCCCCCGCCCCCCGACCGGGATCCAGCGCAGGAGAAGCGCAGGCAGCAGGCCGACTTGGCCCGCAGCTTCGAAGAAGGCCGCCGTCAGGGATTGGAAGAGGGCCTGCGCACGGAGCGTGAAGAGTCTGCGCGAAGGATCAAAAAAGCAGAGACGCAGTGGAAAGAACAGCTTTCCTCTCTTCTCGCACAATTTGGGTCGGAAAGAGACCGCTATCTCCAGAATGTCGAGCACGAAGTGGTCGAGTTGGCTCTTGCCATCGCGGCGCGGATTCTGCGCCGCGAAGCGCAGATGGACCCGCTCCTGTTGACGGGTGCGGTTCGGGTAGCTCTCGGACAGCTTGCTGAGACCACCCATGTAAAGCTCGTGGTTCCTCAAGCCGACTTTGAGCTTTGGAAGGAAACGCTGGCGCACATCCCGAATCTGGCTTTGAAACCGATCCTGCAGGGAGACGACAACCTGCAGGCGGGAAGCTGCGTGCTTTCGACTGAACTGGGATCGGTGGATCTGGGGGTGCACGCTCAGCTTGCCGAGATCGAGCGCGGATTTTTCGACCAAAGAGATGCAGTAAAAGTGCCCAACCGTTCGATTTCGGATCCGGAGACGGAAGCGTGACCGCTCTGCTCGAGCGCTATCGGGCCCGCCTTCTCGCCGGCCAACCATGGCAGTGGGTGGGGCGGGTCCTGGAATCGGTCGGCCAGACGATCGCATCGAACGGCCCGGTCGCTTCGATTGGAGAGTGCTGCGAGGTTCACGACCGGCACGGCATTGTGCACGAGGCTGAGGTGATCGGTTTTCGCGGATCCACGATGCTGGCGATGCCCGTTGAGAACTGCGACGGGATTCGTTATGGCGACCGCGTGACCGCGCGCGGGGAGTATCCGGAGATCGCGGCAGGGCCGGCCCTCATAGGACGAGTTCTGAATGCCATGGGGACTCCAATGGATGGGGGATCCTTACGGCACGGTCCCTTCACAATGCCTCTTCGCGGACGTGTTCGCTCCCCGCTCGACCGGTCGCCCATTCGCAATTCCCTCGGCACGGGCATTCGCGCCATCGACGGGCTGCTTACGGTGGGGCGAGGGCAGCGCGTCGGCATCTTCGGCGGGTCAGGCGTAGGCAAGAGCACCCTGATCGGCATGATGACGCGAAACACCGAAGCCGACGTAACCGTCGTCGGGCTGGTCGGGGAGCGCGGCCGCGAGGTGGGCGAGTTTCTTGAGAGCGCGCTGGGCGCCGACGGCAGAGCGCGTTCCGTAGTGATTGTGGCAACCTCCGACCAGTCTCCTCTTTTGCGCGTGCGTGCCGCACTGGCCGCGACGGCCGTGGCGGAGTACTTTGCAGCACAGGGGAAGCATGTGCTTCTCGTCCTCGATTCGTTGACACGCTTTGCCATGGCCGCCCGCGAAATCGGGCTGGCCGCTGGCGAACCACCGACCGCCAAGGGCTATACGCCCTCGGTCTTCACGCGCCTGGCGCAGCTGGTGGAAAGAGCGGGAAGTTTTCAGGCCGGCTCCATCACGGCTTTCTACACGGTCCTGATGGAGGGGGACGATCAGCAGGACCCGCTGGTCGATGCGGTGCGGTCTCTGCTCGATGGGCACGTGGTTTTGTCGCGCAGCAAGGCTTCCGAAGGCTGGTATCCGCCGATTGAACTGCTCGACTCGATCAGCCGCCTGATGCCCGCCGTGGCCGACGCAAATCACCGGCAGCAGGCCGCCCTGGTTCGCAGGCTGCTGGCTGTTTATGCGCGCTCAGAAGACCTGCTGCGCATTGGAGCCTATAAGCCTGGATCGGATGCGGAACTCGATCGGGCAGCACACGCGCGCGAAGCGATCCGCGCGTACATGGTGCAGGGAGCCGAGGAGCGGGTTGGAGCCGAGGAGAGCCTTCGCCAACTGGCGGTGCTCGCCAACGGAATCTGAAGCGATGCCTATCCCCCGGGGATTCGAGCGACTGCTGCGCATCCGCACGCTCGAAGAAGAGCAAAGCCGGGCCGCTCTGGCCGCAGCGCTCGCTGAATTGAATTCCTTTACGCGCGCTCTCGAAGAGACACTTGCGCGCGCACAAGGCGGAAGGCGGCTGCTGCACAAAGCTCTCGCGTCGGGCGAGATTTCAGAGCGGCTCGCGGGGCTCGTCGAAATCAGCACTGCGAAGATCCGTGCGGAGGCCCTGACGGTGAGACTCCGCGAAGCGGAACGGCGCGTGGACGAGCTGAAATCGGAGCTCCTCGGCCGGCAGGTGAAGCGCAGGCAGTCGGAGATCCTCGTCGATCGCCTCAGAACGCTTGATGCGCTCGAGGCCGACCGGCGCATTCAACGGGAACTGGATGAGTGGTACAGGGCGCGGAAACCGGGCAAACTCGATGCGCGTTAGAGGTGCGGTCCGCTACCGGACACAACCGCTTGATTCTTCGTACCGGCAAGCCGCTTTGCAATTCTGATACTGCTCTAACCTGACTTCGATTGGTTTGGCACGGGCGCTGCAAAGTCTCTTTGCATGGCCATTGCGATCGCGACCGGAAGCACGCTCAACGGACGAACCCCTGGAGAGGCTGCATCACCGGGCGAGATCGGGAAATGGGAGTGCCGGTCGGAGAACACCGGCGCTTCGCAGCAAGGTTGGCTGCCGAATTTCCGAAGTCTCCTTCTCGGCAAAGACGATGGGCCTGGAGCGGTACGGCGCCGCGACGGCGATGAAGAAGACTCAGCATCAGCTGCCGGCCCCAACCAGCCGGGCGCTGACGGCGGCCACGATCTCCGCAGGAAGCCGGAAATCCTATCGCACCGGCCGGCAACCGAAGCTGAATCGAAGCGCCGCGGAGCCGAGACTGAATCCGCGGAAGGTTCGCCGACCCTTGCGGCTCCGGCTCCGAACCTCACCGAGGCGCTCTTGTCGCTGCCGATACCGCCGAGGCCCGCCGTGACAGCGCAACACAACGAATCGACTGCGCGGGTGATGAAAAGCGAACTCACGTTTCCCGATTCCCGCAAGTCCGGCGTAGCAGATCCTTCTTCAGCTGCCGCCGACACGAAACCCGTTCCCGCCGGCGCCGTGCGCTTTAATGGGCGCGTCTCTGTCGCTCCTTCCGGGTCGGCGACTGCTCCGCCGGCTGCGAAAGGGATTGCTGCGGCCGCCATGGTAACGGCGGCCAACACTTCATCTGAAAAGCAGGCTCAGCCGATCCTGACACCAAGCCAAGGTTCATCGGGCTACGCAACACCGTCGGTTGCGGCAACCCAGTCCCGGCACATCATTGTTCCCATCCTCCCAGCCGATCCGAATCTTCGGCACCCGCCGCAGGAGAAGGGAACTGTTTCGCCGGTTGCTTCTTCGCATGCTCCCAGGATGGCTCCCAGTGAAATTCCGCAGACACAACCTGCCGTTCGGCACACTCTGAGTACGCGGTTGCAGGGGGAAGGTGCGCCCAGGCCTGCAACGGCCCGGCAAAATCAGACGCGCGGGTTGTCGGGCGAGCCACTTCGACCGTCGGGGTTCCCCACGTCCGCGACCATACAACCCCCGCGGGAGCCTTCCGTCGTCCCGACCGGAGTTGCTCCCGCTCGCAACCTCTCGACCCCACCTGCGGCGGCTCACTCCCGTTCTTCAACCGGGGATGCATTCGCGGCACTCGACGCAGCCAGCGGCCCCTCGAAACCAAGCTGGATACCGACAACACCGGGGCGCGCAGAGGGAGGATTTCACGACCCTGCGCTCGGCTGGGTTGGGGTCCGCGCGCAATGGAACACCGACGGTCTCCACGCAGTCGTTGTTCCCGCATCCGCCGGCGCAGAACAAACACTCGACAACCACATTGTCGGGCTCCAGGCTCATCTCGCGGAAGAGCACATCCCCGTTCACTCGCTCTCCGTGACACCGCCGGAAGCACAGTCGGCAAGTCAGACGCAAAGCGGCGACTCCGGAGAAGGACAGCACCGGCAAGGACAGCAATCGACCTCGGGCGAACCAGGAAGAGTCCCGCGGGAACCTCGGACAGGCGCGCCGGAACTCCCGGCAACAGGGTCA